>DASZYB010000077.1:0-213242 GCA_035545575.1 Opitutaceae bacterium | reverse complement strand
GCGGCCACCGCCGCCGCCGCCGCCACCGAAGCCGCGGCCACCGCCGCCGCCGCCGAAGCCGCCACCCGGGCGCTCTTCCTTCGGACGGGCCTCGTTGACCGTCAACTGACGGCCGCCGAGATCCTGGCCGTTCATCTTTTCCGCCGCGGCCTTCGCCTCTTCGGCGGTGCCCATGGTGACGAACGCGAAGCCGCGCGGGCGGCCGGTCATCTTGTCCATCGCGACGTAGACGTCGGTGACGGAACCGAACTGGCCGAACGCGGAGCGGAGCTCGTCTTCCGTGGTCTTAAACGACAGGTTACCGACGTATAGTTTGGAGTTACTCATTAGTGATGTCTCGTAGATCCACCGTCCGCTGCCAGTCCGTTCCCACTATTGGGTTTCGAAATCATCACTTAAGCCAAACGCTCAGCCAACGACTCACCAGAAACTGTCATCTAAACGCTTTCTCTAACGAAGTGCGGCTAACGTGCACGCGCTCGCCGCCAAGGCAAGGGAATTCTCCGCCGCCGCGTTGGCCTCCAAAAACTTGCCGACGAGCGAAGCGCGCACGCGTTCAGCCCAGCAATTTGTCCAACAGGCGGCGGTCGCGTTTCGTCGGCCGGCCGCTGCCTTTCTCGCGCTCGAGCAACTGCTGCACGCGCTGTTCGCGCGCTTTGGCGAACTCCTCCGGCGGCGTGAGTTCAGCGCAATAATCGGCCACGCGTTTCGCGCCGACGCGCGATCCCGGGATCGCCCGCACGCCCAGGGTGCGCGTGACGAGCCCCTGTTTCACCGTGACCGTTTCGCCGCTGCGCACGTCGCGCGCCGGCTTCGCCGGCTGCTCGTTGACCGCCACGCTGCCGGCGCGGCACGCATCGGTCGCGAGGCTGCGGGTTTTGAACACCCGCACCGCCCAGAGCCATTTGTCGAGGCGGGTGACGGATTCGGCGGCGGTCGGGTTCAACGGATCCAAAATAAAACGACCGCGGGTCGATGCAACCCGCGGTCGGCAGAATTTTTTTCGGCCCACCGCTCAGCCATGCTTCACCGGCGGAAAGTCCTGCTTCAACCAATCGTCGAGCAGCGCCTTTTCATAGCGCAGCGGATCGTTCCGGTCGATCGGGCTCACCCGCAGCATGAACGCGAGGTCGTTCAGCTTGCGCGTGCCCTGCTTGAGCACGTTGCCGTTCGCGTCCACCAGCCGGAACGACAGGTCCATCCGCGGCGGATAAATGTCCTTCACGATCCGCACGTCCTGCCAGTTGGGCCCGTGCCAGGGCTCGAAGTCGCCCGCCATGTCGATGTCGGTGAAGGTGATTTCCAGCCGTTGGCCTTCCGGCACGTAGTATTTGATCTGCCGCGAAAGATAGTCGCGGACCTGCGAGAGATAATCCTCGCGCTCGCGTTCGCCGCCCGAATAGCTCGAGCGCACGTCGGTGAATTTCTCCGGCTCGTAAAACGCGACCTGCAGCCGCGGGTTCCGCTCGGGCTGCTCCGCCGCGCGCAGCGCGAGGGCCGTCGCGATCCCCAGCAACGCCGTCAGCAAAAATCGATGGGTTTTCATGATGACTTTGTGACGGAAGATAGCACACAAAAGTTCCATCGCGAGCCGGCGCCGCGGCCCGCGACCCGGCCGCGCGGCAATCGCGTTTCGCCGCTTTGCTTTTCGCACCACGGACGTATGTTCGCGGGCCCACATGTTTTCGAATCTGCTCGACCTCGTCGGGCGCAAGCCGCCGCCCGCGCTCGCTCACGATGCCTTCATCACGGATGTGCATGTGCGCCCGCACGAGCCGCCGAATCCGCGCGTGGAGCGGCTGATCCTCGTGTGCTGGATCCTGATCGCGGTGAAACACGTCGCGGTGATCTGGGCCGTGCATCGCTACGCGGTGCCGTTCCACCAGCTCTGGGTGAACTTCCCGACGTGGCTGCTCGGTGTGCTGGCGACCGGCGTCTACTACTGGCATGTGCGCCGCGCGTGATTTGGATTTCCCGCGCGCCGCTTTTCCTTTCGCCTCGCTCCGGCCGCATCACGATTCCTCACACCCAACTCAATCGCACCAACGCACTCCCATGTCCGCCGTCCCCGGTCTCCGCAGTCCCTACGTCAAAATCGGCCGCCTCGTCTATTTCGGCCGCATGCTCGACAAGATCCGCCTCCAAGCCGCCGGCAAACTCCCTGCCGACGAATACGCCGCCAACCTCGGCAAAGGCTTCGACGGCCGCTGCTGCGCCTTCCTTCGCGTGAACTACGACGAACTCAAGGCGCGCGTCCTCGCCGGCGGCGCCACCGACGAACAAATCCTCGCCTGGGCCGAGGAGCGCGGCGGCCGCCGCAGTGACGAAGAATGCGAGATCTGGAACGGTTTCATGAGCAAGCGCGGCTGGCGCGACGCCGGCGCCGAGACGCTTAAAAAGCGCATCGCCGAGAGCCATCTCGAGAGCAAGCCGATCATGACGATGTTCGACTACCTCGACTTCGACGAAGGCCGCGATTCGGTCAGCACCCGCGCCTGGGAAAAAATCTGAGCGCTCGCGCGACACTTCCGGCGACGTGACCCAACCCTCTCCTCCCGCGCCGCCGTTGATCGTGCTGATCATGGGCGTCGCCGGCAGCGGCAAGACCACGATCGGCCGCCTGCTCGCCGCGGAGCTCGGCTGGACGTTTCGCGACGCCGACGATTTCCATCCGCCGGCGAACATCGCGAAGATGAGCCGCGGCGTCGCGCTCGACGACGCCGACCGCGCGCCCTGGCTCGCCGCGATCCGCGCATTCATCGACGCCACGCTCGCGCGCGGCGCTTCCGCCGTCGTCACGTGTTCCGCGCTGAAGGAGAACTACCGCCGCGCGCTCGTGTCCGATCCGGCCAAAGTGAAACTCGTGCACCTCACCGGAGATTTCGCCCTCATTCGCCGCCGCCTTGAAGCGCGCCCCGCGCATTTCATGAAAGCCGGGCTGCTGCCTTCGCAATTCGCCGCGCTCGAGCCGCCGCGCGCCGCGCTGACGATCGACGTCACGCCGCCGCCCGCGGAAATCGTCGCGGAAATCCGCCGCCGCCTCGGCCTGTAAGCGCGGCGCCATGCTGACGCCATTGGCCGTTGCCCGCTCGCGCGCACTCTGCCAGACAGCGCATCCGCCACGATGAATCCCGCCGCCGCGAAACGCCTCCGCCTGCTCGCCAGCGTCACGAGCGTGCTCGTCGTGCTGCTGATCGCCGCCGGCTTCTGGTTCTACTCGCGGCTGCGCGCGAGCCTGCCGCAGCTCGACGGCACCGAATCCGTCCACGGGCTCGGCGCCGCCGTCACGATCGAGCGCGACGCGCTTGGCGTGCCGACGATCCGCGCCCAATCGCGCGTCGATGCTGCACGCGCGCTCGGCTGGCTCCACGCGCAGGATCGGTTTTTCCAGATGGACTTGTTCCGGCGCAGCGCCGCCGGCGAGCTCGCCGAGGTCTTCGGCGCGCGCGCCGTGCCGCGCGACCGCGCCGTGCGCATCCACGGTTTCCGCGCGCTCGCGCAGCAGGTCGTCGCGCGCCTGCCCGCCGAACACCGCGCGATCCTCGAAGCCTACACCGCCGGCGTGAACGCCGGCCTCGCCGCGCTCGGCGCGAAGCCGTTCGAGTATTACGTCGTGCGCGAGACGCCGCAGCCGTGGCGCGTCGAGGACTGCGTGCTCGTGCACTACGCGATGACGCTCACGCTGCAGGACGGCACCGGCCGCTACGAAAAAACGCTGATGACGCTGCGCGATCAGTTCGGCTCGGCCGGGCTCGGTTTCTTCGATCCGCTGGTCGCACCCGACGACGCCGCGCTCGACGGCAGCAGCGGGCGGCTCGCGCCGATTCCCGGGCCGGACATCCTCAATCTTCGCGCGACGAAATTGGGCGCGCACTCCGCGCCGCATTCGCGCGCGCGCGGCCGCGGGCCGGAGGATAGGCTCGCGCCCGATTCGTTTCCGTTTCCCGCCCACGATCGCGACGGCGTGCTCGGCTCGAATGCCTTCGCGCTCGCCGGCGCGCACACGGCCAACGGCGCCGCGCTCGTGGCGAACGACATGCACCTCGATCTCGGCGTGCCGAACACCTGGTATCGCGCCGCGCTCGAGTTTCCCGGCCACTCGCTGATCGGTCTCACGTTGCCCGGCGTGCCCGCGTTCATCGCCGGCAGCAACGGCCACATCGCGTGGGGTTTCACGGATGCGTTTGTCGACACGAGCGACCTCGTCGTCGTCGAGATGGAGCCCGGCCTCACCGAGTGGTATGTCGTCCCCGGCAATCCAGGCTCCGCGCAAATCGAGCAGCGCCACGAAGTGATCCGCGTGAAAGGCGGTCGCGATGTCGCCGTCGATTATCGCTGGACGCGCTGGGGCCCGATCGTCGGCACCAACGACCGGCAGCAGCCGCTCGCGCTGCGCTGGACCGAACACGATCCGGCCGCGACGAACTTCGATCTACTCGCGCTGGAAGACGCGCCCGATGTCGCCGCCGGCCTCGCGATCGCGCACCATAGTGGCATTCCCGCGCTCAACATCCTGATCGCCGACGCCGCGGGCGACATCGGCTGGACGATCGCGGGCTTTCTGCCGAAACGCGTCGGCTACGACGGGCGATTGCCCGTTTCGTGGGCGTATGGCGACCGGCATTGGGACGGCTTCGTCGCGCCCGACGACGTGCCGGTCGTCACCACGCGACCGAGCGGCCGGCCCGCGGAAATCTCCGCCAGGGACGGCCGCCTGTGGTCCGCGAACCAACGCGAGATCGGCGGCGCCGCGCTCGCGATACTTGGCGACGGCGGCTACCACCGTCCCAACCGCGCCGCGCAAATCCGCGACGACCTCGCGCCGCTCGAGCACGCCGCGCCGCGCGATCTGCTCGCCGTGCAGCTCGACGACCGCGCGCTGTTTCTCGCGCCGTGGCACCGGCTGCTCCTCGACACGCTCACGCCGGCCGTGACCGCGCAGAAGAAACCGCGCGCCGCGCTGCGCACGTTTGCCGAGCCATGGGACAATCGCGCGAGCCTCGACGCCGTGAGCTACCCGATCGTGAAACAGTTTCGCCAGGCCGTCTACGAACGCGTCTTCGATCCGATTTTCGCCGCCTGCCGCGACGCCAATCCGGAATTCGACGCGGATCTGCTCCACCTCGAACCCGCGATCTGGACGTTGCTGCGCGAAAAGCCGAAGCACCTGCTCGATCCGAAATTCGCCACGTGGGACGACCTGCTCGTCGCCGCCGCGGACGACGTCATCGCGTTTCTCGATCGTCAGGCGATCACGCTGCCGCGCGCGAACTGGGGCCTGCGCAACACCGTGCGCATCCGCCACCCGTTCAGTTATTCGTTTCCCGACTGGGCGACCGGCTGGATGAACATGCCCGCCGATTCGCTGCCGGGCGATGTCGACATGCCGCGCGTGCAGACGCCGACTCACGGCGCGAGCGAGCGGCTCGTGGTCTCGCCCGGCCACGAGGCCGAGGGCATTTTCAACATGCCCGGCGGCGAAAGCGGCCATCCGCTCTCGCCGTATTTCCGCGCCGGCCACGCCGCCTGGGCGCGCGGCGAACCGACGCCGCTGCGCTCCGGAAAAACCGAACACACGCTGAGGCTCACTCCGTGAGCCGGAGAAGGGAGAACGGGGAAAGGAGCAGGACGGTCCGCAGCCTCCGCAATATTTTCCTTTTCCGTTCTCCCTTCTCCTTTCTCCCACGATTCGCGAAGCGAACCGTTTAGCGTTGAGCGCCGCGGGTGCCGCGCGTTTTCTCGCCGAGACGCGGCATGAAGAAAAGCAAACGCACCTACACGGTCTACCTCGCCGGCGAGCTTTTCTCCCTGAAACATCTGATCGGCAACGGCTGGCTCGCCGAGGCGATCTACGAAAAATCCCACGGCAAATTCCGCTGCATGCTGCCGCAGGATTTCAACGAGCTGCGCGGCCGCAGCGCGCGCACCATCCGCGACTACAACCTGCGCGCGCTCGTCGCCTCCGATCTCGCGCTGTTCAACTTCGACGGCCCCGACCTCGACAGCGGCACGGTGGTGGAATTCATGTTTGCGAAATGCGCCGACCTCCCGGCGGTCCTGCTGCGCAGCGACATTCGCAGCGCGGGCGACTACCGGCGCGAGCCGTGGAACCTCATGGCAAATTTTTTCCCGCGCACGCTGACCGTGATCGCGCCGAGCCTCTTCGACTACCGCGCGGCCCTCACGCATCGCCGGCGCCGGCTCGATCACGCGCTGCATCTCGCCGGCCAGCACAGCTCGGCGGCCGCCCAGATCGTCTGCGAACGCATCGCCGCGCAATGCGTGCGCGCGCTCGACCGGCTGCTCGTTGCCGCGCCCGTGATGCCGAAATACCTGCGCCAGGAAGTCTACCAGTGGCTCGCGCTGCTGCCGGGATTCCGCGGCAAATCCAAGGCGCTACGCAAGGAATTCGAGCGCCACCTCGAACAGAAGGTGGAGCGGGACCTGTTGTGATTTTCGATTTTGGATTCTCGATTTTGGATTTCCCATCCCCTGTCGCCGCTCGCGCCCAGCCGAAAATCAACAATCGAGAATCGAAAATTCCGCCATGCCGCTCCACGTCCTCGATCATCCGCTCGCCGCGCACATCATCACGCACCTGCGCGACCGGACGACGAAACCCGCCACGTTTCGCACGCTCGCCTACCAGATCAGCCTGCTGCTCGCCGTCGAAGCCACGAGCGGCATCGAAACCGAGCCGAAGGAAATCGACACGCCGCTCGAGCGCATGACCGGCCGCGTGCTCGCGCACCAGCCGCTCGTAGTCGTCCCGATCCTGCGCGCCGGCCTCGGCATGGTGCAGCCGTTCAGCGATATTTTTCCCGACGTGAGCGTCGGCTACGTCGGCCTCGAGCGCGATCACACGACCGCGATCGCACGCAGCTACTACTGCAAACTCCCGCCGCTCGAGGGCCGGCATGTCTTCGTCGTCGACCCGATGCTCGCGACCGGCGGCTCCGCCGTGCAGGCGCTGACGATCGTGAAGCAAAACGGCGCCGTCGCTCCGACGCTCGTGTGCATCGTCAGCGCGCCCGAAGGCGCCGCCGCCGTCGAGCGCAGCCATCCCGGCACCGCGATCCACACCGCCGCGCTCGATCGCGAACTCGACGCCCGCAAATACATCCTCCCCGGCCTCGGCGATTTCGGCGACCGGCTTTACGGCACTTGATTTTTCCGCCGGTCGCCCGCGCTGCGTCGGCAGACTTCGCGTCGCGCGATCGCCTACTTCTTCGCCGGCGCGTCTTCCTTCACGCGCTTCGCGACGATGTCGTATTCGGCGAAGTCGCCGACCTTGCGGTGCAGCTTCAGTTCGTCGCCGGCGACTTTTCCCTTGTATTCGATCCGGATTTCCTGGTCCTGAAATTTCAGCGTCTCGACAAACGACACTTCGTCCTTCGTGACCTTGCCTTCCTTGATCTCGGTCGTCGAGGACTGGCCCTCCCGGTCGCTCGTCGCCTTGCCGGTGAGCGTCGCGCCGTCGGCCTTGAACTCGAAGACATATTTGAGCTGGCCGATCTGGCTTTCGAACTCGGCTTTCCATTTGCCGTCGATTTCCGCCGCGCGAGCGACGGCGAACGCGACGAACAGGACGGCCAACGCGCGGACCAACTTGAGCAAGGGTTTCATAGGATAAGCGATCGGGGGTTGAACAAGACACCGCCACTCAGGCGAACTTCGAGCGCGGCGTCAGGCGAAAAAACTCGGCTATTTCGCCGGCGCGGGTTTCGCGGGCACGGGCTCGGGTTGCGAGAGGTCGACCGCCGCGACGGCCTGTCCGCGAGCGGAAAAATATGGCGCGAGTGGATCGGGATGCAACGCCTTCAGGCCGGCGACGACACACGCGGCGTTGAGCTCGGCGCCCGCGAGATTCGTGTGCGTGTGCTCGTCGACGACGCGACCGTCGGGCGAGGTGACGGGCGCGGGAAAAAGTTTCATCACCGCGTCGTGACCGAGCTCGTCGTATTTGCGCGCGATGATTTCGTTGAGGTCGATGAAGCCGACTTTCTCCTGCTCGGCGACCTGCTTCGCCCACTCCTCGTAGTTGGAGTTGCGGCGCGCGCGGCCGTTCTCGTCCCACGCCTTGCGCGGAATGATCGAGCAGACGACCGGCGTCGCGCCCTTCGATTTCGCGTCGCGGACAAACTGCCGGATATACCAGCCGTAGGTGTGCACGACCTCGTGTTTTTTCGTCATCACGTTGTCGATCTCCTTCGTCTCCTCGCCGACGCCGTGGATCGTGCCGCGCGCCCGGAGCGGCCCCGGCGGCTCGTCGTTGAGCGCGCCGTCATCGTTCGTGCCGAGCTGGATGATCACGAAATCGCCGGGCTTGAGCATCGCCATCACGCGCTCCCAATGACCGAGCGTGAGGTAAGTGCGGCTGCTGAGGCCGCCGACGGCGCGGTTGACGACGTTGATTTTCGCCGGATCGAACAAGTCCGCGATCGTGTGTCCCCAGCCCCACTGGCCTTCGGCGCCCTTGCCCTGGCCGTCGTCGCGGCCGTTGCGCATGGTCGAGTCGCCGACAAGAAACAGCGACGGCAATTTCGGATTCGCCGGTTCCGGCAGCCTGAAGCCGCCGCGACCGCGCGCGGAGGCCGCCGCTTCGGCCGTGGTGGGATCGGTCGTGGGCGCCGCGGGCGTCGGTGCACTGGCGCGCGCCGGCGCATCCTCGCCGAAGAGCCGGGCAGCACCGCCAAGCAAAACAAGCGCAGTCGCGAGAAGAGCGAAGGGGGAACGAATCGGTAGTTTCATCGCGGGAGATTTCAACCGGCAGGACGAGCGGAGGTTTAAAAAGCTTCGAGCAAATGGATCCGCGCTCAGGATTGTTTCCACATCGGATCGAGCTCCGGCAGATGCTCGCCGACCAGCGCGAGGTTTTCGATCAGGTTGAGCGACCATTGCGACGCATGGTTCGTCTCGAGCCATGAGATTTCGTCGATCGGATTGAGCACCGCGGGACCTTCGACGCGGCGCTTCTCGATGGGCATTCGGCGGAAGTCCGCGCGGTTGATCCCGTGCAGAAATTCTTCCCAGGCGCGACGGGCGAGCCGCGTGTCACCGCGGCGATTCGCCGCATAGGCGGTGAGGCGGGAATACCACGTGGGATACATCCCGGTCGAATACTTGCGGCCGGTCACGCGCGCGCGTTCGTCCTCGGGCGCCATCCACAGCTCGCAGCATTGCTCCCACGCTTTCTGCCACGCGGGGTGGTCGATGAGCTGCGACAACTCGAAGGCCACCTCGGCGCCGCCGAAGACGGCGAGCATCACGTAATTTCCCTTCTCGATGTCCTGGATGTCGTAGAGTTTTCCCGTCGCGGGATCGTAGGCGAAGTTGGGGCCGGACATCATGCCGAGCGGCATCGCGGCGAGGCTGTCCATGCCGGCGACGATCTTGTCGCGCCACTTCGTATCACCCGTGCGCTCCCACTCGGTCATCCAATTGCTCGCGAATGCGAACCAATCCGGCCCGCTGCGCGCGTGCGTGGGATACTGCGTCTTCGGCAGGATTTTCCGCAGCGGATCGATCGCGACGGTGGCGAAGTCGGCGTTGACCGTCATCCGCATCAGGTCGCCCGTGCGTTCGTCGGCCGTGAGGTAGTGATAGAAACGCCGCAAGCCCGCCATACTGATGCGCGCTTCCTTGGCGCCGCAGCCCCAGTGGTTGACATTGTGCCGCGTGCCGAGCGGCGCGAACGGTCCGAGGTGATGCATGTCCACCTCGCTCGTGTGGCGCGTCATCGCCTCCGCCATCCGGAAAATATCCGCCCGACCCGTGCGCAGGAAGGAATACCAGAGCCACATATCCGGGACCATTTCGGAATTGTCCCACGCGTAGCCGCCGACGTCGTAGCGCCACGTGTGGCGGTGCTCGTCGTAGGTGTGCATGATGTCGCCGAAATTCCAAAAGCCATACCAGTGTCGCTGCTCGACCTCCTGCTGGTAAAACGCGATGACGTGCGCGAGTTCGTCCTCCAACCGCGCCTTAGCCGGCGTCGAACGATCGGGCAGACTCCAAATGCCGAACACCTGCGCGGCGTGATAATGTTCCGGCGGACACAACAGCCGCGGCGGCGAACGCAACGCCTCGGCGAGTTCGAGAAGTCGCGCCCGCGTCGGTGTCGCCGGCAGCGCCCAGAGCATGAGCTCGTTGGTGCGGGCCACGCCGAGAGGCGTGCTGTGGCCTTCCTCCCAATCCTCGTAATTGATTTCGAGGCCGTGCGCGTGGTCGTCGTAATGACGTAAATCCATTGGCGGCGCGTCGGGCGACCAGAGCCAGAGCGTGAACTGCGCGAGCTCTGTCGCCGCGTCGTTCACGTCGAGCTGCGTTGGATGCATCTCCCAAAAATTCCGCCGGCCGAACGCGATCCCACCCGACACTCCGCCAATGTAGGCCAGTCCCGCGGAACGGCGCCCGTGCCCCGAACCCACCCAGGAGCTGTGCGCGCCCGTGCGTTTCCGCACTTCAAAGTGATCGGCCGAAGATTGAAAAAGCGTGAAGTCGCTCCAGATCGGAACCGTTTCCATCTGGCGACGGCTCTTCTCATCGAACTCCGCCAGCGGCAGACACGGCCGGCCGTCGAGCTGGTCGGTAAATTTGTCTGCGTAGGCGAAGTTGAAACGACCCGCCCAGCCGGGCATGTTGCGCACCGCTTCGCCCCACATGCCGCTCCCCTCGCCCACGAACCGCACGTGGCGATTGTGAACCTCGTCGCGCAACGGCACCGCAAAGCGCACCCCGAGACCTTGGATGAAGTCGGTCGACTGTTCGCCGTCGAAGACGAAAGTATGCACGATTCGCACCGCCTCGCCGCCCGCGTGAAAATACAGCCGCAGCGTAAATGGCAGCCAAGCACGCCCGCCTGGGCCCTCGTGCTTACCCTCGAGTTTCACAACCGCGCGCAACGGCCCCGTCTGCTCGACGGTTGCAGCACTAATTGCGCCGGTGAAGGTTTCCCGCCGCGTCACGCCCTCCGCCGCGAATTTCTCGCGGTCCTGCCGCAGGCAGACGAGCCGCCCGTCGCGCGCAATCTCTCGACCGTCGCGGGTGATCGACTCGACGATCGCCGCCCCACGCCGCGCGACCCGGCATACGATCACACCCGTATTGATCGTTATTGCATCGGCCGACTCGCTTACGCTCATAGCCTGTCCAGGCTCGGCCGGCACGCCGGGTGAAATTCTTAAACGCTCAACACCGCCGGCATTCGCACCGATCGCGTGGCCCGTCCACTTGAGCGAGCCATCCGGCCAGTAGGCGAGCGGCCAGCTCTGCACTGGCACCGGCTCGCCTGCGGCCGTTTGTAACGCGAGCGACGTATTTTTCGCCAACCGTCCACGCGGCCACGGCACTCCCCACGCCGTGCCGGGCAACGCGCGCGGCACGCCACCATCGATCCAGCGCAGCTCGATCGGATTAACAGAACCAGCTCCGCTCGCCGCGGCAGACGAAACTTCGGCGGCCGCACTCGCTTTCGAACCCAGCACCCCCGGAAGCTGGAGCGCTGCGGCGGCCAGAGCGGAGTTTTTCACGAAATCGCGCCGTGAGATTTCCGCGGGGTTCATTGCTTTGGTGCGGGAATTGTTCCGCTGGGGCGGGTGAGAAAATCCTGTGCGTCCGCGCCCGTGCGGCGCTGCGCCGGCGCCATCCGGCCGAGCCGCACCTCGAGCACGTTTTGATGCGCGAGCTTCATCGCCGCCACCATGTCCGGATACGGCCGGTCGGTGACGTCGACCATGCCGATGTTGTAGTTCTCGCCGTCGTTGCGCCCGGTGTTCGGCTGGTCGATGAACTGAAACCAGTGCGCGCCGACAATGGCGGGATTCGCCGCCGCGTTTTCGACGTAGCAGCGATAGAGAAATCCCTTCTCCTCTGGCGACGCCGACTGCACGAGGCCGGGCGACATGCCGCGACCCGGTGTGCCGTTGTGAAACTCACCGATCAGGATCGGCCGGCCCGTGAGGTCGTAATAGCGTTGGATGCGTGCCGGGTCCGGCGAGGGTTGATAAATGTTGTGGCTGTAAACATCGAACAACCGGCCGAAGCGGATCACCTCGGGCGGCGGGCTGCCGCCGAAACGGATGCCGAGGTTGAGATGATTCGGGTCGTGCTTCTTCACGGCCGCGATGATGACGGTGAGGTAGCGCTCGAACGCCTGAAACGCGAAGGCGCGCCGCGTCTCGAGCGTGTCGCCTTTTTCCGCGAACCATTTTTTCAGCTCGCGATTGAGGCCCGTCGTCGGCGCGGCGAGGATCATGTCGGCGAGCGCGTTTTCGCGCGTGGGCCACGAGGGCTCGTTGCCGATGAAGTAGCCGAGCAGGAAGGGGTCGTTTTTGTAAGGCGCGCAGGAGCGTTCGGCGATGGCGTCCACGCGCGACTCGAAGTCGTCGGCGTAAACATCCGTGAGCCCGAGAAACGACTGGCCCTGTGCGCCCTGCCACTCGCGGATCGTGATCACGAAAGGCCGCCGCGGCTCCGCCGTCATCAGATTCTGGTCGCCGCCGTAAAACGTATTGAGCCCCCAGTCCGCCATGCGTCGCGCCGTCGTCTCCGCCCATTGCGCACGCCAGGTCTCGCCGCTGCCGTAGCGGCGCACGAGATTCCAAGTGTAGAACGACGCGCTGACCCCGCCCGCCGCTCCGCCGCCGAATCCGCCACCGCCGCGCCCGGGCGTCGGTGGCACAAGGTCCGCCGGCGGGAGCGCCGTGAAAATCGGCTCGCGGCCGGTGATGCGCGTGGCGGACACCGTCGAGATGCCGTTGGCGCCGTTGGAAAAAAAGTAATGCCCTTCGGGATCGATGAACCACCACTTGCCGTCGATCTGCTCGACGCGGAAGAAGCCCGTCGCTTTCGCCTGCGTCTTCGCGAACCCGCCGAAACGATCGCGGTCGGGCAGCGGATTTTTTCCCAACGATGACGCCTCCTCGGCCCACGATTTTTTCAGATCGTCCAACGTCTTCGCCTTGCCCGGCCAGTCGGCGGGGATCCACTGGCCGAATTCGTCCACGAGCAGCTTCGGCTCGAGCACTTCGTCGCCGGGCGAATCCTTCGCGAGCTTCACGGATTGGATTTCCAGTTTCGGTGCGCCCACCGGATCGCGCATCGTCACGCCGACGGCCTGCACCTCGTCGATCGGTCCGTAGCCGCCGAACTCGATGCTCATGAAATACGAGCCGCCGAGCTTGTTCGTCAGCGACGCGAGGTCGTTGCCGCCACTCGCCGCGGCGGAAAAATATTTCAACGGAATCGCCGCGCGCACGCGGGCGTTTTGAAACGGATGCAGCCGCTTCGCGATCACCTTGCCGGGCGTGTGCAGCTCCAGTTCGAAGCGCTGCGGCGAGCTCGCGCGAAATTCGAGCACGAGAAAATTATAGCCCGACCAGTCGGACGGCAGGTCGGGATTGAGTTCCTTGAGCGTCCATTTCTTCGAGACCGCACCGCGGCCGTCGAAGACAAATTCCACGGGCGCGGCCTGCGCCGCAGTCGCGAGACCGAAAAGAACGGCCGCCAGCGGCGAGAGCCAGCGGGCCGGGCGCGACAGAATTCGTTTTGAAAAGGAGCGGGTCATCATAAAGGCGGAATGGTTTTGCACCGAGGCGCTACTGTTTTTTCGGTTGCGAGATCGAGCCGTCGTTCAGATCGGGATCGAAAGCACGCGGGCGATCCGGCGCCGCGCTGGCCGGACCCGCCGTCCAGAGCGCTTTCGCCTGCTCCGGCGTGAGCGCGACCGCGGGACGAAACTTGTCGCCCGCGGCGTAGTCGAGCAGCGAGCGGCGAAGCTGCTGCGCGCCGGGTGAAGCCTCGGCTTTTTCGAGATCGATGGTCGACACGAGCAGCCGGCCGGCGCCGACCTTGCACTCGAAGATCACGCCGAGCCGCCAGTTGCGATTCCAGTCGTCGATCGCGGCGACGATCGGCTTCAAATCGCGCGGCGCGCCGGCGAGGTTGACCGACTTCACGTCGTCGACGAGCGGCGTCCACTGCCAGTCGCAGTTCGGCTCGGTCGGAAATTCCGCGAGCGCCGGATGCTTGTCGTCGCAGAGCAGGCCGAGCATCGCGTCGAAACGCGGCGTCGGGTTGCGCGGCGGGCGCACGGTCATCTGGATGTTCCAGAACACCGGCACGCGTTTCATCGGCGGGCACTTCGCCGGGTCGAGATCGCGCGCGGCGGGCACGAAGACGACCTTGCCGCCTGCCGCGAGCCGCTGCGCCGCCGCCGGCCAGTCGCTCGTCACGAGCACGTCGGCGGGCGCGGTCGCGTCGATCTGCGCCGGATACAGCCAGAAATTCCAGTCGTTCTCGACCTTCGTGTGCGCGAGGCCGACGACGAGCTTGTAGGCGGCGGGCGCGGGCAGCTTCGCGAGCGCGATCTCGACCTGGCCGAGCGGGATGTTCTTGCCCACGGAAATTTCGCGCGCGGGCCATTCGCCCTGCGCGACGGCGCGACCGCGCGCGTCGACGATTTTCCAATAGGGCGCAGCGTTCGCGAGCGGCGCGGCAGCAAAATGGTAAAGCTCGACCTCGGCGGTGAGCGTGTCGGCGGTGGTGAACGTCCGCTTCGCGAGCCGCGCGAGCGGCACGGTGACGTTGTTGAAACGGCGAAACTCCGCGCCGGTGACGTAGCCTTTCGGTTTCCAGAACGCGTCGACGACGCCGATCAGCGCGGTGCCCTGGCCGAGGTAATCGTGGAGATCGAGCAACTGATAGCCGGCGAGCCCCGGCGTGCGAAGATTGGCCTCGATTTCCTCCTTGTAGCACGCGAGCTGGAAACGGCCCGAGGCCCACGCGAACGCGCGATCGTAGGCCAGCACGCCGTTTTGCTCGGCGATGTATTTGAAGATGTCGTAATTGCTCGGCCGCAGGTAGCCGGTGAATTCCTTGATCACGTCGAAGTCGGGATACGCGCACCACTGGCCGACTTCGTGCGCGAGCACGGGGATGTGGACATTGTCGAGGGCGGCGCGGTAGTCGCGGCCGAACCAGCCCGCGGTATTGCGCAGCTCGCTGCGCCCGAAACGCACGAGCGTCGCGTATTGCGCGCCGCCCGTCACCTGCTCGGGCGCGGACCAGCCGGTGCCGGCCGAGTAGAGCCGGCGCGGATCCTTCTCGTAGTTTTCCTTCGCCCACTGCGGCGTGATCTGCGTGTAGCGGCCGGCCGGCTCGTTGCTCGGCGAGAGCAGCACGAACGACGGATGATTGCCGAACGCCGCGAGGATGCGCGCGGTCTCCTCCGCGAGAAATTTCGTGTAAGGGCTGCCGGGATTGAACGGCGCCCACAGCCCGCACTCCGGCTGCAGGTAAAAACCCAGCTCATCCGCCGCGGTGAACGCCGCCTCGGGCGGGCACCACGAGTGAAAACGCATGCCGTTCAGCCCGAAGTCCTGGCAGACGCGGAAAATTTTCTTCCACGAATCGACGTCGGTCGCCGGATAGCCCGTGAGCGGAAAATCGCCGCCGAAATGCGTCGTGCGCAGATTGATCGCGCGGCCGTTCAGCACGAGGTCCTTGTCGCGGTGCGCGATCTCGCGCAGGCCGAACGTGAGCGCGCGCGCGTCGTCCGCGCCGCCGCCGCGCAATGTGACCGTGAGCCGCTGAAGCGCGGGCGAAAACTCGCTCCACGTTTCCGTTTTTTCTCCGAGCGCGATTTCGATTTCCGCGCGGCCGCCATTGGCGTCCCATGAGACGGACACGGATTTCCCGCCGACCTCGATGTTGCCGGCGCCAGGCTGACCGGTGGCGTTGCCGATCGCGACCTGCACACGCGCGGATTTTTTTTCGACGTTCGGAAAAATCTGCGCGTCCGCGATCCACACCGGCGTCGTCGCGCGCAGCTCGATGCGGCCGACGATGCCGTTCCACGTCGCGCCGAGCGCATCGGACACACTGTGGCCGTCGACGCCGTGGCCGTCGTTCTGCGGGTCGCGCACGATCTGGCGGTTGTCGACGCGGATGGTGAGCCGGTGTTTCCCGGGTGCGAGCGCGCCCAGGTCGGTCACGTGCGGCGCGCTCAGGCTGCGGTCCGGCGCATAGGCGCGATCGTCGATCCACACGGTCGTTTCCCAATGCGCGCGCTCGAGGAAAAGTTCGAAACGCCGGCCGGCGGCGGACTCCGGCACGTCAATCTGGCGCTGATACCACGCGGCGCCGAGATAATGCCGCGGCGGTTGCGAGAGAAACGGCACCTCGACGCGACCCGGCTGGGAGAAGTGCGCGCGCAGCTCGGTAGGTTGCAGTTTCCACCATGCATCGCCGAGACCGACGACCCACGGCGTGCCGACGGCGATCTCGTCGCCGTAGCCCTGCGCCTGCAGGATGCCGGGAAGCTTGATGCGGTCACGGCCCGCGAGCTCGCTCGCGAACCATTTCTCGTTCACGCCCGCGTCGCCGCGATCGAGCGCGAATCGCCATTCGCCGGCGAGCGGAGTGGTAGAGGATTGGCCAGACATCACGACGGCATGGAGCAAAAGAAAACTAAGGGAGAGAACCTTGGGTCGCGGGAACTTGATGGTCATG
The DNA here is from genome assembly GCA_035545575.1 of Opitutaceae bacterium. GTDB lineage: Bacteria > Verrucomicrobiota > Verrucomicrobiia > Opitutales > Opitutaceae > ER46. Next base: position 196,730 of record DASZYB010000077.1, on the reverse strand, counting down.
TGGAAAATTCATGGGCGGTCCGATTGGTGAGGCATCTCACCGAGCAGTTAGGAGCTAATTTCAAAACTCGACGGCCTGGCTGGGGACGCGGCGCCCTCGCCGCGTTTTTCGGAGCGAACGCGGCGAGGACGCCGCGTTCCCAGCCAGATCCGTCGAAGCGGTTTGGAAATGAACTCTAAAGCGAAGCATCGAATGTCGCGGCATACTCGCGCTGCAGCGTCACCGCTTTCAGTCGCAGGACTTCGTCCGCGGTCGAAAAATCGGGCCGGGCGCTCCGCTCGAGAAACAGCGGCGTGTCCTTGCGCAAAGGGAGAATTTTCAGATCGAGCCCGCGCCGCAGCTCCTCCGGCGAGTAGCGCCAGAGCGCTAGCTCCCACGGCGTGCCCTTGTAGAAATTGTCGTTGTCGAAGCGCGGACCGGCGTAGACCCGGGCGACATCGCCTTCGTATTCGATCCGCAGAAACGTGTGCGCCGCATCGGCCGCGACGCCGGCCGGAAATTCAAGATGCCACACCGCGGCGCGCGCGAAGTCCGCGTCGTCCGGCTCCATCGCCACGTGACGGCGCGGATTCGGATTCATCTTCGCCGGCACGGACGGAGCGGCCGCCTTCACCGCGGCGCAGCTCACCGCACCCGCCGCCGGCGCGGCCGCGGCTGCGTGAACGTAGCGCTGAAAAATTCCGCTGCGACCGGCGTCCCGGAATTCCGCGGGCGTGCGCGCGAGCGCGGGAAAAACGGCGACGTCCAGTTTCGCCGGATCGCGCGAGGTCACGTGCACGCGATCGCGCTCGAAAAACAGATCTCCCTCGGAGCGAATCAAACGGTCGCGGCCGGCGAGGCGCGCTTTCGCGACGCGCAGCGCCTCCGCGCGTGGCAGCACGACGATCGTCGTCTGTTTTTGATCGCGCCCTTTTACAGTCATCCGACCCGTCGCGACATTTTCCACGATGACGGCGTCCGCTTCGCGCCGGAGGTTTCCGGATTCGGTGGAAACGTCCGCGCCCGCCTCGAACGCGAAATCCGCGCGCAGGCCGGGCCACGCGCTGAAGACGAGCGTGCGCGGCTCGTCGAGCTGGCAGAGCAGCTCGGCGGTCGCGTAGCGGAGCGTCGCGCCGCCGACGTCGAGATTCACCGGCCAGTGCGTGTAGACCCCGTTCGGGATCGTCGTCGGCGAGCGCGGAATCTGCAGCACGCCGGCCGGAAGTTTCAGCGCGACCTGAAAATCCGTTTTGTCGCCGAGCGGATGATTGCGCTGGTAGTTGTTGATGAAAATAAATCCGCGCCGCCCTTCGTCGTCGAGGCGGGCGGCGACGCGCGGAGTGGCAACGTCGTCGCGATTTTTCGGCGCCGGCGTTGGAAAATACGCGGCCATCGGCGCGAGCTGCGCGCCGAAGTCGGCCAGGAACAAGTGCAGCACGCGCATCGTGCGATACGTTTCGTTGAACTGGCCGAATTCGCCGAGTGGCGCCTGAAAATCGTAGGACTTCGCCTCCATGTCGTTGTAGCCGTTCCAGACCGACTGCGTTTCCTGCAGCGACGTGAGGCCGTCGGGATTCGTGCCGCCGTGATACATGTAGTAACCGAGCCCGCTGATCCCGGCGCCGAGCTTCACGAGCGCCGCCGCGGTCGAGTCGTCCGCGCGCATGACCGGCCGACGATGATAAGCGATCGACATGCCGCCGCCCATCTCGGCGGTGAGAAACGGGAACGCGTCGTATTTGGAATTGTAGCCGGGATTCTTGGGCGAGAGGTCGCCCATGACGTTGTCCTCGGCGCGGATCGCGGTGAAGAAAAAGTTCTGATTCGGCGGAAGCTCGGCGAGGCTGTCGCTCCAGAACTGCTCGGTGTAACCGCCGAAGACCGGGAGAAAATCCGTCGGCGGCACCGCGGCGTTGTCCCAACCGGTCGCGGAATAAAATGGCGCCACGATGCCCGCGTCGCGCGCGAGCTGGAGGAGCGTGCGCATGTGTTCGATGCCGCCGGCGCGCGGGTGATATTCGTTTTCGATCTGCACGCCGACGATCGGGCCGCCGTCCTGCCAGAAGAGTCCATGCAACTGCCGGCTGATCTCGCCGAAGAAGGTCTTCACGTGCGCGAGATAGGCCGGGTTGTTCGAGCGCACGTCGCCGAGTTGCACGAGCCAGTCGGGGAAGCCGCCGTTGCGCGCCTCGCCGTGGTCCCACGGGCCGACGCGCACCCACGCGCGCAGGCCGCACTTCGCGCACAATTCGACGAAGCGCCGCAAATCGCGCCGGCCGGACCAGTCGAATTTTCCCTCGGTCTCCTCGTGATGAATCCAGAACACGTAGGTCGCGACGACGTTGATGCCGCCGGCCTTCATCTTCAGCAGCTCGGTCTCCCACTCCTCGGCCGGATAGCGCGAGAAATGAAACTCGCCCATCACCGGAAACCACGGCTGGCCGTCGAGCGTGAGATAACGCGAGTTGGCGGAGAGCGCGTGGCCGTCGGGCGACTTGCCGCCGACCGCGAAGGCGAGCGGCTCGGGCCGCTTCGCGGCGACGCTGGCGTCGATGTTCACCGTCGCGCGCGCCGGTGCCGCGAGAAGTGCACCGACGGCGCCTGCAACAAAGAAACAGCGACGCACAGCGATAGCGGAGGGTTGAGGCCCGGAGCGGCGAGGCTCAGCGGTAACGATAGAGCTTCACGTGCTGCACGCTCGGTGTCGTGCCGTTGAAGCGCAGGCCGCTGCCGGATTGGTTTTTGTCGGCGGCTTCCGCCAGATCGTAGCGGAGGAGAATGTCGTCGCCATTCATCCGGCGGCCGGGTTTCCACGCGCCGTTCACGAACTCGCCGATCTCCGCCTGCGCGAAGCCGACGATCTCGCCGGTCGCGGGCCGCGGATAAAAGATCACCTGCGTGTCCGCGCCGACGACGAAATATTCGTCGGGCCCGACGTTGAGCACCATCGCGTAGCCGGAGGCGGGCACCTGGCTGGGATTGCGGCGATTGCGGCGGAGGTCGACGTTGACGGTGTAGTTGCCGAGCGCGATGTCCTCGGTCTGATGCTCGGTGCTGAGCAACACGGTCGCGATCGTGTCCTTCGCCTGGCAGTCGAGAATCACGGGCGCCATCTGCTGCAGGAGCGCGTAACCGCGCGGCAGCGGGAGATTTTCGATCTCCGTCGGCGGCGTGGCGGTCGCATCGGGCCGCAGCGTCGTGAGCCGGCCGGCGTTGTCGATGCCGAAGGGCGAGTAGCCGAGCGCGTGGTGCGCGCCGATCGCGAACATGGCGTTCGCCACGCCGCCGGCGTCGCCGCGCGACTCCGGCACGAAGAGCGGATTGTCCGCGCGATGAAAGCGCCCGACCCACTCCGCGAAATTCGGCAGGTAGATGTCGGGGCAGTTCAGGTCGATGTGCGGCGCGCCGACGCGCCAGAGGTCGATCGTCAGCGGCTCGGGCCCGCCGGTCGGATAATCGCCCGGGCCCTTGTCCTCGGGCTGCACGATCCACGTGTTGGTGAAAAACGGAATCAGCAGCTCGGCTTTGCCCGCCGCGGCGACGCGGTCCATGTAGCGCGCGTAGTGCCACGCCTGGAAAATTTCCTCGGCCGCGGTCGAGGTGCCGAAGACTTCGGCCCACGCGCCGGCGGTCTTCGCGCCGGCGTCCTGCCAGACTTTTTTCAACGCCGGCCACGCGGCCTCGCTGCGCACGCGCGCGATCACTTCGGACGGCACGGGCTGCGTCCACGCGGCGTCGGCGGCCGGCAGCCGGTCGCGCGAATCGCCGAGGATGCCGACTTCGTTTTCGACCTGCACCATGATCACGGTGTGCTGCGGGTCGTTTTCGCGGACGTGGCGTAGCAATGCGCCGAACGCGCGCGCGTCCGCGTCGCGGCTCGCGTCGTTGAACACGGAAAGAATTTCGACGGACTTGCCGCTCTTGATCCGCACGCGCGGGAAGCGCTGCTGGTCGCGCTTCACCCACGCGGGCGCGAAGCTCGAGAGACCGTTCTTCCAGCTCCCGAACCAGACGATCGCGACGTGCATCTTCTGCTCGCGCGCCTGGCGAAGCATGCCGTCGACGGTCGTGAAATCGAATTTCCCCTCTTCCGGCTCGATCCAGTCCCACGCGATGCCGACGAGCGCGGTGTTCAGGTTCATCTTCGCCAGCCGCGGCCAGACGGTCGCCATGTAGTCGAGCGAAGATGAAGCGGTGTTCGCCGTCTCGCCGCCGAGGACGAGGAACGGTTTGCCGTCGACGACGAGCTGCGTGGCGGCGCCGCGTTTTTCGAGGTGCGGCAGCGCGGCATCGGCGGCGCGCGCGGCGCCCGCGAGGAGCAGACCGGCGGCCAGAATGGCGAGGGAGAATCGGTGTTTCATGCGTTAGCGGAGTTGCACGTCCCAGACTTTCGAGCGCCGCGACGTGGTGCCGTCGGCGCCGGTGATTTCCAGCACGGTGACGTAGTTGCCGGGCCGTTTGTAGGCATGCAGGGGAAACTGTTCGGTGGAGGATTCGCCGTCGCCGAAGTCCCATTTCCACGCGGTGACTTTGGTTTTGCCGATCGACTCGTCCTTGAACGCGACGAGGTGCCGATCCATGTCGACGACCTTGAACGACCAGCGCGCCTCGAGCGCGGGCACGAACGCCGGCTCGAGCGGCATGAGCTTGAACGCGCACAGCTCGGACGCCTGGCCGTAGGCGGTGCGCACGCGCGCGAGCGTCCAGAAGCCATTGTTGTCGCGGGCCTTTTCGTCGTCGTAGTCGATGATGACGAAGCTGAGGCCGATGATTTTGTTTTCGCGCAGGACCGACTCGACGGCGCGCTGCGGACCTTCGGGGCCGGCGTAGTCGAAGGGCGTGATCCAGAATTCGAGCACGATCTTCCCGGGCTGGCCGGGCTTGCAATCGTAGCGGAGCTTCGAGTTCGCGTAGGGAAACTCTTTCACCCACGAGGCCGAATCCCACGCGAGCGCCCAGTCCTTGCCCTGCGCGGGCGTGAAGATGTGGTAGTTCTGCGCGTGCACGCCGTGGATCGCCCAATGCGCCTCGCTCACGCTGATGCGGTCGTCGGGCGTGGCGGTGGTCTGGCCGACCATCTCGGGCGTCCACATCTCGCGGTGGCCTTTGTCGATCAGCGGGCCGCCGGACGCGTCGCCATCGACGATGACTTCGAACGTGTCGTTGTGCAGGCCGGGCAGCGCGAAGTCCCAGTAGTCGTCGTAAGCCTCGTAGAGGAAATAAAGGCGGTTCAGGCCCTTCACCCAGCCGACGCGGATTTTCACGTCGATGTTCTTCGGGTCGGGCGTGGGATGTTTTTTGTTATCGTCGACAAACTGGTCGCTCTTGATCGCGTAGCTGTCGGGCACGATGTCCCAGTCGGAAGTGTCGCCGTCGATCCGCGGGATTTTGTCCGCGGGAAACTGAAACACCTGGAACGTCACGTCCGGCCGTTGCAATGCGCGCAGCGGCGCGACGGCGCCGAGACCGGCGAGCAGCACGCAACACCACGCGGGGCGAAGCCGAGCACTGGAAAGGAAACGAAGGGGCGGAGGGGTTTTCATAAAAACGAAAGCTCGGGCGGGCCGCGACGCGAACTGGCGGCGCGATTCATCAGCGGAGCTGCACGGCCCAGATTTGCGAGCGCCGCGAGGTGTGGCCGGCGGCGTCGGTCACGTCGAGGATCGTGACGTAGTTGCCGGGTTTTTTGAAGGCGTGAAGCGGATGCTGCTCCGTCGAAGTGTCGCCGTCGCCGAAGGTCCACTTCCACGCCGTGGGCTGGCCGATCGTCTCGTCCTTGAACGCGACGAGGCGCCGATCCATGTCGACGACGGTGTGCGACCAATGCGCCTCGAGCGCGGGCAGCAGCTTCGGCTCGACCGGCATCAGGCGAAACGCGCACAGCTCGGATGCCTGGCCATACATCGTGTGCTGGCGCGAGAGATTCCAGAATCCGCTGCCGCCCGGCGCATTCGGCGCGTCGTAATCGATCACCGCAAAGCTCAGGCCGATGATTTTGTTTTCGCGGAAGACCGACTGCACGGCGCGCTCCGGGCCTTCCGGGCCCGCGTAGTCGAACACCGTGATGTAGAACTCGAGCACGAGCTTGCCGGACTCGCCGTGCTTGAAGTTGAAATTCGTCTTCGCCGAGGCCCACGGAAAATTTTTCGTCCACGTGCCGGCGTTCCACGCCATCGTCCAATCCTTCCCGACCGCCGGCGTCATGATGTGGTAATTCTGCGCGGCCACGCCGTGGATCGCCCAGTTGGCTTCGTCGACCGAGATGCGATCATCGGGCGCCGCGGTGCTCTTGCCGACGCGCTCGTCCGACCAGAAACGCGGATTGCCCTTCGGAATCAACGGGCCGCCCGACGCGTCGCCATCGACGACGATTTCAAACGTGTCGTTGTGCAGGCCCGGATCGGCAAAGTCCCAAAAATCGTCGTAGGCCTCGTAGAGAAAATAGAGCCGGCTGAGTCCCTTCACCCAGCCGACGCGAACCTTGATATCGAGATTCTTCGGGTCGGGCTTCGGGTGGCGGTGATTGTCGTCGACGAGCTGGTCGGTCGTGATCGCGTAGTCGTCCGGCACGATGGCCCAGTCCGACGCGTCGCCGTCGATCCGCGGAATCTTGTCCTCCGGAAACTGGAAAACCTTGAACGTGACATCCGGCCGGTCGAGCGCGCGCAGCGGGATCGCTGCGAGCAACGCGAGCGCCGCGGCGCCGACGAGCGAGCGCGCGTGGCGAAAACCCGGGAGGCGAAGCGCGTCGGCGACGCAGGTGCGAACGGCATGAGGGGTCGGAGTATTCACGGGGAGGAAGACGTTGCGGGCTTCGTTTCGGTGCGCGTGACGGCCGGCCAGCCGTCGCGATTCCACGCGAGTTTTTCGATGCGCAATTTCGAGCGCCCCTGGTCGGCCGCGTCGTAGCCGTGGAAAATCAGATAGTCGGTGCCGTCGAACTCGCAGACCGCGCAATGCCCCACGCCATACCAGTCGCTGTCGCCCGCGAGCACGAGCGTGCCGCCGCCGTGCGCGAGCGGCGCGCCGGCCGCATCGACATACGGGCCGCGGACATCGCGCGCGCGGCCGACGATCATCTTGTAATCGCTCTTCGGCCCGCGGCAGCAGTAGTCGATCGACGCAAAAAGATAATAGTAGCCGCCGTGCCGAAACACGAAGGGCGCCTCGATCGCATTGCCGCCGGCCTCGACGGGATTGCCGGGCGGCGCGGGCGGATTCTCGGCGGAGGGAAGCGGCTTGCGGCTCGCGATCGTCGGCAGGTTCGCGACGTCGTCGTCGATCGCGAGCCGGTCGGGCGCGAGCTTTGCGATTTTCAATCCGTCCCAGAACGAACCGAACGTGAGCCACGGCGTGCCGCGCTCGTCGACGATCAGATTCGGGTCGATCGCGTTCCAGTTCGTCTTGCCGGGGAACGACTGGATGACCTTGCCGTGGTCCTCCCACTTGAAGCGCGGATCCGCGGGGTCGAGCGTGACGTTCGTCGCGACGCCGATGCACGACGTGTTTTTCCCGAACGCCGACACGGCGTAGTAGAGATAAAATTTTCCGTCGAAGAAACTGATGTCCGGCGCCCAGATGTGACCGCGAAATCCCGGCACCGCCGCAACCGCCCATTCCGGCGGCGCGCTGAAAACCGGCTTCTCGTGCTGCCAGTGCTCCATATCCTTCGACGACCACACGGAGATGCCCATCCCGGTCGCGAAGATGTAATACGCGCCGCGCTCGCGGATCATCACCGGATCGTGCACGGGAATCCGCAGCGGCGCGGCACTCGTCGCCAGTGTCGCGGTCGCCGGCACGGGCGAAGTCGCCGGCTCGCCGGCGGCGACGACCACGACACCCAGCAGAAGCAGCCCGAGAGTTTTCATTTTTGAAAAAACGGAAATCTCACTCGAAGACTGCGACAAACCCGCCGTGCGGTGCGAGCGTGATGTCGAGCCGGCCGGCGTCGGAAATCTTCGGCGTCTCCTCGCGGAACGACAGGTTTCCTTCGCCGCCATCGCGGATCAGCGTCGCCGCGCCGCCGGCGCGCAGCTTTAGTTCGCGCAGGTCGAGCGAGAGCTGCTTTTCCTCGGCCTCGCCGTTGATGCCGGCGAGATACCAGCGACCGTCGCCGCGCCGCGCGAGCGCCACGAACTTTCCCGGAAAGCCGTCGAGGAATTTCACGTCGTCCCAGACGCTCGGCACGTGCTTCAAAAATTCGCGCACGTAGTCCGGCGCTTTCGCCAGGCCTGCGGGAATTTCCGCGTAGTGCGTGATGCCCGAGGTGAACACCACCGACAGCGCGAGCTCGAACGCGCTCGTGGTGCGGCGTTGCACGCGATCGTTGATGCGGTCGAGCGCCACGGGCGTGAAATCCATCGGGTCGAAAACATTCCGCGTGAACGGCAGCATCGCCGCATGCGTCGGCTCCTCGTCGGCGTTCTTCTGCTCGAAGGTCACATACTCTTCGCCCTTGATCGCCTCCATCGTCATGAGCTGCGGAAAGGTGCGCTGCCAGCCGCGCGGGAGCGTGGCGCCGTGGAAATTCAGCGCGAAGCCGAACGGCGCCGCATCCGCCAGGATGTCGTGGTAATAGCCGATCATCGATTGGCCGTCGCCGCCGAAGAAATCGATCTTCAGTCCCGCCACGCCCATTTCCTTCAGGCGCGCGAATTCCGCCACGCGGCTCTCGTGCGTGAGCAGCTTGCTGCGCGGCGTCTGTGGCGCCGCGCACCAGTCGCCGGCCGAATTATACCAGAGGAGGATCGCGACGTTTTTCGTGCGCGCGTAATCGATGAGCTCCTTCACTTTTTCGTAGCCGATCTGCTTGTCCCAAAGCGCGTCGATCAGCGTGTAACGCCAGCTCATGTCGGCCGCGTAATCGATGAACTTTTTCTGCACGTCGTAGTTCGTGTTGCGATCGCCCATGAGCGGCCAGCTCCACGTGGCCTTGCCGGGAAAACTCGCATAACCTGGAGCCGCGGCGGCCTGGCCGGGCGGATTGGAACGCGACGGGGGCGTCGCGTCCCCAGGCTGCGGCGGATCGGCGAGATCGATGCCGAGCGTGGACTCGGCGACGGTCTTGAGGCTGCCGACCACGATCACGCGCCACGGCGTGGCCCACGGCAGCGTCGATTCGGGATTCACGGCGCCGCCCTGGAAATTTTCGCGCGGATCGGGGAAACCGACGCTGTATTCGCGGTCGGGCGACTCGGCGCGCAGGCGCGTGCCGCAATAGTTCCGGCCGAGCGAGCCCTCGGTCACGAGCAGCCATGTGTCGCCGCTGCGAAACAGCGCCGGATACACCCACCCCGCGAGCGGCGACGGCGTGCCGGCGGCGATATCCTTTTCGTAGAACTCCTCGTAGCACGGATTCACCTGCGCCCAGCCGGTCTTCGCGGCCGACATCGGCTGCAGCCACGCGCGCGTGCCGGCGGGAAAATGAAACGAGGAAACTTCGTCGCGCAGCCGGCGCACCTCGGCGCTCGTTTCCGGAAAAAAATACCGGAACGCCACGCCGTCGTTCGAAACCTGAAAAAAGATGTCCAGCTTCCGGCCGCCCGCGGCGAGCAGGTGAAACGTCTTCCGATTCGCCGCGTAATGGTTCATGCGACGCTTCGCCGTGAGGATTTCGTAATCGTCGCGCACCGGTTCCACGGCCGACTCCGCCGCGAGCTTCAGGCCGGTGGAAAAATCCGCATCGTCGCGCACGAGCCCGAGCTTCGATTCCTCGAGCGCCGGGTGGCCCGCGATGCGGATCGCGTAGCGCGGCGCGCCGTCGGCATTCAACCGAAACTCCGCGACGAGCCGCCCGTCGGGGCTCGCGAGTTCGCTCGCGAGCAGCGAGAGCGGCGCCGCCGCCGCGACGAACAGCCAGGCGGTGATTTTCGTGGCGCTGCGCGATCGCCCGACGGAGAAATAGAGCGGAGCGATCATCGACGCCATCGCTGTGGTTAAAGCTGCGCCAGCGCGAGCTTCGCGCCGAGATTATCGGGCGCATCGGCCAGCGCGGCGGTGAATTCCGCGCGGGCTTTTTCCTGTTCGCCCAAGCCGGCCAGCCCGAGCCCGGTGACGTAGTGCGCCGTCGCCGTGCGCGCGCGCGGCGATTGCCGCGGGCCGGGCCCGGCGGCGCCGTCGGCCGCCTCGCTCGTCGAGGCGAGCGCGGCGTTGCCGGCGGCAACGAGCTCGCGGAAAATCGTCTCGGCGCGCGCGTTGTCGCCGAGTTTCCGCAGCGCGAGCGCCTGATAATAACGCGTGGCGCGCGCCGCGAGCGGATTGCCGAAGCCGCGTCCGCCACCGCCGCCGCGCGCAGGAGCGGCCGCGGCGGGCGGATTCGCGGCGTCGGTCCACGCCTGCTTCGCCTGATCGACGTGGCCGAGCGCGTCGTGTGCGCAACCGATCCAGTAGCTGATCTCCGGCTGACGCGAAAAGCCCGCGGCGTTTTCATTCGCGCGGAGATTCGCGGGGAATTTCAGCGCGATCTCGAGATCGGCGAGCGCGTCGGCGTAATGCTTCGCGGCGAAGCGCTGCAACGCGCGCGCGACGTGCGCGTCCGTCCACGCCTGGCCGGTGTTGAAGCGCGTGCCGCCTTCCCAGATGCTGAAGGTCCGGCCTTGCAGCAGCGCGATCGCCTCGTCGGGCTTGCCCGCGAACGTTTTCAGGCCGATCAGGCTCGCGAGTCCTTCGTCCTTTTTCATCACGGCCGACTGATGCTGCTCGAGCAGCGCGAGCCGTTTCTCCACCGGCGCGCTGGCGGCCTCGTAAAGCTGGTCGAGCTCGGCGAAGTGGGTCGGATAATTTTCGCCGAGCGCCACCGCCTTCTCGAGGCACGCGATCGCTTTTGCGCGCGCGTCGTCGCCCGGCTGGTGCGAGTAGGCCTGCGCGAGATTACGCCACGCGATCGGAAACGCCGGATCGAGCGCGGCGGATTTTTCCCAGAGCGCGATCGCCTCGGCCGGCTGCCAGTCGAAGAGCAGGTTGCCGAGGAAGTAAGGCGCGCGCGCGTCCTGCGGATCGGCGGCGATGGCGGCGCGGAGGACGCCGATCTCCTCGGCCTCGAACGGGAAAACGTATTCCGGCGACGCCGCGCGCGCGAGGCGGCGCTGCTCGGCGGCCTGCTTCGCATCGCCGAGTTTTTCGGCGAACTCGGCGCGGTAATAATAAACGAGCGGCGAGACCTTCGTCTTGTCCGTCGCGGCGGCGATCGTCGCATCGAGCACGTCCGCGCCATCGCGCCAGAGGCCGGAGTCGGCAAACTCGGCGGCGAGCTCCTGCGCGTTTTGCGGATGCTGGTTCAGCGTGTTCGCGAGCGCGGCGGTTTTATCGCCCGCGAGCCATTGCTCGGCGAGGAGCCGCGCGTCGAGCGGATCGGTCTTGTGCTGCGCGAACTTCACCGTCTCGCGCGCTTCCGCCGCGCGGCCGAGGTGGCGGAGCGCGGCCGCCTTGAGTCCGTAGGCGCGGAGGTTGAGCGCGTTGGCGTCGAGTGATTGGCCGGCGAAGTCGAGCGCGCGGGCGAAATCGCCGCGGGCCGCCGCGATCTCGGCGAGCGAGAAATACGCGGGCGACTTCCATTCCTGCGACCACGCGGCTTTGTAGAAAGCGTCGATCGCGGCGTCGGTCTTGCCCTGCGCCTGCAACGCGAGGCCGAGATGATAGAACGGCTCGGCGTTCTTCGGCGTGGTGTAGCTCGCGGTCAGCCGCGCGAGCGCGGTGCGAAAATATTTTTCGGCGTCGGCGAACTGCGCGCGGCGCAGCGCGAGCCGGCCCATGCCGGTGTTGGCCTCGATGTCGCCCGGATCGCGCCGCAGCGCCTCGATCCAGAACGGATCGGCGTCGAGCGTGGGGCTGTGGAATTGATCCGCGCGCTGGCCGGCGAGGAAAAGCTCCTCGTCGTTGGCGATGTCCTTCGGCGCGGGCGGCGGCGCGTAGGGCGCGGGCTGCGGCATCGGCACGAGCCGCACGGGCGCATACGCGACGAGCTCGCGGCCGTCGGCGGAGAGCGACGCGCGCACGTCGTGCGGGTCGATGCCGGCGGGCACGGCAATTTTTTTCCGGTAGGGCTTCGCGGGGCTGATCGCGATTTTTTCCTCGGACAACACCTTGTCGCCCGCGGTGAGCCGCGCGACGGCCGTGCCGAATTCGCGCGTGGTGTTGAAGCCGAAGTTCGCCATGCCGTCCTGCACGTCGAGGTTCACGGCGGCATCGAGGTTGGCATTCTTCACGCCGCCGATGTCGCGGAAAGGATACCAGTTCATCGTGAACGCGCGCGTCTCGAACGGCTGCAACCACGAATAGTCGGGCTGGTTGTCCGAGTAGGCGCCGACCATGAGCTCGATGTAGGGGCCGTCGGTGTCGGTGAGAATTTCGTCCCACATGCGGCCGCGCGGGCCACTGCCCCACGTCCAGAATTTTTTCCCGGGCACGACGTGGTGATCGGTCACGCTGAGCGTGCCGGCTTCGCGGCCGTGATCGTAGCCGGCGAAGAAATCGTCCTGGTAGTTCCAGGCGAACATCGAGTTCGAGTTGAGGTGGTTCTTATACCAGCTCACGTCGACGCCGGCGGTGAAGTCGGAGCCGGCGTAGCGCTGGTGCGAGACCGGCCACTCGGAAAACTGGTTCTTCGAGTGAAACGTGACCCACTGCGTGCTCGGCGGGAAGATGATCTGGTAGTTCTCGTTCGCGTTCACCGCGAGGTTGGCGAAGCAGAGCATGGTGTTGAAGGCGGGCGTGCGGTTGACGATGCGCACGGAGCATTCGAGCACGGAGCTGCCGGGATGCAGCGTGTAGCCGACGGCCCAGCGCATGCGATGGCGCACCTCGAGCTCGCCGACCCACACGGTCTTGCTGCCGTCGGGATTTTCCTCCGCGCGCCACTGCACGGGCAGGAACGTCGACGCGCGGTGGTGGTGCGGGATGTTCCACTCGATGCCGCCGGAAATCCACGCGCCGATCAGGCCGATGAGCGCGGGCTTGATGACGTGCTGGTGGTAGACGAAGTCGTAGCCGTTGGTCTTGTCGAGGGCGGAGAACAACCGGCCGCCCATCTCGGGCGCGATGGCGATCCGGACGAATTCGTTTTCGAGATAAACGAGGTGATAGCTCTTCTCGCTGCGCTGGTTGGTGAGATTGTCGTAGAGCGGATAAGGATAAGTGCGGCCCTCGGCGCCCTGCGACTGCCGGCCGAAGTAGAACATCGGATTCGGGTCGGGCGCACCGGAAAGATAGGTGGGAATCGTTTCGTCGACTTCGCGCAGCGCGACGGGCGCAGCGGCGAAAAGCGAAAGGGAAGACAACGACGTCGCCGCAGTGGCGAGCGCAACGAGAACACAGCGCAGACGCATGGGGAATCAGGGGTTGAACCGAGCCATGACTTCTAGCCGAAGGATGGTTGAAGTCCGCGGCAGTCCATGACTGACAGTTTGATTGGCCGCGAGATCAAACCGGCTGGCACCTGCGCGCGAACGAGTCGCGATCAACGCGGGCGCGTCTCGGGCGGGCCGAGATAACTCGGCGGCAGGCCGCCGGCATCGAGGACGATTTTGTCGAGCACGACGCCCGGATCGACGCCGTAAACGTGCAGCGTGTGCGCGCCGGGAGACGCGAACTCGAATTTCGCGCGACCGATCAGCGTGGCGTCGAGCACGCCCTGCGCCCATTCGGTCGAGTCGTCGCGCGCGCCGACGACGACTTCCTGCGGCGGCTGATCGTCGAGCGCGAAGGCGAGCCGCAATCCGCGGCCGGCACGAATCGGCTGCGTCGGGATCAAATAAAACGTGGCGGCAAACGCGCCGGAATTTTCGAGCGCGATCGCGTAGTCGAGCCGCGGCGCGTCGCTCGCAATCCGTGCGGGATCGACGGACGCGGCCGTCGTTGGAAAAACCGCGACCGAGCCGTCGCCCGTGCGACCGAGACCCGGAACGATTTCCCAGGCGCCACGCGCACCCGCGCGCCGGTCGGTGAAGTGCTCGGCTTCGAGCGCGACGAAGGCGCGCGGCCTGGCGTCGTCGGTCGCCGCTGCGGGCGCGTCGGAAAACTTCGGCAGCGTCCACGGCGCGATGCGCATCGTGCGCCACTGCGTGTCGGCGGGCTCGAGGTTCATGATGCCGCGCCATTTGCCGCCGGCGATCTGTTCGTTGAAGACGCGCGTCTCCTCCTTGAGCTGCGCGTCCGCGGCGAGCGCGGCGTCCGCGTAATTTTTTGCCTGAGCGGAATCGGCGGCGGAGCGCACGGCCAGCTCGCCGTAGAAGCAACGTTCGTTCGCGAGCGCCGCGCCGCGCGCGGGATAGACGACGAGCTCGAAGACGGCGTCGCGTTGCTCGGGCGGCACGGTCGCGAGCAAAGCGTCCGCGCGCGCGGTGAGCGATTTCGCGGCGGCGAGACGCTGCTGAATTTCCGCGAGCGAGAGCGGGCTCGCGTGCGGCGGCTGGCCGGGCAGCCACCATTGCAGGTGCTCGGGTTTGCGCGCGTAGTTGAGTTGAAAATAAGTGCGCAGGATGCCGGCGATCTCGGTGGCGTGGGCGGGACCGAATTGCCGCGTGGCCCAGTCGCGGAAAAAATCCGGGAGATTCTCGCGGTTCCAGCGGTGGACGTCCCACGCGAGCTCCAGAAAAAACGAGAGGCCGATTTCCGCGGGCTTGATGTCGCCGGCGTTCGCGATCCACAGCGTGTGCGCGCCGTAGTCGTAGGCCTTCGTCATCTCCTCCCACACGAGCGCGGGCGGCGTGGTGTAGAGCCAGAGGTAGGACAGAGGCGCGCCGAGATACGAGAGGTGATAATAAATCCCGAAGCCGCCGGCGCGCTTCAGTTCGTCGGGCGAGGCGTAGTTGCGGATGTAGCCGAAATTGTCGTCGGGCCAGACGATCGTCACGTCGTCGGGCACGCGCAGGCCCTGGCGGTAGAGCCCGAGCACTTCCTTGTAGGCGCAGAAAATCTGGGGCACGTGCTCGACGTCGCGGCGGACATGCTCCGCGAGCATCGCGCGCTGGTCGGCGAAGATCTGCTCGAGCGTGGCGATGCGCTGCGCGTCGGTCTTCGGGCCCTGCATGTTCGAGTCGTGGATGCCGCGCATGCCGAGCGTGTAGATGTTTTCGAACCGGCCGTTGGTGCGGACGCGCTCGTCCCAGTAGGCACGCACGCCCTCGCGATTGGTGATGTAGTTGTAGTCGGCGGCGCGATCGTGCGGCCATTCGCCGACGTTGTTGCGCAGCATCGGCTCGGCGTGCGACGAACCCATGACGATCGCGTAGTCGTCGGCGAGCGGCGCGTTTTCCGGGATCGCGTTGAACGGCGTCGAGCACGCGTGCATCGCGGGCCAGAGCGTGTTGGCCTTGAGGCGGAGGAGGAGTTCGAAGACGCGCGCGTAGGTTTTCGGGCCGAGGTTGCCGCGCTCGGGGTCGAACGTCTTCGCCGCCCACGGCTCGAGGCCCCAGTCCTCGTCGTTGATGAAGAGGCCGCGGTATTTGACCGACGGCGGACCGAAGCGGCGCGTGCCGGCCGCGACGTAGAGCGCGGATTTTTTCGCCGGCGGCACGTCGGCCCACCAGTGCCAGGGCGAAACTCCGATCGCCTGCGACAATTCGTAGACGCCAAACGCCGTGCCGCGCCGATCGCTGCCGACGATCACGAGCGCGGACGGCGCGCCGGGAAACGGGTTCTCGACCGTCGCGATGACGAAACTTTCCCACGCGCCGCGCAGGTCGTCGACGTCGAGTTTTCCCGCGCGCACGAGTTCGTCGATGGTCGCGCTCCCGCCGAGCGTGCCGATGAGCACGACCGGCGCGGAGGGAGTTCGCGCAGTCGTTTGCAGCGCGGGTTTGCGGCCGGTGACGCGCTCGATGTCCGTCGCGAGATCCGTCGCGGCGAGCGACACGACCTTGAAATCGTCCGGCGCAACCACGAGGTCGGCCACGCGCGCGCGATCGACGAGCACGAAGTCGCCGCGCTGCGCCGTGTCGTGCACCCACGCCGCGGAATCGGCGCGGTTTTGCGCGCACACGCCGAGACTCGTGAAAAGGAAAACGAGGGCAGAGCGGAGAATTTTCATGGGCTTTCAATCGATTGCAGTGCGGCGCGCATCCAGCCGAGCGCGTGCGCCATGCCGGCGTGCCACGGCGCGGCGCAGGCCGGCTGCGGCGTGTGATCCGGAATCACGACGCCATCGAAGCCGTTGCGATGCAGGATGCGCAGGACGCGGAGCATATCGACCTCGCCGTCGTCGATGAACGTCTCGCGGTAGTGCGGCGCCTTGCCGGCGATGTTGCGCAGATGCACGTAGCCGATGCGTTGCTGGCGGCTGTAGCGGTCGACGGCGTCGTAGACCTCGCCGTCCGCCATCTCGGCGAGCGTGCCGACGCAAAACTCGAGTTGATTCGCCGGACTCGGATTCAAGTCGATCAATCGCTGATAAAGCTGCGGCTGCCACACGAGCCGCGGTTGGCCGCGCAACATCGCGAGCGGCGGATCGTCGGGATGCGCGGCGAGTCGCACGCCCGCGGCTTCGGCGACCGGCAGCACGTCGCGCAGAAATTCGCGCGCGCGCCGCCACAACTCTTCGCTCACGACCGGCGGCTCGGGCTGCGCGGGCGCGGACGGATCGTAGACCATGTTCCACACCATGCCGCGCGGCATCGGCGCGTCGACCGGGCCGTCCATGCCGACCGACTCCGCGCCGCCGCGCGCGAATGGGCCGGTCACGCGGCCCGCGACGCCCGCGAGCGAAAAATTGTAGCCGAAGATCGGAATGCCGGCCTCGCCGACGCGGCGGATGATGGTCTGCACGTTGGCGATGTGTTCGGCGCGCTGCGGACCGTCGAGCAGCACGTCGTGCCAGTGCGCGGGATCGAAATTCTCGATCGCCTCGAGTCGCAGGCCCGCGGCCTCGACGTTGCGGCGCAGCGCGACGAGCTCGTCGAGCGTCCAGAGTTTTTGCGGATCGCCCGCGCGCCCCCAGCCGCGATCCGTGCCGGTCGGCTGGTTGTCCGTCGCGCCGTGGCCGACGCCCTGAAAATAATCGACGAGATGCGCGACGATGTGTGTCGCCCCGACCTGCCGCGCAAAACGGAAATTCTCCGGCGTCAGCATGTGCCGGTAAAGGCCGAGGCCGAGCTTCATCGCGCGGAGTCTTCGTTTTTCGGCGGCGGTGTCAGCGAAATACAAGTCGGCGCATCGCGGTCGCACGCGAGCCAGCCGTCGGCGCCAAGTTTCAATTCGACGACCTGGATCGAGCTGCGTTTCCCGTCGCGCGCGCCCGAACCGTCCGCGGCGACGCCGGGATGCACGAAATAAAACAGAAACGCGCGGTCATCGCTCACGATCACCTCGGGATGATGGCCGCCGTTCTGGTCGTCGGCGCCGCGGCCGGGTTTGTCGAGCAGGCTCGCGGGCTGGCGCTGCCAGTCGAGCGCGTCGTCGGAGCGATACGCGCCGAGACCGGCGTTGCCGAGCAGGTCGATGAGCAGCCAGTAATGCCCGCGCCAGCGAAACGCCAGCGGCGCCTCGCCGCGATCGCGCGGCAGATGCGCGGAGCCTTTGTCAGTCCAGTGGGAGAGATCGGGGCTGTCGGCGTAGAACGTGGATTTGCCGGCGCGCTCGTTGTTATACCACATGCGCCAGGTGCCGTCGGGCAGGCGCAGCACGCAGGGATCGATGACCTTGTCGGTGACGAGCGGAAGCGTGTTTTCGTATTTCCATTTTTTCAGGTCGGCGCTCGTGAGATGGACGATGTTGCGCGGGTGATTCCAGTCGGTGAAAACGCCGGGCACCACGACGACGAACATGTGATACGTGCCTCGGTCGTCGACGAGCGCGGGCGCCCAGAAGGTCGGCGTGTCGGTCGCGGTGTCGGGGATGTCCTTCGGAAAATCGACGGTGCCACGATACGTCCACTTCGCGCCGTCGGTGGATTCCGCGATGCCGATCGGCGTGCCGTGCACCCACGTGACGGCGGTGAGGCCGGGGACGTTGGCGCGGCGGTTCGTGTAGAACATCAGCCATTTCTTTTCCGCGCGGTCGTAGACGATGCTCGGGTCGGCGGCGCCGTCGTAGATCGGATCGCGGAAGAGCGGCTTCGGCGCGAGCGCGCCGGCGGAGGGAGTCGTCGGTGTCGTTTCCGCGGCCGGCGCGGCGCGTGAAATCAGCAGCGAAATCGCGGCGGCGAACGCGAGGCGAAGAACGTGTTTCATGGAAAAATAAAATCCGCGGTCTTCGCGCCACCGCAACCGGAGTCGCCGGCGCTCACTGCCCGGCGAACGGCCGCACGATGCGCAGCGTCTCGCCCGTGTCCTCGATTTCGAAGAGCAGCGGATGCGGGCCGCGGCCGTCGGGCGCGTGCAGCACCATCAGCAGCTTGCCGTCGAACGACTGGAAAATCATGCCGTGCCCGCCGTTGTCCTGAAAAATCGGCTCGGGCTCCTGGCGCCACGGGCCGGCGAGTTTGCCGGAATCGGAGATCGCGACGCCGAGCACGTAGCCGTGCGCATGATTGCGGCTCGACCAGATCAGGTAGAGTTTTC
Organism: Opitutaceae bacterium; assembly: GCA_035545575.1. GTDB lineage: Bacteria > Verrucomicrobiota > Verrucomicrobiia > Opitutales > Opitutaceae > ER46. The sequence continues at coordinate 178,257 of DASZYB010000077.1, read as the reverse complement.
CGGTTTTGCCCCGGTGAAGATAAGGGCCGTCGGTGACCCAGCCGCCCTCGCCGGCGGGCTCGCTCCATTTCGCCGATTGCGCGGCGAACAAACGCTTCGGCTCGCCCGCGGCTTCGGACAAATCGTCCTTCAGCGGCATCGCCTCGATCGTGCCGTTGGTGATCTGCACCCACTCGTGCGCGAAGACCATGTAGGGCACGCCGTCCTCGACCCAGAGCGTGCCGTCGAGCGTCATCATGTCGACGGGCGTCGTCGCGTGATTTTGAAACGGCTTGAACGGCCCCTCGGGCGAATCGCCGACGAGCACCTGCGAGCCGCGCGTCACGCGTGGCCGCCACTGGCGCCACTGCTCGGGAAACGGATTCTGGGTGTTGAACGTGAGAAACAGATAATACTTTCCCTTGTAGGAGTGCATCTCGGGCGCCCAGACGCCGATGGTGCGGATCGAGCCCCAGATATCGGGCGGCGTGCGGAAGATCGTTTTCGATCCCTGCCAGTCGATGAGATCCTGGCTCGTCCATTCGCGCACGCCGTTGAAACCGGACGCGATCATGTAGTAGGTTTTCGAAACCGGATCGGGCAGGATGCACACGTCCTGCGCGCGGATCGCGGAAAGTTTCGCGATCGCATTCGAATCCGCCGGCACGGTGCGCGGGCCGCGCGCGGGCGCGGTATCGCCCGGCGCCGGCGAGCTCACAGCGGGCGATGCCGACGGATTCGCGGGCGAGGTCTGCGCCGGCAACGCGCGGGCGAAAACCAACGCGAGAGTGAGAAAAACAAAACTGCGGCGCGGGTTCATTTGATTTCCAGCATTACGACTGACTTCGCCGGCAGCGTGACGCGGAGCGTCGCACCGTCGATTTTCGCATCGGTGAACGCCGCCGGCTCGACGGTGTGCGGCGCGGCGAAGGTGTTGATCGCGTTGATCGCGGGCGCGGTGAGGACGCGGCCGCTCACGGTTTGCGCGGTTGCCCCGTTGAGCGTGCACGTGACGGCGATCGCGCGCGTCGGATCGCAGTTGGCGAAGGAGACGTGGATTTTCCCTGCCGCATCGCGCGACGCGGACGCGCTCACGGCGGGAATTTTGTCTTCACCTACCGCGTAGTCCGGCGTCGCCAGCGTGAGCGGCAGCGACGTCGCGCCTTGATGCACCTTGAACATCTCGAAGACCCAGTAGGTCGGCGTGAGCAGCATCTTTTCCTTGTCGGTCAGGATGACCGACTGGAGCACGTTGATCATCTGGGCGATGTTCGCCATCGAGACGCGGTCGGCGTGCGCCTGGAAAATATGGAGGTTGATCGCCGCGAGGATCGCGTCGCGGAGCGAGTTTTGCTGGTAAAGGAAACCGGGATTCGTGCCGGGCTCGACGTCGGTCCAGATGCCCCACTCGTCGACGACGAGGCCGGTGCGCTTCTGCGGATCGTATTTGTCCATGATCGCGGCGTGCTTCGTGACGAGCTCGTCCATTTTCCACGTGTTGCGCAGCGTCGCGAAATACTCGGGCTCGCCGAACTGCGTCGCGCTGCCCTTGCTGCCGGCCCAGCGGCCCGACGGCAGCGTGTAGTAGTGCAGCGCGAGGCCGTTCATGCGGCCGCCGTTTTTCATCAGCGTCTCGGTCCACTCGTAGTTGCCCTCGTTCGGGCCGCACGCGATGCGGTTGATCGGATTCGCGCGGTCGTAGTTTTTGACGAAGGTATTATAGCGGCGGAAATTATCCGCGTAGAACTGCGGCGTCATGCTGCCGCCGCAGCCCCAGCTCTCGTTGCCGATCGCGAGGTATTTGATTTTCCACGGCTGCTCGCGGCCGTTCTTGCGGCGGAGATTCGCCATCGGCGACTGTGCATCGGAGGTCATGTATTCGACCCACTCCATCGCCTCCTGCACCGTGCCGCTGCCGACGTTGAGGCAGATGTAGGGCTCGGCGCCGATCTGCTCGCAGAAGTCGAGAAACTCGTGCGTGCCGAAGTGGTTGTTTTCGACCACGCCGCCCCAGTGTGTGTTGATCATCGCCGGCCGCGACTCGCGCGGGCCGATGCCGTCGCGCCAGTGATACTCGTCCGCGAAACAGCCGCCCGGCCAGCGCACCTGCGGGACGCTGAGATTTTTCAACGCCGCGACGACGTCGCTGCGAATGCCGCGGACATTCGGAATCGGCGAGTCGGGCTCGACCCAGATGCCTTCGTAGACGCAGCGGCCGAGATGCTCGGTGAAGTGGCCGTAGATGTTTTTGTTGATCACCGGGCCGGGCTTGCCGGCGTCGAGCGTCAGCGTGGCGGTCGCGTCGGCCGCAAACGCGGCGAGCGGCAGAAGCAGAGCGGCGCAAAGGAGCGCGAAGACGGGGCGGGGTTTCATTGAAAGGGAAACTGGCGCGACGCTGGCGCGCGGCAATCGACCGCTCGTGTGACCGTCAACTCTGCCGCAAGCGAATCGTAGGGCGAGGGTCGCCGAACCCCACCCTAAAATCCGTCACGCGAGCGGCGGCACGACGAAGGGCGCGCGATAGTGGCGGGTGAGTAGCGCGTTGGCCGCGGCGGCGTCGGCGCCGGCGAAACGCTCCGCCGCCGCGTCGATCGCGAGCGGCTGGCCGAGCGTCGCGGGCGTCTGCGCGAGATCGACGCCGTTGGCCACGAGATGTTCACGCATCCGACCGAACGCCTCCGCGAGCGGCGCGTTGCCCTGGATTTTTTCCTGCAACTCCCCCGGCGGCGTCGCGCGGCCGAGCTGGTGCGAGATGTTGCCGAGGTGACACAGCGCGCTCGACACGTGGCCATCCTCGAGCGGGCCGTAGAGCTCGGCGGTCTTCCGGCTGCGCACGACGTCGATGAAATTCTGCATGTGGCGATCTTCGCCGCGGAATTCCTTCACGACCTTCCCGCTGCGATCGTAAGCCGTCGCGGAAAAATAACTCGCCGTCATCACGTAGCCGCCTTCGCAGTCGACGATGTTGCCGATCGACACGCCGCGATAACGATCCATGCCGCCGGATGCGTCCGCGCCCGCGGCCTCGCTGCCGGATTTCGCCGGCAGGCCGCGCACCTCGAAGATCAGCGGCGCCGTCGCATAGTCGTGCACGATCGCGTGCGTGTTCGGCGTCTCGCCGTCGTCGACGTAGCCGAGCCGCCCGCCAACGCTGAGCGTGTGCCGCGGCAGCCCGCTCTCGCCGAGGAACCAGCGGGCGACATCCATCTGGTGGATGCCCTGGTTGCCGAGGTCGCCGTTGCCGTAGAGCCAGATCCAGTGCCAGTCGTAGTGCACGGGGCCGTTTTTCTTCGAGTTGCGGTGCGGCGGCACGAGCGGCGCGGGGCCGGACCAGACATCGTAGTCGATCGTCGCGGGCACCGGCGTGGGCGCGTCGGTTTTGCCGATGCTGTCGCGGCGCTTGTAGCAGAAACCGCGCGACGCGGTGATCTTGCCGAGATGGCCGGCGCGCACCCATTCGACGGCTTCGCGCAAGCCTTCGCCCGAGCGGATCTGCGTGCCGGCCTGCACGACGCGGCCGTATTTTTTCGCGGCGGCGACGAGCTGGCGGCCTTCCCAGATATTGTGCGAAACGGGTTTCTCGACGTAGACATCCTTGCCCGCCTGCATCGCCCAGATGCCGGCGAGCGCGTGCCAGTGATTCGGCGTCGCGATCGTCACCGCGTCGATCTCGCCCGAGGCGAACAACTCGCGCAGGTCGACGTAGGTTTTCACGCCGGCGCCGAGCGACGACTGCGTCTTCTCGAGCAGCGCGCGATCCGGATCGCAGATCGCGGCGAGGCGCACGCCGGAGATTTTCGCGAGGCTGGCGAGATGACTTTTGCCGCGGCCGTTGAGCCCGAGGACGGCGACGCGAAGATCGGAGTTGGCGCCGGCGACCTGGCTCCACGAGCGCGCGGAAAACGCAACGGCGCCAGCGGCGACGGCGGTGTTTCTGAGAAATGCGCGCCGGCTGAGCGGCGAGAGCGAGCGACGCTTGAGCGAGGACATGGCGGGGTTTGGGGTTTCAGCGGCCTGACGTTCGGAGCGAGGAATCACGATCGCGCCACGCGCGAAACGACGCGATTATTTTCCCGCCGCATACTCGGCGTAGCGGTCGGCGAGCTTGGCGGCGACCTCGTCGCCCGAGTGAAAATAAAAACGATAGCGCAGCGTCAGGCTGCCGCCGGCGGGAATCGTGACGTCGCCCTTGTGCGGCTCGTTCGCGAATTCCTTTTCGTAATCGTGCCAGCCGAACGGATTCGCGCCGAAGAGCCCGTAGTCGCGCGCCATCCACCACGTCGGATGCCGGAGGTTTTGCGGATGATCGAAGATCGCGATGCCGTAAGTCTTGCCATCGTGCGTCGCGTGATAATCGCACCAGTCGGCGCGCGTGCCCCACGCGGCCGCGTCGCGCACGCCTTTCGCGGTGACGATCTGGCCGGTGCCGCCGCCGGGCTGGCGCACAGGCTTGCCGTCCGCGCCGCGCGTCGTGATGGCGTGCGGCATCGTCATCCACTGCGCGACGCGCGTTCCCATCGTGCCATCCTTGTTGTCACCGAAGAGCAGCGGCTCGCCGGGCAGCGCGTGCACCGTGATCTCGAAATCGATGAAGCGCCCATCGGCGCCCGGATGAAAACGCAGCGTGCGCTCGTCGGTGGCGATGAGTTTGCCGTTGGTATCGAGCCAGCGGTCGCGCACGCGCACGACGCCGATCGCGCCGCTCGTCGCCTCGACCGCGCCGTCGACGAGCGTGTGGCCTTTGTTCGCGGAGGAGCGGCCCAAGTCGCCGCCGGCCTCGTTCCAGAAATCGACGCCGTTCACCGCGCTGTGCGCGAACCAGAAAGACTTTTGCCACGGATGATCCGTCTCCTCGCCCGCAACGGTCTGCATCGGAAAATTCCGCGTGAGCGGCACGCCGTCCGGCGCGAGAATCGGATAACAATAGGAACGCGAAGCGCCGTCGCCGAAAACGTATTCGGTGAAAAGTTGTCCGCCGATCTCGACCCGCACGCGGTCGGCGAGCTTCGTCAGCTTCACGTCGTCGGTGGCCGCGCGCGAAACACACGGCGCAGCCAGCAGAGCCATCACGAGCAGGGGTAACACACGCGACTTCATCGCCGACACCAACCACGAGACACCGCGGCGGGGCAACCGCAAACCCATCGCACGGTCAGAAGGCGGCCAGCGGCATGCGCGGCCATGCCACGCTGAAAAACGTGGCACGGGCATCTTGCCCGTGTTTTGCCGCGTTCACGGGCGGGAAGCCCGTGCCGCTTCGAATCGCTCAATGCCAGCTCAGCACCAGTCGCGTGAAATACGCGGTGTCGAGCTTCTCGACGCCCTTGCCCGGCTGGCTGTTGTAGTCGTTGCTCACGCCGAGGCGCAGCTTCCACGCCGGCGCGGCGAGCGGCACTTCGTAGAACGATTCGTGGTTGATGCGGTAGTTGCTGAAATCCTCGAAGCTCGGCACGTAGGAGAGCCGGTTCACGAGCTTGGAATTTTCAAAGGTGAATTCGTGCGCGAGGCCGAAGTCGAGGCCCGCGCTCTTCACGGTCGGCGTGGCGGGATTCTTGTAGCCTTCGTAGCGAAACGACAAACCGGCGCGCGTCGTGAGCGTGTGCTTCGGCTGCTTGATCAGGTCGTAGCCGAAGCCGGCGGCGGCGATGTTGTAGAGATCGATGTCCTTCACGCGGTCGAAGCCGCCCTCGTCGCGCACATACCACGAGACATGGCCCGCGAAATTATTCTGGTAGTCGACGCCGGCCTTGAACTGGTCCGCCGCCTTCGTGCCGTCGACGACCTGCCGGTCGTAAGCGGTGTAGAATTGCAGCGTGTCCTGCGGGGTTTTCAGCGTGGCGCGCAGCGAGACCGCGGTGCCGAGCTGCTCCTTGTTGCCGGTCTTGCCCGTCGCGTCGACGCCCGCTTCGTAAGCCCAGTGCCGCTCGAGCGCGGCGACGTCCGGATCCTTGCCGCCCGCGGCCCACGACGCCGCGACCTTCGCGACGGATGTCGTGATCGTGCCGTCCGCGCCGACGACCTGCAGCTCGCCGGTCGACGCGGTGGAAATTTTCCCGTCGATCCGCGTGCCGCTCGCGAGCCGCACCGCGAGCGGCGCATCGGTCGCGATCGCCGTGACCTCGGACTGCTTCACCGCGAGCGTGCCGGCATAATCGGTGTCGATCGCGATCGCGCCGCCTTCGATGCGGACGATTTTGCCGACGAGCCGGGCGCCGTTTTTGGTTTCGATCGTGTCGGCGAACGCCGGCGCCGCGACGAGCGCGCCAAGCGTGAGAGCAACGAGCAGACGGGAATGAAGCGGGCGCATGCGCATAAGGGTTTGTCGCAGGCGTAGACGAGCGGCGCCTGCTTTCAAATCTCTAATTTCAAACCTCTCGCCGCCTTCCGGGCACCGCGAGACCCGACTCGACAGCGGATCGTCGCACGCATTTTTTTGACGCCAACGATGGCCGACGTCACCCCACCCGCCGCGATCGCCGAAGCGATCGCGCATCACCAGGCCGGACGGTTGCGCGAGGCGGAAGCGATCTATCGCCACGTCCTCGCGCAGGATCCCGACTGTGTGCCGGCGCTGCACAACCTGGGGACCATCGCGCTGCGCGCCGGCGACACCGCGGCCGCCGCGGAATGGATCGGCCGCGCGGCCCGGCTCGCGCCGATGGAGCCGGCGATCCAGTCGAAATTCGGCCACGTCCTGCAACTGCTCGGCCGGCTCGACGAAGCGATCGCCGTGTTCGAGCGCGCCCGCGCGCTGCGCCCGGACCATCCCGTGGTGCACTGCAATCTTGGCAGCGCGTTTTGGGCGCGCGGGCAAACCGACGAGGCGCTCCGCTGTTTCGAGCAGGCCGTGGCCCTCGATCCAAATTTTGCCGAAGGCCATCACGAAATCGGCGCCGTTCTCCTCCATCGCGGCCAGCTCGCGCCGGCCCGCGCCAGCTTTCAACGCGTCCTCGCGCTGCGCCCCGACTTCGTGCCGGCGCTGCGCAATCTCGGTCGCGTCTCGACGCAGCTCGGCCGGCTCGACGACGCCCTCGCCTGCTATGAACGCGCCCTCGCCCTCGCCCCCGACGTCGCGGACATCCATCATCAACTCGCCGCGGTTCTCCTCCGGCTCGGGAAATTCGCCGACGCCGACGCCAGCCTGCAGCGCGCGCTCGCCACGAATCCGCAATCCGCTGCGATCCACAACGATCTCGCGGCGCTTTGCCTGCAGACGGACCGGCTCGACGACGCGCTCGCCTGGTGCGAACGCGCCCTCGCACTCGATCCCGCTTCGGCCGACGCGCGCGACAATCTCGCGACCGTCTTCAAACAGCAGGGCCTGCTCGACCGCGCGATCGAGACCTATCGCGCCGCGCTGCGGCCCGAACGCGCGGATATCAACAGCAACCTCATCCTCGCGCTCCATTATCGTTTCGGCGACCAGCCGGAAATCGTCGCCCCGGAACTTCAGCGCTGGAACGAACGCCACGCCGCGCCGCTCGCGAGTCGCATTCGCCCGCATGCGAACGACCGCTCGCCCGATCGCCGATTGCGCATCGGATATGTTTCGTCCGACCTGCTCGCGCATCCGGTCGGCCGCTTTCTCGATCCGCTGCTCGCCGCGCACGATCGCCGCGCGGTCGAGACGTTTTGTTACGCCACCGGCCGGCGCGCCGACGCGTTCACGACGCAAATCCGCTCGCACGCGGATCACTGGCGCGAACTCGCCGCGTGCACGGACGACGAGGCGGCCGACGCGATTCGCGCGGACCGGATCGACATTCTCGTCGACCTCGCCCAGCACACCGCCGGCAACCGCCTGCCGGTCCTCGCCCGGAAACCGGCGCCTGTGCAGGCGAGTTATCTCGGCTATCCCGGCGACACCGGACTGCCCGCGATCGACTATCGAATCACCGACGTTCATCTCGATCCGCCCGGCGCCGCCGAGGCAGCCGCAGTCGCGCAGCCACTCCGGCTGCCGGAAACGTATTGGTGCTACCAGCCCGCGCAGCCAGGCGCCGCATCCGCGTCGCCGCTTCCCGCGCTGAAAAACGGCGGCATCACTTTCGGCAGCCTGAACAATTTCTGCAAAGCGACGCCGCCTGCGCTCGAAGCCTGGGCGCGCATCCTCTGCGCCGTGCCCGACTCCCGGCTCGCGCTGCACACTCAGCGCGGCGGGCATCGCTTGCGCATCGCGGAGTTTTTCGCCGGTCGCGGCGTCGCGGCGCAACGACTGTGCTTCGTCGATGCGGCGCCGCTCGCCGATTTTCTCCGCGCCTACGAGTCGATCGACGTCGCGCTCGATTCGTTTCCGTTTCCCGGCGGCACGACGACGTGCGACGCGTTGTGGAGCGGCGTGCCGGTCGTGAGCCTCGTCGGGCCGACTCCGCTCACGCGCGCCGGCTGCTCGATCCTCGCCAATGTCGGCCTGCCGGAACTGGTCGCGCCGGACCTCGAGCGCTACGTCGCTGCCGCCGTCGCGCTCGCCGCCGATCGGCCGCGCCTCGTTGACCTTCGCCGCTCGCTCCGCGAACGCATGCAAAACTCCCCGCTGACGGACGCGCCGCGATTCGCGCGCCACATCGAGGCGGCGTATCGCGCGATCTGGCGGCGCTGGTGCGGCGGCCGAGGCGCTTTCTGATTTTCCCCTCGCCGTTGCGCGCCGCAAATGGCGCCTCGACAGCTCCGCCGGCAAATTATCCCATCCGGCGCATGTCCGCGCCCGTCCAACGCCCCGCCCTGCTCGTCGCCGACCGCTGGCGCGACTATGCGTTGCTCGATTGCGGCGCCGGCATGAAACAGGAGCGCTGGGGCGAGTTCACGCTGGTGCGCCCCGATCCGCAGATCATCTGGCCGCGCCACGGCGCGGACCAGGCCGGCGCGCGCTGGGAAAAATGGGACGGCTTCTACCACCGCAGCGAAGCCGGCGGCGGCAAATGGGAATTCCGCCGCCCGCTCCCCGAATCGTGGAAAGTCGCCTACGAACCGCTCGGGCTCACGTTCAAGATCCGGCCGACGTCGTTCAAGCACACCGGCCTCTTTCCCGAGCAGGCGGTGAACTGGGACTGGTTCTCCGCCAAAATAAAATCCGCGCGCGCCGCCGGCCGCGAGGTGAGCGTGCTCAATCTTTTCGGCTACACCGGCGCCGCCACCGTCGCCGCCGCGAAGGCCGGCGCGAGCGTCTGCCACGTCGACGCCGCCGAGGGCATGGTGAAATGGTGCCGCGAAAACGCCGCGCTCAGCGGCCTCGCCGACGCGCCGATCCGCTACATCGTGGATGACTGCCTGAAATTCGCGCGCCGCGAGCTGAAGCGCGGCCGCCGCTACGACGCGATCATCATGGATCCGCCGACCTACGGCCGAGGCAGCACCGGCGAGATGTGGAAGCTCGAGGAGGACTTGTGGCCGTTGCTGCGCGAATGCCGCGCGCTCCTCGGCGAGGCGCCGCTCTTTTTTCTCATCAACGCCTACACCGCGCGCCTTTCGCCAACCGTGGTCGCAAATCTGCTCGCGGAATTGATGTCCGCGCACGGCGGCGCGATCACCGCCGGCGAAATCGGCCTGCCGATCCAGCGCGACGGAAAAATGCTCCCCTGCGGCATCTACGGCCGCTGGGAAAACTAAGTGCAGCGGCGGCCGGTCTCGTTCCGCGTCAGAGCAGCGCGACGACGATCAACCCGACGCCGACGACAAAGAGCACGCCGAGCGCACCCAAAATCAAACTCCCGCTGAGGACCGCGGGATCGCGTTCCGCCAGAGGTTTCTTCGAGCGACGGGAAGCCATGGACTAGAATCGGAGAACCGCCCGCCGCCATGGTAACCTTGCACGCGACAAGCCGCCCGCCGCTCCCGGGTGTGCGACCTCGCCACGTCGATGACAACTCGGGTTGCTACGTATTTCGCGGGGAAAACCTCCCGCGCCAATCCGGCGAGTCACCCGCCGACCCGTTCCGAAAACGCGCGCAAACGGCCGATCCGATTTTCCGTTCGCCATCGCCGGGACGCGCCGCTTACTCATCCGCGCTTCCGCCGTGAACGAGTCCTCTTCCGCCGCCGCAACGATCCCCAATGTCCTCGCCGAGCGTTACGCGTCGGACGACATGAAGAACATCTGGTCGCAGCACGGCCGCGTCGCGCTCGAGCGCGATTTCTGGATCGCGGTCATGAAGGCGCAGCGCGACCTCGGCGTGCCGATCCCGGCGGAGGCGATCAAGGATTACGAAAAGGTCCGCGACCAGATCGACCTCGCCTCGATCGCCAAGCGCGAGCGCGTCACGCTCCACGACGTGAAGGCGCGCATCGAGGAATTTTCCGATCTCGCCAAGCGCCAGTTCATCCACCTCGGTCTCACCAGCCGCGACCTCACGGAAAACGTCGAGCAGCTCCAGATTCTGCGCGCGCTCAAGCTCGTGCATTTCAAGACCGCCGCCGCGCTGCTCGCGCTCGCGCAGCAGGCCGAGGAGCACCGCGACCTGATGATCACCGGCCGCACGCACAACGTGCCCGCGCAGCCGACGACGTTCGGGAAACGGCTCGCGATGTTCGGCCAGGAACTGCTCGCGGGCTTCGCGCGGCTGGAGGAGTTGCTCGCGCGCTATCCCGTGCGCGGCCTGAAAGGCGCCGTCGGCACGCAGCTCGACCAGCTCACGCTGCTCGGCGGCGATTCGAACAAAGTCGACCAGCTCGAGGCGCGCGTGCTCAAGCATCTCGGTTTTCACGCCTCGCTCGGCGCGGTCGGCCAGGTTTATCCGCGCAGCCTCGACTTCGAAGTCGTGAGCGCGCTGCACCAGGTCGGCGCCGCGGCCGCGAGCTGCGCGACGACGCTGCGACTCATGGCCGGCGCGGGCCTGCTCACCGAGGGATTTCAGGAAGGCCAGGTCGGCTCGTCCGCGATGCCGCACAAGATGAACGCGCGAAACTGCGAGCGCATCTGCGGCTTCTCGACGATTCTCGCCGGCTACGTGACGATGACCGGCGCGCTCGCCGGGCACCAGTGGAACGAAGGCGACGTCTCGTGCTCGGTCGTGCGTCGCGTCGCGCTGCCGGATGCGTTCTTCGCCGCCGACGGGCTGCTCGAGACGTATCTCACCGTGCTGCGGCAGATGGAAATTTTTCCCGCCGCCGTCGCGGCCGAGAACGAGCGCAACCTGCCTTTCCTCGCGACGACCACGATTCTCATGGAAGCGGTGAAACACGGCGCCGGCCGCGAGACCGCGCACGAAGCGATCAAGGAGCACACCGTCGCCGCGGCGAAGGCGATCCGCTCCGGCAGCGGCGACGCCGATCTGCTCTCGCGGCTCGCAAGCGACAAGCGCATCGGCCTCGGCAAAAAAATGCTGCAGGCGATCCTCTCCGAGAACGTGCGCTTCGTCGGCGCCGCGCCGCATCAGGTCGACGCGTTTCTCGCCGACGTGAAGCCGCTCGCGAAAAAACTCCGCGGCGCCGCGGATTACCAGCCGAGCCGGCTGCTCTGAAAATTTTGCGCGGCGCGAGCGGTTGCCACCGCCGGCGTTTTTCCGACCGCGGCTCGCGCCGCCGGCGGCGAATTATTTTTTCGCGGCGCCGGAATTTTTCGGGTTCGGGTCGGCGACGTTGCCCTCGATGACGGTCGGCGTGCCGATTTCGACGTTGCCGGTGCGATCGATGCGTTTCGAAATCACGACCGGGTCGACCGTCTCGCGCCCGAGATACGGCGCGGCGCTCGCGACGAGCGGCGGCAGGCTTTCCTTCATGTCGACGCCAAGCGAGTTCACCGTCATCTTCGTGCGCCAGAGCACCACCCGATGGCCTTTCGCCAGCTCGGCGTAGTCGTAAGCCGTGGCCACGACAAAATAGCTGCTGCTGAACAGCTCGTCGACCATCCGCGCCATGTCGTCGCTGCGCGCGCGCAGTTCCTCGAAGGGATCCGGCAATCCGTCGCCGACGCTGCCCATGAAATCGCCGCCGTCCGGCGCGGTGAAGGTCCGCTGCAGCGTCGCCTTCTGGTCGACCTGCTCCATCGCGAACGCCACCTCCTTGACGAATTTCGCGCCGCCGATGAGCGAGGCGCGATCGAGGAGCGCCTTGCGGATCTGCCGTTCCGGGATCGGCACGTCGCCCGTGCCCGCGGGATCGTCCGGCGGAGGCGTCAATCCATCGGGCACCGGATCGGTCAAGGGCGCGGGCGGCGTGAAGCCGTGCGCGCCGTATTGGTAAATGATGGCGAGGGTCGGACGCTGCGTGTCGTTCGCGCTCGCGATATAGCCGTTCTGCGCGAGCGCCTTTTCGAGCATGTGGCGCAGCTGCTCCGCCGAAGGGCCTTTCAAATTTGCCTCCCCGCCCATCAAGCCCTCGTTGTGCATGCCACCCGATTCCGCGACGTAGTAAGCCGGTTTCTCCGCCGACGGTCGCGCCACTTTTCTCCCCGCCGGCGTCATCTCGGTGATGATATTGAAATCGAGCCGCGGATTTCTTTGCAGCGATTTTGGCAGCAGGGAGAAAACCCACCCGCCGCTTTTCGCCGGCTTCGCCTCGCTCTCGGCGGGCTTGGCGTCGGCGGCGAACATCACGCCAGCGCCGCCCGCGATCGTCATCAGAAAAATCGGCAAGAATTTCATGGCAAAGGATCGCTGTAAGACGCCGCGCGCCGCCCGAGGTTTGCAACAATTTATGTTTTCGGCGCCCGTCGCGGCCGCGATCTTTCGGCCGCCGGGCCTCGTTCGCGCTCGGTAGAAAACCGGCTCCGTCATCGGGGAAATTTGAGTTTGCCACGGCTTCGCGCGATGCGCTTTGTTGGCCGTTCACGTTCTCTCTCCAACCTTTAGCATCCCCTCTGTCATGGCTGAACTCGTAGGAAATGTCTTGGTGGGCCAGTCCGGCGGCCCGACCTCCGTTATCAACGCCAGCGTCGCCGGCATCGTCTCGGAAGCGCTCAACCACGAGTGCATCGAGGAGATCTACGGCGCGTTGAACGGCGTGCTCGGCATTTTGCAGGAGGACCTGATCGACCTCGCGTCCGAATCGCAGCAGCAGATCCGCGCGCTCCGCCACACGCCCGGCGCCGCCCTCGGCACGTGCCGCTACAAGCTCAAGAAGCAGCAGGATTTCGAGCGCGTGCTCGAGGTCTTCAAGGCGCACAACATCCGCTACTTTTTCTACATCGGCGGCAACGATTCGCAGGACACCGCGGACAAGATCTCCAAGCTCGCCCAGCAGCAGAACTACGAGCTCCGCGTGATCGGCGTCCCGAAGACGATCGACAACGACCTGCCCGTCACCGACCACTGCCCCGGCTACGCGAGCGCCGCGAAATACATCGCCACCTCCGTCAAGGAGCTCGCCTGCGACAACGAGGCGATGGGCCAGGGCGACCTCGTCTCGATCATGGAAGTCATGGGCCGCAGCGCCGGCTGGATCGCCGCCGGCGCCGCGCTCGCGAAGCGCCGCGACCACCCGCACGATCCGCCGCACCTGATTCTCCTGCCCGAGATTCCGTTCAACCAGGAAAAAGTCCTCGAGGACATCCGCCGCGTGCTCAAGCGCGAGAAATACTGCCTCATCGTCGTCGCCGAAGGCCTCGTCGACTCCGACGGCAATTACGTCGCGGCCGAGGGCAACACCGATGCGTTCGGCCACGCGCAGCTCGGCGGCGCCGGCGATGCGCTCGCCGAAATCGTCGGCCAGAGCATCCCGGGCGTGAAGGTCCGCGTCGCCAAGCCCGGCATCCTCCAGCGCTGCGCCGCGCACGCCGCGTCGAAGACGGATTCCGATGAAGCCTTCCTCGCCGGCCAGGCCGCCGTGCAGGCCGCGATCGACGGGCAGACCGACAAGATGGTCACGCTCGTCCGCGGCGAGACCGACCACTACACGACCGAGACCGGCCTCGCCGCGCTCAGCGAAGTGGCCAACACCGTCAAGAAGCTCCCGCGCGAATGGATCAACGAAGACGGCGTGAGCATGAACTTCCAGTTCCTCCGCTACGCGCAGCCGCTCGTGCAGGGCGAAGTCACCGTTCCTTACGAAAATGGCGCGCCGGTCTTCGCGCGGCTCGACAAGGTCCGCGTCGACAAGCAGCTCCCCGCCTACGAAGTCTGAGCGAGGCGCATCGCGCGCGTTCGCTTTTTCTCGCTCTTCTCTTTCAAGCCGGTGCATTCGCGCCGGCTTTTTTTATTGGGGCGGCGAATGCGTCCTGCGGCCGTTCGCCTTGGCTTGGTTGGTGGCACGGGCGTCTCGCCCGTGATTACAGGATGGTGCGTTGACGTCGAAAACGGGCGCGAGAAAAAGAACGAGAAAGATTAAGAGAACGAATCGCGAACGCGCGGCCGGCTTGAAATACGTGAGCTGCCGGTTGGATTCACGTCCGCGCCGCCTGCGTCGCCGGCGCCGCCACATACGGTTCCTCGCGCAATTCCGGCGCACGCCGACCCGCGAGCAACTGCCACCACATGCGCGCATTCGCGACGACCACGATCGCCACGAGCACGAGAAACGCGCCCGTCACCGCCGCGTCGACGCGATTGTTCGTCAACTGCGCGCGCAGCGCCGGCGTCGCGCCGCTCGTCGCCATTTTCGCCTGCAGGTCGCGTGCGCTCGCCAGAAATCCCAGCGGCGCCGCCGCGAAAATTTTCATCCAGCCCGCCGTCATCGTCACCGCCAGCAGCCAGCCGAGCGGCGCGAGCGTCACCCAGATGTGCCGCGTGCGGCCCATCTTGATCAGCACCGTCGTGCCGAGCGCGAGCGCGAGCACGGCGAGCAGCTGGTTGGCGATGCCGAAGATCGGCCAGAGCGAGTTGATGCCGCCGAGCGGATCGATCACGCCCTGGTATAAGAACCAGCCCCACAGCGCGACGAAGAGGAGCGTCGCCAGCGCGCCGCCGCCGGCCGAGCGCGTTTCGCCGAGCGGCCGCCACACCGCGCCGAGCAGATCCTGCACGAGAAATTTCCCGACGCGCGTCCCCGCATCGATCGTCGTCAGGATGAAGAGCGCCTCGAACATGATCGCGAAGTGATACCAGAGCGCGAGCGCCGCCTGGGAGCCGACGACGCCCGCGAACATGTGCGCCATCCCCACCGCGAACGTCGGCGCGCCGCCCACGCGGCCGATCATCGTCTTCTCGCCGACGCTGCGGGCGAGCGCCGTCATGTCCGCCGGCGTCACCGCGAAGCCGAGCGCGCTCACCTTCGCCGTCACCGCCTCGGCCGTGCCGGCCATGTTGATCGCGAAATATTGCCCGGGCTCCATCGCGCACGCCGCGATCAGCGCCATGATGCCGACGCACATCTCCGCCACCATCGCGCCGTAGCCGACGACGCGGATGTCCGACTCGCGCGCGAGCAGTTTCGGCGTCGTGCCCGACGCGACGATCGAGTGGAAACCCGACACCGCCGCGCACGCGATCGTGATGAAGCAAAACGGAAACACCGGCCCCGCGAACACCGGTCCGCTGCCGTCGATGAACTTCGTCAGCGCCGGCATCTTCAGCGTCGGCGCGAGCACGACCACCGCCGCGCCCAGCGCCGCGACGGTGCCGATCTTCATGAACGTGCTCAGGTAATCGCGCGGCGCGAGCAGCAGCCAGACCGGCAGCACGGAGGCGAGAAAGCCGTAGCCCATGATCCACCACGCGAGCGATTTTCCCGAGAGCGTGAGCGCCGCCTCGAAGCGCGAGCCGTGGACGAATTGCCCGCCCCACACCGCCGCGAGCAGCGCGATCACGCCGAGCGCGCTGATCCACGCGAGCGCGCGGCCGTGGTGCGCCGCGCCGCGCATCGCCAGTCCCATCGCGAGCGCGATCGGCATCGTCGCCGCGATCGTGAACAAGCCCCACGGGCTTTCCGCCAGTGCGCGCACGACGACCAGCGCCAACACCGCGAGCAGGATCACCATGATCGCGAGGATGCTCACGAGCGCGACGCCGCCCGCAAACGGACCGACCTCCTCGCGCACCATCTGCCCGAGCGATTTTCCGCCGCGCCGCGTCGAGCAGAACAAAATCACCGAGTCGTGCACCGCGCCGCCGAGCGTGGCGCCGACGAGCATCCAGAGCATGCCGGGAAGATAACCGAATTGCGCCGCGAGCACCGGCCCGACGAGCGGACCCGGCCCCGCGATCGCCGCGAAGTGGTGGCCGAAGACGACCCAGCGATTCGTCTTCACATAGTCGCGCCCGTCGGCGCGCACCTCGGCCGGCGTCGCGCGCAGATCATCGAGCGTGAGCACTTCGGCCATCAGCCACGCGGAATGAAACCGGTAGCCGATCGCGAACACGCACAGCGCGGCGACGACCATCCACAGCGCGTTGACCGGCTCGCCGCGCGACCACGCAAGCGTCGCGATCGCCACGGCGCCGAGCGCCGACACCGCGCTCCAGCCGAGCGTGCGCAGGGATTTCCAGGCGGGACGAGCGGAAGCGGCAGTGCTCATGGGGGAAGCGGGGGAACCCGGCGAAGATGCCGCGGCGCGGTTTCAGTGCAAGTCGCACCGCCGCGCTCGCGACCGCCCTCCGCAATCGGACGGTCCAATCAGATTAAAGATTGACCTGATATTCCGCTTAAACTTCCCCTGATGTTGTCCAGCCGGTGTCCCCTCGCCGTCCGGATGCTCGCCGAGGCCCCCAGGCGATTTTGCTGCGTTCGCTAGAAGCTCATCCCTTCTGCCTCGTGCGGTGCTTTCCCCTTCCCCATGCACCCCACATCAAACCTACGATCATTCGTGCGGCGGCGGCTGGTTTTGCCGTGCGCACTGCTGACAGTCGTTCCCGCAGCCTTGGCGCAAAGCGCGCCCTCGCCCGCGGAACTGGCCCAGTATGATACGAACAAGAACGGCGTGCTCGACCCCAACGAGCGCGCCGCGATGGAAGCGGCCCAGAAAAAAGCGGCGCAGGCCGTGACCACGACCGACGGCGCGGCGACCAACAGCGACGGCAGCGTCGTCCGCATGTCGCCGTTCAGCGTGACGACGGACAGCAGCGGCTACTACGCGCAGAACACCGTCTTCGGCAGCCGCCTCAACACGAACCTCGGCGACCTCGCCTCGTCGATCACGGTCGTCACGAAGCAGCAGCTCGAGGACACCGGCTCCATCGATATCAACGACGTGTTCATGTATGAGGCGAACACCGAAGGTGCGAACACCTACACGCCGATGCTGCTGAACCGCGGCACCGCGCGCGACGGCATCGCCGGCTACAGCAACGACGACGGCATCCCCTTCGGCGTCGCGACGGCCAACCGCGTCCGCGGTCTCGGCTCCGCCGATACGTCGCAAAACAACTACCCGACGATCTCGCGCATCCTGCCGGACAACTACAACGTGAACTCGGTCGAAATCAGCCGCGGCCCCAATTCGCTGCTCTTCGGCACCGGCGCCGCCTCCGGCATCGTCAACCAGTCCACCGCCGAGGCCGTGCTGAACCAGAACCACACGACCGTGACCGCCCGCTACGGCAGCTACGACGCGTGGCGCGCGAGCCTCGCGACCAACGTCCCCCTCGGCAACAAGGTCGCGATCTACGGCGCGATGCTCTACGACGAGCGCGGCTTCCCCCGCAAACCGTCGGCCGACATCTATCGCCGCCAGACGATCGCCATGACTTACCGGCCGTTCTCGAAGACAAAAATCACGGGCAGCTTCGAGAACTACGACAATTACAACAACCGGCCGAACTTCGCGATGCCGACCGACTACGTCACCCCCTGGGTGGCCGCCGGCCGCCCGTCCTTCGACCCGACGACGCAGATGGTCACGCTCTCCAACGGCAAAAGCTTCGGCCCGTATCTGATCGATTCGCGCGATCCGCGCTTCGTCTCCGCCGCCGTGAGCCCGGTCGGCGACGCCGCGCTCAGCAACTCGACGTCGGCGTTCTTCGTTCCCGGCATCACCTTTCCCGGCCGCCAGCGCATCCGCTACGACGACGGCCGCATCGTCGACGCCTGGGTCGACAACGCCCTCTCCGGCGCCGGCGCGACCACCGCACCGCTGAATCTCTACGCCGCCCCCGCGGTGACCGCACGCACCGCCGCGCAATGGCTCGCCGCCTCCGCGCGCTACACCACCACCGCCGCACCGATCGCGCCGATCCCGCCCGCGAGCACGGGCGCCACGCAATGGGGCAACTGGTATGAAGTCGGCGTCACCGACAAATCGGTCTACGACTGGACCAAATACAACATCCAGGGCGCCAACTACGGCACGCAGCAGGCGCGCACGTTCA
This sequence comes from Opitutaceae bacterium, assembly GCA_035545575.1. Classification (GTDB taxonomy): domain Bacteria; phylum Verrucomicrobiota; class Verrucomicrobiia; order Opitutales; family Opitutaceae; genus ER46. The sequence goes on along the minus strand of DASZYB010000077.1, from coordinate 160,105 downwards.
ACATCGAGTTCCAGCAGGAAGTCCTGTCGAACTTGAATGTTCAGCTCGGCTGGTTTCGCCAGGAACTGAAGGAGCACGACCACTACGGCCTCGGCCAGGTCAACGATTCGCTCCGCCTCTTCGTCGACACCAATACCAAGCTCCTCGACGGCACGCCCAACCCGTATTACGGCGCGCCCTACGTCCAGGACTGGCAGGCGGACGACTTCTCGCGCCCGGAGAAGAGAAACAACTTCCGCGCCATGGTCGCCTACGAGCTCGACCTGCGGAAGAACAACAACTGGACCCGTTACCTCGGGCGCCAGCGGTTCCTCGGCCTCGGCAGCCGCGACGACGACTGGATCAACAACCTGCGCTACCGCCTCTCGTTCGATGGCGGCGACGCGCGCTTCCTGCCCGTCGGCGCCACCACTGGCGCCGCTTTCAACTGGTCCGGCAGCCCGACGATCGCGCGCTATTACTATCTCTCGCACGGCAACACCTCGGGCAACATCACCGAAGGCATCGTCGCCCCCGGCGCACCGCAATACGGCGGCGCCGACAGCACCGCCTTCCGCTTCTACAACTGGAACACCCAGTCCTACGCGAATACGGTGATGAACTTCGACAACAACGCCCTCTACGCCGGCAACGGCAACGGCGTCACCACGCGGCGCGTCGATTCGGAAAGCTTCGCCTGGCAGGGCTACCTCTGGAGCGACCGGTTGATTCCGACCTTCGGCTGGCGCAACGATAAGTTGAAGATCCGCCAGAACTCGCGCACCGGCCTCTCCACCGCGACGCTCTATCCCGGCGGTTTCGGCACGGACCAATACAGCGGCGTCCTCGGCACGCCCTTCTACATTCAGGGCAGCACGAAGACCCTCGGTGGCGTCGTCAAGCCGTTCAGCGGCTGGGCCCGCATCGATCACGCGGCGGAAAGCGGCAGCTTCCTCGCGCAGCTCGCCCGCGGCTCCAGTTTCCACTACAACCAGTCGGACAACTTCAACGCGCCGCCCGCCGTCCAATACGACTTCTTCGGCGTGCCGCTCGGCAAGCCGCAGGGCCACGGCAAGGACTACGGTTTCGGGATCAGCCTGTTCAACAACAAGCTCGTCGCGCGCCTGAACTGGTATGAGAGCACCGACGAAAATGCGCCCGCACCGATCGCCAGCACCGTCACCGGCCGCACCGTCCGCATCGACAACAGCTCGGGCCTCGACTGGGCGCGCAAGGTCGTCCGCGTCCGCCACGGCCAGTCGCCCTCCGACCCGAACTTCGACAACAACACCGTCTTCCCGCTCACCGACCAGATGGCGAGCGAGATTCAGGCGGTTTGGGGCCTGCCGTTCACGCTCAACGATCGCTGGCCGACCTTCGGCGGTCCGCAAGGCACCTCGACCAACATCTCCAAAGGCAAGGAGCTCCAGCTCACGTATAATCCCACGCGCGCCTGGACGATGAAGCTCACCGTCGGCCAGCAGTTCGCCACGTATCAAAAAGCGCTGCGCGAACTCACCGACTGGATCGCCTTCCGCAAACCGCAATGGATGGCGATGGCCGCGCCCGATCTGCAGACCGTCTACACGCTCTCCAACGGCAACAAGATGTATCTCGGCAACTATTGGAACGGCTACGGCTTCAGCGGTGACGCCGCGTCCGACGCCAACGGCCCGCGCGGTTCGCCGGCCGCCACCTACGCCAGCATCGTCGAGCCGGGACTCTACCAGCTCACGGCGCAGGAAGGCGCCAAGCAGCCGAACTTGCGCGAATGGAGCTGGAATTACATCACGAGTTACAACTTCCAGCAGGGCCGGCTCCGCGGCCTCGGCGTCGGCGGCGGCATCCGCTGGCAGGACAAGGCCGTCGCCGGCTACTACGGCGAGACCAATCCTGCCCGCTACGCGCATCCCTCGCCCGGCCAGTCCGCGATCGTCTACCCCGATCTCGCGCGGCCGATCTACCTCCCCGCCGAAGCGCACATCGATCTGTGGCTCTCCTACTCCCGCCGCGTCTTCTCCGACAAGGCCAAGATGAAGATCCAACTCAACGTGCGCGACGCCGGCGAAAGCGGCGGCCTGCAGGCGATCCTCTTCAACCCCGACGGCTCGCCCGCCCAATACCGCATCATCGATCCGCGGACCTGGTTCCTCACCACGACGTTCGACTTCTAAGCGAGTTTGGCTCGCTGCGCCGTTACCCCTGCGGCGTTCGTGCGTGCACCCCGCCGAAAGGCGGGGTGCATTTTTTTCGCCGCGCGGAGATCGTGAGGCGCCGCGCACCGTTGACTCGCCTTTCCGCTCTCGAAACAACTCCCCCCGTGCTGTCCGGCAAACGCGCCCCTCTGCTGGCCGCCGCGCTCCTCGCGCTCGCCACCACGCTCGCCTATCTGACGAGTTTTCGCGGCGCGCTCGTCTTCGACGACCTGCCCGGCATCGCGCACAATCCCACCATCCGCGACCTGCGCCGGCTCGACCTGCTTCCCGTCGCGATCGGCCCGCAAGGCGGCACGCTCGCCGGTCGCCCGCTTCCGAATCTCACGCTCGCGCTCAACTACGCGATCAGCGGCGATCGGCTCTGGAGCTATCACGCGTTCAACCTCCTCGTCCACCTGCTCGCCGGCCTCACGCTGTTCGGCCTCGTCCGCCGCACGTTGCTTCGCTCTCCCATTCCTCGTTCTCCTTCCTCCGAGCTCCGCGCGCAGCATTCCACGTCCCTCGCATTCTTCGTCGCACTGCTCTGGCTGCTTCATCCGCTGCAAACCGAGGCCGTCACTTATCTCGTGCAGCGCGTCGAGTCGCTGATGGCGCTGTTCTTCCTGCTCACGCTCTACTGCTTCGTGCGCTCGCTCGATTCGTCGCGGCCTCGCCGTTGGGAAATCGCCGCGTTTCTCGCGTGCCTCGCCGGCATGGCGTGCAAGGAAGTCATGGCCGCCGCGCCGCTGCTCGTGCTGCTCTACGATCGCACTTTCGTCGCGCATTCGTGGCGCGAAACCTGGCGCCAGCGCGGCCGTTTCCACCTCGCGCTGCTCGGCACGTGGCTCGTGCTCGGCGCGCTCGTCGTCGCCTCCGGCGGACGCGGGGGCACCGCCGGCTTCGGCATCGCCTCCTCGCCGTGGCGCTACGCGCTCACGCAATGCCGCGTCATTCTCGATTACCTGAAGCTCGCGCTCTGGCCGAGCCCGCTCGTCTTCGATCACAACGTCCCGCTCGCGCCCGATCTCGCCGCCGTCTGGCCGCAGGCGCTCGCGTTGCTCGCCGCACTCGGCGCCTCCGGCTGGCTGCTCGCGCGACGCCCCGCCGCCGGATTTCTTTGCGCCTGGTTTTTTCTCATCCTCGCGCCGACCTCCAGCATCGTGCCCATCGCCGATGCGATGGTCGAACACCGCCTGTATCTTCCGCTCGCCGCCGTGATCGCCGGCGTCGTCCTCGCCCTCGCATCGCGCTTTCCGCGCGCCACGTCACCCGCGCTTCTCGCCGTCGCGCTCGTCCTCGGCCTCCTCACCGCGCGCCGCAACCTCGACTACCGCTCGCCGCTCGCGCTCTGGCAGGACGTCGTGCGTCAAGCCCCGGAAAATCCGCGGGGCCACAACAACCTCGGCGCCTATCTGCTCGAAGCCGGCCGCCTCGACGAAGCGCGCGCGCAATTCACCGCCGCCCTGCAGCTCGATCCGCACTACGCCTCCGCTCATTACAATCTCGGCAAGCTCCTCGAACAAACCGGCCGCGACGCCGAAGCCGCCGCCGCCTACGAATCCGCGCTCCACTCCGATCCGAAACGCGCCGACGCGCACGTGAATCTCGGCCGCGTTCTCGACCGGCTCGGCCGCCCCGCTGACGCCGTGCCGCACTACGAAGCCGCGCTGCGCCTCGATCCCGACGCGCCCGACACCCACGCGTTTCTCGGCGCCGCGTTCGTGAAATTGAAACAACCCGCGCCCGCGCTCGTGCAGCTTCAAGCCGCGCTCGAGCTCGAGCCCGACCGCGCCGAAACCTGGTGCGATGTCGCCCGCGCGCGCCAGCTCCAGGGCGATCTCTCCGCCGCGCGCGAAGCCTGCGCCCGCGCGCTGCGGCTCCGCCCCGATTTTCCGCTCGCGCTCTACGTCCTCGGCAATCTCGACGCCGCCGCGCAGGATTTTCCGTCCGCGATCGCGCACTTCCGCCGCGCCGTCGAGCTCGCGCCCGACTACGCCGCCGCGCGCAACAATCTCGCCAACGCCCTCCTCCTCGCCGGCCGCGCCGCCGAAGCCGTCGAACAATATCGCCTCATTCTGCGCGACCGACCCGACGACCGCGCCGTGCAGGAAAATCTCGCGCGCGCCCTCGAGCTCGCACGCCCGTGACTTCGCGTCACCTCGCTCGCGCGCCCGGTTGACTCCGCGCCGCCGCGCGCCGAAAAAATTCCTCCGTTGAATCCCGGCCGACGAAACCTCCGCGTCGCAGCGCTGCTCCTGATCGCGGCCACGCTTGCCGCCTACGCGAATTCCCTGCGCGGCCCGTTCATTTTCGACGACGCCGCCTCCATCGTCGACAACCCGACCATCCGCCAGCTCTGGCCACCCACGCACGCGCTCCATCCGCCGAACGACTGGGGCTTCACCGTCAGCGGCCGCCCGATCCTGAATTTTTCGCTCGCGCTCAACTACGCGATCAGCCGCTTCGACGTCTGGAGTTACCACGCGCTCAACCTCGCGATCCACGCGCTCGCCGGCCTCGCCCTCTTCGGCTTCGCGCGCCGCACGCTGCTCCGGCTCGCCACCCGTGACGGGCGACCCGCCGCCTTCGACGCTCGGCTCGCGACGCCGCTCGCCTTTCTCATCGCCCTGCTCTGGCTCGTTCATCCGCTGCAGACGGAGGCCGTCACCTACATCGTGCAGCGCGCCGAGTCGCTGATGGGATTGTTTTTCTTCCTGACGCTTTACTGCGCCGCGCGCGCCTTCGATTCGCCGCAACCGCGCCGCTGGTGGACGCTCGCGTTTCTCTCCTGTCTCGTCGGCGCCGGCACGAAGGAAACCACCGCGCTCGCGCCGCTGCTCGTGCTGCTCTACGATCGCACGTTCGTCAGCGGCAGCTTTCGCGCCGCGTGGCAACGCCATCGCTGGCGTCATCTCGCGCTCGCCGCCACGTGGCTGCCGCTCGCCGCGCTGCTCGCCTCGACCGGCGGCGATCGCGGCGGCACGGTCGGCTTCGGCGTCGGCATGACCGGCTACTGGCTCACGCAATTCGAAGCGCTCGTGCGCTACGTCGCGCTCGTCTTCTGGCCGCACCCGCAGGTTTTCGACTACGGCAAACTCGCTCCCGGCGGCCCGCTGCCGACGCTGCTGTGGGCGCTGCCCGTGCTCGCGCTGCTCGCGCTCACGCTCTTCGCGCTCTGGCGCCGGCCGGTCGCGGGATTTCTCGGCGCGTGGTTTTTCGTTTTGCTCGCGCCGACGAGCCTCGTGCCCGGCACGCTGCAGATGATCGTCGAGCATCGCATGTATCTGCCCGGCGTCGCCGTCATCGCCGCCGCGCTCGGCGTCGCCGCGCAGCTGCTGCGTCCGCGCGTCCTCGTTTCCGCCGGCCTGCTCCTCGCGCTCGCCGCCGGCGCGCTCACGGCCCATCGCAACACGCTGTATCGCGACCCCGCGACGATGTGGCGCGACATCCTCGCCCATCGTCCCGCCAACGCCCGCGCGCACAACAATCTCGGTTTCGAGCTTTACCGCGCCGGCCGGATCGACGCCGCGCTCGCCGAATATCGCGAGTCGCTGCGGCTCGATCCGAGCGACGCCCACGTGCACTACAATCTCGGGCTCGCGCTCATGCGCGCCGGCCAGCCCGCCGCGGCCGTCGCGCCGTTCGCCGAGGCCGTTCGCATCCTGCCGTATTATTTCAGCGCGCACCTGAATCTCGCGATCGTGCTCGTGGAACTGGGCCGCGCCGCCGAAGCGCTCCCGCATCTCGCCGCCGCGCTCCGCTACGATCCCGAGCCGGCCGAAGTCCATTTTCAATGGGGCGTCGCGCTCGCGCAGCTCGGGCGCTGGCCCGAGGCGGGCGAGCACTATGCGCTCGCCGCGCAGCTCGAGCCCGCGCGCGCGACGACGCACGCGAACTGGGGCGTCGCGCTCTTCAGCGCCGGAAAAATCCCGGCCGCCATCGAGCAATTCGAAATCGCGCTGCGGCTGAATCCGCAGCTCGCCGACGCGCACTACAATCTCGGGCTCGCCATCGCCGCGCTCGACCGGCCCACCGAAGCGATCGCGCACTACGAATCCGCCGTGCAGATCGACCCGCGCCACGCCGCGGCGCAGCTCAATCTCGGCATCGCCCTCGCGCAGTCGGGAAAACTCGCCGACGCGATCGCCCACCTCGAGCAAGCCGCGCAACTGCGGCCCGATTCGCCCGCCGCGCACACGAACCTCGCCACCGCGCTCATCTCCGCCGGCCGCACGAGCGATGCGCTCGCGCACTATGAAACCGCGCTGCGCCTCGAGCCCGGCAATCCGCAGGCGCACTACAACGTCGGCTACGCGCTGCTCGCCGCCGGCCGCACCGCCGAGGGGCGGTCGCAGTTCGAAGCGGCGCTCCGCCTCCGTCCGGATTTCGCCGCCGCGCGCGAGATGTTGAATCATCTCCCCGCTACCGCGCCGCGCTGAACGCGAGCTTTTATTTTCGGCGGGACGGTGGCACAAGCTGCTCCGCGAGCCGCCGCAGTTTCGCGTCGGGCCATTCCACCGCGAGCGCCTCGCTCAGCGCGAGCAGGTCGGACAACGTGCCGGGCGTGAGCCGCCGCAGCTCGCGCTCGTTCATCGCCGTCACGCCGGCGCGCAATTGCGCGCGCGCGAGTTCCAGTTGCTGGCCAACGACGAGCACGACGACGAGATGAACCCGATCGTCCAATCCCAGCTCGTCCGCCTGCGCGAGCTGACTCTGCACACGCGACAACGCCGCCGAAAACGCCGCGGCATCGCGACGCCGCGACGCGAGCGCCGCGCGCATGACCGCCGCCGCCAGCCGATCGTCGGAACGCGTCAGCTCCGGCTCGAGCTGCGCCGCGACCTGTGGCTGGCCCAGCTCGAGATAATAATTCGCCGCGTGCGCCGCGGCTTCGGCTGCGGTTTGCTCGCGCACAATTTCCCAGATGCGCACCTGCTGGCCCGCGAGCGCGGCGTTGTCGGGCAGCTTGAACGGCACCGCGCGCAGCCACGCCGGCGGCACCGCGGCCCGCAGCAGATTCGCGACAAAAATATCCGCCGGCAGCGGCGCCTCGGGCGCGAGCCCGCGAAATTCCTTCGCGAGCGGCAGCTCGAACGCGTCCCACGAAAACAAAACGATGTGCGTGAGCCCGAAGCGGCGCGCGAGCTCGTGCGCCGCGTCGGCCGACGGTGCCGCGAAAAATTCCCCCGCGTGCCGCAGGCCCTCGGCGTTTTCCCAGTAGAGCGTGCCCACGCCGGTGACGCCGCCGAACGCGATCAACGCCGTCGTCGAGCTCGGCGCGCCCGCCACGACGACGCGCTCGCCGCCGCTGCGCAGCCGCAGCCAGTGCGCGACATCGCGCTCGACGAGATGCTGCACTTCTTCCGGCGTGAATTCGTCCGTCGCGAGCGCGCGGCGCACCGCGCTGACCGCCCCCGGCGCGAGCGCGAGGCCGCAAATCAGAAACCAGCGCGGCGCCGCGATCCGGCGAAAAAACACGGCGAGCGCCGGCACCGAGAGTGCGAAAGCCAGCCCGAGCCAGCGAAGCTCGTTCACGCTCATCGCGGCGCCGACGAGCGCGGGCGCGAGCACGAGCGCGATTTCCGCCCGCGCTTCGTCCGGCGTCGCCCGCCGAAGCAGCGCGACGATCGGCGGCAGCAGCAGCAACAGCGGCAGACAGGTTTCAATCCAGGTCTCGCCAAAACCTTTGACCGCGAGCAGTCGCACCACGCCCTGAAATTCCGCGATGTAGCGCGTGTGCAGCCGCAGCAGAAACGGATCCGCGATCGCGAATGTTTTTTCCCCCGCGAACATCACGACGAGCACCGGCAGCACGAGCAGCAACGCGCCACCCACGCCGAGTGCGACGTCGCGCCGCGTCCGTGCAGACCGCTCGCGCGCCATCGCACCGATCGCGAGGCGCAGCAACTCGCCGCCGCCGAGCCACGCCGCCGCGTGAAGCGGATGGTTCACTTCGAGCCGCAACGCGAGATGCGACGGAAAATATTCCACGAGCCAGGCGACGAGACTCACCGCCGCTCCGGCCCCACCCCACCACCGCCACAATTCCGGCACGCGCAGCCACGCGATTTTTTCCGGCGCGCGCCGCCCAAGCCAGCTTGCGGCGAGCGCGCCGAGCCCGATTCCGATCAGCACCGGAATCAATGTCGCCGCGCTGATCCACATGCCGACGCCGCCGGCGATCGCCGAACCCGCGCACCAGCGGCGCGCCGCGCCGAGATCGCGCGCCTCCGCCGCCACGGCGAGCAACAGCACGGTGAGCAGGCTGCACAGGTTCGCGAGCACGTGATGATCCGTGCGACCCGGCAGAAAATCCGTGTAGAAAGGAAACACCGCGACTGCGCCGAGCGCGAAGAGCAATGCGGCCGCGAGCGAAAATCGCCGCGCGAGCAACGGCCCGATCGTCAGCAGCATCAACGCGAACATCGCCGGACCGAAAATCAGCGTCGCCCGCTCGACCGCGACGCCCGGCGAATGGCCCGTGACGGCGCGATCCGCCCACGCCACCGCCGCGAGGCACCAGTGCAGCGGCGCGGCCCAGTGCACTTCGCGGCCGCGTGGCGCGTTGTCGTAGTCGACCGACCGCACGCGTCCTTCGCCGCGCGCGATCATCGCCTGCGTCTGCATCATCCAGTGCGCCGTGTCTTCGCCGATTTCCGGCAAGACCAGCGAGCGGCGGCCGCCTTCATAGCCGGTCGGCGATTTCGGATCGGCGCGCGGCGCGTCGACCGTGACGCCGTAATGCTCGCTCAAGTCGAGGATGTGGCGGCTGCGCGCGAGCGCGTCCCACATCACGAAGCCGAGCACGAGCGCCGCGCCGAGGGCGCTCGCGAGCGCGACGAAGCGCGGCGAAAATTTTCCGCGGCCTTCGTTCATGCGACGGCACCCGTCGATCGACGGACGATCGATCGCGCTTTCGCGGGGCAGATGGCAAACGGGGGCGCGTCGCTCATCGGGTTTCGCGCCCGAGCGAAATCGTCGCGCGCCGGAACGCGACGCTTTTCCGTCCGGCTACCCGACGGCGCGCTATTTCTTCGGCGCCGGCTTCTCGGCCGCGTCGACGACGCGCTTCGCCACGAGCTGCTCGGTCGCGAATTCGCCGACGGTGCGCGTGAGCTTCAATTCGTCGCCGGCGAGCTGGCCCTGATAGGTGATCACGATCTCGTTGTCCTGAAAACGCAGCGGCTCGGTGAATGAAACTTTGTCGCCATCGACCTTGACGTCTTTGAGATCGACCTCGCCTTTCTGGTCGGTGCGCTCGAACGCGGCCTTGCCGGTCAGCTTGTCGCCGTCGGCCTTGAAGGTGAACGTGTATTTTTGCACGCCGATCTGCGTGTCGAATTCGGCGGTCCACTTGCCCGTGAGAGAAGCGGCGGACGCGATCGCGATCGCGGCACAAAAGCAAAGGACAAGGCGGCCAAGAGTAAGCAGCGGAGTTTTCATGATGAACAGGGTTGCCTCAACCTGAACCGCGCCGCCGCGCTTGTCAGTCTCGATCGCGCCGCGCGTCTAGCGCGTGGCGGCGGGCGTGGTCGTCGGCGCGGGACCGCGGCGACCGCGCGCGGGAATACCCGGCCCGGGCGATTGCTGCAGATACGCGGGTGGCGGCTCGGGATGCGCGGGGTCCATGTCCTTGAAATCGTCTACGACGAATTTCGCGAGGCCCGGCACGTTGGCCTTGATGCCGCGGATGATGAGCTTCGACAGAAGATAGCCGCCGTAGCCGTTGAGGTGCGTCTGGTCGCCGAAGGCGGTGCCGACGTTCGGCCCGAGTGCGGTCCACATCTCCTTGCTCATCGCCCACTGGTCGATCAGCGGCACGTGATGCTCGGCGGCGAATTCGCGCATCGCGCGCGCCCACGGGCCGACGGTGTCGCCGTTGTTGCGCCGCTCCATCGGCGTGACGAGCACGAGCGTGCCGCCGCGGCGCTGCGTCTCGGCGAGGTAGACGCCGAGGTAGGCCTTGAACGTCGTCTCCGGCTCCGTGTAGGTCTGCGGCCATTGCGGCTTCGAGTCGTTGTGCGCGAATTGAATCAGGAAAAAATCGCCCGGCTTCATCTGGCTGAGGACCTTGTCCATCCGCTGGCCGGTCACGAAGCTCTTGCTCGTCTCGCCGCCTTCGGCGCTGTTGCACACCGCGACCTCGGGCTTGAACCACTGGCACATCTGCGTCGGCCAGTTGCCCGCGGGACCGCGGCGCGGATCTCCGACCGTCGAATCGCCCGCGACGAAAATCGTCGGCACGGCGTCGTCCTTCACGATCTCCATCGTCGCGAGACAGGGACGCGTGCCGTTGAACTCGATGGTGAGCTTCTCGTCCCACGCGCGCGACTCCGCCTCGCCGGCGAGAAACATGTGCACGATCGTGCCGCCCGGCGCGTTCGGCGGGGGCGGCGGCTGGAGCTCGGGCCGGCGGACGTTCGCGTAGAAGGTGCGCGTGAGCGTCTTTCCGCCGCTCGTGACGAGATCGACGGCCATGATGTGGCCGGCCTCGGTGCGGATCGTGGTGTTCGAATCGCCCTGCGGATCGCCGAGCGTGACGGTGACGCGATAATTTCCCTCGGGCACTTTCACCGAAAAGAAAAACGGCGACTCGCTTGTCGTCACGAAACCGTCGCGGCGTGGATCGTCGCCGCCACGCGCCACGCCGACCGGCTTCGAGTTGAAATCGAAACCGTAGCCTTTCTCGCTCGAGTAATTCTCGTCGGCCATCACGTGCGTCCAGCCGTCGGCCGCCTGGCCGGGCCCGAAGTCGAACTTGAATTCAGCGTGCACCGGAGGCGGCGGCGGCAGCGGCTGGTCCTCGGGTCGCGGCTGCGCGAACGCGATCACCGCTGTCGCAAGATGCAAGATGGAGATCGCGAGCAGATGTCGGCGGGAGTGAGTAGTCATGCGAAAATTCGAGGGACCGCGGCAAAAATCGGGGAAGGGTTCAGGAAGAGGTGGCAAGGCCGGTGATCTTCAGGGTGAACGCGTGCTCGCAGGGCGGCTGGGGCGGGAGTTGGACGACGAGCCCGCGTTCGTCGTGCTTCCACGCGAGCTTTCCACCGTAGCCGAGCAGAGTGACGTTTTCGATTTTACCCACGACGTTCGCGTTCCCGGTCGCGAGCGGGGCGACCACGAATTCCTTTTCAGGCCAGCCCATGACAAACGCGTAGAGCGTCGCGCCCTTCGTCGTAAAGCGGACTTCCTCGGCGGTAAAATCCTTGCGGCTGTTTTCGTTGAACCGCACGCCCGGCGCCGGCGGCGGGATGTGCGAGCCGGGGCCGTCGCCGAAAGTTTTCCACGGGCGCGTCGCGTGGATGCCCTCGCTGTTAACCGCCATCCACGCGGTGATGGCTTCGAGGATTTTCAGCTCCTGCGAATCCGGCGCGCCGCTGTTCGGCAGCGGGAAATTCAGGAGGAGATTGCCGTTGCGGCTAACGATGTCGACGAGCAGATCGATCACGCGCTTCGGCGTCTTGTATTTCGCGCGCGTGTCGTAGTGCCAGTTGCCGATGCAGGTATCGGTTTGCCACGGCCGCGGCCAGATGCTCTCGATGACGCCGCGCTCCATGTCGAGGACGCACATGCCGGCAGCGGAGTCGGACCGGCTCTTGCTGTTGTAGACGGCCTCGACCTTGCCGCCGTGCTTGCGGGCGCTCGTGTTGTAATGATGCGCGACGAGCGCGAGGCCCTCGTCGCCGAACGGAATTCCGCCGTCGGTGTAGAGCAGGTCAGGTTCGTAGTTCGTGACGAGGTCGGTGATGCGATCGAAATAATTTTTCCGCCACCAGTCCGGTCCGCCGCGGCTCATCGCCATCTGCGCGGTCGCGGCTTTTTCCGCGAAGTCGGCGGGCTGTCCGCGATAGTCGTGGTAGAGATCGGCCCACTGCGGATCGGCGCCATCGTAGGGCACGCCGGCGAGCGGACCGGTCTTGTCGGCGAGGTGCGAGGTGCCGAACCACGTGTAGCTGTTCGAGAGATGCTCGCTCACGCCGAAACGCAGGCCGTGCTTCGCCGCGGCGGTGCGCCACAGGCCGACGATGTCCTTCCTCGGGCCGCTCGCGACGGCATTCCAACGCGGCTGGTATTTCGAATTCCACAGGTCGAAGCCGTCGTGGTGGACGCCCATCGTGACGTAGTATTTCGCGCCGGCTTTCTTGTAGAGCCCCATCAGGTGATCGGGGTCGAACTGGTTCGCCTTCCACGAGGCGATCACGTCCTTGAAGCCAAACTTCGACGGGTGGCCGTATTTCTCGACGTGGTATTTATACTGCGGCTCGGTCTCGACATACATCCGGCGCGCATACCAGTCGCCATACTCGGCGGCGGACTGCGGGCCCCAGTGATTCCAGATGCCGAACTTCGCGTCACGAAACCAGTCGGGCACGCGATACGTGTTGAGCGATTCGCGCGTGGGCAGAAACGGTCCGGTCGGCGCGGCGGTGGCGGCAGCGCCTTCGCGCGGGCCGAGCGTGGAACAGGCCGCGCTGCCGAGCAGCGGACTGGCGGCGAGCAGTTTGAGGGCGGTGCGGCGGGTGATGTTCATAGGTCTCAGGAGATGGCGCCACGGCGTCGAGGAACGGACGCCGGGAAATTATTTTAATTTCAGCCCCGTGATCTTGAGCGCGAAGGCATAGTCGCAGGGTTTCTCGGTCGGAAATTTCACGTGCAGGCCGGCGGCGTCCTGCGTGAACGCCAGCGCACCGGCGTGGCCGAGCAATTCGACTTTCTCGATTTTTCCCGCGGGTGCCTGGCCGGTGGCGAGCGACGTGATCAGCGCTTCGTCCGCGGGCCAGCTCATCACCGTGGCGTAAAGGGTGTCGCCGTGTTTCGTGAAACGGATGTCCTGCGGCGTGTAGCCTTTGCGCGGCAAACCGCCGCCGCCCACGAGATCGCTGCCCTGATTCTGGCCGTTGATCCGGCCGGCGAAACCTTTCGCGCGCGCCGCGACCATCGCCGCCGCCGCGGCGTCGGCCGCGGGGCCCTCGCCATATTTGATCCACGGGCGCGAGCCGTAGATCGCCTCGCCGTTTACCTCGAGCCATTTGCCGATCGCGAGCAGCACGTCCTGCTGCTCCTGCGGAATCGTGCCGTCCGCGCGCGGGGAAATATTGAGGAGAAGGTTTCCATTCTTGCTCACGTTCTCGACGATCTTCCACACGAACTGGTCGGCGGGATAAGGTTTCTGCTCGGTCACGTAGCCGAACTTGTTCGTGATCGGATCGTCGGGCTGCCAGACCCAGTCGGTGAGTTCGAGCGGCGCGCGGCCTTCGCGCTCGTAATCCATGATCTGGCCCGAGACCCACGCCGCGGCCTTGGCGCTGATGCCGACCTCCTTGCCCCACTGGCGCGCGCGATTGAAGTAGTAGGCGGCGACGCGAATCTTCAGCGGGTCCCAGCGGTGATCGGTCGTCATGTCGAACCACAGCATGTCGGGGCGATATTTCTCGATCGTCTCGATCCGCTTCGCGACCCAGTCGTGCATGAACTTGATTCGCGCCGCCTCGCTGCGATCGGCGACGCTGTAGAAATCCGCCCACTTCGGGTCGTATTGGTCGCTGCCCGCGAGCGCGGGGATGAACACGAAGTGAAACGCCGAGTGATCGGAGATGCCCGTCTTCAGCCCGGCTCTTTCCAGCGCCGCGATCAGCTCGCCGTCGAGATCGCGGTGCGGCCCGTAGTTTTTCGAGTTGTAGGGATTGATCGCGCTGTCCCAGTTGGAAAACCCGTCGTGATGCTCGCCGGGCGCGAGCACGTATTTCGCGCCGGCTTTTTTGAACAGCGCCGCCCACGCGTCGGGATCCCACTTCGCCGCCGTGAACATCGGCAGGAAATCCTTGTAGCCGAATTTCGTCGGCGGGCCGAAGTGCTCGGTGTGCCACTTCATGATGTCGGCGTTGCCGCCATACATGTAGCGGACATACCACTCGCTGCCGTGCGCCGGCACCGAGTAGATGCCCCAGTGCATCATGATCCCGAACTTGCCGTCACGAAACCACTCCGGATCGCGGTAGTTTTTCTCGATCGACTCCCACGATTCACCGAATGCGCCCTCCGGCGGCGCGGGAATATCCTTCAGCGCCGCGGCGACCATCTCCGGCGTGTCGCGCGGCGTCCGCGCATTTGCGCCGGGCGCATTGGCCGCACCCGCGACGGCGGGCTCCTCGACGGGCAGCGGCGCCGTTTGCGCGCGAGCCGCGCAGGGAAAAGCGGCGAGCGCCACGACGGCGAGCACTGCCGCATTGAAACGAAAACGCGCGCGAGGCGAATCACCGGTGGCGGACGTCGGAAGGAAAATTTTTTTCATCGAAAATGAACGGTTGGCCAGCGCCTGACGCGCCGCGGCGCCAATCGTCTCGCCTCATTTCGCCGGCGGCGACTTGCTCGGATCGGCTAGCGTGCCCGACGCGCCCGTGTCGGTCGGCAGCGGCGCGGCATTGAGCACCGTCACCGGTTGCGCGAATTCCAGCGCGACGACCGAGACATCGGGATCGGGCGCCGCGCCGGGCAGCGTGACGACGATGCCTTGCGGGGTAACGCTCGCGGTCACCGCCGCGCCCGTCGCGAGCAGGCGGCCGGAGCACGGCGATTGTTGCACCTCGGGCACGAGAATTTTTCCGTCCGCCGGCCAGTCCCACACGTGCAGGTAAAGCGTCGCGCCATCGCCAGGATGGATTTTCTGCGTCGTGCGTCCCCACGGCAGCGGCTGCGCGTAGATCGCGCCGCGCGTGCCGTAGATCGCTTCGCCGTTCACCTTCATCCAGCGGCCGATCGCGCGGAGTCGCTCGACCTCCGGCTCGGGAATCACGCCCTCGGCGGTGGGCCCGATGTTAAGCAGATAGTTGCCGTCCTTGCTCGCGACGTCCGACAGGTTGCGGATGAGTTGCTGCGCGGATTTCCAATTCACGTCATCCGCACGATAGCCCCACGAGTTGTTGATCGTCATGTTGACCTCGAGCGCGCGGCCAAGCATCGCGCTCGCGGGGATGCGCTGCTCCGACGTGCGGAAATCGCCGAGCACGCCGCCGCCGAGCCGGCTGTTGTGAAGGATGTTCGGGTGCGCGACGACGAGATCGAAGAACGGCCGCGCGCGCTCCGGCGTCATCGAGTATTCCGTGTCCCACCAGAGGATGTCGGGGTGAAACTTGTCCACGAGCTCGCGCACCTGCGGCAGCGCGATTTTCTGGAGATACTCGTCGAACGAACCCTGCTTCTGCTCGTCGTCCCACGGCGGCGTGTTGCCCTTTCCCCCGCCGAGGTTGTTCCAGTCCTGCGACTGCGAGTAATACGTGCCGAACTTCATGCCGTGCCCGCGCACCGCGTCGGCGAGCGGCTGGATCAAGTCGCGCCGCGCGCCGGAGGCTTTCACGGCGTTCCAGTCGGAGTAGGCGGAATCGAAGAGCGCGAACCCGTCGTGGTGCTTCGCGGTGATGACGACATAGCGGACGCCCGCGTCCTCCGCGAGCTGCGCCCACGCCTGCGGATCGTATTTCGCCGCGGTGAAATCCTTCGCGAGCGCGCGATAGGCGGCGACGGGAATTTTCGCCTGGTTCATGATCCACTCGGCGCCGTGGCGGCCATTCCACGTGCCCGCCGGCACGGCGTAGACGCCCCAGTGAATGAACATCCCGAAGCGCGCCTCGCGAAACCACGCGAGCCGCGCCTCGGTCTGCGCGGGCGATTCGTCGCGCACGACCGCCGGCAGCGGCGGCAATCCCGCGGCGGCGGGCGCCATGCGGATGGCGGGCGCCATCGACGCCGGCTCGGCACCGGAGAGGCACGCAGCCACGAAGAGCAACAGACCGGCGAGGGGTTTCGCGTTCATGCGGTCACGGTGCGCCGCCGCACGACCCGCGCCAAGCGAGCCCGCGCGCGGACCGTCCGGCGGGAACGATGCTCTGACGCGCACGCGACTGGCCCGAAGATTTTTCTGGGGACGCGATGCCCTCGCCGCGTTTCGTCCGAAAACCGCGGCGAGGGCGCCGCGGCTCCAACCACCTGCTCGCGCGTTGATCGGCCGATGGAATTTTTTTGGCGTTACGACGCGAATTATTTCGCGCTGTTCAGGACGAGCGTCGCGGGCGCGAGCCCCGGCGCCGTGGCTTTGATCGCGATCTGGCCCGCGCGATCCGTGCTGCGCACGAACGCGAGGCCGCGGCCGTGGAAGACCGCGTGCGTGGCGTCGCGGCAATTTTCCGGGCTGCTGAGATCGGCGTTGCCCATCGCGAGGAGCTCGGCCGGGCCGTCGATTGCGAGCGTCACCGTCTGCGCGGCGTCGGGCACGATGCGACCGTGCGCGTCGACGACGCGGAATTCGAGCTGGCAGAGATCGTTTGCGTCGGCCCGGAGCGCGCGCACGTCGGGCACGAGTTCGATCCGGCTCGGCGCGTCCGCGGTCTCGAGCGCGAAGCTCGCCGCTTCGCGTCCGCCGGTGCGGCCGATCGCCTTCAGCTCGCCGGCCGCGTAGGGCACCGACCACGTGAGGATGCCGCCGACCGCCGCCGAAGCGGGCTTCACGCCGAGCGAGCGGCCATTGAGCATGAGCTCGACCTCGGCGCAATTCGTGTAGCACTCGACCGATACCCTCGCGCCGGCGGTCCAGTTCCAGCTTTCCACCGCCACGCGACGCCGCGCCTCCGACGACGGCGCGGGCACGCAAAGATAAACCATCGGCCGGTCGCTCCACAGGCTCTGGCGAAACCACGCCATCGGTTTTTTGAAACCGCACAAATCGAGCAGGCCCGAGCCCGACGCGCGATTCGGCCACTTGCGCGCTTCGCCGAGATAATCGATGCCGGTCCACAGGAACTGGCCGGCGACGTAGGCGTTGTCGCGCACCGCGGTCCACGCCTCGAGGCTGTGGCTGTTCTCGCTGCCGTAGATGACGCGCTGCGGATATTTCGCGTGGTCGGCGGCGTAGTTCGCTTCCTGATAGTTGTAGCCGACGGCGTCGAGTTTCTCCGGCAGCCCGACGGCGTTCGACATCACGATCGACGCGAGCGCGGCGGTGACGGGCCGCGTGCTGTCGAACGCCTTCACCGCCGCGACGAGCGGCTCGGCGCAGGTGACGAGATTTTCGGCGCGCGGATTGGCCGGCCGGTATTTTTCGCCGAGCACCGGATGCGAGAACGGATCGTTGGGATAATCGATTTCGTTGCCGATGCTCCAGAGCACGATGCTCGGATGATTGCGATCGCGGCGCACCATGTCCTGCGCATCGCGCACGCCCCACTCGGCGAAAAATTCGCCGTAGCCGTAGCGGCTGGGCTGGCCGTCGTTCCAGCCGGAGACCCATTTGTTTTTCGTCGGCGTAAATTCGTCGAAGGCCTCGTCCTTCACGAGCAGGCCGAGCCGGTCGCAGAGATCGAGCAGCTCCGGCGCGGGCGGATTATGGCTGGTGCGAATGGCGTTCACGCCGATTTCCTTCAGCGCGCGCAGCCGCCGCTCCCAGACCTGCACGGGCACCGCGGCGCCGAGCGGGCCGGCGTCGTGGTGCACGCAGACGCCCTTCAACTTCATCGCCACGCCGTTGAGCGCGAACCCGCGATCCGCGTCGAACGTGATCGTGCGCACGCCAAAGCGCGTGAGCGTCTCGTCGCGCACCGCGTCGCCTTCGACGAGGCGCGTGCGCGCGGTGTAAAGCGCCGGTGTGTCGAGCGACCACAGCCGCGGGTGCGCGAGCGGGATGTCTTGCGCGAGCTTCGCGCTGGCGTGCGGCTCGATGGCTGCGGGTCGCGTCGCGGTCGCGACCACCGCGCCGGTGTCGTCGAGCAGCTCGATCTGCACGGAAAAATTGCGCGCGCGCTCGGACGTGTTTTGCACGCTCGTCTCGACGTGGACCGTGGCCGCGTCGTTCGTCACCGTCGGCGTGCTGACGAACGTCCCCCACTGCGCCACGCGCAGCGGATCGGTCGCGACGAGCCGCACGTGGCGATAAATGCCCGAGCCGCTATACCAGCGCGAGTCGGCGTAGCGCGAATGATCGACGCGCACGGCGAGCACGTTTTCCGCGGCGCCGGCGTTCAAATACGGCGTGATCTCGACCGTGAAACTCGAATAGCCATACGGCCGCCCGCCGACGAACTGGCCGTTGATCCACACTTCGGCGTTTTCGTAGACGCCGTCGAACTCGATCGCGACGCCGCGGCCCTGCCACGCGGCATCGGTCGGAAAATGTTTCCGATACCAGCCGATGCCGCCGGCCGCGTAGCCGTTGCCGCTGCCATAGTCGGGCCGGAACGGCTCCTCCGTGCTCCAATCGTGCGGCACGCGCACGTGCTGCCAGTCCGCATCGGCAAATCCCGGCGCCATCGCGGTCGCGGGATCGGATTTGCGGAAGAGCCAGCCGGCGTCCCAGTCGACGATGAGCCGCGGCGCGGTGCCGGCGGCCGTGGCCGCGCGTGCTGTGACTGGCCCTACGGCAAGCGCGACGAAGAAAAAAAACGCGAGACGAGCGAGACGGGTTTTCATGAGGCGGAAAGCGGGCGTGATCGGATCGGCGGTGAAGCGCCGGGGTTTGGGAAATTCAGCCGCCGACAACGCGGCGGTGGCGAGTCTATTATCTACCCAGGCGATGCCGCGCATTAGCGCGCGCTTGATCGCTCAAAGGAAAAACGAAAGGCGGCGAAATCGGCGTAGCCGTCGTCCGCGCGGTTGTTGAACGTGAAGAGCCCGATGCGGTCGCCGCGATACGCGCCCCAGACGAGCTGATACGGCTCGCCGAACGGCGTGAAGGTGCGGCCGTCCGTGCTGAACGCGAATCGGCTCTCGCCGTCGAGGCCCCACGTGGATTTCAGCCAGACGACGTCACTCGTCAGCACCGGACCGCGCGTGAAGGTGCCGTCGCGCGAAAACTCGATCGCTCGCTCGCTTCCCGAGCGCACCACGCCGAGCGACGCGCTGCTCGCCGCCGGCCGGTCTTTGCGGCGCGCGGCGGCGAAGTGACTCAGCCCGGCGTGCTGGCCGTCCGCGAGACCGGCGAGCTCGAGGCGGACGACGACCGCGGCATTGCTCGCGCGCACGACGCGTTGCGTGAGCGTGTTGCCGACCTTGAGAAGATTGTCGCCGTCGAGGCCGCGAAACGCGTGCAAGCGCAGGAAGCCCGGTCGATCGGCGAGCGACCATTTGTCGGCGCGCGGCTGGTAATTCCATTCCCACTGCGGCGCGAGCGCCGGCGCGGCGAAATCGTCGCTCGTCTGCGGCAGCACGACCGGCAAACCGGCGACGGGCTTGCGCGCGCTCCACACCATCGTGCCGATCCCCTCGGCATCGGGCGCGCCGAGAATCGGCCAGCCGTCGCGCCACGTCACCGGCAGCAGGCTGGCCGCGCGGCCTTCCCACGCGCCGGTGCCGTGATGCGTGAGAAAGAACCAGCCGCCGTCCGGCGTGTCGACGAGGCCGCCTTGATTCGGTTCGTGCGCGTCGCGCTGGCCGCGGCTGAGCTGGCGCGTTTCGTAGGGACCGTAGAGCGATTTGCCGCGGTGCATCATGACCACGCGGCCTTCGCCCGGCTTCACCTCGCTGTAGAAATGATAGTAGAGCCCGTTGATTTTATAGAGCTTGTTCGCCTCGGAACCCTGCGACTGGTGGATGATCGTGTCGGACTCGCGCACGAGATCGCGACCGTCGGCCGTGAGCTTGAAGAGGTGGATGTTGTATTTTTTCCCGTTCGCCGGATCGGTGGCGAATTGCGTGCAGACGAAATAGCCCTGCCCATCGTCGTCCCAAAACGGACAGCAATCGTCCCAACCGGCCGCGCGCATCACCGGGTGCAGCGGCGCCCACGGTCCGGCGGGATTTTCCGCGGTGCTCATGAAGAAGCCTTCCTGCGGCGTGCCGAAATACGCCCAGAATTTTCCCGCGTGAAACCGCAGCGCGCCCGCCCAGACGCCGTTGCCGTAGCGGTCCATCCGGTCCCAGTTGAACTCCGGCCCGAGCTGGCGCAGGTCGTCCACGACGTGGCCGAGAATCCGCCAGTTCACCAGATCGCGCGAGTGCAGGAGAATCACGCCCGGCGAAAATTGAAACGTCGACGACATCGCGTAGTAGTCCGAGCCGACGCGGATGCAATCGAGGTCGCTGTAGTCCGACGGCAGGATCGGATTGCGATACGTGCCGTCGTCCTGGTCGCCCCACGCGGTCCACTGGCCCCACGCGCCGGCCGTCGCGTCCGCCGCGCTGGCGCGCGAGACGGCGGCGAGCGCCACCACCGCAAATCCGAATCGCATCACGCGGCCAATCCAGCGAAGCATGCGCCGAGAAAGCGCGAAACACGCCGCGAATCAATCTCGCTCTGCGCCGCGGACAGGCCGGCGGAATTTCGTCGCCGCGCACCCGTCGCGCCACCGCCGCACGACCATCGCGTGCTCACCGCGAAGACCAAGGTTTGGCGTGACTCCGGCCGCCGAAACGCACACACCCGGGAACGCGTTCAGATTTCTTCCGCTGCGCCTCTTTCCGATGAAGACCCCTGCTCCCCTGCTCGCCTGCACGATTCTGTTTACTGCGATCGCCCTCGTGGCGAACGCCGCCGAAACTCCCGCGGACACGCCGCCCGCGCCACCGCCGCGTTATTCGCCCGAGACTCTGCCCGGCAAAGGCCTCGCCCAGCATCCATTCTTCTACGCGGGCGAGTGGAACTACCCGAACCCACAGCAGGCGATGTTCATCGTGCGCGACGGCAAGATCGCGTGGTCCTACGAAATCCCGCTGAAGAACGCGCGCGGCGACATCCAGGAATACAGCGACGCCACGCTGCTCTCCAACGGCAACATCCTCTTCGCCTACAAAACCGGCGCGCGCCTGATCACCGCCGACAAGAAAACGCTCTGGAATTACGACGCGCCGAAAGGCTTCGAGGTCCACATCGCGCAACCACTCGGGCTCGACCGCGCGATGCTGATCCAGAACGGCGATCCCGCGAAAATGATGATCGTGCGCCTGCCGGGCGGCGAAGTGGAAAAGGAAATGATTCTGCCCACCGGCAAACCGAAGAGCACGCACGGCCAGTTTCGCCGCGCGCGGCTCACCGCCGCCGGCACGCTGCTCGCCGCGCACATGGACAACGACAAAGTCGCCGAATACGACATGGCCGGAAAGGAAATCTGGTCGCTCGCCGTGCCGGCGCCGTGGGCCGCCGTGCGCTTGAAAAACGGAAACACGCTCCTCACGAGCAACAAGGGCTTCGTCCGCGAAGTGAACCCGAAGGGCGAAACCGTCTGGGAGCTCACGCAGGCCGACGTGCCCGACATCAAACTCTTCAGCCTGCAGGAGGCCGATCGCCTCGCCAACGGCAATACCGTCATCAGCAATTGGTGTCCGAACGGCATCAAGGATCCGAAAAACTGGCATACCTCCGTGCAGGTGTTCGAAGTCACGCCCGACAAAAAAATCGTGTGGGCGCTGCGCGCGTGGGACGAGCCCGCCGCGCTCGGGCCGGCGACGGTGATTCAGCTGCTCGACGAACCCGGCGTGCCCGAAAAGGGCGAGCAGCAACGCTGAGCCTTCGCGTCGCGCGTTTTTTGTCGTGAGCCTTCGGATTTCGCGGAGCCGAGCGTCGCGCGTCGCGCACGGTGATGTTTTTCCCGCGCTTCGCGCGCTCGCACTCGGCGCCGCGCTGCTGCTCGGCACGGCGACAGCTACGCGCGCGGCCGACGCCGCGCTGCATCCGCGATGGCAGGTCGTCGCGCCCGGCGTGTGGAAGGCCATCGTCGGCACGCCGGAGGATTTCTCGCTGCTCAGCGCCGCCGGGCAATCGCCACTCGTCGACGCGCTGCGCGCGTTGCCCGCGGCGGAATTTCCGCTCGACGCGAACGAGATCGAGGCGCGCGTCGCGGGCCGGCGCACCGCGCTGCGGTTTCCGCTCGCACTCGACGAGGATGTCTACGGCCTCGGCGTGGATTTTCTTTCGCTGCGCCGGACGGGCTCCGTGTTTCAACTGCACGAGGACCACTGGAGCGGACGGCCCGGCCGCACGCACGCGCCGGTGCCGTTCTACGTCTCGACGCGCGGCTTCGGCGTGCTCGTCGATTCCGCGCGCTACCTCGATGTCTACGTCGGGCTCGGCGTGCGTCTCGCCGCGCCGGACAAGCCGCCGGTCATCGACCGCACGACCGACTCGCGCCACTGGTCGTCGCGCCCGCGTTCGGACTCGGTCGAGATCGCCGCGCCGGCGCCGGGCGTCGCGGTGTATGTGTTCGCCGGACCGACGCCGCTCGACGCCGTGCGCCGCTACAATCTCTTCTGCGGCGGCGGCGCGCTCCCGCCGAAATGGGGCCTCGGCTTTCTCACGCGCACGCCGACCGCCTACACCGCGCAGCAGGCGCTCGCCGAGGTCGACGCGTTTCGCGCGCGTGGCATCCCGCTCGACATGCTCGGCCTCGAGCCGGGCTGGCAGGATCACGTGTATCCGTGCTCGTTCGAGTGGGACGCGAAACGTTTTCCCGATCCCGCGGGATTCCTGCGCGAGCTCGCGCAGCGCCACGTGCGCGCGAATCTCTGGTTCAATCCCTACGTCTCGCCCACCGCGCCGCTCTACGCGAAGCTCCTGCCCTTCGCCGGCTCGCACCTCGTGTGGAACGGCATCGTGCCCGACTACTCGCTCGCCGAGCCGCGGCAGATTTTCGCCGAGCATCTCCGGAAAACCGTCGTGCAACTGAATCCCGCCGCGGTCGGCGGCTTCAAGATCGACGAGGTCGATGGCAACGACCAGTGGATGTGGCCCGATCACGCGACGTTTCCCTCCGGCCACGACGGCGAGCAACTCCGTCAGACGTATGGCGTGCTGCTGCAGCGCACGGTGCTCGGCGTGTTTCACGATCTGAATCGTCGCACGCTCGGGCAGGTCCGCGGCACGAACGCCGGCGCTTCGCCGTTCCCCTTCGTCATCTACAACGACAACTACAATTTCGACGAATACATCACCGCCGTCGCGAACACCTCGTTCGCCGGCGTGCTCTGGTCGCCGGAAGTGCGCGCGGGCTCGGGCGAGGACATGCTGCGCCGCGTGCAGGCCGTGTGTTTCTCGCCGCTCGCGCTTTTCAACGGCTGGGCGACCGACACCAAACTCTGGTCGCACCCCGAAGTCGCCGATGCGATTCGCGACGCGATCGTGCTGCGCGAGCGACTGCTGCCGTATTGGTATACGACGTTCGCGCAGTATCGCTACCAGGGCACGCCGGTCATCCGCGCGCTGCCGCTCGTCGCCGGATTCTCCGCCACGAACGGCACCGAAGCCGGCAAACTCGATGCGACGGCCAATCCGTATGCGATCGGCCGCGTCGCCGAAGTGAAGGACCAATACCTCGTCGGCGACGCGCTGCTCGTCGCGCCGATCGCGCCCGGCGTCGCGACGCGCAAAGTCACGCTGCCGCCCGGCCGCTGGTATGATTTCTACACCGGAAAATTCGCCGGCGAAAATACCGTCATCGAGGTCACGCCGCCACTCGCACAGATCCCGCTCTTCGTGAAAGACGGCGCACTGATTCCGCTCATTCCTGAGCGTTCCTGGGCGCCCACCAGTGACGAAACCGTGCCGCTGGAAATCCGCCACTACGGCGAAAGCGCCGGCGAGTGGTCGCTCTACGACGACGACGGCGAGACCTTCGACTACGAACGCGGTGCGTTCTCGTGGACGAAGCTGCGCGCGACAAAAGACGCGACCGGCGCATGGCGCGGCGAAGCGACGCCCGCGCGCGGCGCGCCCGCGTGGCACTACGCGACGGTGACGTGGCGATTCATGCCGCCGGCCGAGGCGGCGCGCTGAGCCGGCGAGTTATTTTCCCGCGTCCGCCGCGAGATCGCGATCGAGCGCGGCGCCGTCGAACGGAATCACGATCACTTTGCTGCCGTGGTTGTCGTCGCCTTTTTCCTCGTTTTTCGGCACGTCGAGCACGGCGAGCGTGACGGCGACGACGTGGCCGTTCTCGAGCAGCACGCCGGGTCGTTCGAGTTTTTCCCAGTGGTTCACGGTGCCATCGGTATAGCGCACGAAATCGCGCGTCGGATCGTAGGCGAGCCCGCGAAACGTCCAGTTCGTGATGCCGTTCGGCGAGGTGATGTGGTAAGCCTTTCGATCGCTCCAGCCGTTCACGACGATGTGATACAGCCCGCCGCTGAACCACACGACCGGATCCTCGAGATTGCGCAGCGGCAGCCCTGCGACGCTCGGGTAGACGCTCGGACCCTGGATTTTGTAGGGACCGAGGATGCCGGTTTTGCTGAGGAGAATCTGGCCGGAGCGCGGCACGATTTCAAAATCGCCGTCAGGCCGCACCATGATGCTATAGTTCGAAGCGCGCCATTTTTCCGCGTCCACCTGGATCGCGCCGAGGTGCTCCCACGGACCGTCGAGTGATTTGGAAACGAACACGTCGCCGGGCCGCGTCTCGCTCACGACGACGGCGTAGCGTCCGTCGGGCAGCACCAGCGCGGTGACGTTGTGGCCTTTTCCGCCCTGATCGTCCGGCCAGCACAGGCCTTTGTCGACGTAAGGTCCAACCATGCTGTCGCTGACGGCGTGGACTGCGACGGAGCCGAACCAGCCGTTGTGGCCCTTCGCCTGATCCCAGCGGCTCGCGAACATGTGATACTTGCCGTCGGGCCCTTTGATGATCTGTCCGTCCCAGTAACACCACTGCTTGATCGTCGGATCCTCGAGTCCGTTTTGCGGATCGCGCGGCAACACGTTCGGCGCGCCCCACGCGTCCTTCGAGAGCGGACCGTGCGCCGGAATCGGCAGGAAGTAATCGATGAACGTCTTGCCGCTTGCCGCCGAGGCGCCGGGCGCAGGCGAGGCCGCGGGCGCAATGCTGCTGTCGGCTGCGAAGGCCGTCGTCGCGAGGGTCAGCGCGGCGAGCGCCACGCTGCGGCCGCGCACGCGCGCGAATCGAGTTTTTGTTTTCATGAACAACGAGGCGAAAACGTGACTGAAAAAAACTCAGGCCGTCGCCACGAGGCCGCGGCCGTTGATTTTCAGACCGTAGGCGTAGTCGCCGACTTTTTTCTCCGGCAGCGCGAGCACGAGGCCGGCGGCATCGCGGGTGAATTTCAGCGGCTCCTTCAGGCCGAGCAGTTCGACGCGCTCGATCGCGCCCGGCGCATGCGGCGAGCCTTCGGCGAGCGCGGTGAGCGTGAGTTTGCCGTCCTCCGGCCAGCCCATCGCGAACGCGTAGAGCGTGTCGCCTTTCTGCACGTAGCGGAAATCCTGCGCGGTGTAGGGCCGCACGTCGCGCGCACCGCCGAACTGGCCGCGCGGCGCGGGACTGCTCACCGACGGTCCCTCGCCGTAGATTTTCCACGGCCGCGTCGCGTGGATGCCTTCGGAATTGATGTCCATCCACGCGGTGAACTCGGCGAGAAACTTCATCTCGTCCGCGTCGGGCAGGCCGTGGCCCGGGAGCGGAATGTTGATCTGGAGATTGCCGTTCTTGCTCACGATATCGACGAGCATCTGCGCGACCTGCGAAGCGGTCTTGTAGCGGTGCTGGTCGAGGAGCCGGCGCTCGTAATGCCACGAGCCGATACACGTGTCGGTCTGCCACGGCAGCGCCTCGCCGCCCGCGGTGACACCGCGCTCGACATCGAGCACGAGCGCGCGGCGCTGCTCGGGGTTGAGACCCTTGGTGGTGATGACGGCCTCGAGGCTGCCCTTGCGGGCGAGGTTGGTGTTGTAGAAATACGCCGCGATGCGCAGGCCGATGTCGGTGCTCGGATAAATCGGCAGCACGGTGTCGTCGAAGTAGACGAGGTCGGGCTGGTGCTGGTCGATGAGGTCGATCGTGCGGTTGAAAAACTTTTCCGCGAACGCGGGATCGATCGGCGGATTGCCGGTCTGCGGCCAGTTGTAGCGGCCGAGCGGATGATACTGGCCGTAGAGATCCTGCGGATCGAGGCCGTCCCACCACTGACCCTTGCCCTCGGCCTTCGTGAGCTGTCCGTCATACGGCACGCCGGCGAGCGGGCCGCTCGGATCCGCGCGCTGCGCATCCTGATACCAGCTCCACGCGCGATCGCCGTGGCACGTCACCGCGAAACGCAGGCCCGCGCCGCGTGCGGCCTTCGCCCAGCCGCCGACGATGTCCTGCTTCGGACCGACGGCGACGGAGTTCCACGGCTGATACTTCGAATTCCACATGTCGAGGTTGTCGTGGTGATTCGCCATCGCCGCGAAATACTTCGCGCCGGCGCGCTGGTAGAGCCCGATGAGATGCTCCGGGTCCCAGCGCTCGGCTTTCCACTCGTTGATCACGTCCTTGAAACCGAACTTCGACGGGTGGCCGTATTTCTCGACGTGGAATTTGTAGACCGGGCTGTTGAACTGATACATCTTCTGCGCATACCAGTCGCCCATCTCCGGCTGGCACTGCGGCCCCCAGTGCGCCCAGATGCCGAGCTTCGCATCGCGAAACCAGTCGGGCACGCGATAGCCCGAGGAAAGCGATTCCCACGTCGGCTGAAACGGTCCGCGCGCCACGCCGAAACCCGCCGGCGGCAGGATCGGCCTCGGCGCCGGCGGAATGGGGCGCGCCATCGTCGTTGCCGCGACGGCATCGGACGACGGCGCGGCGCCGGCGGCGGCGGCGTTCGGATCGTCGGCGGCGCGCAGGCCGGCGGGAAGGAAACGGGCGGCGGAGGCGACGCCGAGGGCAGCGGCGGACTGCTTGAGAAACGTGCGACGAGACGACGGAGTTTTCATGGGATAAAAAATTTGTGTCGGACGCGGGCGGCGAAAAAATTGGCCGCCGCTCAGCCCGGATACCAGACGACGCGCGGATCGTCCGCCGCGCGGCGGTAGTCGAACGCGGCGTCGGTCATTTTTTCCAAGTCGTAGGCCGGGCGCCAGCCGAGGAGAAATTTCGCCTTCGCGTTGTCGAGCCACGTCGAGCGATACGGCGTGCTCACCTCGACCGGTTTCATGCCGCGCGTGCGCGCCAGATACGCGCCGAGCGCGGCGTAGTCGACCGGCTCGTCCATGCAGATGTTGAACGTCTGCCGCGCGGCGTCCGGGTGATCGAGCGCGAGCAGGATCGCGCTGACGAGATCATCGACGTGCACGAAATTCCGCTTCACTGGCGCGCCGTGGGGATCGAGCATCACCGGCACCGCGCCGTCGCGCGCGTATTGCGCGGCGCGTTCGGCGCCGACGAGATCGCACCAGCGCGGCCCGCCGAAAACATCCGGCCCGAACGAGAGCTGAAATTTGAAATCATCCTTCTCCATGATCCACGGCGCGCGCAGGCAGCAGCCGTTGAGCGCGTATTGGATGCCGTATTGCTCGAGCATCACTTCCTCGAGCACCTTCGAGAGCGCGTAGCAGCCGGGATACGCGCTGTGCCGCTGCGTCTCCGTAACGGGAATCGGATGCGGATAGAAAAAGTGCCCCAGGCTGGCGTCGCCACCGATGAGGATGAACTGCCGCAGTGTCCGACTCGTGCGCGCGGCTTCGAGCAGCCAGAACATTCCTTTCACCGCGACATCCATGATCGCATCCGGCGTCTCCTTGCACGTGGCGAGGTGCAGCACGTGCGTCACGCCATCCATCGCCGCGTCGACGATCGCGCGATCCGCGATCGAGCCGCGAATGACTTCGAGCTGCGGCGCCGGCGCGAGCTGGCGCTGGTGGCACAGTGCCCGGATCGCAAACTCCGGCCGCGGCGCCGCGAGCACCCGGCGAATGAACGCCTGGCCGACTTTGCCGGTCGCGCCGGTGACGAGGATTTTCGTTTTCATGGCCGGGAAACGCCCGCCGCCGTGGTGGCCGGGAGCGGAATCTCGCCGCGCACCGAAATCTTTTCCGCCGTCGGAAAATCCGCCGGCACCGGCCACGTGACCTCGCGCTGCGCGAGCCATTGCAGCGCGCGCACGACGATCGTCTGCACGCCGGCGCAACGCATCCGCTCCGGCTGCGTGTCGCCTTTCCACACGTGGCCGAAGGTCGACGTGTAGACGCGCCCTTTCCCGTAGGCGACGGTCCACTCGAGCGGCCAGTTCATCTGCGTGCGCGGATCGAAGCCGTAGGACAGCACCTCGAGATTTTTAGCCGGCCCGCGCGCATAATAATAGACCTCGATGTCCGGCGTCTTCCACTGCCTTGGCAAGCCCGCGTGGATCGGATGCTCGCCGAGCCGCTTCACGACCGTGTCGATGCGCGAGCCGTGGCCGGTGTCGCGCCCCTCGCCCGCCGGGATGCGCACGAGTTGCTCGTGCTCGTCGATCGCGAGCGCGACGCCGAAATCTTTTTTCCGCCAGCCGAGCCCGATCATGTCGTTGTAAGCGGGCCAGTCGGGAAACGCGTTGTTCGCCGAATGCCAAACGTAAATACCGCCGCCCGCGGCGACAAATCGCTCGAACGCCGCCTGCACCTCGCGCGGCCACGACGGGCCGCCGCCGATATCGTTGCAGTTCTGGATCACGACGTCGTAGTCCGAAAATTTCGGCCGCCACGCGTCCCAGCCCGGCGCATCCTTGGTGGACGGCGCAGTCGAGACGGCGACATCGAAAAGCTGCGTCGGCTCGAGGATGCCGCGGATCAGCGCGGTCGTGAGCCTCCAGTCGTGGTTGCTGAACCCGTCGACGATCAGCACGCGAATCCGCCGGCCGGGCTCGTGCGGGGCGGAGCCAGCCGCCTCCGCCGCGCGGCCTTTCACGGCGAATGCGAGGCTGGCCAGAAGAAGCGCCGAGAAAAAACGAAGGACGCGCATGGTGGTTTTATTTTTGCGGGAAAATGCGCACGAGCGCCACGCCGTGCGGCGCGACGGTCGCCTCGAATTTTTCCTCGAAAGCGCCGAGGTCCTGCTGGCGCCAGAGATCGCGCACGCGTTGCGGGCCGGCGAGTTTCAGATCGGCCCAGGTCGCGGCGATTTTTGTTTCGACGGTGCCGGCGTTGAACAATCCGACCGCGAGCGAACCGTCGTCGAGCGGCTTCGCGTAGATTTTCGCGGCGCCCGCGCCGCCGACCTGCACGGCCTGCCGGCCGAGCGAGTCCTGGTCGACTTCGAGCACTTCGTCGTTGGTGAGCAGGCCCAGCGTGAAATCGTCCATCCGCTCGAGATCGCAGCCGATGAGCAGCGGGCTGGCGAGCAGACACCACAGGCTGAGGTGCGTGTATTGCTCGTCGGGCGTGAGCTTCGATGGGTGAAGGTTGTTCGGATTCCATCCGCCGATCCAGCCGACAACGAGCATGTCGGCGTCGGTGAAATGTCCCGGCCGCGCGAACGGCGCCCATGGGTCCTGCGCAAAACCGATGTCGTTCGCCACGCGACTCCACACGTCGCGGATGTCGGTCGTGGTGCGCCACGACTGCGCCCACGGCGAGACGTCGCCGACGATCGGGAGGAGATTTTTGATGTGGTTGTTCGAGAGGCTGAGCACGATGTCGCGGCCGGTGAGCCGGAGCGCCTGGTGCATTTCCTTCGTCTCCGGCATTTCGACCGGCCCCCAATCGAGCTTCAAATAGTCGAAGCCCCACGCAGCGAACTGCTGCGCATCGACGTAGGTGAAGCGATATTTTCCGACGGCGAAGGGCAGCTTCTTCTGGTTCTTCGGCGCGTTCGGCCAGCGTTGCGGCGCACCTTCGGAATTTTCCGCCGAGCCGCCGAGTTTGCCGCCGTAGGTGACGACCCACGGGCTCGAGTAAAGGCCGGCCTTCAATCCGAGCGCGTGGATCTCGTCGACCATCGCCTTGATGTCGGTGAAGCGACGTTCGTCGGGCTCCAGCGCGCGCGTCGGCCCGGAGCGCAAACCCTGCCAGCCATCGTCCATGTTCACATAAGTCCAGCCGTGCTGGTCGAGCCCGAGCTTCACGATTTGCCGCGCCGCGCGCAGCGCGAGATCCTGCGTCACGCGCTCGCCGAAACAGTTGTAGCTGTTCCAGCCCATCGCGGGCGTGAGCGCGATTTCCTCGCCGACAACGATGCGAAACGGCTTCTCCGCCGCGCCGCGGGCGTTCCTGGCGCGCAGCGTCATTGGATATTCACCCGGCTGCCGCAGTGTGCCGGTGATGCGGCCGGTCGCAGGGTCGAGCTTCAAGTCATCAGGCAGACTATCGACGATGAAGGTCATCGGTCGCTCACCCGTCGCGGGAATAGAATAGAGCAACGGCGCGCCCGGGCGAACGCCGAAAATTTTCGGGCCGTTGACCCGCGGCGCGGCGGCGGACTTTGGCGTGAGAATCGGCGCCGGCACCGCGTCGGCGGCGTGCAACCCGCCGCCCAGCAGCAACGCGCCGATCAACGGCAGGATTTTTTGCGCGTTCATCGGGTGTTTCGCGCGGGGACGAATCCGGTTTGCGGCTTCGCCGCGCGAACGAGCGTGAGCGGGAAAAGGAATTTCGGCATGGGTTCGCGGATAAACAAAGGGGGGCGATGGCTATCGGGCCGGCGAAACGGGCTCGATGACGGGCAGCGTCGTCAGACGGAGATGCGTGGCGCCGTAGGGAATCAGCGTCATGGCTTTCGCGTCGCCCACCGGCTGAAGTTCGGCGTCGCTCGGCAACGACGCCGGATTTTTCGGCGCCGTTTTCAGGTCGGCCGGAAGTGGATCGATCGTCGGTTTCCAATCGGCCTCCCAGCGCGGCAGCGCGCGCAGCGGCACCTCGATGCGCACGGGGGTGGCCGCGGCGAGGAAGGGATTGTCCGTCATCGGAGATTCGACGACTTTGAATTTTTCAGGCGCGGCTTTTGTGGCCGAGTCGATGCCGTAGCGCCATTCGCCGGCGGGGAAAAACTCCACCGCGGGGAAGCCCGCGATGTTGTTGCCCTTGAGCACGCGCTTGATCGGCTCGGGATCCTCGCGGCTCTCGACGCGTTTTTCGCCGGGCTCGAGCGAGTAGACCAGCGGACCGCGCTGCACGCTCACGCTCCGACCGGCAAACCACTCCTTGAGCCGCACGATCATCGGCAACTGGAGCGCGATGGTGTCGCCGTCGCGGAATTCCCGCTGCAGCATCGCAAACGTGCCCGGCTGACACGGCACGCCGGACTTCGCGCCGTTCACCGTCACCACGGCCGCGGCGCACCATTCGGGAATCCGCAATGCGAGCGCGAAGGCCGCGGGCCGCGCGAGTTTGATCCGGAATGAAATCGCCGTGCGAAACGGATAGTCCGTCTCCTCGGTCACGACCACGGGTTGTCCGGCGACGATCGTGCGCAGCTCGCACGGGCCGTAGAGGGCGGCGGCGATCCCGCCGTCCATTTTCAGCCACATGCGCGCGACGTAGTTCGGCATCGCGCGATTGACGTTGCCGCTGCAGCACTCGGTGTCGTGCGCGGCGCGATAGGACATCCGCGTCGGCGCAATGCGCGGGCACGCCGTGTCGGAGGCGAGGATCTGGTTGGCGCTCGAAAAATACTGGAGTTGCTTGAAGTCCTTCGTCACCGCGCCGGGCAGCGCGTTGAACGTCGTCTGCTCGATCAAGTCGGCCCAATGAACTTCGCCGCCCGCGAGAAGCAGATAACCGAAGCTCCACGACCAGTCGGTGAGATCGCAGGTCTCGTGCAGCGAATTGAAGGCCGTGGTGCCGAGGCTTTCCGCACTCACCATGCCGCCGTCGGGCATGAGGCTGTCGGCCTCGACTTTGCGGTAGGCGAGATTCGCGAGTTCCAGCGCCTGTGCCTCGCCGGTGAAGCAATACATCAGCGGCAACAGCTTGAGCTGCTCGGCCGCGGTGACGCCGTGCTCACGCAATGGCGCGGCACCGCGGATTTTATCGACGTGGGAAAACGAGCGCGGATCGCTCAGGAAAAAGCGATCGTAAGCCGCCCGCGCGAAATCCAGCAACGCAGGCTCGCCGGTCTGGCCGTAAACATAAAGCGCCTCCTCGAAGACATAGCCATCGCGGCTCCGCCAAGGCCGCGGCGCACTGAAATAATCGCGGAGGACGCGCGCGAGCGCGGCATCGTGCGTCGCGCTGTGCTCGGCCATGAGGGCGCGGCCGACGACCGTGTTGGGCCAGGCCCACGTCGATTCGCCGAATTTTCCCGGACCGGAATTTTCGCGCAGATAGCCGAGATTGGCCGTCGCGAGGCGCGCGAGCCCAGGGTCCTCGATTTCGCGATTCAACCGGACGACACCGTCGACGAAATAGCCGGACTGCTCATAGGGCCACCACGTCTCGCCATGTTTCACGGCTGGCGGCGGGATTTTGCCTGCGAACATCGCCGTGTCGTAGGGATAGGCGAGATTCTCGGGATGACCGGTCAGGCCCTCGGCCTGGCGCGCGAGCCAGCTTCGAATCCAACCGCGCGGCTGCACCGCGCCCACCGGCAGCTCGGCGAAGCGTCCGTGATAGGCGGGCAACGAAGCCGCGAAAGCCGGCGCATCGTCTGCGCGCAGCGATACGCTGGCAAAACCGAGAACGACAAAGGTCAGCAAACGCTTCATGAGCTTTTTCACGGCGAGCTGCCCGTCCGCGCGGATGCGAGCATCCACTCGCAGGTATCGACGATCTCGCGCCCATCGCTGCGACCGGTGGCGCGGATGGTGTTTTTGCCGGGCAGCAACTTCGCCGCCGGCCAGCGCGCGATGTGGAGTTCGTCGGGCGCGACAGTGCCAAGCGAGCGGTCGTTGAGCCGGAGCTCCACGCTGCCGCAGTTGGAGTAGACTTTTATCTCGGTCGTGACCGAGACGCGCGGCGTCATCCGGCGCGACGTGATCCACACGACGGGCGTGCTGCTCCAGTTTGCCTGATAAAAGTGAAACGCGTCCTTCGCGATCGCGCGATCCTGCGTGATCAGGCCCTTGTCGTTGATGCCGGGAATGCCGCCCTCGCTGCGGCCGTCGCTCGCGAAGTCGAACATCGCCCACACGAAACTTCCCCACAGCTTCGGATTGCCGCGAATCTGCGCCCAGTCGCGCTCGTGCATCAGCGCCTGCCATTCCTCGGGATGAAACGGCGCGTTGTTGGCGCCGGGCTTCTGCAACGCGCCTTCCTCATGCTGCGCGGGATTCGCGCCCGCGCCGTATTCGCTGAGCGCGATGCGCTGCTGCCCGCGCTCCGCGAAACGCTCGTCGATGAGCTTCGCCATCTCGCCGACATCGCCCGTGCCGGTATACCAGCCCGGATAAACATTGTAGGCCATCGCGTCGGGCACGGCGTTGGTCGGGTTGCCGAGCTTGTCCGACGCCGCGACGGTCGGCCGCGTCGGATCGAGCTCGTGCGCGAGCGCGTTGAGCCGCTGCACCTCGGGCAACGCGGCGCGATTGGTCGCGCCGGGACGCAGCTCGTTGAACAGCCCCCACCAGATCGCGGAAGGATGATTCGCGCGCTGGAGAATCATCTCGCGCATCTCGGTTTCGAGCGTCGCGTTGAAGGCCTGCGTGTCCGCGGAAGGCGCATCGGGCGACTCGGTATCGTCGGGGACGTTGTTGACGAACGGCACTTCATTCCAGAGCAACAACCCGGCGCGGTCGGCGAGAGCGTGGATGTTCTCGCTCTGCGGATAATGCGCGAGCCGGACCGCGGTCGCGCCGATCTCGACGATGAACTGCACATCGCGCACTTCGTCCGCTGGCGTGAGCGCCCAGCCGTGGTCCCTCAAGTCCTGGTGGCGGTTCACGCCGTAGACGGGATACGGCTGCCCGTTGAGCAAGAATCCGTCGCTCGTGAGCGCGACGGTGCGCACGCCGAGCGGCTGCGTGATTTCATCAACGACGCGACCACCGCGCAAAAGCCGCACTGTGACAGAATACAAATACGGATCGCGTCGCCCCTGCCAGAGGTGCGCGTCGCGCAACGCGAGCGATTGCACGACCGGCTGCGCCGTTGCGCCACCCCCGAGCGATGCACCGCTGCGCACTGTGGCGACGATCGCGCCGGTGGTGTCCTTGATTTCGGTGACGACTTCCACGTCGGCCGCGGCCGCGAGTGCGCTGGCGAGCAGCGTCTTCACTTCGATCTCCGCGGTGCGGTCGCGCAAGCTGCGCACCGTCGCGAACACACCCGGCGACGCGAACTCGAGCGGCGTGATGCACGCGGCGTCGGTCGTGATGAGGTGCACCGGCCGGTAGATGCCACCGTCGATATTGAAATCGCCCGCGAGCGGCGGGATGGTTTTCACGAGCGAGTTGTCGACCTGCACGCGCAGCTCGTTGCGCGTGCCGAAGCGCACGTGCGGCGTCAGTTCGAAACAAAACGCCGTGAAGCCGCCGCGATGCTCGCCGAGCCGCACGCCGTTCAGATAGACGACTGCGCGCTGCGACGCGGCCTCGAACAACACGAAGACGCGGCGCCCGCGCCACGCTTCCGGCAAATCGAGGTCGCGCGCATACCAGCCGAGGCCGCGGTGGTAGTCGCTGCCGCGCTCGTTCGCACGCGGCGTGGCGCCGGGCGTGCGGCCATCCTGGCCGTCGAGCGCGTTCCAGGTGTGCGGAATCGTCACGGCTGTCCACGCGTCGGTCGCAGCAGCGAGCGGCGTATCTTCACGAATGAAGCGCCAGCCTTCGGCGAGCGCCTGCGTTTGGCGCTGCGCAAACGCGGCGCTCGCGGCCGCAGAACACAGGACCAAAAGGCCGACAAACCACGCCGTGCCGCTCGCGGACGCCTGTGGCGATCGCGATGTCTCTGCAGAGCTGGCGAGCAGAGCCGCGGGCGATGGAGCGATGCGCGCGAGCAGGTTTCGGCAGGAGTTCACGGCGGCCTTGAGGCGATTTAGACAGAGTAGCGCGAAATGGCGGCGGTTCACGGCGCGCGCAGGCTGGGCGGCAGATCGTCGGCCGCTTTGCTGAAGTAGGGCGCGAGCGGATTCGGGCGCAGGGCCTTCAAGCCGGCGACGATCGCGGCGGCATTGTAGCGCGCGCCTTCGGGCGACGAATGCGTGCGCTGGTCGCCGAAGAGCGGCGCGACCTTGTCTGGGCCGAGCCGCTCGAAACCTTCGGAGATGATTTCATTCGCGTCGACAAACCGCGCGCCCGTCGCGGTCGCGGCCTCGCGCGTCCATTTGATAAACGTCGCCTGGTCGCGCTCGCGCACGATGTGGCCGTCTTTCCAATCCTTGTGCGGCACCTTCGAAAGCAGGATGGGCGTCGCGCCCTTCGCCGTCGCGTCGCTCGCGTATTTCCGCAGATACCAGCCGAAAGTGTGGATGGTCTCCATCGTCTTGAGATCAGCCTTGATCGCTTCCGCCGTTTCGTCGCCGTCGCCGCGAATCGAGGGGCGGCCCTTCGCCTTGGGATCGCGGTAATCGCCGTCATCGTTGTGCCCGAACTGCACGAGGACGAAGTCGCCCGGCTTCAGCTCGGCGAGGATCTTGTCCCAGCGCCCGTCCGTGATGAACGTGCGTGTCGAGCGGCCGCCGATGGCGCGGTTGACGACGTTGATTTTTTCTGGATCGAAGAACGCGCCGATCTCCGAGCCCCAGCCGCGCAGGGGCGCGTCGCTACGCGCCGTCGAGTCGCCCACGACGTAGAGCCTCGGAAGATCGAGTCGCTGGGCCGTGGGAGCGGCCAGTTTGGCGTCGTCGATCACGGGGCGCGAATCGTCCGCAGCGCGCAGAATCGCTGCCGAGGTGAGGAACAGCGCCGCGAACAACACCTGTTGCGCAAGCGTTCTCATCTTCAGGGAAGCTTCATCGCTTCGGGCGCATCGGTGGTTTTCGCGTCGCTGACATCGACCAACATCACCGCGGGCCGGGCGTCCGGCGCCGTGCTCGTGATTTCGACGTTGCGCAACGCGAGGCCTTTCACGTGTCGCACATACATGCCGAACGCCGGCACCGTGGCGCCGAAGCGGCTATACTCGGGCCAGCCGGCGCGCAGAACCTCGGGCGTGAGCTCCGCCAGCACGTTCGTCGCATCTTTTGCCGAGCCGCCGCCGGGGAATACCGCACGAATGTCGCTGAACGATATGCCTTCGACGGGATGGTCGGGCACACCCGTGATCTGAAATCCGCAGGTGACGGCGGCGGGACCGGTGATGTCGCTGTCGTCCACGACGATGTGGCTGAACTGGAGATTGCTGACGCGCTTCATCGCCGGAAGTTCGCGCGGGGCGTCGACCCACGCGTTCTTCTGGCAAAAAGTGAGGAAGACGGGCCGCGGCACGTTTTTCATCACGAGATCGCTGAAGACCATGTTCTTCATCTCGCCGCCCTCGTTCATCTGGATCTTCAGGCCGGAATCGTTGTGGTCGCGGAAGGAACAATTGGTCACGGCGACATTTTCGAAATCGCCGCGCGACAACAGCCCGATGCGGAGGCCGGCCCAGCGGCTGCAAAACGAGCAGTTGGTGACGAGGATGTCGCGGCACGGTTTTTCCGGCTGCGAGGTTTGGAGGCAGATCGAGTCGTCGCTCGTGTCGAAGGTCGAATTGCTCACGCGCACGCGCGTGCAGCCGTCGAAGTCGAGGCCGTCGCCGTTGATGTTGGCGCGCGAAAAAATCGTGATGCCGTCGACGACGACGTCGGAGCAGTAGCGCCATTCGGTGGTCCACGAGGCCGGCGCGCGCAGCGTGATGTCGCGCACGCGCAGGCGGGAGCAGTTGAGCAGCCGGATCAGCTTGGGCCGGTTTTTTTGCGGGTCGCTTTTTTCCGGAAAGGATTTGCCCTGGCCGTCGATGGCCCCCTGGCCCTCGAGGCCGATGTTGTCCGCGTTCTTCGCGAAGATCAGGCAGCGGTCCATGTGCGGCTCGCCGCGATACATCGTGCGGTCGGTATCGGTCGCGTAGTCGGCGATGTGCGTGCTGCCGAGAACGACGGCGCCCGCTTCGACGCGGAGGGTGACATCGCTCCTGAGATAGAGCGTGCCGGTAAGAAAGCGTCCGCCCGCCACCAGCACGGTGCCGCCGCCAGCGACGTTGCACTGGTCGATGGCGGCTTGCAGCGATTTGGTGTCGAGTGTCTGGCCGTCGCCGACGGCCCCGAACGAACGAACATCGTAAACGGCGACGCGGGCCGCCGGCGCGGCCGCCGGTTGAGCCATGGCGGCAGGAATTTGGAACGCCAGCGTCGCGCAAAACACCGTCGTGCGCCACGCACCGCCGCAGTGCCGGCGAGGGAAGACGAGCGGACAAACGGCCGGAAATTTGCGCGATGTTTTCAAGTCACGTCAGCGGGTCGGAGAAACTCGATACAGCCCGGCGCCGTGGGCACTGATCTCGGGCGCGAAGCCGTCCCGGTTCGCCGTAATTTCCTGGTGCCGCCACAGGTCGCGGACGCGCGCCGCGCGGGCGAGGCCGAGCTCGGCAAACGTCACCGGCACGACGGCAGATTTGTCGGTCGCAAGCGGCGACTGCGTGAAAACCATGAACCGCACCCCGCCGCGCGGCGGGCCACCGCCTCCGCCGCCACGGGCGGGCGCGCCGCCGCTGTCGTCGATCCCGGCGAAGGATTGGAAACGCGTCGCGCTCTCGGGCAGGTCGAACTCGATCACGGATTTCGCGTGCGCTGCGATGCCGAACGGCGCGGGCTGGCCGGCGACGATCATGTCCTTGCCGCTCGCGCTCTTCTCCAGCGAGACCTGCCCGCGCCCGCTTGTCGCGCTCAACCATTTCAGCTCGGTGAGTTTCTGCGGGCCGGCGCCGGTCACGAGCGTCGGCTCGGACCAGACAACGTTGTCGCCGCCGTTGCCACCGCGGCCGTCGTCGACGACGAGGTAGAGTTTCTTCGCGCCGGTCACGTCGACGTCGATTTTCACGCCGTGCACGGGATCGCGCCGCGAAACCGGAGCGCTGACGAACGCCGCGCGCGCCGCATCGAGTTCGCCCGGGCGCGGGCGAAGGTTGAAAACGCCGACGTATTTGTCCGCCGAGCCCGGCACCTCGGCGATCCAGCCGACGAAGTTGTCGCGCCGGAAAAGCTCGCGGTTGTTCGTGCTCGCCTGGTCGATCGCCAGCACCTCGTCGTTCGTGATGAGCGCGAGCGTCTCGTCGTCGAGCTTCGTGAGATCGGCGCCGAGGATCAGCGGCGAGCGCGCGATGCTCCAGAGCGACATGAGCGTGACCTGCTCGTCGGGCGTGAAGTTCGTCTGGCGTTTGCCCATCGAGATCGTGCCGAGCGGGAGCATGTCGGCGTCGGGGAAATGTCCCGCGCCGCGGAACGGCGTCCAATCGCGCAGGCGATCGAACTGCTCCGCGAGCGCGAACCAGTTGTCCCAGAAATCACCGCTGATCCGCCACTGGTTCGCATGCGTGCTGACGTGCGCGCCGCTTTCGAGCGGGGTCGGGCCGGGTGAGGTGCTGAGGACGATCGCGCGGCCGCAGCCGTCGATCGCCTTGCGGATGCCTTCGATCTCGGGCTGGTGATACGGCACGGAGAGATCGTCGATCTTGATGAAGTCGACGCCCCACGCGGCGAACTGCTCGAACTGCGAGTTGTAGTATTCCTGCGCGCCGGGCTTCGCCATATCGACGCCATACATGTCGCCGTTCCAGCGGCAGGTGCTGTTCACGTCGGCGACGTCGGCGGCCGTTACGTTCGTTCCCTTCACGGGCGTTTTCGCGGCGACGGCCTGGCGCGGGATGCCGCGCATGAGATGAATGCCGAAGCGCAGGCCTTTGCCGTGCACGTAATCGGCGAGCGCCTTGAAGCCGACGCCGTTCGCCGCGGAGGGAAACTTGTTCGCCGCCGGAATCAGACGGCCCCACTCGTCCATCTCGAGCTTCGCGTCCTGGCGGTAATCGAAGCCCGTGGCGTTGGGTTCATACCACTGAATGTCGACGGTGATGAGATTGTAGCCGTGCGCCTCGAGTTTCGCCGCCATGATGTCGGCGTGCGCACGCGTTTGCTCTTCGGAGACGGTGGTCGCGAAACAATCCCAGCTGTTCCAGCCCATCGCGGGTTTTTCCTGCCACGCGTAGAACGCCGGTGCTTCCGCGGCGCATGCGGAATCGAGCAGACCGAGAGCAACAAACAGCGAAAGGGGCAGGATTGCGCAGCGCATAGGGGAAAGGAAAGGGTGTCCGATTATTTTGCCGAGCGGAGCGCGTAGAGGGTGTAGCCTACACTGCGCGCGGCATTGACGGTCTCGACGTAAGGCGTGTCGCAGATGTCGAGAAACCCGATCTGGTAATTCTCGCCGTCGAAACGGCCCGTCGTGGATTCGTCGTAGCATTGAAACCAAAGCGCGCCGACCAACGCGGGGTTTTTCGCCGCGCTGCCGACGTAGTTGCGATACGCTTCGGCGCGGTGGTTCTGGTCGACCACGCTGCGCAGGCCGGTGTGAAACTGGCCGCGGTCGAGCGCGCCGAAATGAAACTCGCCGATGATCGCAGGGCGGTCGACGCCGGCGGGCAGCGCGACGTCATCGAGCGTGAACTTGTAGAAATTAAAGCTGATGACGTCGCAGTATTTCGCCGCCAGC
The DNA here is from genome assembly GCA_035545575.1 of Opitutaceae bacterium. Lineage (GTDB taxonomy): Bacteria > Verrucomicrobiota > Verrucomicrobiia > Opitutales > Opitutaceae > ER46. The sequence goes on along the minus strand of DASZYB010000077.1, from coordinate 120,656 downwards.
CGGACGATCTCGAAACGGTTCGGCTCGACGTCGGGCCAGTCGTGGTAGTCGAGCCGGCTGCCGAGGTAGAGTTTGTTCGGCATGAGTTCCTTCGCGACCGCGCTGACCTGCCGGTAATACTTCTCCCACCATGCGGGATCGTAGCTCACGTGGATTTCGTTATCGACGAAGAAGCCGATGCACCATGGATCGTCCTTCAATTGCGCGGCCGCCGTCGTGAGCGCGCGGCGCATGGCCTCGACCCACGCGGGATTGTCGGGATCGATGCCACCAACGGCGCGGCCGCCGCTGTTCAGCAGCGCGGTGTAAGGCATCTTGTGCTGCTCGACGATCGCGCGGTCCGCGCCGCCGCCGAGCGTGTTCAGACCCCAGCTGTGGAAACGCTGCAGCAGGCGCGCATTGAGCGGGTCGCGCCAATTGTCGCCGTATTTCCACTGGAGATTGCGGCTCAGGAAATTTCCGCCCGGCGCCGGATCCGCATAGAAACGCTCGCGCCCCTGAATCCGCGTCGTGCTCTGAAACGTGCCGACCATGTCGAGCCCGCTCGCCCAGAACAGCCGGCCGTCGGGGTCGACGAGCCACCATTTGCCGTCGTATTTCTCGACGCGGAAATTTCCGGTCGAGGCGAGCTGCGGTCCCGTCGCCCACCCGCCGAACCGGTCGCGATCGGCTGGACCCGGATGCGCGCCGAGATCGGCGTCCTCGCGCGCGATGTTTGCCTTCAGTTCGGCATCGTCGTGGATTTTTCCCGGCCAGTCGCGATGACGGTATTGGCCGTAGCGGTCGATGAACGGAAAAAAGTCAGGCGCGGCCGGAAGTTTCGAGGAGCCGAACGGCCGCACGCGCGAGACTTCGATGCTCGTCTCCGCGCGCGGCGCGACCACGAACACCCGGAGGTCTTGCGCGACGATCGGTTCCTCGATGCCGGCCCAGAGCGACATCTTGCCGCCGGGGATGCCGTGCATGCCGGGAAATTTCTCCACCGCCTCCGCGCTCAATTTTTTCCGCCGCGCAAAAACGTAGAGCGTGTCCGTGTGTCCGGGCGCGACCGACACGTAACCGCGCACCCACGTGTCGCCGTTGAGATCCGCGTAGATGAGCGCCGGCTCGCGGCCGACATTGCGGACGTTGAGCGCGAGGCCGAGGCGGTCGTTGATGTCGATCGGCGCAAACGACAGGACCGCCAACGGACGCTCGTCGCTACGCGGGAAACGCACGAGGATGGGACCTTTCTGCGCGACGCCCGCGGCCACGGTGCCGCTTTCGCCGACGGCGTCGAGCACGGCGAGTTGCGGACCTTCGGGCTTCGTCTCGAGGCCGACGGGTGGCGGGTTCTCATCAGCGCGAGGCGCACGACTCACGCAACCGGGGAGCCCGAGCAGCAGCGGCGCGGCCACGAGCGCGAAGGGCAGATAGAATCTGCCCCGCAGGCCGCGGCGGCAGCGATCAACCCGGCGGGTGCGGAGGCGAATGGAATTCATGAGTGGAAAGAATGATCGCCGTCGCGCCGCCGCGAGCGGCTACGGATTTGGTGCGGTGAAGAGGCGGTCGTAGTCGATCCAGTGCGCGTTCATCAGGTCGACCTTGCGCTTGAGCCGCGCGGCGAGATCGGGCCCGAGGCGCATGATGGTTTCCTCCTCGCGCACCGGCGCAAGGTCGAGCAGCGGCGCGGACGTGCCCTGCAGCAGGCGCGCGAGCCGCACGGTGTTGTCGATTTCCTTGCGCGCCGTTTCCATCAGGTCGGTGCGATCCCAGCTGCTCTGCACACCCAGCACGGGATTCGGCTCGGGCTTCACGCCGCGCGCCTTCACGCGGTCAAGCTGCGCCTGATACGCGACCATGTTGTCGGCGCCGTGTAGCAGGCAGACGACGACCTCGAGCCGCCGGCCGAACAGATCCCAGCGCGCGCGGGCCGCGTCGTCGGGCGCGGCGTCGCGGATCGCGCGGATGTGCGCGAGCGCGGTCTCGACATCGGGCACGACGGTCTCGATCACGCGCTGGAAAAGCAGGTGCGCGCCGTAGCCTTCATACATGCGCATGCCCTGGATATCGATGAGGTCGTTCGCCTGCTCCTCGCCTTTCGCCTGAAAGAGAAACGGCCGGTAGTAACTTTTCTCCGCCGCGGAAAGTTCCTCGGGAAACGGCACCATCGGCCGGTTGATCCAGCGGTTGAGCACGTGGCCGAATTGCAGCATGTCGCCGAAGTCGAGCGCCTCGAGCCGGCGATCCGCGTCGTCGAGCAGGAGCCACGTCGCGAGCAGCGCGTCGGCATTCGCGTCACCCGCCTCGCTCACCGCGAAGCTGCGCAGCGCGGCCATGCGCTCGGGCACGCTGGCGCGCGCGGTGGATTGCGTCGCCTCGGCGAGGCGCGCGTTGAATTCCATCAACGCTTCCTCCGGCCGCAGGCTGATGAGCCGGCGCGGCGCGGCGGGCGCGGCGTTCGTCTCGCCGGCGCGCTCGGCCTGCTCGTTGGCGCGACGCCGCGCGGAAACCGGATCGCTCCCGGCGCGGCCGCCGGCGCTGCGGCCGGTGCGCAGCCAGCGCAGGTCGGGCACGGCGACGCCGACGACGGGATAGAACGCGCCGCGCGCGTAAGCGTCGCTTGCGCGCAGCCCGGCGAATGGCCGGCCGTCGGGGCCTTCGCGGCCTTGCACGGCGATGCCGCGCGGGAGCTTGTGCGCGATCGCGTCGAGCTGCTCGGGCGAAAACGACGGCAGCATCCACTGGCGCGGCACGATCGGGTTGAGGTTGATCTCGACCTCGTGGCCGGCGGTTTTCGCGGCGTCGTGCAGCGCGATCAGAAACGACGAGATGCGGTCCGCCATCGGGCGGTCCTTGCACTCGCTGTTGCCGTTGATGCCGGGATAGAGCGCCGGCACCCAGCAGAAGCCCGAGCCGGAATCCTGCGTGAGAAAGCTGAACGTCTCGATCTCCGGGCAGCGCGCGAGGAGGTTTTTCATCGCCTCGCCGTAGAGGCGCAGTGTCTCGGGCTGGTCGACGCACATCGAGAAGCGCGCCGTCTTCGAGCGGTTCGGCTGGTCGACGCGCGGGCCGCGCAACTGCGGATACGCGGTGAAGAACGCCTCGGGCAGCACCTGCGGGATGTTCGCGGCCCAGTGCGCCTTCAGGCCGAGCCGGCGGAGAATTTTGCAGCGTTCCTCGAGGATCGTGGCGATCCGCTCGCCGTAGTTCATGTCGACGAACGGCCGCACTTCCGCGGGCGGAAAAAGTTTCAGGAAGTCCGGCCGCTGGATGAACCACGCCGGATACGGATCGTCGGGCGGCTGGAATTGCCACGTCGCCGCCGGCAGCCCGTCGGTGAGCGGCACGTGCGTGGCGCCGAGACGCTTCGCAAGCGTCGCCTTGCGCTCGAACAACGCGAGTTCGCCGCGATCGAAATCCGAGAGCGTGGCCGCGGCGCGGGCCGGCGCCGGCGCAGCGGCCGGCGGCGTGGCTTCGGCCGCGGTGACGTCAGTCGTGCCGAGCGATAAAACGAAGAGCGAAACAGAGACCAGGGAGCGCATAGGAAGCGGGGGTTGAATCGGGTGGGAGTTTTTGCCGCCGTGGCAAAATCCCGAAGAGGACGTAAGCGAAGGCGATTTTGCGACCGGCGTCGAATGCTACGGTGGCATCGCGAGCACGAACGCGGGCTGATCCTTCGCGACGTGGATCAATCCCGCCGCATCGAACTCCACCTTCACGATCGCGGGTTTTTCGCGGAAGCTCATCTGGTTGTCGTTGCCGAAGACGGTGCACCACCAGTTGCCGTCCTTGTCCTGAAAATAATTCCCGCCACCGCCGCACGGCACCGCCTCGTGCCAGTGCGTGTAGGGACCGAAGAGATTATCCGAGATCGCCGCCACGCTGCTGTAGCGGCCTTTGTAGAAGGCGGCGCCGGTGAGATAATATTTTCCGGCGCGCTTGAAGAGCGACGCGCCTTCCTGGCCGACGCTGCTGCGCGTCCAGCTCCCGTCCGCCGGTTTTTCGTAGGCGATCGGATGGCCCTCGCCCGCGAAGCCGCTCATGTCGCGCTTCATTTCCCAGATCGTGCCACCGCCGTCGCTGGTGAAATAAATCTTTCCGTCGTCGTCCTCGAACAGCGTCGCGTCGATGCCGCGCGGAAGAAAGCCGTCGTTCGCGAGCGCATTGACGTAGGGGCCTTCAGGCTTGCCGGTCGTGCTCTTGAGGATGCCGCGATTGCCCGGCGGCATGCTGAGCGTGATGAAATAATTTTTCAGGCTCCTGAGGTAGTGAATCTCCGGCGCCCACAGCGCGCGCACGGGCTTGTGGTGCCAGCGCCAGTCCTTCTCCCACGTGGCGTCTTTTTCGAAAGTCCACACGAGGCCGACGTAGCTCCACGTCTTCAAGTCGGGCGAACGCCAGAACTCGACGCCGTCGTTGTGATCCCAGATGTCCGCGCCCGACGAGCCAGTGAGATAATAATTTCCGTCGCCGCCGAGCCGCACGATCGTGTCGCGCAACTGCACGTCCGGAATGAACGGCTTCAAATTCGGAATCAGGCCGTCGCGCACGGCGGAGCCCGTGACTTGCTGGTTGTAGCGCGTCCACTGCGGCCCGTGCACGGCGCCCGGCCCGCTGAGGCCGAGGCCCTTCGCACGCGGCGGCGGCGCAGGCACGATATCGCCGCCTTGGTGCGCGGGTGGCGCGGCGGGCGCGGTTGTTTGCGCGGAGGCGGGCGTCGCCGAAGCGGCTGCGACGCCGAGCGCGACGAAAACGAAACGCAAGGTCATGGGTGGGAGTTTTTCTTTGGCGCGGTTCGCCAGTGCGTCGGCGTGCCGTCGCGGAGCAGAAATGCCGGCTGCTCGTCGGCGATGACGATCGTGTCGTCCGCGGCGAAATCGATCCGCACGAGCGCGGGCTTCTCGCGGAAGGGCGACGCCTCGTCGTTGCCGAAATACGTGCAATACCAGTGGCCGTCGTCGTCCTGGAAATAATTTCCGCCGCCGCCGCACGGCACGGCCTCGTGCCACTGGCGATACGGGCCGTAGATGTTTTCGGCGATCATGATCGCGCTGCTGTAGCGGCCGTTGCGGCCGGTCGCGCGGTCGATGCCGCCGATGAAGATCGCGCCGCCGAGGTAGTATTTGCCGTTGCGCTTGAAGAGCGACGCGCCCTCGAACGCCGCGCTCGCGCCCTTCCCCTGCTCCTTCGCTTTCGCGAGGCTCGCCGGCTCGATCGCGACTTCGTGACCCGCGTCGGCGAAACCGCTCAGATCGTCTTTCATGCGGTAGATCGTCGTGCCGCGACCCCAGGTGAAATAAACCGCGCCGTCGTCGTCGGCGAACAATGTCGCATCGATGCCGCCCGTGAGTTTGCCGTCGGTCGTGGTGGCGTTGACGTAAGGTCCCTCCGCGCGGCCGGTCGCGCTTTTCAAAATGCCGGTGCCGCCGTTCGGGCCGCCGGCCATGCAGTAGGTGATGTAGTAGTTGCCCTTGAGGTAGTGAATCTCCGGCGCCCAGATGTAGCGGCACTGTTTCTGCCACGTGCCGTCGCGATCGATGTCCCAGACGACGCCGCGGTATTCCCACTGGCGGAGATCGTGCGAGCGCCAGAGCTCGACGCCGTTGTTGCGGTCCCAGATGTTGTCGCCGGTCGAGCCGGTGAGATAAAAATAACCGTCGCCGCCCTTGCGGATGATCGTGTCGCGCAGGTGCAACTCGAGCAGCGGCTTGATCGGCGGCAACAGGCCGAGCTCGATCACGCCGTCGGTCGACGTCTGGTGCTCGTCCCAATCGAGGTGCCAGCCGGGTTTCGGCTGCGGGCCCTTGTAGCGCACGCCGTCGCGGCCGCTGCGCCAGCCGCCGAGGCCGGCGCCCTGCACTGGCTCGCCGGCGCCGCTCCAGCCGGAGTAAACCGCTTCGGCCGAGGTGAATGGCGGCGTGGCGCGCGTGCCGGGCGCCGCGGCAGCCGGGCTCGCGCGCGGCGCGGGAGCAGGCGCTCGAGTTTGATTCGAGTCGAAGGAATCCGCGGCCCGGGGAAAACGCATGGAGAGAAGAAATGCGCCGACGGCGATCGCGCGCGGGGTGAGGCGAACAGAGACAAGCACGGATTCATTGTCGCCGGGCGCTCGCCGAAGCGGCGAGACATCAAACGTGTTTTTTTTGGCGCCTTTTGTGATCTTTTTGGCGTGACTGTTTTCATGGCTCCGCGCGCGCGTGCCCGCTTCCGTTCCCACTCCGCCGTCGTTCACCGGCCGCGCGTGCTGCTGGCGCAGACGTGGTGGGAGGACCGCGTGCTCCGCGGCGTCGCCGACTACGCGGCGAAACACAACTGGGAGCTCGAGTGCCGCATGCACTGGACGCATCAACTTCCTGCGGCGCGCGAGTGGCGCGGCGACGGCATCATCGCGTTCGCGGGAGTCTCGCGCGAACAGCAGCCCGCGCGGCGACGGCTGCTGGAATTCGTGCGGCGCGCACGCGTGCCGGTCGTCGACACGCAGCCGCTCGGCAATCTGCTCAGCGCGCCCAAGGTTTTCGTGCCGCACGAAGACGTGGGCCGGCTCGCCGCGAAATATTTTCTCGGGCTGAATTTCCGGCACGTCGGCTTTGTGACCTTCGACGAAAATCCGCTCGAGGCGCAGCGCCGGCTCGCGTTCCAGCGCGCGATCGAGGCGGCGGGCGCGGCGTTTCACGCCCTCACGCCGCGCAGCCTGCGGCGCACGATCGCGCGGCTGCCGCGGCCGATGGCGTTGTTCGCCGTGAACGACGCCAACGCGCTCGAAGTCGTCCGCGCGTGCCACGACGCCGGCGCGCGCGTGCCGGAGGAATTCGCCGTGCTCGGCGTCGACGACACCGACATCGTCTGCGACCTCAGCGCCGTGCCGCTCTCCAGCATCAACTGCAACTTCGAGCGCCAGGGCTACGAAGCCGCCGCGCTGCTCGACCGCCGGATGCGCGGCGAACCGAAACCGCGCATGCCGCTCAGGATCGCGCCGCGCGGCGTCACGGTGCGCCGCTCGACCGACCTGCCGGCGATCCCGCACCTCGACACCGCGCGACTGCTGCGTTTCCTGCGCGACCACTACCGCGAGCCGCTCACCGTGCAGCAGGCGGGCGAGAAAACCGGCGTGCGGCTGCGCCAGGTGCACGAGACTTTTCGCGAACACGTCGGCCACACGATGCACCGTGAACTCACGCGGCTGCGCGTCGCACACGCGAAGACGCTGCTCGGCGACTCGAAGCAGAAACTCGCCGCGATCGCGGTCGAGAGCGGTTTCGCGAACCGCTTCCACTTCGTGCGCGCCTTCCGACGCCTCACGGGCCAGACGCCGAGCTCGTGGCGGCGCTCGCTACGCGCAGCGTGAGTCCCGACCGGGTGGTTTTAATCACGGAAGCACGGAAATACGGAAAAATTCCGGCAGCGCGATGGCGCCATCGGCTTTCTGCGTTTCTGGTTTTCCCGTGCCTCCGTGTTTCCGTGGTTAAAATCTTACGCGCTTTCGCGCGCAGACTACGCGCCGAGCGCGCCGGCGATCTTCAGCGCGATCGCATGCTCGCTGGGCAATTGCTCGGGCAGTTTCACCGCTAGTCCCTGCTCGGTCTGCGTCCACGCGAGCCGACCGCCGCCGAGCAGCGAAACGTCGGCGACCTTGCGGCCGTCGAGCTGCGGCGAACGCGTCGCGAGACTTTCGAGCAGCGCGGCGCCGTTCGCTGGCCGGCCGAGCAGGAAGGCATAGAGCGCGCCGTCCTTCGTCGTGAAACGCACATCGCGCGCGGTGAGCGGTGCGCGGTTGTCGCGCGCGCCGGTCGAGCGCGTGGCGCCAGGCGACGTATCGGGAATCGGCGGCAGCAATTTGAACACGCTTGTATCGCGCACCGTGCCGGCGACGCTCGGGCCTTCGCCACAGATTTTCCAGGGGCGCGTGCCGTAGATGCCTTCGCCATGCACGGCGATCCACGCGGTGAGCTCGGCGAGGATGTTCATCTCGGTGGCGTCGAGCGTGCCGTCGGACCGCAGCGGGAAATTCAGCAGCAGCGTGCCGTTGCGGCTGACGACATCGACCAGCAGGTCGACGCACTGCTTCGGCGTGCGATAGCGCGCTTCGCGGTCGTAGTGCCAGCCGGCGACGCAGGTGTCCGTCTGAAAGGGATTCGGCCAGATGCCCTCGGCGATGCCGCGCTCGAAATCCAGCACGGCCGTGCCTTCCTGGCAGTCTTCCAGGCCCTTGCTGTTGTAAACGGCCTCGACCGCGCCGCCGTGCCACTGCGCACTGCGGTTATACAGATGCGCGACGAGCTTCAGCCCGTAACGTTCGAAGCGGATCACGCCATCGTGATACAGCAGATCGGGTTGGAGCTGATCGACGAGATCCTGCAGCCGCAAAAGATACTGCTGCTTCCACGACTCGGGCACGCGGCTCACGTCGCCGGGTTGCGGCGCGGGCTCGTGCTGCGGGTGATAAAGATCGGCGAACTGCGGATCGTTGCCGTCGTAAGGCGCGCCGGCGAGCGGGCCGGTTTTGTCCGCGCCGAAGCACGTCGACATCCACTCGTAGCTCGCGTGCAGGTGCTGGCTCACGCCGAAGCGCAGGCCGTGCTTCACCGCGGCGTCCTTGAACATCTGCGCGATGTTTTTCCGCGGCCCGATCGCGACGGAATTCCAGCGCGGCTGGTGGCGCGAATTCCACAGGTCGAAATTGTCGTGGTGCACGCCCATGCTGACGAAAAATTTCGCCCCGGCCTTGCGGTAGAGTCCGAGCAGATAGTCAGGGTCGAAGTTCTCCGCCTTCCACGTCGGGATCACGTCCTTGTAGCCGGACTTCGACGGATGGCCGTAGGTCTTCAGGTGGTGTTCGTAGTGGCGGTGGCCCTGGATATACATGTTGCGCGCATACCAGTCGCCGACTTCCGGCGCGGACTGCGGCCCCCAGTGCGCCCACATGCCGAACTTCGCATCGCGAAACCATTCGGGACAGCGGTAACGCTTGAGCGATTCGCGCGTCGCCTCGAACGGGCCGGGCGCAATCGGATAATCGTCGTGAGCGGGATTCGTCGGCGTGTCCGCCGCGGTGGCGCGCGACGACCATAACGGGCTCGCCAGACTCGCGCCGCCGACGAGCGCGGAGGTTTTGAGAAACTCGCGCCGGGACCAGGGATTTTTCATGAGTGGGGTGACATTTGGGGTGTGACGGCGTCGGCGAACTGCGACGTTTAGAATTTGGCGGCCGCGCGCATGCGCCCGTTTCAAGCACGCGGCCGAAAAGGCGCAACGGCAAAGGCCGCCGCCGCGAGCGCGCGACCCGAAACGATCGCCGCGCGGCTGCGTCAACCTTCGCACTCCCCACCCCATGAAAATCGCCACCCTGCTGTTTGCCGTTTTCCTCCCCGTCTTCGCGCCCGCGTCGCACGCCGCCGAGGCGACGCCATCCCCTTCTGCTCCCGCCCGCGCCGGCCGCGGCGCGCGGCCGCCGGCGCCCGCGGGCGCGGACGATTACGTGCTCGGCCCGGACTCGCTCGTCCACGCCGGCGTCCCGCAAGGCACGTGGGAAAAATACCTCTGGGACAAGAGCGCGATCTTCCCCAACACGACGCGCGAAATCTGGATCTACGTGCCGGCGCAATACGACCCGAAGGTGCCCGCGTGCCTCATGGTGCTCCAGGACGGCCCGCGGCAGTTCGCGATTCGCGAGCGCACGCCGGAGGACACGCGCGCGCGCCGCACGCTCGAATACGCCACGCCGAACGTCCTCGACAACCTGATCGCGCGCGGCGAGCTGCCCGCGATCGTCACGGTGTTCATCAATCCCGGCAGCAACGCGATCGATGCCAACGGCCGACCCGACTTCAACAACCGCAGCGTCGAATACGATTCCGTCGCGGACGACTACTCGCAGTTTCTCGCCAAGGAAATCCTCCCGCCGATCGAGGCGAAGTATAACCTCCGGCATGACGCCGCCGGGCGCGCCATCGGCGGCATCAGCTCGGGCGCGATCTGCGCCTTCACCGTCGCGTGGAACCACCCGGACTGGTTCGGCAAAGTCATCAGCGACGTCGGCAGCTTCACCAACATCCGCGGCGGCCACGTCTACCCGCAGCTCATCCGCGACGCGCCGAAAAAGCCGCTGCGGATTCACCTGCAGGATGGAATCAACGACAACCGCTCGCCGCAGAATCCGGAGCGCGACTGGTTCCTGCAGAACCGGCTGATGAGCGAGGCGCTCGCGGAAAAACTCTACGACTTCCAATACGTGCTCGGCCACGGCGTGCACAGCAGCAGGCACGGCGGCGCGATCTTTCCGCAGACGCTGCGCTGGATCTGGCGCGACGAAATTCCCGGAGCCGCGGTGAAGTAACCCGCGCCACCCGGAAAAATTTTAGGCGATCGCCTCGAGCTTGCCCGTGCTGTCGCCGAAGCGCGGCACGGGTGCGCCGACGCGGTCGAGCAGCGAGGTGAAGAGATTCGTCATCGGCGTCTCGCGCTCGAGCTGGATGTGGCGGCCCGGCGTGAGCGTGCCGCCGCCGCGGCCGGCGAGGATCGTCGGCAGGTTGTCGTGCAGGTGCTCGTTCGGATCGCTGATGCCGGCGCCGTAGACGATCATGCAGTTGTCGAGCAGCGTGCCGTCGCCTTCCTTCACCGATTTCAGTTTCTCGAGGAAGTAGCCGAATTGCGTGAGGTGCCAGCGGTCGATCTTGGCGAGCTTGTCGAGCGCGTCGGGATTGTTGCGGTGATGCGAAGTCGAGTGGTGGCCGGCGTTGACGCCCGCGAAGGGATACGGCCGGTTGCCGCCGTCGTGCGAGACGAGGAAGCTCGCGACGCGCGTGCTGTCGGTCTGAAACGAGAGCGCCATCACGTCGAACATCAGCCGCATGTGCCGCTCGAAGGTGTAGTCGCCTTCGAATGCCGCCGCCGCCCCGTCGGGCACGGGCGGCGGCATGCGGCCGTTTTGCTCGATGCGTTTTTCGACGTCGCGGATCGCGGTGAGATACTCGTCGAGTTTCTGGCGGTCGTTCCGCCCGAGGTTGCGCTCGAGGCGGTGCGTCTGGTCGAGGACGAGATCGAGGATGCTGCGGTTCTGGCGCTCGCGGCGCAGGCGCGCTTCGCGCGATTCGTCGGGCGACCCGGTGCCGAAGAGCCGGTCGAAGGCCGCCTTCGGCTCGATCTCGGGATTCATCGGCTGCGTCTCGGAGCGCCAGGAAATGTTGAACTGATACGCGCAACTGTAGCCGGAATCGCACGAGCCCGCCTCCTGCCCGCGGTCGCAGCTCAGCTCGAGCGAGGGGAAACGCGTCTGGTCGCCGATCGCCTTCGCCGCGACCTGGTCGACCGAGACGCCGATGTGGATATCCGACGCCGATTTCTTCGCCTGCGTGCCGGTGAGATACGTGGCCGAGGCGCGCGCGTGATCGCCGCCGCCGTCGCCGTTGCCGAAGGCTTTGCGATGCGCGAGGCCGCTGAGGATGCTGAAGTCGGACTTGTAGGCAGCGAGCGGCTCGAGCGTGGGCGAGAGTTGATAGTCGGCGCCGACGCCGAGCGGCGCCCACTTCGACATGTTCATGCCGTTGGGCACATAGACGAACGCCATGCGCTTCGGAAAACCCGCGGCCGTCGCCGGCGCGGTCGCGCCGAAGAGTCGCGTCGGCAGCATGGCGTCGAGGACGGGAAGGGCGATCGCGGTGCCGACGCCGCGGAGAAACGTGCGACGCGGAATTTGCCAGTTCGAGCTCATGGGCGTGGGGGTCGTGGGTTGAGAATCCGTCGGCGGCTGGGAGCGATGCGGAAAGGCGGACGGGAAACGGGTGGAATTTTTCGGCGTCGTTTCAGCGCGCGGCGACGATCGCGGGGTCGTCGAGGCGCTGCTGGTCGAAGGGCACGCTCTTCACGACCGCGAGCACGAGCGCGGAGAAACGAAAATTTTCCGCGGTGAGCTGCTGCATGATGCGATCGATCGCCGGGCGGTCGGAGCGCTCGACGCCGCGGCCGAGCGAGTAGATCAGCATTTTCTCCGAGAGATTGCGCAGGAAGTTTTCGCGGCGCCGGTCGGAAAGAATCGCCGTGAGCTCGGCCGCCGAGGCGAACGACTCGCCGGTGCTGAGCTTGCCCGCGGCGTCGACGGGAAATTCGCCGTCCTTCGTGCGATACGCGCCGATGGCGTCGAAATTTTCCAGCCCGAAGCCGATCGGATCCATTCGCGCGTGACACGAGGCGCAGGTGGGATTCGCGCGATGCTGCTCCATCTGATGCCGCAGCGAGCCGGCGATCGGTTTGCCGTCGTTCGGCAGGTCGGGGACATTCGGCGGCGGCGGCGGCGGCGGCGTGCCGAGCAAATCCTCGAGCACCCACTTGCCGCGCTTCACGGGCGAGGTGCGCGTGGGATTCGACGTGATCGTGAGCACGCTCGCCTGCGTGAGCACGCCGCGACGCGGTGTGTCGGCGAGCGAGACGCGGCGAAACTCGTCGCCCGTCACGCCGGGCAGGCCGTAATGCTTCGCGAGCCGCTCGTTCACGAAGGTGTAATCGGCCGTCAAAAATTCGAGCACGCTGCGGTCCTGCTGCACGATGTGCGCGAAGAACCGCTCGGTCTCCTCGTGCATGGCCGCACGCAGCGATTCGTCGAAGCCGGGAAAAAGTTTCTTGTCGGGTTCGACGAAGCGGAGATTGCGGATCTCGAGCCACTGGCCGGCGAAATTCGCGACGAGCGCCTGCGCCTTCGGCGACACGAGCATCCGGCGCACCTGCGGCTCGAGATTTTTCCGCAGCTCGCCACGGCGTGCGAGGTCGAACAACTCGTCGTCGGGCATGCTGCTCCAGAGGAAATACGACAGTCGCGACGCCAGCGCGAATTCGTTCACCGGCTGCACGCGCACGGGCCCGGCGCCGGCGCCGGCAGTCGCGACCGCGGCGCCCGGCAGTTCGCCGCGGAAAAGAAAATTCGGGGAGACGAGCGCGGCCTGCAGCGCGAGCTTCACGCCGGCTTCGAACGATTCGCCATCCGCGCGCGTCGCGCGGTAGAGCCGGAGCAGTTCGTCGACCTCGGTGGGCTCGACGGGCCGCCGCCACGCGCGACGCGCGAACTCGCCGACGATCGTGCGCGCCTGCGCGTCCTCGCTCGGCAGCGGCGCGGGCCGGCCGGTCAGCCGCGCGAAAAATCCGGCGACGCCTGTCTGCGGCAGCGGCGCGGCGGCGCGGGCGAAGAGGCGCTGCATCGGCTCCGAGCGGTCGGGCAGTCGTGCCGGCTCGGAAAGGCTCGCGAGCTCGAGATGGTCGATGACGAGGTTTCGGTCGCGCAGATTCGGATTCTTGTTTTCCGGATCGGCGAAGTCGTTGACGAAGGCCGCGGAAAAGCGGTGTTCACCGGGCGGGAGCGTCGTGCGGAATTCGTAGACCTGCGGCGCGGCGTTGAGCAGCACCGGGGAAAACACGCGCTGGCCCGGCGGCGGCAGCAGTTTCGCGTGTGCGATCACGTCGAACGTGTGCACCGGTTTCCCGTCGATGCGGAACTCCATGCGCGCCGGCTCGGGGCCGGCCTGCTGCGCGCTGGCCTCGGCGCGCAAAAGATATTCGCCCGCCGCGGGCACCGCGTGCGTGAGCGCGACCTCGCCTTCGTGCTCGAGCACGCGCGCACCGTCGGGAAGAAATTTTCCCTCGCCGGTCACCGCGAGTTTCGCGGCGGGCACGCGTTGCGTCGCGGTGGGCAGCGGGCCTTCGACCTCGACGGATTTCACCCAGATCGTGCCGCCCTGCAACGGGCCGACGCGGCCGTTGCGCAGGACGGCGTCGTTCGCGCCGCCGCGCAGATGATGATTCACGACGGCGAGGCGGTGCGCGCCCGCGGGCAGACCGACGCGCAGCTCATAGGTTTCCGGTTTGCCGTCGGGCGCGGCGACGTTCCATTCGCCGAGGATCGCGTCGTCGAGCATGCACGTGAGGACGATCGGCTTCTCGCTGAGCGGCTGGTTGGACGAGCCGTATTTGCCCTTCGGGGTGGCGAAGGCATTCACGCGCACGATGTAGTCGCCGGGCGCGAACGCCTGCCGCACCGCGAGGTTGTCCTCCTCGAGCGACCCGAGCGGCATGAAGCCGTCGCCGCGATCGCCGTCGGCGTTGAAGCCGACTTCCATCAGGTTGGCGCGGAAACGCTGGATTTTGCTTTCGCGCCGCTCGGTCGGGATCGCCTCGTCCACGATGCGGCGCGCGGCGGCGAGATATTTTTCGAGCAGCACCGGCGGGAGCGACAGCACATCGCTGATGTTGTCGAAGCCGTAGCCGGAATTGTCCGCGGGGAAATCGTCCGCGGGCTGGAAATCGACGCCGACGAGGTCGCGGATCGTATGATTGTATTCCGTGCGGTTCAGCCGGTGAATCGTGACGTGGCCGGGATCGGGATGCGCCGGATCGACGTGAAACAATTCGCGCTCGACCCACGAGGCGATCGCGTCGCGCTCGGCCGCGCTCGGCTGGCGCTCCGCGTCGTCGGGCGGCATCTCCTGCGCGCGCACGCGCTCCATCACCGTTTCCCATTTTTTCGCGGCCTGATGGATTTCGGCGAGCGACTTGTCGGCATCGAGGACGATGTCGCCTTTGTGCCGGCCGTCGCCGTGGCATTCGTAGCAGTATTTCTGCACGAGCGGGACGATGTTCCTCTGGTAATCGTCCGCGCCCGCATTCGACGTTTGCGCCGCGGCGACCGCGACTGAGCCGAGCATGACCAACACCGGCCGCCGCGCGCGCGCGGCAACAAGTCGACAATGGCGACGGACGGAGCGTTCCGACATCGGGAATGGGGAAACTGCGGAGGGGGCCGCAGCAGACGGCTGCTAAACGAATCATCGCCGAAAAAGTTGCCGCGTCGGCTTCAGACATGTGTGGACAGTCCGAACCGTGCGCCCGGCCGCCGATGGTCTGCCTGCGGAGGAAAAAACGGACCGCTCGCTTTGATTCGCCAGCGCGAATCCGGCGATTATTTGTCCACGCGTGAAAGCACCACGGTTTGCCTTGCTCGGCGTCGGTCTCGTCGCGCTCGTCTCGTTTTCCTCCGGCTGCAACAAAGAGACTCCGGCCGCGCCCGCCACCACCACCACGCCGAAACACGAGCACAAACCGCCGCACGGCGGCACAGCGGTCGCGCTCGGCGACGAAGTTTACCACCTCGAGCTCGTGCGCGACGCGGCGGCCGGAACGTTGCAGGCATTCATCCTCGACGGCGAAATGGAAAACTTCATCCGCTCCGCGGCGCCGTGGTTCGAGGTCGTGGCGACGGTCGACGGCGCGCCGCAAACGCTGGTGTTCAAGCCCATCGCCAACGCCGCGACCGGCGAGACGATCGGCGACACGTCGTTATTCGAAGCGCAAGCCGGCTGGCTCAAGACCGCGGCGGACTTCGACGCCGTGCTCAAAAGCATCGCGATTCGCGGCAGCACGTTCAGCGACGTGAAATTCAATTTTCCCAAGGGCAACGACAAGGACTGAGCACAGAGCCACGCACCGCGAATCAATCGAAGGCGGCGGTTGCGGCGCTGCGCGGCACGCAGCCGGGTTTTACCTTAGCGCTATTCGGCGGTGACGGGCGTCTGCGTCTAATGGCTTGTAGCGGACGCGGCAACGCCACGCTGGATTTGGCCGCGATCCACCAGCACGCCGTGCTCACGCGGCCGGCGACGCACAATTTCACTGGCTTGCTCAAGCGGGCGGGATTTTTCTTTAGCCAGGTGCTGGTCCCGCTCGAAGCCGACCGTCGGGCGACGAGGGAAACGAACCGGCTCCTCCGGAAAGGCACCGCGACAGCGTGATCGAAAGCAGCGTGCCGCTCACGATCGTCTAACCACGCCGGAGGGCATGGGGGGTAAGGCCGTATATCGGCCGGGGAGAAGTCCGCGTAAGCTTCTGCTTCACCCATGAAAAACAAAATTCTGTCCAGCGTCCTCCTGTTCGCCGGCGTCCCGTTCGCGTTTGCCGCCACCTCCGCCAACGACCGCAAAATCGAAACGGCGGCCGAAGCCTCCTACAATTATCGCACCGTGCTGGAAGACCACGTGAAGGTGAAAGCCACCGACGGGGTCGTGACCTTGAGCGGCGTCGTCCAGGACAAGGACGAGAAAGCTCTCGCCAAGGACACCGTGGAAAACCTGCCGGGCGTCGTGCGCGTGCAGAACGAAATCACGCTCGCCCCGAAATATCCCGAACACTCGGACGCATGGGTGGCGTTCAAGATCCGCAGCCGGCTGCTCGTCAAAGCCAACGTGAGCGCGACGGACACTGCGGTGTCGGTCACGGATGGCGTCGTCACCCTCACCGGCCCGGCCGACAACCTGGCGCAGAAGGAACTGACCGAAATCTACGCGAAGGAAATTGACGGAGTGAAGTCGGTGAAGAACGACCTCGTCGTGAAAAACGAGCCCGCCCGCGCGACGCTCAGCGAGACGATCGACGACGCCTCGATCACGAGCCAGGTGAAGTATGCGCTGCTCCGCCATCAGTCCACGCACGCGTTGAAGACCAAGGTCGTCACGAACGACGGCCGGATCGTCATCACGGGCGAAGCGGCTTCGGACGCGGAAAAAGCGCTCGTCACCAAGCTCGCCGCCGACGTGCGCGGCGTGAAATCGGTCGCGAACAGCATGACGATCAAAGGCTGATCGTCCGGACGTCCGCCCGCTCGAACCACCCTTTCAATGAACAAGCTCATCTGCCTCTTCCTGCTCGTCGGCGGGATCATCGCCGTCGTCTACGGCTTCAACGCCTCGCAGTCTGTGGCTTCGAGTTTCTCGCGGCTCTTCACCGGCCAACCCACCGACCACACCGTCTGGCTCCTGCTTGGCGGCGGCATCGCCATGGTGCTCGGTGTTTCCGGGCTGCTGCGTGACGCGAAGATTCTCTAACCCCCAAATCCACTCTCCATGCTAAACTACGCTGTCATTTTTCTCCTCATCGCGCTGGTCGCCGGAGTCCTCGGCTTCGGCGTGATCGCCGGCACGGCGGCCTCCATCTCCAAGATTCTCTTCCTCGTCTTCATCGTGCTCTTCGTCGTGTCGATGCTGCGCGGCAAGAACACCGGTTGACGTCGCTCTCATTCTCCATCGCGCATATTCCTTCATCCGTCGTTGGTATTGGGGCTCCGTAATCATGGGCCCGCGCTGGCCCCCGCGCCTCGCCAACGTCAGACCGGGTGGCGCTCCAAAAATCCCAGCTCTACAGCTGGTTTCTGAACGTCGTCGCCCGGGATTCAGAAAGTCGTTCTACACTCGTCTCGCCTTCCCGCCCAGCCGTCCACGGCTGAACGGCGGGTAGTGGTTACGATCCCACAAAAAGCCCCGAGCAGAGGAAACGAGCTTACGGCAATCGTCGCGCCGATTCTTTCTCGTCCGATCCTGGGTTGAACGAGGCTCGAGAGGTGGTCCCGCAAGCGGATGCATTTTCCGCTTCACGGGCGCACGTTGCCGCGCATGCTCCCGGCAACGTGGACCCCGCTTCCTCTTCGCCGGATTACGTCGCTCGTCAGAAACCGCTGGAGCATTTCCGGGCGAACACGAAACGGCTGAAAATTCACCCGCAGGAGGTCGCGCTGCTCTGGATCGTCTGCGGCAATCTCTGCCTGCTCCCGTGGGCGATCGGCGGCATGCGGCCGTGGAGCCAGATTGGCAGCTTCGTGCTCGCGCTGGCGGGCTTCGTCGTCGCGCTCGTGCCCCGCAACTACAGCGAGGACCAGACCGGCTCGAATCGTTTCCGGCTCGTGATGTGGCCGAAGCTATTTCGCTTTCCGCTGTTCTGGCTCGGGCTCGCGCTGCTCGGCTACGTGACGATCCAGGGGCTCAACCCCGCGTGGGAATACCGCTCCGACGGCAAGGTCTGGTGGATGCGGAAAACCCAATACATCGAGTGGCTGCCCTCGGGCGTCGACGTGCCCTTCTCGCGCTGGGGTCCGTGGCGGATGCTGCTGATCTACGCGAGCGTGTGGCTGGTGGTCTGCTCGATGTGGGTCGGATTCACCCGCCGCCGCACGCTGCAGTTCTTCTTTCTTGCGATTGCCGGAAACGGTTTGCTGCTGGCGGTATTTGGACTCGTTCAGCGCCTCGTCTCGAACGGAAAGATGTTCTGGTTCTGGGATTCGCCAAGCGGTTCGTTTTTCTCCAGTTTTGTCTACAAGAACCATGCCGGAAGCTTCCTCGATCTCACGCTCTTCGTCTCCGCTGGATTGGCCGCCTGGTATTACCTGCGCGGCCTGCGGAGGCTGGAAAAATCGAATCCCAGCGGCGTGCTCGCGTTCTTCGCGACCTGCATCGCGGTGGCCATCCTCGTGAGCTACGCGCGCGGCGCGACGCTCGTGATGCTCGCGTTCCTCTGTGTCTGCATCGCGGTATTCGTCATTCATCAACTCCGAAGCGGCACGGAACATCGCCGGCCGATTGTCGCGATCGTGCTCATCTTGATCTTTGGCTATTTCCTAAAAACTGGGCTCGAAGCGCTTCACTCCAGCGAAGCATGGACAAAGTTAAAACAGGGCGTTACAAATGAAGACGCATCTCTGGAATCGCGGCGTATTGCCACGAGGGCTTCACTCGAGATGTTGCGGGATTACTGGCGCTTGGGGGCCGGCAGCGGCAGCTTTGAATTTCTGTTCCCCGCCTACCAACAACATTACCCTGAAATTTTTATGCCGGGCGGTCACCGGCTGTTGTGGGAGCACGCGCACAACGACCTCGTGGAGATCCCCGCCGAACTGGGCCTGCCGGGCATGCTCCTGATTTTTGCCGGCGCGGCTTACCTGCTTCTCCTGCTGACGCGGAATTATTTCTGGACCAACCCCGTGAGCGGCTGCATCGTTTTAGGGCTTTCCCTTCTCCTCGGCAGCGCGTGGTGGGATTTTACGTTTCAGAACCCGGCGATCCTCACGCTGTCCTGCGCGCTCCTGGTCGCGGCGACGATGTGGACGCTGCTGGAGGAGCTAAGTCTGAAGGGCTGAGGCGGCCAGCCACAGATTGCACGGATGACACGGATGTGAATGGGCCGGAGGCGCGGGGCATGCCGGTATCCGTGATTCGGTGCTCGTGGTTCGTGAGGCTGAATTCCCTAATCCCGGTGGCACGGGTCACGGATAACGAATCACGCCGCACCCGACCGACCTCTGGCCTTACGGGCTCCGACCTACGTCAGAGGCATTCTTCGATTTCGCGCGCGGCCTGCCAGGCGGCGCGCCCCCCGTTTTGCCGCAACCGACGAATCACCAGGCGGACGTCGTCAATCGAATCGAGCGACGCGGCAGGGCTGCGCGTCCAAAAGCAGCTCGGAAATTCGCGCAGCGCCTTCTCCGCCCGCCGCACGGCTTCGACAGGAGTCATGGTCGCCGCGGAACTGGTGAAAGCCGACATGGATGGAAAATTGCTGCGAGAAGAGAGTGAAGGCAAGTGACGTTTGCGCGGTTTAAGCCGCTTTGCGCACAGTCCAAAGAAAACGTCGCAGCATAAAGCTGAGCGCCATGAGTCGCACAGGAGAAAACCGAGGTGAGTAGCCACAGAGCACGGATGACACGGATATGAATTGGCGGAAGGCGCGGACTGCGCGCCACTATTCGTGATGCGATGCTCGTATTCGTGATGCGATGCTCGTGATTCGTGAGGCCTGAATTCGCCCCTCCCGGTGTGCTAATCACGAACAACGAATCACGCCGCGCCCGACCGACCTTCGGCCCTCCGCGGCGCAAACCGCAGACCGAATCACGAATGACGACTCACGAGTAACGCGCCGCGCTTCGCCCTTGCGGAACGCCGACCTCCATCGCGTCGTCGCGCCCCCCACCTACGTCGCCGCGGCTATGTTCAATTTAAACCGCCCTAATCCAAAAACGGCGTATACTCCGGCACGAGCCGCTGAAGCATTTTCTTCACTTCGTTCGAGTCGAGCGCGTAGAGCCGCTCTTCCAACTCCTTCACGCCGGACTCGCTGAACATCGCGCCGCTCGTGAAACGCATGATCCGCGGATGGCTCGTCGCGGTGTAGGCTTCCGTCCGATGCTGCAGTTCCTCGAAGAGTTTTTCGCCCGGTTTGAGTCCGGTGAATTTGATTTCGATATCGTCGCCGACCTTGAACCCGCTGAGCTCGATCATCTGCCGCGCCAGGTCGGCGATCTTCACCGGCTGGCCCATATCGAGGACGAAAATCTCCCCGCCCTCGCCCAGCACGAAGCTCTGCAGCACGAGCCCCACCGCTTCGGGGATCGTCATGAAATAACGCGTCACGTCCGGATGCGTCACGGTCACCGGCCCGCCGTTCGCGATCTGGCGCTTGAAGATCGGAATCACGCTGCCCGACGATCCGAGCACGTTGCCGAAGCGGACGGCCATGAACTTCGTCGGCCGCGTGCGCCGCGTGGCCCACGCCTCTCCCCGCCCCGGCCTCGGAGCCACTTCCACGTCGAGCAATCGTTTCGTTCCCAGCTCCAGGCTCTCCGCTCTCAACTCTCCGCCGAGCATCGTCCGGCCTCCCTCTCCCCGGACTTCGCTTCCTTCTCCCTTCTCCCTTCCCCCTTCTCCCTCCCGCTCCTGCATTGCCGCGATCGCCATCAACTGAATCTCGGCGAGCCGCTTCGTCGCGCCCATCACGCTCGTCGGGTTGATCGCCTTGTCGGTCGAGATGAAGACGAAAGCCTCGACGCCATGCGCGCACGCCAGCCGCGCGAGTTGCCGCGTGCCGAGGACGTTGTTCCGAAACGCCTCCGCCGGCTGGCGCTCCATCAGATACACGTGCTTGTGCGCCGCCGCATGAAACACGATCTCCGGCCCATAGTGTCCGAAGATGTAATTCATTCGTTCAGCATCGAGAATATCTGCGACGAGCGGGACGGCGATCGTGCCGAGGCCGAGCTCGTTCAACTCCTGTTCCGTGTTGAACAGCGCGCCCTCCGCCTGCTCGACCATCAGCAGCCGCTTCGGGTTGAGCGCGGCGATCTGCCGGCACAGCTCGGCACCGATGCTGCCGCCCGCGCCCGTCACCAGCACCACGCGGTTCTCGACGTGATTGCGAATCGCCGCGGAATCGAGATCGACGGCCTCGCGGCCAAGCAGGTCCTGCACCTCGACCGGCCGGATGCGGCTGGCACGCACGCGCCCCGACGCGAGTTCCTCGAGCGAGGGCAGCGTCTCCACCTTCATCCCTCGTTGGGAGAATAGCAGCACGATTTCGCGGATGCGCCTTGCCGTGGCCGAAGGCATCGCAATCACGGCTTTCGCCACGCCGTCGAAGTCTTGGCTGTCCGCCACCATTTCGGGCCGACCGTAAACCGGCACCCCATGAACCAGCTTGCCGTGCTTGGAGGAGTCATCGTCGAAGAACGCCACCGGACGAAATCCCCGCGACGGCGATCCGATGAATTCCCGCGCCAGCGACGCGCCGGCGTCGCCCGCGCCGACGATCACGATCTTCTGCTGCGGCTGCGCCGGGCCTTTTCGATGGGGATTCAGGCGCTCGCGAAACATCCGGGTCGCAAGGCGACCGAAGCAAAGTCCGCCCAGGCAAAGCATGTAATCGGAAAGCAGCACGGCCCGCGGCGGCGTAAACTCCAGCGGCGTCAAATAACGGATTAGAAACAGAACCAGGCTGGCGCCCGACATCGCCCACGTCAGCCGCAGCAAGTCCGGCACGCTGAAATACGTCATCATGCTACCGAATTGCCGCGCGGCGACGAGAGAGCCCAGCTTGAGTCCGATCACCACCGCGAGGAGGAACAGCCGCTGCTGCTGGTAACTCTCCGGCACGACGAAGTCGAAGCGCAGCTCATACGCGAGAAACCAGCTCATCGCGATGATGGCGGAATAAATGCCGGCCAGCACCACCATGCGCCCGTTCTGCACAGGATCGACGATCGGCCTGGTGCCAAAGGGAAAACGAGTGCCGCCTTTCACGCGCACAAAAGGAGCGCTGCTATGGCTGTCTTCCGACATGGGAAAGGGCATTTAAACTGATCCGCCTCACACCGTCCACGCTTAATGGAGGGCGGAGTGAATCGTTACTCGCGACTCGGGATTCGGTTCGGCTCCTGTAAATCCATTTTGTTTTTCACAGGAGGAAGACCGAGATCGGTCCGAGGCGAATGGTTTCGTGCGATTCGTGTGTTTCGTGGGTGAAGCAGGGCCTGCTGGCCTGCGTGATTCGTAACTCATGATCCGGGATTCGTGCTTCGGAGCCAGGTGTCCTCTGGCTTGCTCTCGGTTCGGCTCCTGTAAAAATCCCTTTGTTTTCACGGCCGGAACTCGGGCATGGTCGCGTCGCCCGGCGCGCTGATGCCGTGGCGGAACAGCACCGACCTCACGGTGAGCGCCAGAATTTTCACATCGAGCCACAGGCTCCGCTGCTCGACGTAGCGCACATCCCACTCGAATTTTTCGGCCCACGACAGCGCGTTGCGGCCCATCACCTGCGCGAGGCCGGTGATGCCCGGCCGCACTTCATGCCGCCGCGCCTGCCGCGGATTGTAGCGCTCGAGGTATTGCACAAGCAGCGGCCGCGGGCCGACCAGGCTCATGTCGCCACGCAGCACATTCCAGAGCTCCGGCAACTCGTCGAGCGACGTGCCCCGCAGCCAGCGACCGAAGGGCGTGAGTCGCACGGCATCGGGAAGCAGTTGGCCCGTCGCATCGTGTGCATCGGTCATGGTGCGAAACTTCACCATCTCGAAGATCCGCGCGTCCTTGCCCGGACGCCTCTGCCGAAAGAAAACCGGCGAACCGAGCTTGAGGCGCACGAGCAAGGCGATGCCCCCCAGCACCGGCAGCCAAAACGGCGCGGTGAGCAAAACGGCGCCAAGGTCGAAGAGGCGTTTCAGCATTGCTGCTAGTCGTGACTCGTTGGACGTGATTCGTTACTCGTGACCGGCACGCTCGCGGATCGATTCGCATGATCCCACCGCCGCCGAACGGCGCAAATACGCAATGTAGCCATTGAGGACTTGGAGAGCCCGGACCACTTTGGCGCGACCCAGAGCGAGCATGTCTGCCGAAATAAGGCGCTCGTCGGCCGCGGCGATGAAATGATCCAGGACCTCGCTGCAGGAGCCACGCGCGTTCCGGCAGAACTTCGAATTGTCGAGGTAGTGAAAACACCCGTGTCCTTCAGCGATGTTTGCGGTCACGGAGCGCGACGCGCGTATCAATTGACCGCCGAGCCGGAAGCGTTCCTCTTTCGGCAGAGCCGGCACAATTTCGCGATGAACGAACAACCGAAGTTCACGTCCAGCCTTCCAACAATCCAGTTCCTCAAAGCTTCGCCCCGAGCTGCTCACACTCATAACGAATCACCGGTCACGAATCACGAATCACGAATAACGGGTCACGGATCACAAATCACGAAACAACAAGTCACGACTCACGGATCACGCAACGCATCAGCGTTTCCGACACCGTCCCACAACGTCCACGACCCTTTGCAAATCCGCCTCCGACAAATTCGACCCCGACGGCAGGCACAGGCCGTGAGTGAACAGATCCTCCGCCACGGCGCCGCCGAAAACCTCGCACCCGGCGAACACGGGCTGCAGGTGCATCGGCTTCCAGACCGGACGCGCCTCGATATTCTCCGCCTCCAGCGCGAGTCGCACCGCTTCGCGATCCACGCCGAATTTTTTCGGATCGATCAGCACGCACGTCAGCCAGCGCGAGCTGCGGCCCCATGGCGCTTCCGGCATGAACTCGATCCCCGGCAGGTCCGCGAACGCCTGCTGATAAAACGCGCAATTGGCGCGTCGCGCATTTACCCGGTCGGCAAGGACGCGTAACTGGCCGCGCCCGATCGCTGCGCAGACGTTGCTCAGCCGGTAGTTGAATCCAATTTCCGAATGCTGGTAGTGCGGCGCGGGGTCGCGCGCCTGCGTCGCGAGAAACCGCGCCTTCCTGATCAGCGACTCGTCCGCGGAAACCAGCATGCCGCCGCCCGAGGTCGTGATGATCTTATTACCGTTGAAGGAAAAGATGCCCATGCGGCCGACCGTGCCGGGCGTGACTTTCGTTACACGTGACTCGAGATTCGGAATTCGTGATTCGGCCGAACCATGGAGTCGGCCGGCTTCCTCCGACGAGTCACGAGTAGCGGATAACGCGTCACGGCGGTAATACACCGCTCCCAACGCTTCCGCGGCGTCCTCGATCAGGGGCACGTTGAACTGGTCGCACAAGGCCGCGATCGTATCGAGATCGGCGCTCTGTCCGTAGAGGTGGACGAGCACGACGGCTTTCGGCAGCCGGCCTTGGGCCGCGCGGTTTTTCAGCGCCTCCTCCAGCCGCGCGGGATCCATGTTCCAACTCGTCCGCTCGCTGTCGATGAAGACCGGCCGCGCGCCCTCGTAGGCGATCGGGTTGACGCTCGCGCTGAACGTGAGCGTCGAGACGAAGACTTCGTCATCGCGCTTCAAGCCCAGCATCCGCAACGCGAGGTGCAGCGCCGCCGTGCCGGAAGAAAGCGCCGCGGCGTGAAGCGAAGCGACGTCTTTCGCACAGGAGGAAACTGAGGTAACCGAGGCTACCGGCGCCAGCTGCTCCGTTTGCTCCGTTCTCTCCTGTAAAACAGATTTGGCGTTCAGCCGCTCCACAAATTCCTTCTCAAACGCATCCACATGCGGCCCGAGCGGAGCGATCCAGTTCGTCGCGAACGCCTCCTGCACCAGCTCCAGCTCATCCGCCCCCATGTGCGGGGAAGAAAGGAAAATGCGCGGCGGCCTATTCACGCGCAAAAACTGCGTCGAACCCGGCTTGGATGAAATGCCGATCTCCGGTCAGAGCTTCGCGCAATTCCTGCTCTTCCATGGCGACGAACGAAATGCAATCGGTGAGTGACCACTCTTTGTCGGTGCGTTCGGCGTAGCGGGCAAGCCCACGACCATACAAGTTGTCGCTGTCACCGATGATGCTTACGTCGGCATCTCGCTCGATCTGCGCAAGAAACGAGGCGATCGCCGACCGGTATTTCGATCCGGCGAGGGCATTGGCGGTTTCCGCCAGAATCCACCGGGTAGTCACAATGCGCTCGACGCGCTCGCGAGCGTAGGCTGCCACTCGCGCGTGGTGCTGGTCACCGCGATCAAGCAAGGCCAGAAAGAAAAAGGTATCGGCGAAGGGCGCGTTCACGCCCCGCGCTTCTGCGCGCCGTAGAGATAGTGATCGTGATTTTCGGCCAAGTCGGCCGGAGCGTCCTCGACTTGGCCAATAAATGCCGCATAACGAGTGCCGAAACTGCGGCTAGGCGCCGTTTCAATGGTGTCGATCCGCACCCGCGTTCCGTCCGGCAAACCCGCGTCCGGCGGAAGCTTGATCGTGTTCTTTTCTACGATGGCCGTGATGCTCATGACAGTGGATGAAGGTAGCGCGGCCGCCGGGCAAAGTAAAGTGCGAGGAAGGCCATCTGTTCATTGCTCGCAGCGGCTGCCGGTGCGGGCCAAACCGGACCAACTGCACAGGAGGAAACAAAGGTAACAGAGGAGGACGGCGATTCCTCCGTTTGCTCCGTTCTCTCCTGTGAAGTGGCTCGAGGGACTGCCACGGAATCATTGTGCCGATCGATGCGATCTATGGCAACGATCTCGGCCTTTCCCTCGGAAATGCTCCCGTAAAACCAAACCGTCTGGCTCTCACAGGAGGAAGACCGAGATTGAACCGTCTCCGCCCTCTGTCCTCCTCCGTCCGTCACTTTCATTCAAAGCGACAACAAATCGCGCAGCGCAATCTTCACCTTGTCGTATTGTTGCGCTGTAAGCGCACCGAGCTTTCGCGCCAGATAATGACGGTCAAAGCTCGCCAGTCCTTGCACATTCACTGTCGAAGGTTTCGGCAACCACCGTGGCTTGCCCAAGTCCACTTCGCCGCGCTGGCCGCGAATTTGCGAAGTCAACGGTGCGACGACCACCAGCACACGAGCATCGGAAGGTGCGGGATACGCGAGCACGAGGACAGGCCGCGACTTCTCGGCGAACCCGAGTTCGGCGAACCAAACTTCGCCAGGCCGCGGCTCAATATTCACCAAGCGCCTCCGTCCAAGCCGTGGATTGCTCCTGGGCCGACAAGAGCGACGAAGGCTGCGTCGACAGACTGAAAGGCACCCCGTTGCGAATTTCGATTTGCGCCAATAGCATGTTGACGGCATCGCCGGGTTTGAGCCCCAGGCGTGCCAGAATTTTTTCGGCGCGCTGAAGGCGCTGTTTGGGCACGCGCGTGCGGAACAAAATGGTCGAAGTTGCCATGCTCAAAAATGCTCGAAACGGCTCGGTGCGTCAAGCCGACTCATCCGCTCACCGCCCTCTCTCCTCCGCTCTCCGTCCTCCGCTCCGTCCTCCGCCGTCCTTCTCCTTTCTCCCTCCTCCCTTCTCCCGAGCGCGAGCCGCTCCGCTAGTTCGTGCTCGAACGCATCCACCTGCGGCCCGAGCGGAGCGATCCAGTTCGTCGCGAACGCCTCCTTCACCAGCTCCAGCTCGTCGGAGCCCATGTGAGGCGACGACAGGTAGATCCGACTCCGTTTCATGAAAAATTGTCAGCAGTGGCTGTCATCCGTGCGGGGACGAGGCGAGCCCTAATCGCGCCAACGCTTCCACGAGTTCGTCGAAACCGGGATCGTCTTTCAATTCCGCAAGCGGTCGATCGCCGGCCAGCCGAATAAAGTATTGTTCCTTTGGCGCAGTGAAGGGCTGCTTCGCCATTTCCCGGAGCCACTTCCAGGGACTTGGAATCATGCTCGAGCGCGGACCGTAATCGAAAAGCCGATCACCCACCCTGTGCCAGAAAATCAAATACTGGACCTGGCCGTCGCTGGCGCGAAACACCCTCCCCTGACCCGGCTGAAGCGTTCTCCGCATGGTCTCCAAAGCGACATCGCGCGTCGCACGTTCGCAGCTCCAGCCACTTTGGGTCCAACATTGGTCCGGGGTGTGGGAAGCAACAACCTGGACGGGCATTTTGCCCGCGCTCCAATAAGCGACGTAAGCGGTCAGATGCCTTCCGTCGCGCGCGTATTCGCGAAGGAATACGTCGTCGAACTTCAGGATCTGCTCGACATCGCCGCTTGCTGCCTCGGTCGATCCCAAGGCCAGTGGACGCGATTCCCAGCCCGCGATCCGCTCCGGCATAACGCCGTTCAGATGTCGCCCCTTTCCCGGTTGCGGATCCCTCGCAGGAATAAACTGCAGCCCGATCGCAACCACCAGGGCAACTGCCGTGACGAAAGCAACGAAACGTGCCATCTGCTTCAGTCGAGAATCGGACGAATGAGGGATTTTAAGTGAATCAAGCTACCGATCTCCGCATCCGGGGCCTCGGTGGCGCCAGGCTCGTAGTCTCGGTGTTCGCCCGAGGTGCGTCGAATGCGCACCGTTTTCCATCCCAGTTGTCGCGGAGCGACAAAGTCCTTCCGCGGATTATCGGCCACATAAAGGTAGCCGCTCTGCTCTCCGGGCAGTTCCGCCATGATGCGAAGAAAGCCCTGCGGATGGGGCTTCCAGAATTCGCGGCCGAGCGCATCCGTGAGAATCTGCACGGGAATGCGCGTCCTCAATCCCAATGCCTCGATCTTGCGCGCTTGGGTCGCATGAAATCCGTCAGCGAGCAGCGCCAGCCGAAACCGGCCGTCCACCCACTCCAGAATCTCGTATGCGTCTTCGAAAAGTTTCAAGGTGGGCTGATGGTCGCGATATTGCCTG
Source organism: Opitutaceae bacterium (assembly GCA_035545575.1). Taxonomy (GTDB): domain Bacteria; phylum Verrucomicrobiota; class Verrucomicrobiia; order Opitutales; family Opitutaceae; genus ER46. Next base: position 93,034 of record DASZYB010000077.1, on the reverse strand, counting down.
ACAAGCTGCACGATCAATTCCGGGTCAGCCGGCTGCTTTAGCGCCAGCAGCGCCTCGTCGAATATTTTTCCACGACGTCCGATGGCAAACAGGCGTTCGGCCTCTTGGGCGAACCCCGCGACGCCCCGCTTCTCCTTCAACCAGGCGTCGACGGCTCGGAATCCGCTCCGCACAAATTGTTCTTCGGCGAAGAGGGTGTCGTCCAGATCGAAGACGACAGTGTGCACCGGCCAGGGACTATCCATCGACGAAGACGGCCTCGTCGTAGCGAAGCATTTTGACGCCCGCCTTCCACCGGTCATGCGCGGTTACCGGCAGCCCGAGTGCTTCCTCCAGCAACCATTGCGTGAACGTTGCGCCGGCGCGGTGCGCAAGCGGATAACCGCCGCCAAAGCGTGCGTTGATCTCGAAGACAGCCGGTCCCTTGTCGGGATCCATGATCGCTTGGAAACAGAGTGCGCCGCGAACCCCGGGTAATGCCGCGATGACCTTCGGGGCAAGTGCGCGCAACGCCGCAACGTCCTCCGTCACGCCTTTCGAAACCTCTCCGGCGCGCGTTTCGATCCGCCAGTGCGGCACCGCGCAGCGCAGGTGGCCCTAAGCATCCACGAACACATTCACCGTGTATTCCTTTCCTTGCCAGAGTTCCTGCACGATCGAGCCCGCGTTCCGTTCCGCGGCCTGCTGCGCCTCCTCGACGGTCGAGGGACGGAAAATGCCCACTGAGGAACTGCCGCCTCGTGGCTTGAAAATGACAGGCCAGTGCGCGATGGAAGGCTTCGCGAGAAACTCTTCAGCTGTGACAGTCCGTGGGGGGCAGACTCCTGCGACCGCGAGGCCGGTGGCCGTGGGAGCTTGTCCTGCGCGAGAGCTACAGCCGATGTCGCGGAGACCACCACCGTCCCACGGGTGCAAATCCGCTCGCCACGTATTCCCGTTCGGCGATACAGAGTGTCATCCAGATCGAAAACCAGCGTGTGAACTGGACCGGTCTCAATCCCCGACAAACACGGCTTCATCATAGCGAATCATCAGCACGTTGTCTTTCCACTGATTGGAGGCCGACGATGGCAACCCAAGTTTCTCTTCCATCAGCCAGCGGGTGAATTTTGCGCCAGCACGATAAGCGAGCGGAAACCCTCCGCCGAATCGGGCATTGATTTCGATCACGTAGATTTCTCCGTCCGGGATTTCGATCGCTTGGAAACAGATGCTTCCCCGCGGCCCCGGGAGCGCTTTTCCCAGCTTCCATGCGAGCGCCTCCAACAACGGGTGCCGAACGGTGATACCCTTCGCCACCTCTCCCGAGCGAACCTCGATCCGACGATGCGGAATCGCACAGTGCATCTGCCCCTCCTTTAGGTCGAAATACATGTTCACTGTATATTCACGCCCACTGATAAATTGCTGGACGATATAACCGTTGTCGAAGACAGGATCGTAAAGTTCGGTTGCATTGGCGAGCAGTCGAATGCCCACCGAACCGCTGCCCTTAATCGGTTTAGCGACCAGCGGAAACTGGCAGCTGCCGAAATTCCGGCGCACGTTCTCCATCGCCATCGTCCACGGCGTCTTGATCCCTATAGAATCCAGCCATCTGCGAGTTTCCAGCTTGTCAGAGGTGATCTTTACTACCGCTTCGTTCGAGACCACCACTTCGATTCCCCGTTCGCGCAGTGCGCCCCCTCGTTTCGCATAAACGTCGATGCCCGGATCGATGGTTGGAATAATCATCGATACTCCTTCGCGGTCGCAGATCCCGAGTAATTCTGGAATAAATTCGTCGGATTGGATGCGCGGCACAAAAAAGGCCGCATCTGCCCTTAGCGCCGCCGCACTATGTAAAGGCTGGGAGTCCGTGCCGACAATCCGGAGATCGATCCCAAGGTCCCGAGCATCCGCACGAAACGCCTCCATCAATTGGACGCGGCGGCCGCACGAACTGATGAGCACTGTTAGTTTCATGATTCTAAGCCGCGATAAGCTGGAAAGAACGGATCGTTGGTTGATCGATGCACCAGCTCGCATAAATGCTCGTAGTCCCCGGGCCGAACGATCCATCGCCAGATCTTGAACGGTAGCACCTGCCCTCCGAAGCCTTTCTTGAAGGCAAAAAGCGAATCTTCACGGCTTCCCACCCCTCCGCCGAGATGCATCCAATGGGTGCCCTCCTCGATGGCGTCACGAATCGCCCGATCCACAATCAACTTGGTCGCCGGATACCGAGTAACTCCGGGTTGCGAGCAGGAAAGGTGATACTGAATGATCGTCCCGCAGCGGATGAACATGGCCATTGCCGCGATATTCCCGTCTTGCCGCGCCACATAGATCCGGCCGTTGACTCGCGGCGACGTTATCAACCGCCCCAAAAAATCGACGCTAAATAAATACTGGGGCTTCGCCCCTATGCGTTTCATGGTATCCGTGTATACCCGATGAAACTCCGACAGATTCCCGTCCTCGCGCTCGACGGTGCAGCCTTTTTCCTGCAGCTTGCGGATCTCGTAACGATGGCCGCTGGCGAGGCCGGCTTCGTAAGCCGCCAAACCCGCCCCCGTATCCAACGCAATCGTGTGGCCGACAATTGAAATTTCGCCAACGGATGGTTCGGGCATTTGTACGGACTTGAGTGGATGCAGCCGGGCGAAGACCGAGACCACACCACGAGCATGAAGATAATTTCCGAGGACCTCACCGAATCGCCGCAGCAAGTCCAAAGTAACGCCCGGCGATGCCAGCCATCCCGCGTAGCCGTACACTGAAGTCGCGTCGCTCAACGCTGGGGTTTTTGATGAACATGGTTCGCTGATCCCGATCGGACGAAACAAGAGCGGGACCGCCACGAGAACTGATTTCTCCGAATAGACGATCATTTCCGCCGCACTGTCTGTCTCACGTTCAGCCTCCAATTGGTGATAGTCAGAGGTGTGGTAGAAATCATGGTGCGCCAGCCCTCGAAGCACGTCGCTCCACGCGTGATCCCTCGATAAAGGGATCGACCGCAGTGACCCCCGCCAGGAACTTTCCAGCGGTATCAACCAGTTGTCGCTGTCAAGATGGGTGGCAAAATCAATCATGGACCGAAGGGCTTCGTCGTTTGAGAACACGCGGTGACCGGCTTGCGCGGAAAATGCGATCGCTCGACGTGAAGTGGCAGGACCGCAGCATAGGAATCGACCGCGATCCCCCTGGGTCGAATCAGGTGAAGGAGCGTCCGCCAAATAATGCTGAAATACAAGGCAGGCGAAAGCCGTTCCACAAACTCGACGTCGAGGCGGAGCCGGCTTTCCCAAGCGAGCGAATTCCTCCCCGCTAGCTGAGCAAGACCTGTGAGGCCTGGGCGCACAAGATGTCGCGTCATTTCCCGTTCAGTGTAGTAAGGCAAATACTCGGCCAGCAGTGGCCGGGGCCCCACGAGGCTCATATCGCCGCGAAGCACGCAAAAGAGTTCAGGCAACTCGTCGAGACTGGTCGTCCGCAGGAACGCTCCGAGTGCTGTAATCCGACCCGCGTCCGGCGACGTGTCGCTGGCCGAGTAAGCAACGTTTCGCATCGTGCGAAATTTAACCATGGTAAACGGCGCACCGAGTAAGCCAGGACGTCGCTGTCGAAATAAAACCGGCACGCCCATCCTCGTTGCAATTAGAGTAGCGACGAGCGCCATGATGGGCGCGAGCACGATCACGGCAATCCCGGCAATCACGAGGTCGAAGATTCGCTGCCAGAGCGGCAGCAACGGCTGTCTGTCAATCGGAATGCAGGACGAAGGCATAAGGACCGTTCCAACACGGCGATAAATTCTCCGCTGATTCAATCATATCCGTGACGAGTCAGGTTAACTCGGAACAGTACTCGGTCCTATTAGGCCACGGCGCTGCCGCCGAAGCGAATCCGCAAACGCCTGCTCCCTGGCTCCGCAGGCCCGGTTTCTGCCGGCGAGCACCCGAACAGTCGGACAGTCGAACCGCTAACGATATAAAACGCTGCAATTGTAGTTCGCCGAGGCCAAAGATCTCTCATCCCTCAACTGATGTCCAATCGGCAGCGCATCGTCGTTACAGGCCGAACACCACATGCCAAGGTCGACCAAGCGACTAAAAAAGGTTATTCGCGGATCTTCGTGGGTCCCAGAGGGCGATGAGATCGGACTGATCTTCGCCTCCGGCTCGGGAAGGCAAACCGCTATGAAGGGAAGACGACCCGGCACTCGTGGGTTGAGTCGCGTGACCGCAGCGGCAGGGTCGGCGCATGGCAGAACAATCGAACCATGGAGCGGCGGCGGAAGCGGCGGTGGCCGCGCATTACGGTTTGCTGCTGGGGATAAAGTCGCCGTGGCAGGTGCGGCGAGTGGATTTGAAGCTGGCGGCGAACCGGGTGGAGGTGGACGTGGAGCATGACCTCGCGGCGGCGGTGGCGTGTCCGGAGTGCGGCCGGTCTTGTCCGCGCTACGACCACGCGCCGCAACGGCAGTGGCGGCATCTGGATGTGATGCAGTTCGCGACGATCATTCGCGCGCGGGTGCCGCGCTGCCAATGTCCAGAGCACGGGGTTGTGACCGTGCCGGTGCCGTGGGCGGAGCCGCACGGCCGCTTCACCCTGATGTTCGAGGCCTTCGCGGTCACGGTGATCGAGGCGGCACGTTCCTTCGTGCAGGCGATGGAGATCCTGAAGGTGGATTGGCACACGATTCAGCAGATTGTGCGCCGGGCGCTGGAACGCGGGCTGGCCCGCCGCTCGACCGAAGCGGTCAAGCAGGTGGGCATGGACGAAAAGAACTTCGGCCGCGGCCAGGACTACGTGTCGCTGATGACGGATCTGAGCGGCCGGCGGGTGTTGGATGTGGTCAAAGACCGCGACACGGCGAGTGCCCTGAAGCTGTGGAACCGCCTGCCCGCCGCGCAACGCGAGCGCGTGGAGGCGGTGGCGATTGACATGAGCGCGGAGTTCACGACCGCCGCCCAGCAGGCGGCACGGCGCGCCGTGATCGTCTACGACAAGTTTCATGTCTCCAAGCACCTGAACGAAGCCGTGGACAAGGTCCGCCGGGAGGAGCACCGGCGCTTGCTCGCCCAAGGCGACAAGAGCCTCACCGGCACCAAGTATCTGTGGCTGCAGGGCGCGTGCCCCGACGGGGAACGGGCGCTGAGTTTCGCCGAGCTGTGCGAGCGCAACCTCAAGACTTCGCGCGCCTGGTATCACAAGGAGACCTTCACCGAGTTCTGGGCCCAGCCCAGCGCGAAACGCGCGGCGCAGTTCTTCCAGCAGTGGTTCCGTGCCGCCCGTCGTTCGAAGCTCGAGCCGATCAAGAAAACCGCTCTTACCTTGCAGGCCCATCTGTTCGGTCTGCTCAATTACTTCGCGCATCCCATCACCAATGCCATCTCGGAGGGCTTCAACTCGAAGATCCAGGCGCTCAAGGCCGATGCCCGCGGCTTCCGCCGCTTCGAGAACTATCGCTATCGGATCCTCTTTCACTGCGGTAAGCTCGATCTCCGCCCCGCTATATCATAATTCCACCCACAGAAATCACCGAAGAACCCTAAAAAAGCTAGACATGGGCGCTCCGCGCTGCTAGCAACGATTGGTTGGGAGCAGATGCATGGCGTGAAGCATAGCTTCATTTACCTTTTTGACGTCAAATTTCGTTTCGGCCAGCCGGCGTCCCGCCGTTCCCATCGCGGTCGCCAATTCACGATCGTTTCCGATCCGCAACATCGCTGTGGCGAGTGGTTCGACCGTGCGCACAGGCACAAGGTATCCGTTGCTGCCACATCGAATTCTGTGCCCGTCCGGCGGACCCGCGTCAGGAACTACCTCCCGGCAGCCAATTACATCCGTGGTAACTATCGGACGCCCCACAGCCATCGCCTCAAGTAAAGCGCGTGGCATACCCTCGTGATAAGACGGTAACACGCACGCCGTGCTCTCCGCCAGCAGCGGCCGAACATCGTCAACTGCAGGGCAGAATTTTACGACCCCCTCCGCGTTCCACCTCTGCACCAAGTGGTCTGGAATCGCAGACGGGTTCTGATCTGCCATGCCAAAAACCCGAAAGACCGCGTGCGGGATTCTCCTTTTAACGATGCGAGCTGCCTGGACAAACTCGTCAATTCCCTTATCCCTTAACCAACGCGCCAGCACGACGAAATTTGCGTGGCGATCCAAGATTGGCGAGACCGCAAAACGCCTTAAATCCACGCCGGAACCGGGGACAATTGTAATTGGCACCTGCGGCTGCACCATTCGACGACGTCGCAAGAACAGGGCTATATCCGCATTTTGCACCATCACGCCCGAAGCGCACCGGAACGCTCGTGTATAAAGAATCGACGCGACTCTTCGTAGCACATAGCCCTTAATGCCGCGCGTGTGAAATGCAGACCCGAGCCCAGTTACCAATGCATAACGCCCCGGCACTTGTGCACTGTCCGCCGCAGGGAGGCCATAAACAATAGGCTTGATGGTATAGGCAAGCGTCACCGAGACCCGCTCCCTCCCCAATATCTGGCATATCTGTCGCTCCAATCTCCAGTCAGCATAAGGATCCATGCCCCCTCGAGCCAAACGTATCGGGATCAATCTCACACCCAACCTCGCCAGAACATCTTCCTGCGCGTCGTCCGGCGGCGCCAAAGCAATGACTTCGTGGCCCATTTCCGCCAACTGCTCGATCAGAGCTCCCCGGAAGGTTACCAAGGACCTTGCGTATCCGGCAATGATAGCAATTTTCATCTAAATGTAGCCACAAAGTTGGCCATCATCCCTCGCGTGCTCTTCTCGACGATAAGACAGGCACTCGCTTCATTTCATCGGCGTCTACTACGGCCAGGCAGAGTATAACCCAGAAAATAAAATGCCTCGCGATAAAATGAAATATCGACATGATAATAAACCCGGTGGTGAGTCCTGCACTCAAATAATGTCGGGCGCTGATCAGGCGAATCACATAACGAACCAAATTCCAGTATATTACGCCGGGCAAAAAGATTCCACATATGGTAGCTAAATCAACGACGGTATTATGCGCCTCCCAAGCCTCAAACGGAGCAGAAATTCCGGAAAAGGCGCCGGCGCCATTGCCGACGACAATACTCTTTGGAGAGCTAAATACCGCTTTCAGTCCATTAATCATTAATGGGAATCGCGCGCCCTTTTCTCCCCCGTCTGATTTTATCCAGATACCAACGACCTTCTGCCGAAGATCTTCGCTGGCCAAAAGCAGAAATAGACCAACCACTGCCACTACACTTGTCGCGAGCGCAATTGTCGCCAATCCCCTTTTCCGATGCAGACTCGCGAACCACGCGATGGCTACAACGCTGGTAAGCGATCCCAATACGAAAGCCGCCGACCGCGTCAATGCTCCGACATACACTGCGCCAGCGATCACTGGCAGCCCCAAGGACAAAGGCAAAAATCTCCCCGCAAGCACCATTACACCAAAGCAATAGACTGCCAGCTGGTTGGGATTACTCGATTGCGCAAAAAATCGCGCCCCCTCCTCCTCAACGGATATGCCATTGGTTAAAATAGCGACGCCGAATGATATAGCCATGAAAAAGGCAACTCTTCCGAAGGCTGCGTCGTCAGGCGTGTCAAGGCATAGCAGGAGAAAAAAAAGTAGCTGACCAGAATATATTATTATATCAATCGGATATATTCCCGGAGTATCAAGGGAGGTCAAAGTTGCTATGGGTAAAATGAGCCAAACAGAAAACACGATGTAAATTATGTCCGCCCTCGAAAGTATTCGCAAGGTGGAGGATCCCTTCCAGAACATCTTTCCAATCAGGATAGGTATGACTACGAGAAAGCAGATCTCAGAAACCCCAATATAATTAAATAAAAATCTTGTACTAGTCATATATGCGGTTCCAAGGCCCACCCCAATTAGCGCCTCGACCGTAAAGGGATTCGCCATTCTTAAGACTGAAAAACGCCTGGCCCCGATCCCGGGATTGGCGCCTCTAAAGCCCCCCCTGCCACCTCCGGTCCAGCCGGTTGTGCCTGTATTATATGAACGCATTAATATTGATTGCGAAATACCTTTATTTTTTGTATCTTGAGATCAACCGGGCGATTGCGTCTTGTGACCAGGCCGCCAGCGCATCCTCAGCGCCCTCGGAAGAATCATATGATAGATCAACCTCGCCATAATATAAACGAAAGCAACGGGAGATCCATGTTTCCACCCGTATTTTCCCTGCAGCGCCACTGATCGCCAAACGTAACTTTTGCCCTGAAGGCGCTCGAAATGCTGACCGGCGTGAATGCGATGATACGTCAGTTTTTCCTGCAACAGACAGATGGCACGACCTTCGGTAGCTAGCCGGAGCCAAAGCTCATAGTCAAGCTGCGATTTTCGACGCATATCGTATCGGCACAACTGCCGGCGAATGAGGACGGAGGAGTGGGCAACGGGATTGTGTTTCAACAGTTCCTTTACCGTGATTCGCCTCACTCCACCCATCCCGGGCTCCCCCGTATCAACCACTGATGGGCCAAAGAGGGCGGTCTCGGTTCCGATCATATCAATATTTGCATTGTGCCCGATCACATCCATTTGTCGCCGCAGCTTTTTAGGATGCCAGATATCGTCCGCATCGAGAATGCCGATCCAATCACCGCGGCATTGAGCGACTCCAAACTGAAGCGCCGCGCCCCGCCCTCGACGTTTCGTTTCCATCAGGCGGATTCCAGCCGCTGGATGCGCTTGCGACACCACATCGACCACCGAAGCAGTGGAGTCCTCGGACCCATCATTCACGACAATATGCTCCACCGCCGCGAAATCCTGCCGCATTGCCGACAGCAAAGCATCCCGGATGAAAGCCTCGCCATTCCGCACGGTGGTCAAAATACTAACCGTCGTCATGCGTATTAATTGCTCCTGCCGCTCATCACGTTACCGGCGGGCCAGTTCGCAAGCTTCATTGATCATATGCACGAATGTATCTACATGCTTTGGCGTATATGAACTCGCGAAAAATTCGCTTAAGTCGTATGTTCGTTCAGTAATGACGCGAAAAAACGCTAAATATTCGGCTTCTTTGTAACCTTCGAACGCAAGAGCTTGCTTCACGCAGGCCGCAATGCCTTCAATATTGTGCGCAATAATGACCTGGCTCAGTATGTTATAGTGAACGTCTCCAAAAACAATTACTGCCTTTTGGAGCATAATAGCTTCCAAGGCCATTGATGACGAAATAGTGATTACGCCACGACTGCTTTCGATCAAGCCATAAACATCCTCGTGTTCACTAACGAACCGGACATTGTGCAATGCGTCGATCTTTCTGTAAAATTCGACCGGGCGTCGACCCACGGACACTCGATGCTCCTTGACGATCAGGATGCAGTCCGCCGGCAGCGCCTTGGCCGCCATCTGAATGACGACGAACTGATCATTTAGGTAGCGTCCGTTCACCAAGGTCGCGGCCTCTGGCTCAAAGTGCAAAGGAAAGATAAAGTATTTCAACCCTTGGAGATGCTCCCTTGAAAGAAACCTCTTCCCGAACTCACGATATGCGCGGTATCGATAGATCCTCCTGAGTCGCTGAAATGGAAGTGCTAGCGGATTATTGTAAGCAATATAAGAATTTCTGTCTTTAATGTAGTTGGCTATAGCGCCAAAAAAGATGCTGACATCCATGCGCTTGCCAACACGAAACACCATCGTTTTCGCAGCCGCATAATAGGGCTGCCTCCGGGCGCTCACATAATTTTCGACCAATCGTTTGGTCGCTTCAAACTCGGCGGGCTTGGCCGCGTAAAGCGCAACATAGCGCTGAAACCGTTCCTTTAGGCGCTCCGGCCCGGTATTACCTTCGTCGGATAAAAAGGCCGCCCCGCCCATCCGCGCCGTGATGGGATAGTAAAACTTCAGACGATGGCGTTTGGCAAAGGCGTGGAGAAAGGCACTGGGAAAATCAGCAAAACAATGCGAAAAAACGAGCTGGAAGGCGTGCCTCTCATAGTCGCGCTCGATCGTTCGCACGATTTCCACCGCACGCGCTAGCCGCTTTTCTTTCTCAAAGCGCCCGAAGTGACGTTCCATCTGGATAAGCTCGGAAAGACAGACCTCGTATTCCCGCTCGATCCGAACCGCCTCGGCAGTGAGATCCGGCGGGGGTGGGACATCGCAACTCGACAGAAAAGAAACCTGCCGGAAAGGGGCCTTCTCCAAAAACTCCTGTCGTCCGCTTGCCAGACCGGTGAAAACGAACCTCTGATCCGAGTTGGCGAGTTCCCGCGCAACGTCGGCGAACAGTCGATCCATGACGGAAAAATAGAAATAGATGATCATTAAAAATTGATCTGTCGCCCAAGTTAAGTTTTCTCATTATCCGCTGTGAATCCTCTGTCAATTCCAGCCGTGGCTGTCAGTGAGCTTTTAAGCGACGCCAAGTCTTGGGTCACCAAGCCGCCTTCTATTCTGAATACCTTGTCACAGCCGGACAATGCCGCCGGCCGATGAGTAACGATCACCACTGTCAGGGTCTTGTCCAACCGGTTGATGGCCTCGATGACGCTCTGCTCCGTGTCACGGTCCAAGGCGCTGGTGGCTTCGTCGAAGATGAGTAATTTCGCCTCCTTATAGAGCGCCCGGGCTATTCCTATCCTCTGACGTTGCCCGCCCGACAATTTTACACCCCGTTCGCCAACGGTCGTCGATAGCCCTTGAGGGAGACCATCGACAAACTGCATAATCTGTGCGCGTTCGGCTGCGCTCCGGACCCTCGAAAGATCGATTTCCTCCACCTTCGTCCCGAAGGCGATATTCTCGGCGATCGACGCATCAGCGAGGTAAATACTTTGAGGCACATGGGCCACGCATTGTTGCCAGGCGGGCACATCCCTTGGCCGCAGGGGCCGACCGTCGATCAGCATGGCGCCCTCTACCGGCGGCAGCAGCCCCATTAGTATGTCCGTAAGAGTACTTTTACCGCTGCCGGTGGTCCCGATAATGCCGATGCGCTCGCCACTCTTGATCGTCACCGTCGCATTCCGCAGCACCCATGGAGAACCGACCTTGTAGTGAAAGCCAATGCCACGTAGTTCGATTGCGACCTCGAAGGGCAGCGGCTTGGCCGCAACAGGGTTAGGCGATTCGACCTTCCCCTCCAGCACCTTGAGCAGATCGGAGAGGACATGCGCCCCACTCGCTCCAACTACCCAGCTCTGATAACCCTGCTGAAAAAGCGGAATCAAGCGCTGACCACCAAGCACCAAGGTTCCGATCGTCGGGATGCCGGCTGCCAGCGACTCCGGGGTTGTTAGAAGGTTATACGCCAACACTGCCACCAATGTCAGCGCCGTGGTTTCAATGACCAACCGTGGCGCCGGCCCGATGATGTTGGTAGACGCCTGCGCCCTCCGCATCTCACTATCGACCTCACGAAATCGGCCTATAAAAAATGAATGACTGCCATCAAGAATGATATCCCGGATTCCTCCGAGCGATTCCTGCAATACCTGCACGCGTTTACTGAGCCCGGCAGCGACAATTTCACTGTTTCTTGCCAGTTTTTTCCGGGCAACTGTGGTTACCCCACCATAGATGGCTCCGCAAATAAACATAACCCCCGCCGCCACCAGCGGACTGACCAGCATGAGCGCGCAAAAGATGAATGTGCCGATCATCAGGCTGCCCACGAGGATCAGTATGTTATATAAACAAAATACAACCTGGTCGATTTTCGAAAGCGCACCAATCGCCTCACTGCTATTCCGTTCAATGTGCCCTACATAGTCGGTTAGCAGTGTGCGCGAGAAAAATTCCATATTTAAATGGTGGCCTATGTCCCGCATGAGCCGAGCCGTCAGAGACGACATGAGTATTCTCACTGCGCCAGATAACACTGCCGCGCAGATGAAGATCACGGTCAGACTTAGCCGAGCATCCCTGACGCTCCCCACGTGTAATAGGCGCGCATAGGGCACGGCGTGAGCGTTCTCCATGAGCAGATTCGGATTCGCGAGTATGGCGAGAAACGGACCGAGCGTGCCAAGGCTGACCAGTTCGGCCACCCCAGCGAAAAACATTACGACGAGCAGCACCACCAAACGAATTTTGAGGTTTCTCGGCAGAGTGGCGAATAGTCGGCGGAGTAGAGGGAGCATATATAAGATGATAAATGCGGTGAGATGGCATCAGTCGGCAAACAAATCCCAGGATAGCGGTGTTCCCTTCGGCAAGGCGCGGACGGCTTTGCGCCCCAATATCTCTGGAAGGTGCTTCGGCGGCAATCCCGCCGCCGGCCGGATGGATCGGACGTTACGTGCGGTCAGGCTCTCGCCGGCGGCAATATCCTCGACCACAAATAACGACCGTCGGAAAGCGCGACTCGGCTTCTCTTTTTCGCCGACTTCGTAGGAAATGTTCCCGAGCGCGGCGCCGGCCGTGCGCACCGCTTCCACCATCGCTTTGAATTCGTTTGGCTCGAGCGAGAAGGCGCTGTCCGGTCCCGGCTCCGCGCGCGAAAGGGTCAAGTGTTTCTCAATGATCGCCGCCCCCATGCTGACCGCAACGACCGGAGTGACGACATCCAGGGTGTGGTCGGAGAGCCCCACCGGGACGTTAAAGCGCGCAGCCAAGTCCGGTAGCGTGCGCAGGTTCATCTGGTCGGGCGGCGAAGGATAAGCGCTCGTGCACTTGAGCAGCGCAAGTTCGCGTCCACCCGCGCTTCGAAATGCGTCCACGGCCTCGGTAATCTCGGAAAGCGAGGCCATGCCCGTCGACATAATCAGGGGCCGGCCGGTCGCCGCGACTCGTTGAATCAGTGGTAGATCAACAAGCTCGAACGACGCGATTTTGTAGGCCGGCACCTCCATCTGTTCGAGGAAGTCTACCGCCGAGAAATCGAACGGGGTCGAGAAGCAGTCCATGCCCAACTGGGTGGCAATGTCCTTCAGCTTCGGCTGCCAGTCCCACGGCGTGTAGGCTTCGCCGTAAAGATCGTGCAGGTTCCGCCCCTCCCACATCGTGCCGCGGCCGATCTGAAAGTGTTCGGTCCGGCAATCGATCGTAATCGTGTCCGGCGTATAAGTCTGGAGCTTGATCGCGTCGGCGCCTGCTCGCTGCGCCTCGTGGAGGATTTTCACCGCATGCTCGAAGCTCTGTCCGTGATTGGCCGACATCTCGGCGATGATATAGGTCCGCTGAAAGGGGCCGATGCGGCGACGATTAATCTCGATGAAAGATGAGTTACTGGTTAGCATACTTGCTCCTAGGGTTCCAATTCTCAATGGCATTAAATCCGTCGCCAAAATCAACGAGTTCGTGGAAATAACGGCGAAAGCGGATGTGCTGGTAAGACGGCGGCGGGACGGGTAATTTCATTTTGAGCGCCGCCAGCAGCGACCATTCCGCATCACGAAAACCGCAAATCGCACGGGCAGCCACCAAACTCGAAAAACGCGGATTTATTTCTAACATCCGCACGCCCTGAGAAGTTTTCCTCACCTGCAAATTCGCGCTCCCCCGCAACCCGGTTGCGGCAGCGACGCGGCTGGCATAGTCTAGCACGGCAGCATCCTCGCTCGTCTCAGCCAGCCAAGTGCAGCCAACCGGTCCAAGCTCCCGCTTGTAATTTACGACAGTGCAAAATTCATCGCAAGCGAACAAGCCAACGGAAAATTCTCCACCGGCGTCATCGAGATAGGCTTGCACGACTGGAGCGGATATCTCTGTCAAAAAAAATCTTAGCTCATTTTCATCATGTGCCACTCTAAGAGAGCGCGACCCCCAAGAGGCGCGGCCTTTGATGACGAGAGGAAAACCCGCGCGGCCCACCAATAAACGCACCGCTTCCGAGTCTTGCCCGTCGGCAAACGGCGCTATGGGCACCACATTCTCCAACGCCTCCATGCATCGCAATTTGTCACCAAAACGTCCAATCCACTCTTGTGGCTGACATACAATTACGGCGCCACTGGGCAAACGTAGGGGCGGCCCGATTTGGCTCAGCACGTCGATTTCGGGTTCACTGCACGGTATAACGGCGTGAATATCGTTCTCACGGCATATACTTTCGATGGCTGTTACATATTGGCCAGAATTTTCTGCCAACGGCGTGGTTTGGCAGGAATCTACGAAGGCCCCCCCCACTCCCCCTGGGTTGCTGTCGCACCCAAAAATCTCAATTCCGATCTCACTCAATCGTAGCGATTTTACGACCGCCTGTCCGAGGTCCCCGCCCACAGCGGTAATAAGGACACGAATAGATTTGCTTATCATCGAGTCAGAACTCTTTCGAGATACGGTAAATTTGGATCATGTTTACGAGCATCACAAATTAGGATTTCAGGATTAAAAGGCACTCTGTGCAGCATCACCTCGTTGGTTATTACATCTAGGATGCCATAAGAAGCCTCGCCCGCCCGGTCACGGGCTTGGCCAACAGAGCCAGGATTGGCGATAAGCTTGTTATGGTGATGTTTCACCAGGGGATAGTGGGTATGCCCGAGCAGACATATGTCGGCCATGTAAGGATCAAAGCGGCTCCAATTTTCAAAATCGGGATAGACCCGTCCCTCAAGCGAATCCCAAGGTGCGCCGTGGGTGGCGAGAATCGCCCTTGATTCAACCAGGAGTTCCCGTTGAGTCGGCCATGAATGCAGGAATTTCAGCGCGGAGTCGGACAGGACCTGCATCGCGCGGTCCAATGCCGACCCGTAACGCGCGCGATATTCGTCCGCCGGTGGTTTGCCGGTCGCCAAGCAATCGATCAATACTTGATCGTGGTTTCCACGAATGCCAATGACTTGGCGAACCCTGAGCATTTCAATGCATTCGTTGACGAATGGATAGTAACCACAAATGTCGCCGAGAAAAACAATGTGATCGACCTGACCATCAAGCATGCGCAAAGCCGCCGCCAATGCGATATTATTGCCATGGATATCAGCAATCAGCCCGAATTTCATAACACTCCAGGCCAATTTGGCTTACTCGACCACATTAACGACAACTCATTATCAAATGAACCAAGCCGCGACAGCAACTCCTGGCTTGGTTCATAGATTTCTTCGTCGTGACCACCGTCGTCTTGCCATTCGACTTCCAGCTTGGATCCAGGTAAAGCTTGCACCGCGTTGATAAACTCGCCGGTATCCATTGGATCTCGCCCTGCGCCCAAAAACAACCCAGGTAGTCGATTCACTCCAATGTGCACCAGACACTCGCAAGCCTCGCGTGCTGATATGTAATTGCGACGACTCAACCGCCGTTTGACGATCAATCTCTCGGATGGCTGTGTGCCGCGCGCGGCGGCAAAGAGCAGACGATTCCAAAACAATGTCGGCCGGGATTGCCAACCCCAGATGCCGGCCAACCGCAGAATCGCTCGACGATCCGCCGCGAACAACAATCTCCAGAGATGTTCTGCTGATAGTTTACCTAGACCGTAGATATTGGAGGGCTCGACAGATGAATCCACCTCAGTGTTCGCTGATCGCGGATAAACGCTTACGCTACTCACCAGGATACTAAATGCGATGTCGTTTGCCTTGGCCCAGGCAGCGATATTGTGAGCCATTGCCGCATTTTTCAGAAGCCCATCAATAGAGTGCCAATCCACCGCCGCAGCGGTGTGAATCAGCAGGGACGACTCGGGATTTTTAAGGCGGACGCGCTTCGCCAAGTTCTCGAAACAGTTCGAGTCTGTCAGATCAATTCCGCCCTGCTTCGGTGAACCTATAGCCACAATCCGCGCGGCGGGGCAATGCGATTGCGCGATAGCCTGCAATTGGGAGCCGAGAAATCCTGATGCACCTGTAATAATAATTTCGGTTAACTGCATTACGGGGCAAGCTTGACCGTTTGTTCAGCGACGGCCGCGACAACTCGCTCGACGCCATAGCCGTCGACTAATTTTTGCCCACGCAGCGACATCTGTCGGCGGTCATCAGTATTGCTCAAGAAAGCCGGCAAACTCTCAGCGATTCGGTCTGGCGATGTGATGTGGGCCAGCTGCGCTGCACCAATTGAAGCAACAAAATTACGCTGCGTGGCAGCGATTAGCACAACCAACATCGGCACTCCCATGAACGCCAATTCCCAGGCGGTCGTGCCGCCAGCGGTAATCGCAACGTCAGCCCAAGTCATTAGTTCCGGCATGTTGTTCGCGTCTACGACTAGTTCGACGGCGAATTTTGACCGTCGAACGTCAGTGCCCAGCGTTTCGAGGTGCGGATTGCTTCCGCCAATTACGAGCTTGGCCTCTATGTCCCACCCATCGAGTGCTTCAATCACCTTGCTTGTTACATTATCCGGATCAGATCCGCCCAGAGTAACGAGAACTCTACGGACTAGCGGACGGATCTCACGTTTTCGATCGCGATAGGCGAAAAACTGTTGGCGCAATAAGATATAATGAGCCCCCAATAAAAGGAGAGTGTATGGCTCACGGTTAGCATATAAATTTTCATCCGCATTGAGATTCTGGTTAAGCACAATATCTGCGGAATAATGTGCGGCATGACCAAAGTCGTCGAATACCAAGAGGCGCGATCCTGCCGCTTTAATAGCCCACTGAAAGTCCGCATCGAACTGATAGCCGTCCACCACGATCCAAGTCGCCGACGCCTTTGGATTAAAAGCCGACGCCCGAAGATCACGCACAATGGCGAGAGTCTGATAAACATCTTCGCAGGTACCCGGTTTTGCCGATAAACGGTGCGTTGAAAAACCTTCGATTAAAAGGCGAGCTTCCAGCGCAGGAGTAATTTCAGCGCATATGAATGAAACGTCACCGCCTATACTTCGCCAACCCTGCGCAAGCGACATACACCGCATTAGGTGGCCAGTGCCCATGCGGGGATTCCCATCGACACGCATGAAGAGCGGGGCTGTCATAGAGTAAGGCACTGGGACTTTTAGCGGCGCTTAGGACACGCAGGATTTTCCGGAATTCGGATCGAATCGAAGGCAAGACGTCCCCTGGGTTCTTCGCCTGCAGAAACCAGTGTTCCTTCCCGTTCCCGTCCGAGGCTCGCTAACCCAACGTGGCGTTCACCCAGTTTCAACGGACACGGAACACCGGCGTGACCATCGAGCCTTCAAGAAATCTCGCGGGGTCGCGATCCGACAACCAATTCGCCAAGGTGCGGAAGACGGCAGCGTAGGCCTCGAGTGTCTGCTCGGTGGCCGCGTCATCGTGCGCAGCGGTCATGTTGTGGGTGACGAGTTGGAGGATGCCGCGCTTGACTACTTCCTGCTGCCACAGACTGCGCTCGAGGAAACTGTCTTTGCCCGCCGCATCACGGAACTTCAACAGCGACCACACGGGATAGCCGATGCATTCGAAACGCGCGCCCAAGCCTGCCAGTTTCGCCAGCGTGTTGAAGCCATCCTGCAACCGGCGTCCGTTCGCCTCCATCCGACTGAGGGCGTCGGTCTGCTCCAGGATATCGAGGACCTTCAGGCACGCGGCGAGCGAGGCGACTTCGCCGCCAAACGTGAAGCTGAAGAAAATTTCCTCGAATACCTTCATCACATTCGAACGTCCGACAACGCAGGCGATCGGGAATCCGTTTCCCATCGCCTTGCCGAAGCAGGCAAGATCGGGCGCCACACCGAGGCGTTTTTGCGCCCCGCCCAGCCCGAGGTGGAAGCCGGTACAGATTTCGTCATAGATGAGCAGCGAGCCGTGCTGGTGCGCCAAGGCCTTGACGCCTGCGAGATAACCCTCGTCCGGCGTCTGAAAATTCACCGGTTCCATGATCACGGCCGCAAATTCCCCCGGGTGCGCCTCGAGCAGCTTTTGAAGCGCCGGAAGGTCGTTGTACGGAAATGACTGCGTCAACGCTCGCACCGCGCCCGGCACACCGCGGTGCCGTGGCGTCGAGCCGATATACCAGTCCTGCCAGCCATGATAGCCACAGCACGCGATCCGCTCGCGTCCCGTGTGTGCGCGCGCCGCGCGGACGGCGCCCGCCGTGGCATCGGATCCGTTCTTGCCGAAGCGCACCATCTCGGCGCAGGGGATCAATCGCGTCAGCCGCTCCGCGAGCAAAACCTCAAGCGGGTGCGGCAGGGAGAAGCTGTGTCCTTCCGCCAGTTGTGCGGTCGCCGCCCGGTTCACTTCCGCGTGGGCGTAGCCAAGGATGTTCGGCAGCAGCCCTTGCACGTAATCGATGTATTCGTTGCCATCGACGTCCCAGACGCGGCAGCCCTTGCCTCGCTGTAGGAAGATAGGCGCGACTCCGCGCACGTGCTGGGTGTAGCCCTTGCTGAACGTCTGAGCGCAACCGGGCACGACCTTCTGGGCGCGGGCGAACCATTCCTCGGATTTCACGACCGAGCGCCGGGGAGCGGCACCGGCGACGGCCTGCCAATAAAGTGATTTGTAGTAACCTTCGTTCATAATCGCTTTGCTTTGAATTTTCCGAATTGCGGGCTGTTGCTGTAAAATTTCGAGCACATCGTGCATCGTAAAATCGGGCCGGCCGGCCAGCGCTGTGCTCACCGCCCGCACGAATTCCAAATCCTGCGGCTCGTCCACCGTCCAGCGCTCCTCGGCCAGCTTCGCGCCAAACCCGCTCTCCACGTTGTAACGGCGAAATTGCGGCGCGGTGCGTAGGTAGGGGGTCACATGCTCACGCTCGCTCGGTTTGCGGGCCTGCTCCCATGCCTGCTGGAGCGCATCGGCGCGGAACACTTCAACGTCGAGTCCGTCGGGGAAAGTGGCGATCAGCCCGGTCGAAGCGTAATCGACCTCGTTCTCGTGAAAGGCCTGCACGACTTGGTCGATCACCGTGGGGTCGATGAGCGGACAGTCCGCCGTGATCCGCACCACCACCTCCGCCGCGAAGGCCTGCGCTGCGCCGTAAAAACGGTCCAGCACGTCGCTTTCCGAACCGCGGAAGTGCGCGACGCCTTCGTCACGGCAGAAGCGGACAATCTGGTCGTCCGCCGGTAGGTCGGATGTCGCCACGACCACCATGTCAATCGTGCGGGCCTGCCGCGCGCGGCGGACGACCCAAGCGAGAAGCGGCTCGCCATGGACATCCGCTAGGACCTTGCCGGGAAGGCGGGTCGATTGCATCCGGGCTTGAATGATTGCGACAGTCTTCACAGGAGAAAGGCCCTCATGCGTCTAGGCGCCACTGTCGCGGATCGATCAGGCCGGCATGGTCGTCCGACCACCTCTGCTCCCACTCGCGATGCAGCGTATCCTCCAGCGGACCGGCCGCCAGGAGATCGCAGTTTTCGATCACCTGCGCCACGCTTTCCGCCCCGATCACCAGCGTCGCTGCCGGAGCCATCCACCGGACATGATCCATCGCGAACCGGCGGCGATCGACCCCGGACTCCGCACAGAAACGCACGAGGGCGGCAATCGCCTCGGCTGCATGCGGTATTCCCGCCGGCGCTGCGATCGCCGACATCGTGGCCAGGCCTTGGAGGTAGACGCTCCGAACGAAGACGTGCTTTCCCATCTGCTGGGCGAGATCGAAAACGCCCGCCCGCTTCATCCGCCGGTCGAAGACGTTGGCCGCGACCTGAAGCGCGGTGATGGACGGCATGCGCAGGGACTGCAACGCACGCGCGGGCGAGTAGACCGACACGCCCACGTGCTCCACGTGTCCGGCCGCCTGTACTTTCATCAAGCGTGTTGGAAGATCGCCGTCGAGCGCTTCCTCGCGATGCATCATCACCGACCAGAGCCGCGCCACCCCCAAGCGCTGCAACGACGCCGCGACGTCGTTCGCAAGATCCGAACCGAGCGCAGCCTTCACGGAGAGCTTGCTGATCACCCGGGCCTCGCCCCTTCCTCCGCACCGGTCCAAGGCAAGGCCAAGCACTTGCTCGCTCGCCCCGTAGTCCTGAGCGGTGTCGAAATACCGCACCCCGTGCCGCCAAGCTTCCCCCACCATCATCGCGGCGACCGCACTTGACGGCTGACCGGATGAATTCGCAATACCATAGGTCATTCCGAGCTGCACCGTGCCTAGCGCAAGTGCCTTATAATTCAACGACGGTGACGCGCTGCCCATCTGTTCGAGTTATAGGCCTAGTTGCGAAGACTGCGAACAGTCACGATTACGTGCTCCACCTGCTCGTCGGTCATGGCCGGGTATAAAGGCAGGCTGAGCGTCCTCCGATAGTTGCGCTCCGCGACCGGACACTTGCCGGCACGGTAACCAAACTGGCGGCGATACCATGGCTGCAAATAGACCGGGATGTAGAGAACTTGGGAGCCCACGCCCTTCGCACGCAGCTCCTGCATCACGGCCGTCCGGGTGCGCCCCAGCGTGGCAAAATCGATCTGCACCGTATACAAATGCCACGAGGTCAGCTCGGCGACCGCCGGTCCGGCAAGGCCCGGAGTCTGCAGCCAGTCGATACCGGACAATCCGGCGTTGTAGCGGGCAACGATCTCCCGCCGGCGCCCGATGAACGCGTCCAGTCGGTCGAGCTGTGAAAGTCCTAGGGCGCACTGGAGATCGGTAAGACGATAATTCCAGCCGAGGTCGCGCATTTCGTAATACCAGGGCCCCTGTTCGGAGATCTCCGCATCTCCTTCTACGCCCAAACCCTCGAAGCCGGAGCGCACCATCCCATGCGCGCGCAACTGCCGGGCCCGCGTCGCCCATTCATCATTGTCGGTCACCAGCATCCCTCCTTCGCCAGTGGTCATGGTCTTCACCGGATGGAAGCTGAAGACCGTCATATCCGCCCACGGATGGCCGCCGACGCGCCACTCCGCCCCCGCGTGCCGGAAGGCACTGCCCACGGCGTGACAGGCGTCTTCCACGACCAGCGCGCCCCGCGCGCGCGCGATCTCTGCGATCGCCGGCATGTCCGCCGGCTGCCCAGCATACGCCACGGGAATGACCGCGCGCGTGTCGGTGCGCCACTCGCGCGCGAGCGCTTGGGGCGCGAGATTCCCCGACACAGGATCCACGTCCGCGAAGTCCGGCGTGGCTCCCACGAACGCCGCGCAGTTCGCGGAAGCCAAGAACGTGTTGGCCGAAGTCACGACTCGATCACCCGGTTTCACGCCGCCGACCGCCAGCGCGACGTGCAGAGCGCCAGTCGCGCTGTTCATGGCGACGGCGTAACGCGCGCCGACGAACTGCGCGAACCGCTGCTCAAACTCCTCAACCCTCGGTCCACAGGTCAAAAAATCGGAACGAAGTGCGGCGACCACCTTCTCCACATCAGCGTCGCTGATCCATTGTCGCCCGTAGGGGATTACCGGAGTCATATAAACTGGGTTCTGGTCACGCTTTCTTCGCCGCAACGTGCTTGTCGATGAGAGACTGAAGCTCCTCCACGGAAAGGAAACGCTCGTTCGCGCCGGAATTGTAGCAGAACCCCGGTGACACCCCTTTTGCGCCCGGTCGGCGAAGATAAGCCTTCATCACGGGCGAGTCGTTGCCAGGCAGAATCGCATAGTAGCGCCCCAGATCGACGGTATTGAAGCTGTCACTGGCGGTTATCATTTCTTCGTGGATCTTCTCGCCCGGGCGAATGCCAACCACTGGATGCTGGCACTCAGGGCCGATGGCCCTCGCGACGTCAGTAATGCGATACGATGGAATCTTCGGCACGAATATCTCGCCGCCCTCCGCATTCTCCAACGCCCAATTGACCATCTCAACTCCTTCCTCGAGCGAAATATTGAAGCGGGTCATCGCCGGATCAGTGATGGGCAAGACCCCCGAACTCCTTCGCTCGAGGAAGAATGGAATGACGGAACCGCGACTGCCCATCACGTTTCCGTAGCGCACCACACTGAAGCGAATATCCCGACCTCCCTTAATATTGTTCGCCGCGATGAAGAGTTTGTCCGAACAAAGCTTGGTGGCTCCGTAGAGATTGATCGGAGCTGCGGCCTTGTCGGTTGAGAGCGCCACCACCCGCTTTACGCTGCTATCGAGACAGGCTTCGATCAAATTCTGAGCGCCAAGCACGTTGGTCTTGATACATTCGAACGGGTTATACTCCGCCGCTGGCACCTGCTTCAATGCGGCCGCGTGCACAACAACATCGATGTTCTCCAGCGCCCGGCGCAAGCGGGCTTCGTCTCGCACGTCACCAATGAAATAGCGCACACCGGGATACTGGCGCTCACTGAATTCCTGACTCATCTCGAATTGCTTCAATTCGTCACGGCTGAAAATCACTAGCCGTTTGATGTGCGGCAGCCGCTTTAGGACGTGGCGGACAAACTCCCGACCAAACGACCCGGTGCCGCCCGTTAACAAAATACTCGAATTTTCAGTCATGTTAAAAAAAGTTCACAACTGCCAGTAAATGAAATTGGCGGCCTCCAGGGCCGATTTGGTGAAGAATCCTTTCACATCGATGAGCACTGGCGCACGAGTCCCTCCGAGCCTACGAATACGTTGTAGAGAATAGTCCGCTACCAGTTCCCGGTGCTTCACGGCCGTGACCACCGCATCGTAAGGCCCATGGTTCTCGACGTTCTCGATCAGCCAAAGCCCATATTCACGCTCAACCTCAACCGAGTCGGCGTGGGGATCTAATGCAAGAGCTTCAACGCCATAGGCACGCAGTTCTCGATAGATGTCGATTACGCGACTGTTGCGGATATCGGGCACGTTTTCCTTGAACGTCCACCCGAGGATTAAAACTTTCGCTCCTTTTACCGGTCGGTCGGCTTCGATTAGCTTCTTCACCGTGCGCTCGGCGACCACCTTACCCATCTGGTCGTTGATCCGGCGGCCGGCGAGGATCACTTGGGGATGGTAACCAAGGCTCTCCGCTTTGAAGGTGAGATAGTAAGGGTCGACGCCGATGCAGTGACCGCCCACGAGGCCGGGGCGGAACGGCAGAAAATTCCACTTAGTGCCGGCCGCTTCGAGCACCGCAAGCGTGTTCAGTCCCATCCGGTCGAAGATCAGCGAAAGCTCGTTCATCAACGCGATGTTCAGGTCGCGTTGCGTGTTTTCGATTACCTTGGCCGCCTCGGCGGTGGCGATGCTCTCCGCCACAAAGATTCCGGCTGTGATCACCGCACCATAAATCTGTTTCAGCAAGTCGGCCGTTTCGGCAGTGTCTCCGGATACGACTTTCTTGATTTTTTCTACCGTGTGCTCCTTGTCCCCGGGATTGATCCGCTCGGGAGAATAGCCGGCAAAGAAATCTTTTTTCCATTTCAACCCGCTCTCCCGCTCGATGAGTGGCAGGCAGTCCTCTTCGGTGCAGCCAGGATAGACCGTCGATTCGTAGACCACTGTCGTGCCGCGCTGGATGTGCCGGCCGATCATCGTGGACGATTTCACCAACGGCGTCAGGTCGGGATTCTTGTGCTCGTCGATCGGCGTGGGCACCGTCACGATGATAATCCGCGCCTCGCCCAGAACTTTGGGATCGGTGGCGAAGGAAAGCCGGGAGCCGACCGCCGAAAGTTGAGGTCCCGAAATTTCCCGCGTCCTGTCGTGGCCCGCGCGAAGTTCGGCGACGCGCTGCTCGTTGATGTCGAATCCGACCACACGGAATTTCTTCGCGAACGCCACCGCCAGCGGAAGACCCACGTAACCGAGACCGACGAGGCAGATGCTCTCTTTACCGTCGATAAAATCGTTGAAGGAAGGGCGGGACATGGGAAAAGCTGAAAAGTTGAAAACTGAAATGCTGAAACGCGGTTGGGAAACTCTGGAAGGGGCCGAGGGTGGGAAGTGAAAAGAACACCACGAGCGGACAAGGCAGATCGATTTATTTCAGCCTTCCGCTTTCAGCTTTTCAGCATTTTGGCTTCTTAGCTACGTCGGCGGAGCTGGGATACGATGGTCGTGAAGATGGCGAGCAATTCCTCGGACTCGGCATGAAGCCGGGCGAGTGCGTGGGTTGCAATTCCACAGTCCTCACGCAAAAGCTCCAGCCAAAGCTGCGATTCGTCCGCTTCCTGAAGAAGGCCGTCCAGCTTCGAGCAAAATTCCGCTTCGGACCTGGCCCGCGAAGCTTCGCGGGCATGCGCCGCAACCGATGTCCCCGAGCGCAATAGCTGTTTGCCCAAGACGAGGACTTCCTCACGCGATTTTGGCAGCCCTATATACAAGCGAATTATTTCCGACGCGAAACCCTTGCAGCGACCGCGAAGCTCTTCCGACAGGCGACTCATTTTAGCTTTTTGAGTTTCGGTCTCTCAGTTTTCCCGCATTTCAGCATCTCAGCTTTCAGCTTTTCAGCCCCCTCACAATTTCACGTCTTTCAGCCACGCGCGGTTCTCCCGATACCAGCGCACGCAGCGGCTGAAACCGTCATCCAATCCCACCTGCGGTTTCCAACCGAGCAATCGGTCCGCCTTGGCGATGTCGGCCCAGCTTTCCTTGATATCGGCAATGTGAAACGGTTTTCCCGCAATCTTCGCCTTCTTCCCCAGGGCTTTTTCGATGAAAGCGATCACGGTCTGCAGCGAAATCGGATTTCGGCCGCCGCCCAGGTTGATGATCTCGTAGCCGAGAGGCTTTGCCGCGAGGATAGTGCCGGCCGCGATGTCGTCCACGTAGGTGAAGTCGCGCGCCTGCGAACCGTCGCCAAAAAGCTCCAGCGGCTGTTCTTCATCGATCCATTTGATGAAGCGAAAAATGCTCATATCCGGCCGGCCGGCGGGGCCGAACACGGTGAAGTAACGCACGATCGTGACGTCGAGCTGATAAAGCAGGTGATAACTGTGGGCGAGAAGCTCGGCGGCCTTTTTCGTGGCCGCGTAGGGCGAGAGCGGCGTGTTCACGGGCAGATCTTCGCGCCACGGCATCGGCGAGCCCGCGTAGAGCGAGGACGTGGAGGCGAGCACGAGCTTCTTCACCCCGAATTTGCGCTGGCACTCGAGAATATTGATCGTGCCTTCGGTGTTCGTGGACAGGAAAACGTAGGGGTTATCCATGCTCGCCCGCACGCCCGCTCGTGCCGCGAGATTGAACACGGCGTCGAACCGAAACTCCTCGAACAGCCGTTCCAGAGCCGGGCGGTCCTCGATATCGACCGGGAGGAAAACGAAACGCTTCGAGTCATTCGTCAGGCGCGCACCTTTCTGCGCGAAAGCCGAGGTTTTCGGATTTTTTCCCAGTGGGGCTCCGCTCCGGTCCAGCAAATGCCCGAGCCGCCAATCCTTCAGCCGGACATCGTAATAGTCGTTGAGATTGTCGATCCCCACCACCGTGTGCCCAGCCGCGAGCAACTGCTCGCACACCTTGGAGGCAATGAAGCCGGCGGCGCCGGTAACGAGGTAGGTGGACATTCAGGAAAAGCTGAAATGCTGAAAACTGAAACGAGAAAGCGATGCGATATGGATTCGTCGTGCCGCCTCCAAGAAGAGCACCAAATTTGGGCGTGATCTGATTGTCCCTGCGGGTGGCATTAACGACTGCAACAGCGCCCCAGGTTTGTAAGCGCTATTCGAGTCTGAGAACCTCGGCGGAAATGCACCGCGCCCAGTTGAAATCCGCTTTGCGGAAAGGCGGGCGGCATGTCGACCAGCACGATTTCGCGGATGCCGAAGCCGGCGTCGCGGACGTCGCGCACTCGCGCCTTCGTCCAGACGTGGTTTATCGTCAGCAGGAACACGATGTTATCGGACACCCTCATCGCGTGCTGCAGAAAGGCTCTGATCTGGCTCCACGGCGGATTGGTCACGATCCAGTCGACCTTGTCCTGCCATTCGAAGAAATCGCGGCCCTGCTTCACCTCGCACCAGTCCACGCTCAATACCGCCGCTGCACTTTGGGTGTGAGCACGAAGCGCCCGATAAAAATTACCGGTGCCTTTGCACGGCTCGAGAATCCGACCGCGTGGTTTGAAATGCTCGACGAGCCGGCGCGCCAGCGGAGCCGGCGTCTGAACGACGTCGTCACTGATGTAATCCCGATTCGGTTGGAGGCGCATGGCTCCGTTCCCTGGTCTACTCGGGCCGATTCCGGTACTCCTGCTGTGCAAGAAACATGGCCCAGACAGCTGTTTTTACAGGAGGCAAGCCGAGTTCAAACCGAGTTCGCTTCGCTTCGATCCCGGTCATGAGTCGCCGGATTTCTAATCTCGGTTCGATCTCGGTATTTCTCCTGTGAAAACAAAATCAGCATCGGCTCATAGCTTCGCCCCATCGCTTCTGATAGCGACCGGTTTGGCTGTGACTTTCTTTCCGGCCGAATAACGAGTAACCCCTAACGCATCACGAGCGGCGGCCTGCGCCGCCGCCTGTTTCCGCAGTTTCAAATCCGGCTTGGCCCAAACAATTCTCGATCGAGGGCGTGCTCGAAGCGCACCAACCGGCCCACCAGCGCATTGAACCGGCTGTGAGCGTTGGATCCCGTCGCGCCCAATAACCGGTATAGCTCCAGCTCGGCATGGGCCACGGTCGCCAGGGAAGGATCGAGGAGGCCCGCGCGCACCAACCGCGGCCGCGCCATCGAAACCAGGCAAGCTGCGGGAGTGCGCAGGCCGGCACGAAGCGCGACCAGACCTTCCTGCACCATTTCCCACCCTGGCAGGAACTCGAGTCGCGAAGAAGAAAGGAGCGGCCGCATGTCTCAGTTTTCGGAAGCCTTGTTGCAGATCGCCGCGACGGCCGCCCGGAATGCCTTCGGCTCGATCGCCGGATAGCGAATCAACTCCGGCTCGATGGCCTCGAAAAGCGCCCACAGCCGCCCGCTCTCGACGAGGCCGCGTTGGAGCATGGCGGTCACATCGCCGAGATCGCGCTCGTGCCCGCGTTCAATCTTTGCCATCGCCTGCGAATAGGCATCGTAGTGGTAGAATTCGAGGCGGCCGTGACGCGCGATAAATCGACTGCGCTCCTGCCATCCGGGCAAGGGCGGAATGAAATCGTCGGGCGAGGCGAGCTCCACATTGATATCGATATCATCCTTCATCCCAGCGATCGCCTCGAAAAAACCCGCGGGCTCCGGCTCCGCTTTAAGGTCCACATCGATTGTCATTCCCCGCCATCCCTCCAGCACGGCGGTGGCCCCACCCGTTAGGTAAATCCTGCCCGGACCTCGCACGCGTTGTCCCAGTTCGCTCATGAAACGCTCGATTTTTGCTTGGTCCGCTTCGCCTCTCATTTTGGCAAGGACAGAAGGCTCCGATCAAAGGCCCGAAGGCAACAGCCACCCACCCACGTCGAATCGGAATCGCTCGAAGGAGATCGCAGGATTTGCCTCAATCGGTGATCGGCTCCGGTGTGAAGCCGATACTCTTTCCCCGGCCGACAATCCCGCGAATTCGGGCCGCGACCACAGCCCCGGGCACGCCTACCACCTGGCCACTGCGTAGCTCATCGACCCGCCGCGCCACCGTCGAGCGCCACGCAGGACTCAGCCGTGCCGTGGCACGGCTTGTGGCTCGGGCCGCGCAATGGGCGCCCGCCCGAGACCAGCCCTTCGGGCCGCCGCGTTCCGCGGCGCCGTTGTGGGTTCTCGCACAGTGTGCGGTCACCTCTCGCCACCACCCCTCGCATCGCTCGGGGCGAGACATCCGTCTCACCATCTCCGCCGTTCCGGCGTCGTCTCCGCGCTTCGCGCTTCGTCGCCCCGAGGGGCTCAGCCGTGCCGTGGCACGGCTTGTGGCTCGGGCCGCCCAACGGGCACCCGCCCGAGACCAGCCCTTCGGGCCGCCGCGTTCCGCGGCGCCATCTTCGCGCTTCGCGCTTTGTCGCCCCGAGGGGCTCAGCCGTGCCGTGGCACGGCTTCGCCCCGTCGCTTCTGATAGCGACCGACTTGGCTGTGATTTTCTTTCCGACCGAATAACGAGTAACCACTAACGGATCACGAGCCACGGCCTGCGCCGCCGCCTACAACTTCAAAAATGTCTTCACGAGCGGCAGAACGGAGCGTGCCTGATCGTGCCAGGCCTGGAGCGTTTTCACGCGGCCGCGGAGGACTTTGGCCGAACCGTTGCTGCCCGCGGGCACCGATTTCGCGATCGAGCGCAGCCGGTCCTTGCCTGCGGCGAGCTGCTTGGCGAGCCGCTGCTCAAGCCAGCGCGTGACGAGGTTCCGCAGGTGGAGATCGGGCTCGTAGTAGTCGCGGCGCTTGGGATCGACGCCCGACAGTGGAGCGCCGTTGACCGCCGACGGCAGCTTCTCCGAGAGACGCAGCGCTCCCACTTCGCGCAGCACGCGGAGCCCCTGGCTGATCGAGCCTTTGCTGATGTCCAGCCGGCTTTCGATGTCGGCGAAGCTCAGCGGCTCGGGCGACGCGAAACACACGCCATAGATCGCCGCCACCGATTTCGGCACGCCAAGCATCTCGGCCGCCTCGATAAAAAATGCCACCATTGCACGCTCGAAGCCCACGACCTCGGTGTCGCGCCCTTCTCCACGCACCAAGTCATGGGTGAGAGCAGCGGCATTCGCAGCAGCGCTGGCGGTGGGACTGGCCAAGGTGGGCACTCGCTAGGGATTGAGGGAAATCCCGGCAGGGATTTCAATTCAAAATGAACTGAAAAGTAGAATAAATGAGGGAGGAGGAGTTTCCCACGAAACACACGAAGCGCACGAAAGTCCGGGCTCGGATCGATCTCGGTCTTCCTCCTGTGAAGAGCAAAGAATTTTACAGGAGCCGAGCCTTCCTGTGAAACAAACGAATTTACAGGAGCCGATCCGAGAGCAAACCGAAGACGCGTAGCTCCGAGCCAGGAATAACACTTCTGCGCCTCCGTTTCCTCCGTTATCTCCTGTGAAACCAGATCGTTCAATCACACGAAAGCATTACCTCGGATCGACCTCGGTCTTCCTCCTGTGAAAACAAAGCCTTTTTACAGGAGCCGAGCCGAGAGCAAACCGAGGATGCATGCTTCGCACTCCCACCCACACGAAAGGTCCCTCCTCTCAGGGTCATCTCGGTCCGCCTCCTGTGAAAAACAAACCTGCCGCGGCCATCCGACACCCCTTTTTTTACATCTGACAGCGTGACGGACTTGTCTGCAGGGACGACGGACGTGAATCGCAGTCCGTCGGGCGTGTCTGCAAACGCCACGGATGTGTCTGACGGCATGACAGGCGTGAGAGGCAGACACGACGCGCTGTCTGACACGCTCGCCACGCGCGTCTGCGAGCTCGTCGGACATGAATGCCGGTCCGTCGGACGTGAATTACAACATGACAAGCGTGTGAGGCGCGTCCGTCACGCTGTCAGATCCGTCCGCCGGGCGTGTCTGACAACCCGTCAGGCCTGTCTCGCACGCATGACGAGCGTGTCTGCACGCGTGACGGATGGCGCTGCAGCGGGGGCAGCGCGCGGTTTATGACACACGAGGGGCGATTTTCCGCCACCCCTGGGACAGGCATTGACCCACCCCTACATTATAATTGCGGGCATGAAAACTTTTCTTGCGCCGCGATCGCTCCGGGCAGGCCACGCCGGCCCGAGCCGCAGTCGCGGTGCACTCCCTTTGCGCCCACGACGGGCGCAATTTCAACAATAACCAAAAAAGAAAGGATAACATATGAACAAGAGACAGGAAATGCAGCTCGCCATGGCCCGCGCGGTTCGCGCGGTGTGCGATGGCGCCTCAACCATCACCGCAAGCATCGCCGCCTTTCCGGGCGCGTATGCCCGGTTTGGCGCGAAGCTCGATGAAGTGGAAACGCAGGCCCAGCTCCAGTTGAGCCGCTTGCGCGCCGTGATCGAGGATCGCGATCAGAAACAGACCGCCATGGTCGACGCCGCGCTGGCCCTCGCCGGCATGGCGCTCACCTATGCGCACCAGAACGACCTCCGGCCGCTCGGCGTGGAGATGGAGGTCACGGGCGGCGACTTCAATCGCGCTCGTCCGACCCTGAAGGTGCGCATGGCGCAGCAGGTCTGCGACACGGTCCGTCCGCTCGTCACCGCCCTGGCGGCGCACGGCGTGACGGCCGCCATGGTCGACGACCTGCAGGAAAAGATCGACGCGGCCAATGCCGCGCTCGCCACTCCGCGCCAGTCGACGGCGGAGAGGCGAGCCGCCACCGCGGAAATCGCGGCCAAGCTGAAAGAGCTCACCGCGATCCTGCAGAACCAGCTCGACCCGCTGCTGCATCCGCTGCGGAAAACGAATCGCTCGTTCTACGCGCAGTATCAAGCGGCCCGGCAGATCGTGAATCTCCCCGGAACGCGCACGCCGGAGGCAACGGCTCTGGCGACGCCCGCCACGACGCCGGCCGCCCAGCCGGCCGCGGCGCCAGCCTCCGCCGAAAAACGCGCCGCCTGACCTTGGAATGCAACGCATCGAGCTTCCGGCTGGCGCGCCTCCCTGCGGATCGCACCGACCGTGGTGCATCCCGGCGGACCCGTGCGTCAGGCGAGGGAAATGTGATGCAGAGCGGGCAACGGCTGCTCCCAGCCGCACCGGAAACGGTGCGGCTTTTTCGCGCCTGCGTGGTGGCTCGGGTCTTGTTTAGCCACGGATAATACCGATTGCACAGAAGGTATCGATTGCGGACTTTCGTGTGTTTCGCGGTGAAGCCAAAAGTGGTGAGTGACCCGTGACGAGTGGTAAGTGACGTCCGGCTTGATTCGTGGTTCGTGATTCGAAACGAAGCGTCGCCCTCGGTTTCCTCCGCTTTTCCCGGTAACATCGAATAGCATCTGGATGCACGTCTCTTCGTGTCCTTCGTCGTCCAAGTTTTTTCGCCACCGAGTGCACAAAGCAGAAGAGTGTGGTCGCTGCTTTTCGTTTGGTTCCTGTGTTTCGTGGTAAACGAAAAGTGATGGGTGATGTAGGGTATCGGCCACTCGCGAGTGGCCATCCATGCAGACATGCACACACTCTCCCAGCCAACGGGCCCGTGTAAATTGGCGTCCCCACGGGGATTCGAACCCCGGTTCTCACCGTGAAAGGGTGGTGTCCTGACCGGGCTAGACGATGGGGACTAACCGCGGAGCCGGGCACGCTACGATCGGCTCCCGCGCGCGCAAGGCAATTTTCCCCGCCACCCGCGCCCCTCGATTCGCGCGCTGACAAACTTTGTTCGCGACCTGCGCGCGGTTTTCGCGCAAACCAAAAATCCCCTCCTTCATGACCTCCTCCGAAATCGCCGCCGCCCTGCCCCGCCACGCCGTCACGTCGATCGACGGCCTGCCGTTTCCCCGCATCGCCTCCGGTAAAGTCCGCGAGATCTTCGACCTCGGCGACGCGCTGCTGCTCACCGCCTCCGACCGGCTCTCGGCGTTCGACGTCATCCTGCCCGACGGCATTCCCGGCAAGGGCGCGATCCTCACGCAGATCAGCAACTGGTGGTTCGCGCAGACCAGCGGGATCATCCAGAATCACCTCCTGCCCGACCAGCGCGGCGAGTTCGCGCGCCGCGGCATCGCCGACCGCGACCTCCAGCTTCGCAGCATGGTCGTGCGCAAACTCAAAACCGTGCCGATCGAGTGCGTCGTCCGCGGCTACCTCGTCGGCAGCGGCTGGAGCTCGTATCAGAAAACCGGAACGGTCTGCGGCCTGAAACTTCCCGCCGGCCTGCGCCAGGCCGACAAGCTGCCCGATCCGATCTTCACGCCCACGACGAAGGCGCCGAAGGGCCAGCACGACGAGCCGATCGACGACGCCCAGGGCGCCGCCCTCGTCGGCGCGGCCCTCTACGAAAAGCTCAAGGCCACCAGCCTCGCGCTCTACCGCTTCGGCCACGACCGCGCGAAGAAAGCCGGCATGATCCTCGCCGACACAAAATTCGAGTTCGGCACCGACGCCGCCGGCAACCTCTGGCTCATCGACGAATTGCTCACGCCCGATTCCTCGCGCTACTGGCCGGCCGAGAGCTACGCGCCGAACCAGTCGCCGCCGAGCTACGACAAACAATTCGTCCGCGACCACCTGC
Source organism: Opitutaceae bacterium (assembly GCA_035545575.1). Classification (GTDB taxonomy): domain Bacteria; phylum Verrucomicrobiota; class Verrucomicrobiia; order Opitutales; family Opitutaceae; genus ER46. The sequence goes on along the minus strand of DASZYB010000077.1, from coordinate 61,256 downwards.
TCGCGATCAAGTGGGACCAGAAACCGCCCGCGCCGCGGCTGCCCGCCGAGGTCATCGCCCGCACGCAGGAAAAATATCTCGCGGCGCTGAAGAACCTGCTCGGAAACTGAGCCCCGCCGAGGCGTTCGCCGTTCGTGCGGCGCACGGGTTCCGGCGCGCCCGCCAAAACGCGTTTTCCGCCGCGTGTCCTTCTGAACGAAGCGAAGGATTCACCGCGCGCCGCACTGTCACCTGCGGCGCGGTGACTTCGTTTCGCTAGATCGATCGGCGAAATTCTCCCGCGCGTTTCCCTCGCTCAATCGGCGCCGAGCAACTCCAGCAGCGCCGCTTCGTCCAGCACCGGCACGTTGAGTTTCCTCGCCTGCTCGAGTTTCGCGCCCGGATCGGCGCCGGCGACGACGAAGGTCGTCGCGCGACTCACGCTGGCCGCCACCTTGCCGCCGGCGGCTTCGATTTTCTCCGTCGCCTGCGCCCGCGTGAGCGACGGCAGCGTGCCCGTGAGCACAAAAATTTTTCCGGCCGCCTTCGCACCTGGCTCTGCGTCGGCCGCCCTCACCGCAGCAACGCGCGGCTGCATGCCCAACGCCACAAACTCCGCCACGCGCGCGCGATTCGCCGGCTCCGCAAAATATGCCGTCGCGGCACGCATCGCGGGATCGGCGCGATCCACGCCGTCCGATTTTCCATTTGCGGCGGCGGTATTCGATCCCAGCGCGATCAAGGCCTCCAGCGAGCCGCACCGCCGCGCCAGATCGCGCGCCGCCACCGCGCCGACCTGCGGAATTCCCAGCGCATTCACGAAGCGCCAGAGCTCCGCGTGCTTGCTCGTTTCGATCGACGCGAGCAGTTGGTCCGCGGATTTTTCGCCGAGTTTGGCGACCGCGAGAAGCTCCGCGCGACGCAGCCGGTAGATGTCGGGCAGGTTTCGCACCAAGCCGCGCTCCACGAGCGCATCGATGGTCGCGGGACCAAGTCCGTTGATGGCGAGGCAGCCGGCCGATGCGAAATGCTCGATCCGCCGGCGAAGCTGCGCGGGGCACGCCTCGTTTGAACAACGCACCGCGACTTCGCCCGCGCGCCGCATGACGGCCGCACCGCAGGCCGGACATTTTTCCGGAAACGCAAAGCGCGCCGCTTCCGCCGGCCGCCGCGCCAGATCGATGCCGACGACGGCGGGAATGATCTCACCGGCTTTCTCGATGTAGACGAAATCGCCGACGCGGATGTCTTTTCGCGCGAGATCGTCCGCGTTGTGCAAGGTTGCGCGCGCGATCGTCGAGCCGGCGAGCTCGACGGGCGCGAGCTCGGCGACGGGCGTGAGCACGCCGGTGCGCCCGACCTGGATTGTGATCGCGCGCACCTGTGTCTCGGCGCGGTCCGGCGCAAACTTGTAGGCGATCGCCCAGTGCGGCGCGTTTTCGCCGGCGCCGAGCTCGCGCTGCTGCGCAAGCGAATCGAGTTTCACGACCGCGCCGTCGGTCGGAAACGCGAACCCCGGCCGGGCGCGGCGCAGCGCGTCGATCGCGCCCCACAACTCCGCGCCGCCGCGCGCCGGCCAGGCCTGGTCCGCCGCGATCGCGGGCAGGCCCCACGCGCGGAAGCGCCCCGGCAACTCGTGCTGCGTCGCCGGCAGCGCGGTGAGCGGCACGCATTCGCCCACCGCATAAAACACCACGCGCAGCCCGCGCCGCGCGACCTCGCGCGGATCGAGCTGACGGATCGTGCCGGCGGCGAGGTTGCGCGGGTTCGCGAACGGCGCTTCGCCCGCGGCTTCGCGTTCGGCGTTCACGCGCGCAAACTCCGCAAACGGCACAAAGATTTCCCCACGAATCTCGATCGCGTCGGGAACGACGCTTGCCGTGCCGTCCGCGGCCATGGCGCGCAACGTCCGCGGCAGATTCGACAATGCCAGCGCGTTGGCCGTGATGTCGTCACCTTCGGCGCCGTTGCCGCGCGTGACGGCGCGCACGAGCCGGCCTTTTTCGTAGACGGCGCTCACCGCGAAGCCGTCGAATTTCGGCTCGACGACATACGCGAGATCGTCGCGCCCGAGCTGCTTCGCGACGCGTTTTTCGAATGCCCGCACGTCGGCTTCCGCGTAGGTCTTTTCGAGGCTCAGCATGCGCTCGCGGTGCCGCACGGTCTGAAAGAGCCCGCTGCGATCGTCGCCAATTTCGGGGACTGGCGGCACGCTCCGCGCGATCTCGGGAAACGCCCGCTCGAGCTCCGCCGCGCGTTGCTTCAACTGGTCGTATTCGAAATCGCCGATCTCCGGCGCGGCCTCGCGATGATAGAGCGCGTCGGCGCGCGCGATCGCCGCGCGCACTTCGGTGAGCTCTCGCCGGGCTTCCTCCGGCGAGAGCCGCGCGACGCTCGCGGGCAGTTTCGCAGCGGGGGCCTCGGTCGCAGGAATTATATCGGTCGTATGAGTCTTATAAGTCGCATCGGGCTCATCGACCGCTGCCGCCACGCGCGAAAAACAAACCAGCGCCACGATCACCGGAAGCGCCGGCCTCAGGAGTATTGGGGAAAGCATGCTCGAAATCACCCGCTCCAGCCGCGACTGCGCCACGATCCCATTTACCGGATTTCCGGTAAAGCGCGCCGGGCGTTCACACTACGGCACGCCTCGGCGCCTTTGCGCCGCGGATCGCGTGGCCGGCGGTTCGGATTTGTTTCCGCACCCGACACCGTTCAAAGTGCCACCGCATGCCGCCCCGGAATTTCGCTATATTGCTCGCGCCCCGCATGAGGGAGCCGGTCGCGGCGCGGACGTCGATGACTTCGCGTCCGCAGCCACGCCGACGCACGAAAATCCGCGCCGCATGCGCTGATTTTTCACCGATGCACTGGCTGCGTTTTCCCGTCCTTGCCGCTGTCGCATTCGCCGTCATCGCGCGCTCCGGTCGCGCGGAGACGCCGGCCGGCGAACTCATCGATCGCGTGTGGTCCGGCCATCCGGTGAGCTTCGCATTTCTCGTCGAGCGCGAGCACCAGTTCATCGCCTACTACGATGCCGAGCGGCGGATCACGCTCGTCGGCCGAAAAATCGGCGATGAAAAATGGACGCGCCTCCAGCCGCCCGGCGCGCCCGCGCCCCGCGAGCAGCGCATGTCCAACGTCACCGGCTGGGACAGCCACAACTATCTCCGCCTCGCGCTCGACCGCAACGGCTGCGTCCACCTCGCCGGCAACATGCACGTCGACCCGCTCGTGTATTATCGCACGCGCGCGCCCTTCGATGTCGCCACGCTCGAGCGACTCGACCGCATGACCGGCGAACACGAGGCGCGTTGCACGTATCCGGTTTTTTTCAAAAACGCCGCGGGCGATCTGCTCTTCCGCTATCGCGATGGCAGCAGCGGCAACGGCAGCGATCTCTACAATCTCTACGAGCCCGCGACACGCACGTGGCGCCGCCAGCTCGACACGCCGCTGCTCGAGGGCGAGGGCCAGCGCAACGCCTACGCGCTCGACCCCGTGCTCGGACCCGACGGCCGCTTCCATCTCGTGTGGATGTGGCGCGAGTCGCCGGACTGCGCGACGAACAACCATCTCTCCTACGCGCGCAGCCGCGATTTCATCCACTGGGAAAACAGCCGCGGCGAACCGCTCGCGCTTCCGATCACCCGCGCGACCGGCGATGTGATCGACGCGGCGCAGCCGCACGACGGGCTCATCAACATGACCTTCAACCTCGGCTTCGACGCGGAAAAAAATCCCGTCGTCGTCTATCATCGCTACGACGCGCAGCATCATTCGCAAATCTACGCCGCCCGGCCGCGCGTCGCCGGCGGCTGGGATGTGCGCGCGATCAGCGCGTGGGGTTTCACGTGGGCGTTTTCCGGCAACGGCTCGATCGCCGCCGAAGTCGCGCTCGGCGCGCCCAGGCTCGCGCCCGACGGCACGCTGCTCGTCGACTACGCCACGCGCGCCGCCGGCGACGGCCGCTGGCGCTTGCGGGCCGACCCGCTCGAGCGCATCGCGCAGTTGCCGCCCGCGCCGCACGCGCTGCCCGACGAACTCCTGCGTGCGCAACACCCCGGCATGGAAGTGCAGAGCGTCGTCGCACGCGACCACGGCCGGCGCTACGTGCTCCGCTGGGAAACGCTCCCGCGCAATCGCGACGAGCCGCGCGCCGCCGCGCCGCCGCCGACGGAACTGCGCCTGATCGAACTGCCCGAGGCGGAGACGAGCGATACCGAGCGCATAGGCTCGTGATGGCAAGTTCCCCGTCCTTTCGGGCTGTTCGGCCGAAAGACAGTAGCGAGCCTCAACTTAAAATCGCACTCGGACAGACTTTGCCGGCAATCGTGCCGCACTGCTGATTCTACTGCCCGTAATAGTCGACCAAGTTGACTCCAAATTTGTAGGTCGCGGGAAGCGCCGGCAAAGTCAGGTAGTGCCCGTTTCTCCACACGATCATTTCGTAAGGCGTGTCCGGCTCGAATCCGCGAATGGTCCTGAAGCTCGACCAATTAAAAACCCGATAACCGCGCACGGCGGCCACAATATCGCCCATTTCGAGCCCGGCATTCTTGATCTCGTCCCTCATGACCTCGACGCGCACGCCGGTTTTTGGCGCCGGCGCGTAGTTGATCGCAAATTTCTCCAAGCCTTCCGGCAGGTATTTCGCGGTCAGCTGGGCCAGCAACGCCTTCCGTTCCGCATTGGACGCGACTTTTTCCGCTCGCACCAAAAATCCCATCAATGGGGCGGGATTGTGGTAGCGCTCCGTATTCTTCTGCTGGAACTCCAGCGCGCCGGCATAGTCGTGCCGGGACTCCAACAGCTTGGCCTTGGTGAGCAAGCCCGGGGAGGAATAGACCGTCGCCGCGCGGTCCGCGAGCGCGGTGGCCGCGGCGGACTGGCCCGTGCGCTCGAAATAATCGACGAGCCAGCCGGCATCCTCCGCGATGAAAACCTCATCCGATTCGTTCGCCATCCACTGCACGAAAGCGTTGGCGGCATCCGCATCGCGGTGCGCGTTCGCATAAAACCACGCCAGCTTGTTCCGCGCGGACGGATCCAGCACGGCGGCTTTGTTCATCCACTTTTCGTAGGCCGCGGGGTCGGTCGCACTCAATTCCGCGATGCGGCGCGACGGGGCGGGATTAAAATCGAGCATCGGCCCATATGCCTCGATCACCTGCGCCGGCGTCGATTTACCGGCGTCGCGCGTGCGCAGCAGCATGAACGCGACGTCAGGATCGTAGGGCGCGATCCGATGCAGTTTTTCAAGTCGCGAAACCGCCTCGGGGCCGCCCATCAGGCTGGGATGATCGAAGCGGGGTTCGACGTTGTAGGCCGTGCCCGGCGGTGGGTTGTGCCGGTGCCATTCGTTGATGAACGCGTGCGGCGGCGGAATGTAGAGTGGCGCAATGTGCGGGTTGAAACAAATATTGTTCCAAGCCTCCGCGGGAATTTCGTGCGGAATGGCGTGGACGAGCTTCATCTCCTCATCCTGCGCCTTTCGATAGTAGCTCTCGTTGGGAGCAATCTGCCGGCGAACGAACGGATAGAGCCGGAGATTCGCGAAAAGTTCGTCCGCCTGCCGCTGAAGCGCGGCCGCCTGGTCCGGGACGCCCCAGCTGTTTTTCAGAAAATGGAAGTTCGAGCAGATCGCATGGCAGAGATGGCGCTGCAGAAACGCCGCCCAACGGCCCCATCCGATGATGCGCACGATCACTGTTCCGCTTGGGCCCGCCGCGATGCACCGCGTGGGCTCGGTATTGAGTTGCCCGACCATGTCCGTCTGGCCGGGCTCCCGCCCCTGCTCCAACGGGAAAACCAAGCGATATTCGCGTATTTCAGCCGGCAGAGCAGCGTCGAGCAAGACGTGCCCGACATCCACCGGTTGAGCTCTTTGGTTCGCAATCCTGCACCAGTCTGCGAGCGCGGCCTGCTCCTCCGACAATCGCAGGTCATCCCAAGCCCGCTTGACGTTCACGGAATTCACACGGGCGCGAAACCACTCGACTTGTTCCAGCAAGCTCGGCGTCTGATTTTCGCCAATTGAGCGAAAGTCGCTCGTGATTCTCATCCGCAAAGCCCGTTTCCATCCGTCTGTTTCATCACTCACCGGAATTCCTTCCAACAGCTTGAGCGCGTCCGCCTGGTTGTTATAAAGGGCCGTCAAGACAACCTCCGCCAGTCGGCCCGCTGGCGTCGGTGCCGCGACGCCGCGCAACCTTTCGGCCAACGCGAGGTGCGCCGTGATGCGGCAGAGTTCCGAGCGAATTTGATAAAAAATGCCGGAAGCTTCCCGCAGGGTAAAAGCGCCCAGCAGCAACGCGGCCTCCTCGTGACGCGCCGCGGATAAGAACTCTTTCGAGAGCCGCGAGGATTCCGCGATGTCGAGTTTAGCCAAGGCCTCGGCTTTGGGATCGAGCAGCGACCGCAGCAAATCGGGTGAGGAACCGCTCGATTCGGTCGGTTGCACTTTAAGCCGGCACTGTGCCACGAGTGCCTGCACTAAGGGCCGGTAGGTCGCCGGCGCCCAAATGGGCTTCGTTAACGGAAGCCAGCATTCCACGACGCCATCTTCGGCCAGTCTGATTTTCACGCGATAACCGATGCCCGAGGCGACAACCTGCTCGTCGGCTTCGACCGCGGCCGCAGAAAGCAAGGTCCCGTGTCGGCCATAGTAAACCATCTCAGCGAGATCGGTGGCAATCGTCTCAACTATATATTGAGACTCATCCTGCCAATGGGTTTGAAAATTCCTGCCTTCGGCAGTAACCTGCAACACATTCCCCGGCCGGGCCGCCGCGCTGGGCTCAGCGGCTCGCGCAGGCAAAAACCAGAAAAAACAGGTGATATAAATCCACAGGCGCGGGCGCATATTTATACCGCGGAAACGCAGCCAGGCACACCCGGCCGGCTGCGAAATCACGGCTTATCGTCTAAATCGAAAGGCCTTCCGATTGTCAGCGCCAAATATCTGTAAATTTCCTGTGACGACAATAGGTTACCTCGGAACCTAAAATAAGCCCTCAAGATTAAGGCGCTTTAAACATTCAAAACGCCGAGCCGTCGGCCTTCGTGCCGCAGACGCTGACTTCGAGTCCGAGCTCGGCCGCGAGCGCGGCTTTCGTGTAGAGCGCGAGATCGGCTCCGCGCGCGCTGTGGGCGTAGGCGACCTGGATATGGTTCGCCTTGTGCCGCGCCATCATCTGGTCGCGCGTCACGCCGTAGGTCACCGCGTGCATGATCGGCCACTGCACCGTCGTTTCCTTCCAGCGGCGTTCGGTTTCCTCGCGCGGCAGTGCGATGACTTTCGCGCGGCCGAGATCCATTTTCAGTTTTCCTTTTTCGACGAACACGCGGCTCCACACGATCTCGCCGGGTTTCGCGATGCCGCGCACCGTGCCGCCACCGAGCCGGAAATACATCGGCGGCTGGCGCAGCGAATCGGTTCCCGCGTAGCCGCCGACGTGGTGGGCCGGCGGCGCGCTGCCGGAAATCAGGAAGACCCACACGTAGTCGTCCGTCGTGCCGCTCCGGTCCCAATCGCCCCAGCGCAGGTCGTGCAGCGTGTTCTCCACCGGCTGGCCGAGCGCGGTGTGCACGCGCTGCGTGAAAAGTCCGTCGAGGCCCGCGCACTCGTCGACTTCGTTGAAATGCGTGAGCGGCTGGCCGGCGCGGATGATTCTGCCGCGCGCGTTTTTCACCGGCGGGCGGTCGGCGTTGTTGAGGAGGCCTTCAACGAGATCGCTCGCGGGCAGCAGGTCCTTCAAGCCCTGTTGATACTGGATGCCGATCGCTTCGCAGCCGAACTCGTCGGCGAGGCGCAGCGCGGCCACGTAGGTTTTGCACTGCTGTAACACCTGCGCCTTCGTGAGATCCTTCGCCTCGTCGCGGCCAAGGCGAAACTTCATGCCTTTCGCGACGAGCCACGTGTAGACGGCGCGCGCCTCGGCGTCGCTGACCTGCGTCGCGCCGTAGTAGAGCGCGGACTGCGAGAGCCGCTCCTTGTAGACGCCGGTGGGAAACAGGAGCTCGTCGGGAATGATCGCGTTGAACATCCCCATGCAGCCTTCGTCGAACACGCCCAGGATCGCCTTCCGGCGGCGGAGATCGTCGGCGATTTTTTTTGCGACACCGCGCGCTTGCGCCGGAATCGCCGCTTTCGCGAGCGGCTTCACGTGCGCCGTCCGGTGTTTGCACGCGCCGGTCGCGAGCCACGACTTGAGGCCGGACAGAAAATATTCGTCGGTGAAATTCTCGCTCCAGAGCGTCGAGTAGGCGACGCCGGCTTTCGTGAGCGAGCCGTTCAGGTTCAACATGCCGACGAGTCCCGGCCACGTGCCGCTCCAGTTGGCGACGGTGAGGATCGGCGCGCGATGCGAGATGAGCCCGTGCAAGAGGTGGTGCGAATACTGCCAGACCGCTTCCGCGACGATCAGCGGCGTGGTCGGGTCGATCGTGGCAAACACTTCCATGCCCTCCTTCTGCGAGCCGATGAAGCCGTGTTTCTGCGCGGGCTTGTAGGGATGCGCGCGCACGAGCTGGTAGCCGAGCTTTGCGATGGCGGCGGTGAGCGCGCGCTCCATCGCGCGTTGCGCGGGCCAGCAGACTTCGTTGGCGGATTGGCGGAGGTCGCCGTTGGCGACGAGCAGGATCGTTTTGGATTTGGCCATGGCCGAAGGATAAGGGCCGCCACTTCATCACGAATTTTCCCGCGGAGCACGGCAAAACGCGCCAGGCGCATCACGTCGCCCGTGGCCAAAAAAAGCCCTCGCCGCACGAAGCGGCGAGGGCCAAAGCAAAACGAGGGAGGAGGAAAAGCGCGCCGGGATTACGGCGTGGTCGAAGACGACGAGGAAGTCGCGGTGGACGCCTTCGCTTCGAGCTTCAACTGCGAGCTGACCTTCGTGACGCCTTCGGTGTTGAGGGCGAGTGCGATCGCGCGGCCGACTTGGTCGGCGGACGCCGCGGTGCCCTTCAGCGTGACTTCGCCGTTGTGCGCCTCGACGTCGATCTTCGCCGCGGCGGAAGAGAGTTGGCTGTCGGCCTGGAGCTTGCCCTTGACCATCGTCACGAGGAGCGAGTCGTCCGTGTGGCCCGTGGGCGCGCCGACGACGTTATCCTTCGTGCGCACGATCGTGGTGCCGTTGGTGAGGTCGGTCTGAATCTCCGCCGGGGCAAGGCGCCACTCGGTGATGTGCGTGGTGACGTCGGGGCTGTCGTTCGAGGCGACAGAGCCGCTCGTCGAGGACGTGGTGCCGGTCGCGTTCATCGAGCTGCTGCTCGAGCTCGGGCTCGTGCTCGAAGTCGAGGACGTGCTGCCGCTCGGCTGCGAAGAGGCGAGGCTGCTGCTGGTGTTATTGCTGGTCGTCGCGGACACACCCGTATCGGAGGTCGAGTTCGAGCCGTTGCTGCTCGAGGAATTCTGGCCCGAGAGCGAAGTGCTGCTGTCCGGCTGCGAGGACGCCACGCTGCCGGTCGCCGAAGTCGAACCCGCCGCGGAACCGCTCAGGCTCGAAGAGGAATTCTGATCCTGCGCCGTCGTGCTGCCGCTGGGGTTGCTGCCGCTCGTGCTGTTGCTCGCATAAGGCGAGGTGGACGAGCTGCCGCTGGTGCTGGAGGGCGAGGAACCGAGGCTGCTCGAAGAACTCGACGGCGTGGAGCTGTTAAATGCGGTGTTGCCGCTGCTGCTCGTGTTGTTGTTCGCGGATGAGCTGTTCAGCGAATTGGAGCTCGTGTCGCTCGTGCCCGAAAGCGAACCGGCCGCGGAGCCCGTTGCCGAACCGTTCGCGCCAAAGGTCGAATTGTTCGCGGTCGAGGTGGACGACGGCGACATGCTGCTGCTCGCGCTGCCGCTGTTATTCGTCGATGAACCATTCTGCGAGGTCGAGTTCAGGTCGCTGCTGCTGCCCGAAAGCGAACCGGACGCGGAGCCCGCTGCGGCGCCGCTGGCGCCGAACGTCGAGTTGCTCGAGGTCGACGAGGGCGAGGTGCTGCTCGTCGTGCCCGAGGCGCTGTTATTGTTATAGCTGCTGTTATTATTATACGTGCTGTTGTTGTTCGTATTCTGGCTCGAGGTGCCCGAAGTCGAGGCGCCCGTGCCATAACTCGAACTGGAACTCGACGGATAGGAGGTGGAGCTCGGATAAGACGACGCGGCGCTCGAACTCATCGAACTGGGATTCGAGGACGAAGCCGACGCATTCGTATTCGAATTATAAACCGCGTTGTTGTTCGTGTTGCTGTTGGACTGGTAGGTGGCGGAGGTGCTGTCGACCGCCGGCGCGGACGCGACGGTGGTCGTGCCGGTGGTGGAGACGTCAGTGGAGGCGCCCGTGGTGTGAGTGTGACTGCATCCGACGAGCGCGATGCCCGCCAGGCTCGAAATTAAGAGTGTTTTTTTCATAGGAGTTTGAGTTGCCCGACGACTGACCGCTCCCCTTTCGAACGGTTCGCAGAGCGAAACCACGCGATTTGCACGGAATGAAAAATTTTCGCCGCTAAGCGCACGACGGCCCCGGAGCGTCCCCAGTGGAGCCGGATTTCTCCCATGCGCCGCGGGTGATTTCTTCGATGCGGCGGGAAAAAAATAAAATCGCCGGCCCACGCGATGCGTGTGGCCGGCGATGGTCGCCGTCCTCGGAGCGGCGGAAAATCTTCAGCGGGCCGTCTTCGCGTCCTTGTCCAGCTTGATCTTGGACGTGACCTTGTTGACGCCATCGGTGTCGAGCGCGAGCGCGATGGCTTTGCCCACCTGCTCGGCCGAGTGCGCCTTGCCCTCGAGTTCGACCTCGCCGCCCTTCTTCGCATTCACGTCGAGCTTGAGCGCGGCGATGTCGCTATCCGCGGCGAGGCGGCCCTCGACGGAGGATTTGATGGTGGATTTGTCCATGCTGCCCGTCGGAGCGCCGGCTGCGCTCTCGCGCGTGCGGACGATTTCCTTGTTCTGGTCGAGGTCCGCCTGGATGTCGCTGGCGTTCAGCCGCCACTCGACCATGCGACCCTGCGTCGTCGCGCTGTTGATCGCGTTCGAGGCCGCGGTGCCCGCGGTATTGAGCGTGTTGTCGATCCGATTGCCGATCGTCGGACTGTTGGCGTCCGTCGTGGCATTGCTCGCAGCCGTGCGATCGGTCGTCGAGCTGCTCGCGTAATTCGGGGAGGTGGAAGTATCGGTCGCGCTCGCGGAGCGAGTGGACTTGTTGCAGCCGGCGAACACGAGGCCCGCGGCGAGAGTGGAGATCAGGAGAGTTGTTTTCATGATAGGGTTGATGGGTTTCGCGCCGACTGACCGCGCAGGGCGGGTTCGGTTCGCGGTGCCCGGCGCCATTTTGACTGGCTCGTGCGTTGCGCATGATTTTGGCTGGTGGCGCATGGCATCCAAAAACGCCCTGGTCACTGGCGCTTCGCGCGGGATCGGCCGCGGCATCGCGATCGAGCTCGCGCGCAGCGGCGCGCACATCGCGATCAACTACGCCGGCAACGCCGAAGCCGCCGCCGCCACGCTCGCCGAGGTCCGCGCCGCCGGCGGCGACGGCTTCGTCGTGCAGGGCGACATCGCCCAAGCCGCCGACCGCGCGCGCCTCGTCGCGGAAACCGTGACCCGCTTCGGCCGCATCGATCTGCTCGTGAACAACGCCGGCGTCGCACCGCATGTCCGCGCCGATCTGCTCGACGCAGGCGAGGAAAGCTTCGACCGGCTCTTCGCCATCAATCTCAAGGGCCCGTTCTTCCTCTCGCAGCTCGTCGCGAAACAGATGCAGCGGCAGGCGCGCGACGCCGAAGGCTTTCGCGGCCGCATCGTCAACCTCACTTCGATCTCCGCCTACACCGCGTCGATCAACCGCGGCGACTACTGCATGGTGAAAGCGGGCCTCGCGATGATGACCAAACTCTTCGCCGAGCGGCTCGCCGGCGACGGCATCAACGTCTACGAAATCCGCCCCGGCGTGATCGCCACCGACATGACCGGCGGCGTGAAGGAAAAATACGACCAGCTTATCCTGCACGACGAGCGTGGCATCACGCCGATCCGCCGCTGGGGAAAACCCGAGGATGTCGGCCGCGCCGTGCGCGCGATCGCGGAGGATCGTTTTCCGTTTTCGACCGGCGCGGTGTTCGATGTCGACGGCGGTTTTCATCTGCACCGGCTCTGAGAGAACGCGCGGCGCGGCGCGTGCGCGCGAATCTACCGCAGCAAGCGCGCCGCGATTTTCAGGTCGGCAATAAATTCCGCGAGCGCCGCCGCGCGATCGGCGGCAGCCATCCGCAAAATCGCCGACGGGTGAATCGTCGCCAGAAACGCGCCCGCCCACGTCACGTCGCGAAAAACTTTTCCCCGCTCGCGCGTCACGCGAAACGCCGCGCCTCTCAGGTCCTGCGCCGCCGTGGCGCCGAGCGCGACCACGACCTCCGGCCGCAATACCGCGAGCTCCGCCTCGAGCCACGGGCGGCACGCCGCGATCTCGCGCGCGTTCGGTTTGTGGTGCAGCCGCCGCTTGCCCGCGGGCGCCCACTTGAAATGCTTCACCGCGTTCGTGACGTAGACCTCTTCGCGCGTGATGCCGGCAGCGACCAGCGCTTCATCGAGCAGCCGCCCCGCCGGCCCGACAAACGGCCGGCCTCCGACATCCTCGCGATCGCCGGGCTGCTCGCCGACAAAAACCACCCGCGCCTTCGCCGGCCCTTCGCCGAAAACGGTCTGCGTCGCCGTCCGCCACAACGGACACGCGCGGCACTTCGCCGCCGCCTCACGCAGCGAAACCAGTGTCGGCCGCGGTGGAATCCGCGGCGCGGCACCCGTGCCCTTGAGCATCGCGGCCATCGCGCGAAAGACCGCGCCGTCGCATCGTGGTTCGGCCAGGCGATCGCGCGGACTTTCATTTCGTCCCACCCCTGCGCCCGCTCGTGGAAATCGCGTTTGCCGCCGCGTGGTCATCGCGCACCCTCGTCGTCTCATGTCGTCGCGCCCGACTCTTCGCGATTGTCGCCCTCGCTCCGCCCGATGGCGTCGTCGCTTGAGCGCGTTGCTGATCCTCGCCGTCGTCGCGGGCGCGGCCACGGTTTTTGCGCACGATCCACTCGAAATCACCACGACGGCACGCATCGATGCGAACGCGCTCACGCTCGAAATCACCTCGGCGCGTTCGACTGCGCTCGCACTTGCCGCCGGCGGCCGCGAATCGCCGACATTCGATCCCGCCGAATTCGACCGCTACCGCGCCCGCCTCGCCGCGGTCGCGCCGACGCTCTTCACCGTGACCGTCGACGGTCGTCCGCTCGCGGCGCAGGCCAGCGAGGTGTCGCTCAGCGTCGAGGGCGACGTCGATTTTCGCGTGACGTATCCGCGCCTGGCGTCGGGCACGCTGCGTTTATCGGCGACGCACCTCGCCGGCCTTGGCTACGGTTACGGCAATATCGTCACCGTTGCCGGCTTCGTCGCCGCCGAACCAAAAATGCTCACCGCCGCCGAACCCACGCTCGAAATCGTTTTGCCGCGGCGCACGGGAAATTCGCCGGCCGTGCGCGCTCCCGCCGGATCGTCGGCCGACAATTCGTCGTCCGCCGCACGCGCGGCGGGATTTCGTCCGTGGCTCCTGATCGTCTCGCTCGGCGTGATGTTCGTGCTGCTCGTCGCGTCGTGGCGCCGTGGAGCGAAAGCCCCGACCAGCCGGCACGACTAGCGCGCCTGCTCCACGCGGGCGACGTCGATCTTGCCTACTCCGAGTTCTCCAGCGCCGCGATCACGCGCGGCAGCTCGTGCAGAGTTTGCAGCGCGAAGAAACGCGCCGTGTCCGCCGGCGGCGGCTCCACGCGCTCGAGCGCCCACGTGAGATGATACGGCACGTGCGCGCCGGCGCCGCCGAGCGCGAGCACGGGCAGGATGTCCGACTTCAGCGAGTTGCCGACCATCAGAAAACGCTCCGGCGCGATCGCGTGGCGGCGCAGGATCGCGGCGTAGACCGATGCATCTTTTTCGGAGACGATTTCGACGTGTGTGAAATGCGGCGCGAGCCCGGAGTGCCGCAGCTTCCGCTCCTGGTCGCGCAGGTCGCCCTTCGTGATCAACAGCAGCCGGTGCTCGCGCGCGAGCGCGCCGAGAATTTCCGCCGCGCCGTCGATCAACTCGACCGGATGCTGCAGCATCCCGCGGCCGAGCCCGAGCAGCAGCCGGATTTCCTCCGCGCTGATTTTTCCCGCGGTGAGCTCGATCGCCGTCTCGATCGCGGAAAGCATGAAGCCTTTCACGCCGTAGCCGTAGAGTTCGAGGTTCCGCTTCTCGGTCGCGAGCAGCGTGCGGTCGACGGTCGCCGCGTCGTGATACTGCGCCAGCAGCGCGCGGTAGCGCTCGTGCACGCGCTCGAAAATCACCTCGCTGTGCCAGAGCGTGTCGTCGGCATCGAACCCGATGGCAAACGGAGCGGACATGCCGTGAGCCAAACACAGCCTGCTCGCACCGCCAGCCCGCAATCGCTCCTTCCGCGCTCGGCGATCGGCCCTCTTCCGCGCAGCCCGCGCCGGATTTTGGTTCGACGCCCGCGGCGGCTCGGGCAGGTTGCGCACGGATGCTCGTCACCTGCCAGCCCGGCTACGAAAACCTGCTCGCGCGCGAACTCGCGGAGCTGCACGGCGCGACCGTCGCGGAATACGGCCCGGGCTGGGTGCGTCTCGCCGCGGAACTCTCCGCCGCGGGCGATCCGGCGTTTGCGCACCTCACGCTTCTCGCGCCGGTGGAGTTGCGCGGCGAATCGGTCAACGCGCTCGCCGGCCGCATCGCGGAATTTTTCCTCGAGCGCCTTCGCGGCGAACGCGTCGAGCAGGCGTGGCCCAGCGTGTGGCTCGGCCCGCCGGAGCTTGTCGGACTCGGCCGGCGGATCGGCGCGGTCGAGGCCGCATTCGGTGAGCTCTTGAAGAAACGGCTTTCGCGCGTGGCGAAACTCGCGACCGGCGAATTACCGCGCGCGAGCGGCGGCGCGCGCGGGCTCTTCGTGTTCTTCGCCGATTTCGGCCGCGCGTTTGTCGCGCGCGACGCGATCGTGCACGGGCCGCGTCGCATGGCGGACGATCCGCTCGCGCCGTCGCGCTCCTACCTGAAGGTCGAGGAAGCGTGCGTCGTCCTCGGCCGCGAGCCGCAGCCCGGCGAAACCGTCTGCGATCTCGGCGCCGCACCCGGCGGCTGGAGTTACAGCGCCGCGAAACGCGGCGCGCGCGTCATCGCCATCGACAACGGCCCGCTCAAAGGCGGCGCGCTCGATCATCCGCAGATCGAGCACCGGCGCGAGGATGCATTCAAGTTCACTCCGGCCCAGGCCGCACTCGAGCAATTCGACTGGCTGTTTTGCGACCTCGTCGAGGAGCCGCATCACGTCGTGCGCGACATCGTCGCGCCGTGGCTTGCGCGCCGCTGGTGCCGGCGCTTCGTGATCAACCTGAAATTCGGCCGCGTCGACGCCATCGCCCTGCTCCGCGAGCTGCGCGCCGCCGATTCGCCACTCGCGTGTCACGCGCCGGCCGCGCGCATCAAGCACCTCTACCACGACCGCGAAGAACTCACGCTGGTCGGCGAAACCACTTCCTGAACCGCGATGAAAACCGCCGAGCTGAAACTATGCGGCCTCGCCGCCGTGCGGGCGCGCTTCGCCCGCGACGCCGCGTCGATCCAGCGTCTCTACTTCGACTACGCGACCGGCCGCAAAATCGGCGTGATGTGCAAGGCGCTCGCCGCCGCGAAAAAAATCTACCGCTGCGTCGAACCCGCCGAACTCGAAAAAATCGCCGGCACCGTGCACCACGGCGGCATCGTCGCCGTCGTGCCCGCGCCGGCGCTGCGCGCGCCGCTCGCGGCCGACGTGCGCGCGTGGGCCGCGGCACGCACACCGCTGCTGCTGCTCGACCGGATCGGCAACGCGCACAACCTCGGCGCGATCGCGCGCACCGCGGGATTTTTCGGCGTGCCGCGGATCGTTCTGCCGCACGATCTCGCCGCAGCGCTGCCGGGCGAAGCGGCGTATCGCGTCGCCGAGGGCGGCCTCGAGGCCGTCGAGGTTTTCCGCGTGCCCGATCTCGCCACGTTTGCGCGCGCGCTTGCCGGCGCCGGTTACGAAGTGGTCGGCGCCGCCACGCGCGGGGGCCAGCCGCTCGCGCAGTTAAAAAATAGTTCGGCGCGCCCGACCGCGCTCGCGCTCGGCAACGAAGAGCACGGCCTCTCGCCCGCCGTCGCCGCAGCGTGTTCGCGGCTCGTCACACTGCCCGGCCGCGGCGAAGTCGAATCGCTCAACGTCTCCGTCGCGGCCGCCGTGTTGATGTGGGAGCTCGTGGCGCGCGGTGCCGGCGCGAAGTCGCCGCCTCAGTAATCCGGCATGATGGCAAACATCAGCCAGGTGAGCACCGCCGAGTAGAACATCATGCCGACGCCCGCCATCGCGAACACCAGCAGGTTCTGCATCGAATAGCGGACGAGATTCCAGAACTCGCTGGGCATCTGCGCGGCGAGGCACTGCACGCTGAACCCGAGCATCAGCTCCACGGAATAGACGGTGACGATGAAAAGATTTCCCGCGATCAGCAGGATCCAATAGTCGCGCGTGCGCTTCGAGCGGCGCCGCGGTTTCGGCTTGAGCTGGTTCAACCCCGCCGCTTCCGCGTGCGCGTGATTCTCGCGCAGGATCGCGTGCACCTCGTTTTCCTCGGCCGGCCGCGCCGATTTCGCCAACGCCGGCCCGCCCATCTGCGCCGCGCGAAAAAGCTCCTCGACCGTGATGCGGCCGTTGTCGCCGATCCCCGGGCCGGGATCGGGCGCCGGCACGCGCGCCGCGTCGTCCGCTCGCGGCAGCAGGGTATTCACCGCCTCGAATTCCTTCGGCTTGAGCTGGTAGAATTTTCGCGGCGGATCCGGCTCGTCCGGCATGCGCCGACTCTGCCGGGGCGCGGCCGGAGGTAAAGCCCGCACCGCGGCGCCGCGGCGATTTCTATCGTTGCACGCGGTCCGGCGGCGCCGCAATCCATCCGCACCGCCGCATGCGCGTCCTCCTCGCTTTCGACAAATTCAAAGACGCGCTCACCGCCCGCGCCGCGTGCGACATCGCCGCCGCCGCGCTGCGCGAGCATCACGCGAACTGGCAGCTCGACCTGTGCCCGCTCGCCGATGGCGGCGAAGGTTTCGGCGAAATTCTCACCGCGGCCGCCGGCGGCGAATGCCGCGAATTTTCCGTGACCGGTCCGCGCGGCGATCCCGTGCGCGCGCCGGTCGGCTTCGTGCCGCTGGCAAGAATTCCCGCCACCGCGCGCACGCTCCTTCGACTCGAAAGCCGCGGGACGGAAAACGAAAACGCCAGCCTCGCCGTCGTCGAGATGGCCGCGGCTTCCGGTCTCGCACTGCTCGCGCCCGAACGCCGCGATCCGTGGCAGGCGACTTCGCTCGGCACCGGCGAACTTCTCCGCCACGCCGCCGCGCAAAACGTCGCCGCGATTCTCCTCGGCATCGGCGGCAGCGCGACCAACGACCTCGGCCTCGGCGCGCTCGCCGCGCTCGGCGCGGAATTCTCCGACGCCGCCTCGGCGCCGCTTCGCCCGCCCATGCCCGCGACGTGGCCGCGCATCGCGACGATGCGCCCGCCGCGCGCGCGAACGTTGCCGCCGATCCGCATCGCGTGCGACGTCACCAACCCGCTCCTTGGCCCGCGCGGCGCCGCCGCGATTTACGGCCCGCAAAAAGGCCTGCGCGCCGCCGACCTGAAGCGCATGGAGCACGAAATGGCGCGCCTCGCGCTCATGCTTTGCCACGCGTGCGACCGGCCCGACGCACTCATGGATGTGCCGGGCACCGGCGCCGCGGGCGGAATTTCCTTCGGGCTCATGGCCGCGGCGGACGCGCAACTTCTCCCCGGCTTCGATCTCGTCGCCGCGTGGCTCGACCTCGACGCGCGGCTCGCCGCCGCCGATCTCGTCATCACCGGCGAAGGCCGCTTCGACGACAGCTCGCTCAGCGGCAAAGGCCCCGGCGCCGTCGTCGCCCGCGCGCTCGCACTCGGCAAACGCGTCCACGTCTTCGCCGGCGCGGTCTCGCTCGCCGCGCCGCCGCCGCGTCTTGCGGTCTCCGCGATCACGCCGCCCGGCGTGCCGCTCGAGCGCGCGCTGCCGCTCGCGGCGGAAAACCTCGCCGTCGCCGTGCGCGCCGCGCTGCCATGACCATGACTTCCGGCCTATTCCGTTTCGCGGCCCGCGTGTGCTAGCGTGCCAGCGATGCCAACGAAATCGCAATCCGGCCCGCGTCGCGGCCAGCATTTCACCATCGTCGCTTTCGCGGCGATCGTGATCGCCTGCTACGCGCAGTATTTTTTCGTCGCCCGAATCAACGCGCCCTTCTGGCACGTCGCCGTGAGCTTTGTGCTCGGCGCCGCCTACGTCGCCGTCGGCCTGCTCGGCCACGATTTCTGCCAACGCCAGGAACCCGGGCCGCGCTTCGCTTATTTCACCGTGCAGTGCGCGATCCTCACCGTGATACTTTTCGTGACGCCGGTGCGCGGATTTTTCGGGCTCATCGTGCTGCCCGTCGTCGCCGAAGGCATCGTCCACCTCAACTGGAAGGTCGCGACCGCGCTCACGATTTACCTCTTTGGCCTCACGATCGGAATCTTCGGCTACTTCTACAATTTAGCCGCGATGACCGAGGCGGCGATCAGTTACACCGCGGGCTTCGTCTTCACGATCACCTTCACCATTCTCACCGCCCGCGCGATTCGCGCGCGCGAAGAAGCCGAGCGGCTGCACGCCGAGCTCGAGACCGCCAACGCGCAACTCCGCGCCCACGCCGCCGCCGCCGAGGAACTCGCCACCACGCGCGAACGCAACCGCCTCGCCCGCGAAATCCACGATGGCGTCGGTCACTATCTCACCGTCGTGAAAACGCAGCTCGACGCCGCAAGCGCACTCCTGCCCGCCGATCCCGCACGCGCGCGCGACGCCGTCGGCAAGGCCGCGCGGCTCGCCGGCGAGGCGCTCGACGACGTGCGCCGCTCGGTCGGCGCGCTCCGCAACGACACCGTGCGCCCGCCGCTCGCCGCGCTGTTGCAGCAACTCGCGGCCGACGCCGTGCCCGCGCCCGCGCTGCGCATCGAAGGCGCGCCGCGCCCGCTCGTCCCCGCCGTTGAGCACGCGCTCTACCGCGCCGCGCAGGAAGGCCTGACCAACGTCCGCAAACACGCCGCCGCCACGCACGCCGCGCTCACGCTCGACTTCCGCGACCCCGCGCGCGTGCGACTCACGCTCGTCGACGATGGCCGCGGCGCGTCGCCGTCCGCCGCCTCCACCGATGGCGGCGGCTACGGCCTGCGCGGCCTGCGCGAGCGGCTCGCGCTGCTCGGCGGCACGCTCGCCGCCACGAACCGGCCCGAAGGCGGCTTCACGCTCTCCGTCGAGGTGCCCGCATGAAAAAAATCCGCCTCCTGCTCGTCGACGACCAGTCGCTGTTCCGCGAAGCGCTGCGCACGCTGCTGTCGCTGCAGCCCGATTTCGACATCGCCGCCGAAGCCGCCGATGGCGAACAGGCGATCGCCGCCGCCGCGAAACACCGGCCCGACGTCGTGCTCATGGACCTGCGCATGCCGGTCCTCAACGGCGTCGAGGCCACCCGCCGCATCGCGGCCGCCGGCTCGGGCGGCAGCGCGCCGCGCGTGATCGTGCTCACGACCTTCGACGAGGACGCCGAGGTCTTCGAGGCGCTGCGCGCCGGCGCCGTCGGCTATTTGCTGAAGGCGAGCTCGGCCGAAAAACTCTACGGTGCCGTGCGCGCCGCCGCGCAGGGCGCGACCGTTTTCGACCCGAGCATCGCGGCGAAATTGATGGCCGGCGTCGATCGCAGCGGACCGCGCGAGCCGCGCCGCCCCGCGCCGCCGCTGGCCGATGCGCTGTCCGCGCGCGAGCTCGAGGTGCTGCGTTTCCTCACTGAAGGTTGCAGCAACAAGGAAATCGGCGCGCGCCTGCGCATCTCCGAGGGCACGGTGAAAAATCACATGACCAACGTGCTCGGCAAACTCGGCGTGCTCGACCGCACCCAGGCCGCGCTCCGCGCACGCAAGCTAGGATTGATCTGACCGCAGCCGCGCCGTGCGCGCAAAACGCCGCCGCCGGCTGTTCGCCCGATCGCGTTCCGATTTCGCGCGGCGCCGTGTGTGGCGCGCGCCATGACCTCGGCCATGACTTCCGGGCGATGCGGCATGACCCGCTCATCCGCTATCGTGTGGCCATGCTTTCCGCCTCGCTCCACGAAATCGCCGCCGCGCTCCGCTCGTTGCGCCGCTCGCCCGGTTTCGCCGCGCTCGCCATCGCGATGCTCGCCCTCGGCATCGGCGCCAACGTCGCGATCTTCTCGATCTTCCACTCGATCGTCCTCTCGCCGCTGCCGTATCCCGCGGCCGAGCGGCTCGTCGGCTTCAGCTCGGCCAACGCCGCGAAGGCCCTCACCCAGCCCGCGCTCTCCGCCGCCGATTTCCGCGACGTGCACGAACGCGCGAAAAATTTTTCCGCCCTCGCGGCGTTTCGACCGGACTTCGTCAGCTATGCGCCGGCGAGCGGCGAGCCCGTCCAGCTCATCGTCGCGCGCGTCACGGAGGATTTTTTCCCGCTCTTCGGCCTCGCGCCGCTGCAAGGGCGCACGTTTCGCCTCGACGAATTTCCCGCCGCCGCGCCGCGCACCGCGGTGGTTTCCGCCGCGTGCTGGCGCCGGCAGTTCGGCGCGCGCCGCGATCTCGTCGGCTCGACCGTCACGCTCGACCGCCAGCCGACGACGATCGTCGGCGTGATGCCGGAGGAATTTCGCGAACCCGAATTCGTCGACGTGTGGCTGCCGTTCGACCCCGACGCACCGGAAAATCTCGCGCGCGACTCGCGCTACTGGACGACGATCGGACGCCTGAAGCCCGACGCGACGCTGGCCGGCGCGCGCACCGAAGCCCAGACGATCGCCACCGCGCTCGCCGGCGAATACGCCGCCGTCGATCAAGGCTGGACGATGCAATTGCAGCCGCTGCTCGAGTTGCGCGTCGGCTCGATCCGCACGTCGCTGCTGCTGCTCGTCGGCGCCGTTGGGCTCGTGCTGCTCGTCGCCTGCGTGAACCTCGCCAATCTTCTGCTCGCGCGCGGCCTCGTGCGCCTGCCGCAGCTCGCGGTGCGCCTCGCGCTTGGCGCGACGTCCGCCGCGCTCGCGCGCGCCGTGCTGCTCGAAAGCCTGCTGCTTTCGCTCGCCGGCGGCGTCGCGGGCGTCGGCGTCAGCGCCGCGGCCCTCGCCGTGTTGGCGAGCCGGTTGCCGCCGGGCCTGATCCCGCGCTCGCATGCGATCCATCTCGACGGCACGGCGCTGGCGTTCGCGATCGTCGTTTCGCTGCTGACCGGGCTCGCGTTCGGATTTTTGCCCGCGTGGCAGGTGCGCCGCGCGAACGTCAACGACCTCCTCAAATCCGCCGGCGCGCGCGGCACGCCCGGCCGTTTCACCGGCCGCGTGCAAGGCGCGCTCGTCGCCGCGCAGGTCGCGCTCACGCTCGTCGTGCTCACCGGCGCCACGCTGCTCGCGCAAAGCCTGATCCGGCTGCAGGCGACGGCGCCCGGCTTCGATCCGCGCGGCGTGCTCGCCGTCCGTATCGCGCTCGGGCAGGAGCGCTGGAACGACATGGCCGAGCTCGGCGGCTACTACGAGCGTCTGCTCGACGAGCTGCGCCGCACGCCGGGCGTCGAGGCCGCGTCGCTCGATTGCAGCGCGCCGCTGAGCGGGATCGCGCTGCATTTTCCGTTCTCCGTCCGCGGCCGGCCGCGGAGCGAGGGCAATTCCGACGAGGCGATTTTCAACAGCGTGAGCGCCGATCTGCCCAAGACACTGCGGCTCCCCGTCGTCCGCGGCCGCTTTATCGACGCGCGCGACGATCTCCGCGCGCCGCGCGTCTGCGTGATCAACGCCGCGTTCGCGCGCCGCGTGTTTCCCGATCAGGATCCGATCGGCCAGCGCGTGCAGACGGTGCCGTGGCTCGGCAGCGATTTTCGCGAAATCGTCGGCATCGTCGCCGACACGCGCGCGGAAAACCTCTCCGACCCGCCGCCGCCGCAAATCTACGTGCCGTCGCGGCAGTCGCCGTGGTTTTTCACTACGCTGCTCGTCCGCGTCGGCGGCACCGCCGGCACCGCGACCGTCCATCACGCGCTGCGCCGCGTCGACCCGGCGCTCACGATGACCGTGCATTCGGTCGAGGAAAACATCGCGCTCACCACCACGCAGCCGCGGCTGCGCGCGTGGCTGTTCGGCGCGTTCGCGATCGGCGCGCTCGCGCTCTCGGCCTTCGGCATCTACGCGAGCATGGCGTTCACCGTCAGCCAGCGCACGCGCGAGATCGGCGTCCGCGTCGCGCTCGGCGCGAGCCCCCGCGCGATCCTCGGCTGGGTGCTCGGTCGCGCCGTGCGCGTCAGCGCGCTCGGCCTCGCTGTCGGCCTCGGCGGCGCCTTCGCGCTCGCGCGGCTGCTGCGCAGCGTGCTGCCGAATATCGAGCCGGCCGACCCGCTGCTGCTCGTGGCGCTGGCAGCGTTCCTCGCGGTCGTCGCGCTGCTCGCGAGCGCGCAGCCGGCCTTCGCGGCGTCGCGCCTGAATCCCACGCGCGCGCTGCAGCAGGACTGATTTCCCGAATTTTTCTCCCCACTATGAAACTCATCGCTCACTCCAGCTTCTGCCTGTTCCTGATTCTCGCCGCCTGCACCGGGCCGGCGGCACGCGCCGAATCCGCCGCGCCGCTCGACGCCGCGCGCGCCGCGATCAAGCAGGGCGATCTCGCCACCGCCGAGTCGCTCCTCGCGCCGCTCACCGCCGGCGAAAAACCCGATGCCGCCGCCGTGCACGAGCTCGGCCTGCTGCGGCAGCGCCAGAAGCGCAACGTCGACGCGATCGCGCTGCTCGAGCGCGCCACCACGCTCGATCCCTCGCGCGCGGACTATTTCTCCGACCTCGGTATCGCCATCAGCCAGCGCATGGGCGAGGTGGATTTCATGGCGCAAGGCATGCTCGCCGGAAAACTCCGGAAAGCCTTCGCCCACTCCGTCGAGCTCGACCCGAATCATCTTCCCGGCCTCATCGGGCTCGCGCGCTACTACACCGCCGCGCCGGAAATCGCCGGCGGCAGCGTGGCCAAGGCGACCGAGTTCGCGCAACGCGTGCAGAAGCTCGATCCGTTTCTCGGCGAACTCGAGCTCGCGAACATCGACCAGCACGCGGAAAATTTCGCCGGTGCGCTCGCGCACGACGAAGCCGCCCTCGCCCTTCGACCCGACAACGCCTGGCTGCACGTCTCCGCCGGCCGCGCGCTCGTGCAGCTCAACCGTCGCGACGACGCCCGCGCCCACTACGAAGCCGCGTTGAAGCTCAATCCGAACTACGCGCCCGCGAAAAAAGCTCTGGCCGAACTCGCCGCGCCGCCGTCGTAACGCCGACCGGAAAAATTTCCGGATCGAAACTGCTCGACCGCTTCGCGCCCGCGCGACATCTCGGCGTGATGCCGGGTGGGAAATCTCGTTTCGCCGTCGCACGCGCTCTGCCGCTGTTCGCGTCGCTCCTCGCGTTCTGCGGTTGCAGCGGCTGCCACTCGACGGCGCCGAAGCCCGCGCCCGCCGTGCCGCCGCCCGTCGCGAAGCCCGCGCCGCCCCCGCCGCCCGAGCGCATTTTTCCCGTGATGCTCGGCATCGATGCGCTCGAGGCCGACGGCTTCGCCGCCGTGAAAGGCAAGCGCATCGGACTCCTCACGCATCCCGCCGCGGTCAACCGCCGCGGCGTGTCGACCATCGAAGTGCTCCGCCACGCGCCGGGCGTGCAGCTCGTCGCGCTCTACGCCGTCGAGCACGGGATCTACGGCGACATTCCCGCGGGGAAAAATTTCGGCGACCAGGTCGACAAGCGCACCGGCCTGCCGGTGTTTTCGCTCTACACCGGCAAGTCGCACCGGCCCTCGAAGGAGCAACTCAAGTCGATCGACGCGCTCGTCGTCGACCTGCAGGACATCGGCACGCGCAGCTACACGTTTATCAGCGCGATGAAGGAGGCGATGGAAGGCTGCTTCGAAAACGGCAAGGAGATCGTCGTGCTCGACCGGCCGAATCCGCTCGGTGGACTCAAGGTCGATGGCCCGCTACTCGACGCGGCGCTCGTGAGCTACGTCGGCGCGTTTCGCGTGCCGTATGTCCACGGACTCACGATCGGCGAGCTCGCGCGGATGGCGGCGGCAGCGCCCGGCGTGCTGACGATCCCCGATGCCGTGCGCACGCGCGGCAAGCTCGTCGTCGTGCCGATGCGCGGCTGGACGCGCTCGATGCGCTGGCCGGACACGGGCCTCGCATGGGTCGCGACGTCGCCGAAGATCCCGGATTTTTCCGCGGTGGAAGGTTACCCGATGACCGGCCTCGGCTGCGAGCCGCCGAGCGGTTTTCGCAGCGGTGTCGGCGAGCAGTTTCCGTTTCGCGGGCTCTCGCATCTCACGATCCGTTCCGAAATCGTCGAAAAGGAACTGCGCACGCTCAACATTCCCGGCGTGCAAATCCGCCGCATCGCCGCGCCGAACGCGAAGAACGGCTCCGGCGCCACGGGCCTGTTCGTCGAGATCTCCGACTGGGACGCGTGGCGGCCGACCGAGCTGAATTTCTGGCTCATGAAACTCACGTGCAAGCTCGAGGGCCGGAATCCCTACGCGACTGCGAAGCTGAACGACAAAAGTCTGTTCACGCGGCTCGTCGGCTCGAGCGCGTTCGTGAAGGACCTCGCCACGAAGGGAAAAAATATCGACCTCGAAACGTGGTTCAGCACGTGGCGCGAGCAGGCGAAAGTCTATCAGGAGCAGAGCAGGAAATACTGGCTGTATTGGTAGACGCCCGCGGCCGCGGCGCCGTCGGCGCGCTCACGCGAGCTGCGTCTTCGCCGCGGCGCCGCCGAACAATTCGCCGATCGCGCCCCACGCCTTGCGCAATCCCGCCGGCCGCACGCCGCCGCCCATGAGATAGGCGCGCGCGACGATTTCCTCGTGGCCGCGATAGCGCGGCGGCAGCAGGAAGAGCGTGCCGACTCCGTCGGCGGTCACCGTCGAAAAAAACAATCCGCGCCCGACCGCGAGCGTCGCCGGCGCCGCCGTCACCTGCGCGACGCGCGGCGCGCGCACCAGCCACGGCCGGTAAACGAATTCCAGGCCGCCCTGCGTGCGTTGCACGAGCCGCCCGTAGCTGCGCACGGGCACGCCCGCGAGATTCGCGCCGGCAAACATCCGGTTGTCGTTTTCCGCCGGCGCGAAGCGCGCGCGCCGCACGGTGAGAAAATCCCAGCAGAAGACCGTGCCGAAGACCGTCAGTCGAAACGCCCAGCCCGCGACAAAATACGCGACGACGATCACGACCAGCGACAGCAACGCGCCGAGCCACGGATTGATCGCCGACGTCAGCACGACGAGTCCGAGCAATCCCGTGCGCGCGCCTTTCAGCGCCGCGTCGATCGCGCCCCACGGGCTGAGGAGGATGAGGACGTTGATCGCGTGCGATGCCATCCACACGATCGCAAAGATCGCGACGCCAAACGGCACCATCAACACGTCGAGCAGCCACGAAGCGTGCAGGCTCGCCACGGGAATCATCGCCAGCCCGCCCGTCCCCGCCACCATCGCACCCGCGCTGTGCGCGCCGGTCTGCTCGAGCAGCAATTTGGAAAACAAATCCATCGTCGCCGGCACGACCGCGCCCGCGGCGACGAGCCCGCTGATTTTGTTTTCGATCGTCTCGAGCACATCGAGCGGCTTCTTCGCGCCCGGCGGCAGCGCCGCGCCGAGCGTGTCCTTCGCCGCGCACGCCGCGACGATCAACAGCGCCGGCAGCCAGAATTTCACCTGCGCATACCACGGCAGCGCCGCGCGCGCCGCATCGTCCTTCGCCGTCGCCCAGCGATAAGCGCCATACGCACTCGTGCCGAGCAGCGGCGAAATCGCGATGCCCGTCGCGGTCGATACCGCCGTCGCGATCGGCGCGCCCGGCGAACGATCGCCTTTGGCGCCGGCAGCCGGCGGCGCTCCGAATGCCATCGAGGCGAATGCAAACCAGACAGTGGCCACGACGAGAAACAGCGGGGCGAGTCGTTTCATAAATGCGAGGCTAACGACCCGCGCGCCGATGAAAAGTGCGAAGCCCGCCTCCGGCGTCGCGCTTGCCTCTCCGACCAACTCGCGCCGAACATCCCGCGTGCTCACCAAGGCCGAACTCCAGCGCCTGCGCTCGCTGCGCGAGAAGAAGCATCGCGAAGCGCTCGGGCTCTTCGTCGTCGAAGGCGAAAAGGTCGTCGCCGAATTGCTCGCGGCCAATTTTCCGTTTGTCGAAATTTACGCCACGCCCGCGTGGCCGGAAAAAACCGCGCGCGCTGCGTCCGCGCCGCCGGTCGCGGTGCGCGAAATCACCGACGACGAGATGGCGCGCATCTCGCATTTTCCGACGCCGGCGAGCGTGGTCGCGGTCGGGCGGATTTCGCGCCCGCCGCTCGCGCCGGAGATTCTGCGCCGCGGGCTCACGCTCGCGCTCGATGGCGTGCAGGACCCGGGCAACGTCGGCACGCTGCTGCGGATCGCCGACTGGTTTGCGTTCGATCGCGTCGTGCTTTCGCCGGACTGCGCGGACCTGTTTCACCAGAAAGTCATCAACGCCAGCATGGGTTCGTTCGCGCGCGTGGCGGCGTTCGCAGCCGATCTCGGCCCGCTCTTCGCCGCGCTCGCGCCCGCCGTGCCGATTCTCGGCTGCGATCTCACCGGGACTGCGGTGCACGAGCTGCCGCCGCTGCGCGACGCGATCGTCGTCATCGGCAGCGAGGGTCACGGGCTTTCCGCCGCCGTGAAAAAAAACATCACGCGCTACGTGACTGTTCCCCGCTACGGCCAGGCCGAATCGCTCAACGCCGCCGCCGCCGCCGCGATCGTGTGCGACAATCTCCGCCGCTGCGCGCGCGCTTGAAATTCGCGCAGCGCCAGTCGGCGCGAACGTCTACGAGCGCGGCAGCCGGGTTGCGCCGGTCCGAGCGCCAGCCAGCGCGAGTTGTTCCTGCGGCGGCGCGATAAACAGCAATCCCGCGGCGCGCGCGAGCACCGCGTCCATCGCGAACACGCCCATCGGCGCGCCCGTCCGGCCGTCGAAGCGCAGAATCTGGTTCGCGCGCCCGCGGCTCGCGTAGAAATTTCCGTCCGGGCCGAACGCCACCGCGCCCAATTCGTAGCCCGGCGCAATCCACGCGCCGAGAAACGCGCCGTCGCCCGCGGCGAAGCGCAGCACCTCGTCCTTCGCCGCATCGACGACGCAAAGATTTCCGTCCGGCGCGAATGCCAGCGCCGCCGCCTGCTCGAGTCCGCCGCGGCCGCGCGGCACGACGGCCTCGATGAATTCGCCGCTCGCCGCGAAGCGTAGCACGCCGGCTTGCGCATCCGCGACATAAAGCATCCCGTCCGCGCCGAACGCGATCGCCGCGGGCGAGATCATTCCGCCGGCGCCTTCGCCGATCACGACGCCGCGCGCCGCGCCGGTCCGGCCATCGAAGCGCACGATGCTGCGCTGCGCGGTCGTGCTGTCGCGCTCGTAGCGGCGCACGATCGCGTAGAGATCGCCATTCGGCCCAAACGCCATCGCCTGCACCAGCGCTCCGTCGACCGCCGCAAATTTTCCGCGCAGCCGGCCCGCGCCATCGAAGCGCACGATCTCGTCCGCGCCGAGCAGATCGCGCGCGACGTAGAGATCGCCTTCGGGCCCGAGGCACATCGCGTCGAAGCCTTCGTTCGCCGCGCCGAATTCGCTTTGCGCGATGCCGCGTCCATCATCGAGCCGCACGATTCCGCCGGGCAAACCCGTGCCGCTCGCGCCCGGACGCAGCACGAGCAGATCCGCGCGCGCGGCGAAAACTCCCACACCGAAAAAGACGGCGCTCAAAAACGCGCGGCGCAAAAATCCTGAGCGACACGAAAAGCGGCGGGCGGGAAGCGGGAGCGTGGCCATGGCCTATTTGACCATACCTTCGCATCGTTTTGCCGCCGGGAATTGTCCGATTCTTCGCCCGGACGATTCCGTGGGCGCGCGGGGATCGACGCCGCGCGCGGCGCGAAACTTCGATTCAATACGCGCCGCGGATGTGCGCCGCCACCTCGCGCTCGTAGAAGTCCGCGAGCCGCCCGTGCAGGGCGGCGCCGAGCGGCGGCAGCGCGGACGCGCGCGCGTTCGAGCGCGCCTGCTCCGGATTCTTCGCGCCGGGGATGATCGCGCTCACCGCGTCGAAATCCAGGCACCACCGCAAGGCCATGTCGCTCATCGTGAGGCCCGCGGGCACCAGCGGTTTCAGCGCGTCCGCCAGCTCGACGCCCTTCGCAAACGGCAGCCCGGCGAAAGTCTCGCCGACGTTGAACTGCTGGCCGTCGCGATTGAAATTGCGGTGATCGCTCTCGGGAAACTTCGTCGCCGCGGTGAATTTTCCCGCGAGCAACCCGCTCGCGAGCGGCAGCCGCACGAGCAGCGCGACGTTGCGCCGCTTCGCCTCGGCGAAGAGCGTGTGGATCGGTTTCTGCCGGAAAATATTGAAGATGATCTGGAGCGCCGCGACGCCTTCCTGCCGCACGCAAAAGTCCGCCTCTTCCATCGATTCGACGCTCACGCCGAAGTCGCGGATTTTCCCCTCGCGCTTCAACTCGCGCACGTGCTCGAACACTTCGCCGCGCTTCAGCACCTCGAGCGGGATGCAGTGAAACTGCGTGAGATCGAGCGCGTCGACGCCGAGCCGCTTGAGCGACGCCTCGGTGTGCTGGCGCACGCCCGCGCGCGTGAAATTTTCCGGCCAGCCCGGCGGCGAGAAGCGGCCGAGCTTCGTCGCGACGTAAGCCCGCTCGCGCGCGCCCGGCGTCTCGCGGAGAAATTTTCCGATGAACGTCTCGCTGCGGCCCATGCCGTAGACGTCCGCCGTGTCGAAGAGCGTCGTGCCCGCGTCCCACGCCGCGCGCAATGTCGCCATCGCGGTCGCGTCGGTCACGTCGCCCCAGTTTGCGCCAAGCTGCCACGTGCCGAGCCCGACCTCGCCCACCGCGCGGCCGGTGCGTCCGAAAATGCGTGTCTTCATCGCCGCGCAGCGTGCCGGAGCCGCGAGGGGAGGCAAGCGCGCGGCGCGGCTTCAGCGGAGCAAGGCCATCAGGCGCGCGCGCGTGGGCACGCGGAATTTCCGGAGGCATGCGCTCACCAGGCGTTTCACGGTCGATTCGGACTTCTTCATCCGCGCGGCGATCTCGCGATTGGTGCGGCCGGCGCGGATGTGGCGCGCCACGCTGCGCTCAGCTGCGGTGAGCCGCTCGAGCAGCAGGCGACGCTCGTCGATGCCCGCGAAAATCTCCGCCCAGTTGGCGGCGGCGGGCGCGGCAAAAGGCTCCGAGGGCTCGGGCACGGCGACGGACGCGCTCGGCGGCGCTCAGAGCTTGAGCAGGCGCCGGAGCTCCGACTCGAGCAACGGGCCGCGCGCCTCGGTGGAGACGATGTTGCCGGATTGATCGAGCAGGAACATCGCCGGGATGAGGTTGACGCCGAATTTCACGGCAAAATCGTTCTTCCAGAATTTGCCGTCGAAATACTGCGGCCAGGGCATCTCGTGCTTCGCGGTGAAATCGAGCATCTTCTCTTTCGCTACGGCGATCTTTCGCGCGCGGGTTGCGTCGTCTTCCGTGCCGGTGAGGCCCGCGTTCTCGAGCGTGATGCCGATCACCTCGAATCCGCGATCGTGGTATTTCTTGTAGTTGGCGACGACGTTGGGGAGCTCGGCGACGCAGGGGCCGCACCACGTGGCCCAGAAATCCACGAGCACGACCTTGCCCTTGAGCTGCGCGAGCTCGACGGGGCGTCCGTCGGCGGCGGTGAACGTGAGCGAGCCGAGCGCAGCCACTCTCCGGGCTTTTTCGGCGGCGTCCGCCTCGCGCTTCGCCGCGGCCTCGGCCATCGCCGCGGCAAGGGCGGGCATCGCCTGCAGTTTCGCCGCGAAGGCGGTCGCCGCGGCCGGCGAATCCTGTTTCAACGCGGCAACATACTGGTCGACGACCACGAGCGCGCGCGCGTCGGGGAACTTGGCGACAACGCGATCGACGAGCGGACCGGCGGAAGCGGCCACATCGTAAGTCAACCCGCGGTCGCGGGCATCGGCCCGGCCGTCGGCCAGAAACGCAAACATGGCGCCGCCGCGCTGCCGCTCGGTGGCGTCGTCGGCCTCGATCACCTCGGTGAGGTATTTGAATTGCGAGGCGCGAAAGGCGTTCAGCGCGTCCTGGTCGACGATCAGGTTTTTCGAACCGGGCGCGGCATCGAACTCCGGTTTGAACCCGGTGAGGAACCAGGGTCGCGTGTAGCTCGACTGCACCAGCGCCTCGTAACGCCGCGGGTCGGTCGGATATTTCGCGGCGAAATCGCGCGCGGCCGCGATGAATTTCTTCATCTTCTCGTTTTCCCAGGTGTAGGCCTCGCGGGGGTTTTCCTTCCGGAGATCGGGATTCGCCGGCTGCTGCTTGAAGATCGTCCAGATGGCGTCGTAGTCGAGGTCGGCCGGCGATCTGGCAACCGCCGGCGCGGGCGCGGGAGGCGGGGCGGCGGTGGCCTTCGCCTCTTTTTTGGCACAGCCAGTGAAAACCAAAACTCCCGCGAGACCGATGATCGAAAAGAGATATTTTTTCATAGGGAAAAGAAAGAGGCAGGGCAGCTCGAGCAAGTCCGACTCGGCGAGCCGCTCCTGCCTCACACACAACAGCGTTCAGAGTTTTTTCGAGAGGTTGATGACGTAACGCGTGAGGCGCGGATCGTAGACGATGCGCCCGTTGAGCTTGTCCGCGAGTTCGGGATCGGCGTGGAAGGCGTTGGGGATCGTGAGGCTCACTCTGGCCTCGGCGAGCGCGCGACGCCACCAGGTGTCGGCGTGCCGTCCGAAGGATTTGTCGCGGCCGAAATCGTAGCTGACTTGGGGATTCCACAAAATCATCGATGGATAGGCGGAGCCGGTCGGAGAGGTCGAAAGCCGATAGGGCGCCTGATAGCTCATCGTCGTGCCGGCGCTCCAGGCGCCGTGGCGCAGGAACGCGGAGCCGGCGAGGCGCAGCGGCAGCCAGACGTAGCTGAAGGTCGTGGCCGCCGGCGTGGATTTCGTCGCGATCGTTTTTGGATCGGAGAGCGAGGCCGAGATCGACACCGGGCCGAGCGGCGTGGCGTGCTGATAGCTGGCGCTGTAATCGACCCCGCGCGTGTCGTATTTCGAATAGTTGATGTTCGACGTGTCGAACGCCGTGATGACACCGGCGTAGCTCGCCGGATCGCCAGGCAGCTTGGCGCCGCGCGTGACGCGCGCGGGAAAATAATCGATGAGGACCTGCCGGCTCGGCGCGGCGACCTTGTTGAAATAATGCAGTTCCCACGCGTCGACCGAGAGGGTGAGGCCCTTGAACCAGCGGCCGGGCACGTCGATCACGATGCCGCCGTTTTTCGAGACGGACGTCTCGGGTTTGAGCGCGGGGTTGCCACCCGTCGTGCTCGTGACGGGGCCGAGGACGAGTTCGCCACCGCGCAGCGTGTCGTGGACATTGCTGGCGGTCGTCAGCGTCGCCGTGCTGGTGAAGATTGGGGCCTGCAGATCGTAGAGGCGGGCGACCTTGAAGCCTTCGGCGCGCGAGGCGCGGAACGAGAGCCAGCTCACGGGCTGATAGAGCGCATTGTATTGCGGGGTGCGATGACTGCCGACGTCGGAGAAATCTTCCGCGCGGACCGCCGTGCCGGCCTCGAGCCGATGCACGAGAGGCACGTGCTGTTTCTCCGCGAGCAGGGGCACGCTCAATTCGG
Source organism: Opitutaceae bacterium (assembly GCA_035545575.1). Lineage (GTDB taxonomy): Bacteria > Verrucomicrobiota > Verrucomicrobiia > Opitutales > Opitutaceae > ER46. Next base: position 29,417 of record DASZYB010000077.1, on the reverse strand, counting down.
CAAACACGGCGGTGAGCCGGCGTGAGAACGGCTTCGTCAGCGTGAACGCCAGCGACGAATCTCCGGCATCGCGGTGGAAATGCACCTTCTCCTGCGAGGCTTCGCCGCCCACGGCCGCCTTGATGTCGCCCGCCCAGCCGGCCCAGACCGCGCCGTCCGCCTGGAACGTGTATTGATCGACGTCGGTGTAGTCGTGGTGATGCGACGCGGCGGGAACGAGAAACTTTTCGAGCACGCCAGGAGCGTTGGGGTTGTTGCCCGGGCGCGAGCTGTCGTAGGCGAGGATCGGGCGGCTGGCGGGGTTGGGGTCGCTCATCGCCGCAGCGAGCGCGGTGGTGTTGAAGGTGTTCGTCGTGATCAGGTCATCGATGACGTTGCGCGTGAAATTCGCCGAGGCATCGTAGCGCCAGGCCTTGAGGAATTTTCCGCCGGCGACGCCTTGATCGAGAAAATGTCCGCGGGCGCCGAGCACGAGCCCGCTGTTTTCCTGATAGGAATCCTGATGGTAGCGGGGCAGGTCGAAAAACACCTTGCGCAGAAACACGGCCGAGGAAAACGGATTGCCCGCGTAGCCGGCCGGAAGCGAGATGCTCAGCGTCTGCGGGGTGGAGGTGAATTCGTTTTTGAACCTCGACCAGCGCAATTCCGCGTAGGCTTCCAGCAACGGCGCGACGGCGTAGTCGGCCTTGAAAACGACGCTGCGCCGCGTGGCCGGATCGATGATCGAGGTATCGGACGAGGGATCGAACGGGGCGGACGGCGCGCCGGCCGCCACATAATCGGCGGTGGTCAGGCCGGAGCCTTTCGAACCCGCAGGAATCGCGACGACGTTGGTGGTGAGCCCGGGAAGCGCCGCCTGATTGGCATTGAGCGGAGAGCTGGTCGACGAAAGCGAGCCGGCGCCGCCGGCAACTTGGGAATTGATGAAGGAGGTCGAGCCGCCGAAGAACGATGCATCGCGCGCGGTGAACCACCGGTCGGCGCCCGTCTGCCCATTTTGTTTTTCCCAGTTGGCCGTGAGAAACGTTTTCAGTTTGCCCCGGCTGAAACCCGCCGTGAGACCGACCGACAGATCGCCGACATCCTTGTCGAAGGAATTGTCGTAGTTCACCGAGAGCTCGGCGCCGGTGTAGTTTTTCTTGAGGATGATGTTCACCACTCCAGCCATGGCTTCCGAGCCGTAGACCGCGCTGGCGCCCTGCGGCAGGATTTCCACGCGCTCGATGGCGCTGACGGGAATGCCGTCGACGTTGAAATCCTCGCGCCCGCCCGCGCCGCCCGGCGCCTCCTGGCCGGAGTGCGGGACGCGGTGGCCGTCGATGAGCACAAGCGTGGAGTTGTTGCCGAGGCCGCGCAGGTTGAACGTCGTGCTCACCTGCTGGCCACGCGAAGGGCCGCTGTTGACGAGATTGTCGTTGAACCCGACGGAAGGCTGAAGCTGCGGGATGGCCTGGCGGATGTCCGCCAGACGATTCACGCCTAGTTCCTCGAGCTCGACGCGCGAGAGCGTCAGCACCGGCACCGCAGGCGCCTCGCCCGCGCTCAGCCGCAGACGCGTGCCGGTGACTTCGACGGCCTCGAGCTTCAGGGGCTCGTCCTTTTTCTCTTCCGCGCCGGGGGTCGCGGCCGGCGCGGCGGATTTATCGGTCTGGGCGGACAGCGCGAGCGGCGCGAGTAACAACGCAGCAAAGAACCGGAGTCGGGGAAGCGTCATGGTGCGCCAAGGTGAGCAGGCGCAGGGCCCGCACAACCTGACAAAGGTTAGGTTTGGCACTTTGCCGTTCCATCGCTTCACTTCGTGTCGCTGCCGATGACCGCCTCCACCACGCTGCATGACGCCGGCGCCGCGCTGCCCTCTGGGCGGGGACAGCGCGCCGTGCTCGCACTGCACCGGGCGATGGACTTCGCGGATTTATGGACCGCGCTCCAGCGTCTCTTCGAGACACTCGTCCCGCACGACACGCTGGTGATGTCGGTAAACTATCTCGACTGGCGCAGCGAGTTGACGACGCGCCGGCTCACTTCGGCGAAATCGCGCATCGTCGATCCCGAGGAAAAGGCGCGCCTCGTGGCCGTGGAGGGGCGCGCGTTTTTCGGGCCGTTTCTCGAGGATCATCCGGGCATCCCGTGCTACCGCCACACCGACGTGATGCGGAACGAGAAAAAAATTCCCGCCACGCCCTACTACCAGCGCTACATGCTCCCGCTGGGCTGGCGCTACTCGGCGCACCTTTTGTTCTGGCGCGGCGAGCAGGTGGAGACGTCGTTCGCACTGCGCCGCCGTCCCGATCAGGGCGATTTCACGCCGGGCGAGATGGCGCTGCTGCGCACCCTGCATCAGCACATCGGCGTGGCGTTCGAGCGCGTGCGGATCTTCGAAGGCGAACGCCGCCGCCGCCGGCTGCTGGAAAATTTTTACCGCGCCAAACCCGAGGCCGTCGTGTTTCTCGACTGGAGCCTCGATCCGGTCTACGCGAGCCAGGAAGCCCTCGCCCTCTGCGCCGCGTGGAACTTCGGGCCGGAAAAGGCGCGCACCTTCACGCCGCAGGCGGTGTTCAAAATCCCCGCCGAGATCGTCGCGGCCTGCGCCAGCCTCAAGCCCGCGTGGGAAAAACAAGCTTCCGCGGCGCCGACGCGCGAGCCCGCGCCGTTGAGCGCCGGAGTGTCCTCCGGGCTCTATCGCGCGGCGATCACACTGCGCCGCGAAAGCGCGGGCGCGCTCACGAAACCGATCTTCGTGATCCACCTGCACAGCCCCGAGGCCGCGCTGCTCGCCGCCGGCGGCGGCGAGTCTTCGCCCGAGCGGCTTCGCGCCCAGCTCACACCCACCGAGCGCGCGCTCGCCGACCTCGTCTGCGCCGGCCTGAGCAACAAGGAAATCGCCGCCAGGCTCGGCCGCAGCGAGGGCAGTGTGAAGGTGCAGCTCAGCGGGATTTTTCAGAAGCTCGGCGTCACCAGCCGCTCGCGGCTGATGGTCGCGCTGCGGTGATTGCGCACCTACGCGGAAATCCGCCGCGCGATTGTTAACTTTCGTTCGATTGCTTCCTGCGATCGTGGCCGCGGAAATCGCCGGATGCCCGCCGCCGTTTCCCTCCGCCCGCCGGTTCTCGCGCTCATCGGTCGCACGCCGCTGCTCTCGCTGCACTTTCCCGCCGAGAGCTGCACGATCTTCGCGAAGGCGGAATTCCTCAACCCCTCCGGCTCGATCAAGGACCGGCTCGCGCTCACGATCGTCGAGGACGCGGAGGAGCGCGGCCTGCTGCGTCCGGACTCGATCATCCTGGAGTGCACCAGCGGCAACACCGGCATTGCGCTCGCGATGGTCGGCGCAGCGAAGGGCTACGCCGTGCATATCCTGATGAGCGCGGGCGCGAGCATCGAGCGCCGGCACCTGCTTCGCCAGTTCGGCGCGCACGTGCAGTTGTTCCAGGCCAACGACGGCTACGCGACCGGCATCGCGCTCACCCGTGAGATGGCGGAGCGCGAGTCGCGTTTCTTTCTGCCCCGCCAATTTGAAAACCCCCTCAACGCTCTCGACCACGAGCAGCACACCGGCCGCGAGATCCTCGAACAGGCCGACGGCCGCGTCGACGCCTTCGTCGCGGGCTACGGCACGGGCGGCACGCTCACCGGCTGCGGCCGCGCGTTGCGCGCGGCGAATCCCCGCGTGCGGATCGTGGCGATGGAGCCAGCCGAGGCCGCGATGCTCTCCGGCGAGACGCCATGCTGCCACGCGATCGAAGGCGTGGCGGGCGGCTACGTCCCGCCGCTGCTGCGCGACGCGCGGATCGACTCCGTCGCGAAAGTGACCAGCCGCGACGCGGTCGCCATGACCCGCCGGCTGGCGCGGGAGCACGGCCTGCTCGTCGGCACCTCCAGCGGCGCCAATGTGGCCGCCGCGCTGAACCTCGCGCGCGAATCCGGCCCCGACTGCCGCGTCGTGACGATCCTCTGCGACCGCGCCGAACGCTATTATTCCACCCATCTTTTTGAAAATCCCTCTTCCACTGCCGCGTAACTGCGGCGTTACCATTATCGCGTCGCCCCACTCCGGCCGGGAACAAACCTCGGCGTTTGCGCCTCGCACGGAAAACTCCCATCTTCGCGCCATGCTTCCCGCCCGCCGGCTGATCGGCTTCCTGTTCTTCGCGTGTTCGTTTGCGTTTGTCGCGCCCGGCGCGCGGGCCGCGGCGGCGCCTACGCATGTGCAAGCGTCGCTTGTCGCCGCCGACGCGTCCGTGCAACCGGGTCACGCGCTCACCGTCGCGCTGCACTTCGTGCACGAGCCGCGCTGGCACACGTATTGGCTCCAGCCTGGCACCGGCCTGCCGACGACGATCGCGTGGAAACTCCCGCCCGGCTGGTCGGCCGGCGGCATCCAGTGGCCTGCGCCGCATCTCCTGAAAGATTCGCACGGCAACATCGTCGGCAACGGCTACACCGGCGATCTGCTGCTGCCCGTCACCCTCACGCCGCCCGCCGATCTCGCGCCCGGCACAAACGTGACGCTCGCCGCGGACGTCGACTGGCTGATGTGCGAGGACGTCTGCGTGCCCGGCGGCGCGAAGCTCGCGCTCACGCTGCCGGTTTCCGCCGAAGCGCCGAAGCCCGATGCCGCGTGGGGCGAAAAAATCCGCGCGACCATCGCCGCTCTCCCGCGCGCCGAGGCGGCGTGGAAAATCGCCGCCGGCCACGATGCGAAAAACGTCACGCTCACCGTGACGCCCGCTCAGGCGGCGAGCTTCGTGCCCGCGGATCTGCATTTTTTCTCCGCGGACAGCTACGTCGAATTCGACGCGCCGCAGCAGGTGAAGCCCGACGGTCACGGTGGCTTCACGCTCACGCTGCCGATTTCGCCGGAGGCGGACAAAGCCGCGAAGAAACTCGTCGGCGTGCTCACGTCGGAAACCGGCTGGCAGTCCGGCGGCGCGCTGCGCGGTTTGCAGGTCGACGCGGATTTCTCCACGATCGCCACGACGATGGCCGAGCCGCTCGGCGCCGGCACGGTGGCGCTCGCGTTTGTCGGCGGCCTGATTCTCAACCTGATGCCGTGCGTCTTCCCCGTGCTCGGGCTGAAGATCCTCGGCTTCGTGCATCAGGCCGGCCAGGCGCGCGCGAAAGTCGTCGCACACGGCCTCGTGTTCACGCTCGGCGTGCTGCTTTCGTTCTGGACGCTCGCGGGCGTGCTGGCGGTGCTGCGCGGCAGCGGCCACGAGCTGGGCTGGGGATTTCAACTGCAGGAGCCCGCGTTTGTCTTCGCGCTCGCCGCGCTGCTGCTGGTGTTCGCGATGAACATGAGCGGCGTGTTCGAGTTCGGCCTCGGCGCGACGGCGGTCGGATCGGAGTTGCAGATGAAGTCCGGACTCGCGGGCTCGTTCTTCACCGGCGTGCTCGCGACGGTCGTGGCGACGCCGTGCAGCGCGCCGATCCTCGCGCCGGCGCTCGGCGCGGCGCTCGCGGTGCCGACGGCGGAGTCGTTTCTGCTCTTCACCGCGATCGGGCTCGGGCTCTCGCTGCCGTATCTGCTGCTTTCGGTTTTTCCCGCGGCGGTGAAAATCCTGCCGCGGCCGGGGGCGTGGATGGAAACGTTCAAGCAGTTCATGGCGTTTCCGCTCTACGCGACGGTCGGCGTGCTCGTGTGGGTGCTGAGCGGACAGGTGCCGGACGAAACGCTGCTCGCGATCATGGGCCTCGTCGTCATCGCGGTCGGCGTGTGGGTTTACGGTCGCTGGCACGCGCCGGGCGCGTCGACGGCGCGCGCGCGTTTCGGCAGCGTGGCACTCGCTGCGCTGCTCGTCGGCGGCGCGTGGATCGGCTGGCCGCACGCGTCGAAGATCGCGTGGGAACCGTGGAGCCCCGAGGCCGTCGCGAAGCTGCGCGCTGACGGCCGGATCGTGTATGTGGATTTCACGGCGAAGTGGTGCTTCACGTGCCAGACGAACAAGACCGTCGTGTTTCATTCCGACGCGGTCTTGAAATATTTCGCCGACCACCACATCGCGACACTGCGCGGCGACTGGACCAATCGCGATCCGCGCATCACGAATGAGCTCGCGGCCTACAACCGCTCCGCCGTGCCGTTCAACCTGATCTGGCTGCCCGGCAAGGACCAGCCGGTCATCCTGCCCGAGCTGCTCACGCCCGGCACGGTGCTCGACGCGCTGAAGAAAAGCTGAGCGCAGCGCGGCCGGGAAAGCCAGGCAGGGTCCGAAGACAAGCCCGCAACGCAGCGCGGCTTGATCTGGACCGGGCTCGACTTTCCAATCGGCCAAGGCGGAATCACGCTAAACCATGCCGATTCTCGATTTGTTCTCTTCCCATTTCCGTAGGGTGTGCACGCGGCGTGCGTTGCCGGGCGCGGTCTTGATCGCGGTCTTGGGCGCGCCTCTCCCGGTCAGCGCGGCGGCGCCCGCGGATGCCACGCCCATCGCCCCTGCCGCTGCGCCGGCGTCGGACGCCCCCAGCGCGGCGGCGGTCCGCGCCGTCTTCGCCGAAACCTGTGCGCGCTGCCACAACGGCGACGGCACCGGCAACATCGCGATGGGCATTCCCAACTTCGCCGATCCGCGCTGGCAGGACCGGCATCCCGACGCCGAGTTGAAGGCGGCGATCGCCAAGGGGCTCAACAACCGCATGCCGCCCTTCGGCGCGGTCCTCAACGAGGCGCAGATCGACGCGATGATCGCGACCGTGATCCGCCCGCTGAAGAATCCCGCCGTGCATCCCGACCAGCGGCTCTCCGAGGAGGAATTGAACCCGCAGCGCATCGAGAACACGATCGCCGGGCCCGGGATGGGAGCGGGCCCGATCGTGCTCGGCCGGGTCGGCGTCTACACGCAGCACAACGACAATACCCGGGCCGGGGCGAATCTCCAGGAGACCACGTTGACGCCGGAAACAGTGCGCGCGGGAAACTTCGGCCTGCTGTTCCGGCACGACGTCGACGACCAGGTGTTCGCGCAGCCGCTCTACGTGCCTGATTTCATGATACGAGGCGCGCGGCACAATGTCGTGATCGTCGCCAGCGCGGCAAACACGGTCTACGCCTTCGACGCCGACCGCGCTGGGCCGCCCTACTGGCAGGTGAACCTCGGGCGGCCGGGAAGCGTGCAATTGCACCATTGTTGGTGCCTCGATATTCTCGGAAACATGGGCATCATCGGCACGCCGGTGATCGATCCGGCCGCGGGGACGCTCTACGTGGTCGCGCTGACTTACGAACACGACGCGTTTGTCCAACGCCTGCACGCCCTCGATCTCGCCACGGGATCCGAGCGGCCGCACAGCCCCGCCGTCATCTTGGCCGCGGACTTCGATCCGGTGCAGGAAAATCAGCGCCCGGCGCTCGTGCTCTCGCGCGGCAGCGTCTACGTCGGCTATGCGTCCCACTGCGACATGGAGCCCTATCATGGCTTCCTGTTTCGCTTCGACGCGATCACGCTCCGCCAGCTTGGGGCCATCAACCTCAGCCCGACCGGTCAGGGCAACAGCATCTGGCAGTCCGGCCAGGGTCCGGCCGTCGATGCCGACGGCAGCATCTACCTTGTCACCTCGAACGGTAAATGGGACGGCGAGCGCAACCTGAGTGACAGCTTCCTGCGCCTCACGCCGGAACTGGCGGTGACCGACTGGTTCACGCCGACCAATTATCCCGAGCTCGATCGCCGTGACTGGGACCTGAACTCGAGCGGCGCGATGTTGATCCCGGGCACGCATGCGATGGTGGCGACCGGCAAGCAGGGCATCATGTATGTAATCGACACGCAGCACCTCGGCCACCTGGGCGACGAGCAGGCGCTGCAACATTTCCGCGTGGCGAAAGGCGAGGTCAACGTCGGCTCGGTGTTCTGGGCCAGCGGGAGCCGCGGCGGCATGGTGTATGTGTGGGGTCAGGACGACGCACTCAAGGCGTTTGCCTACCGCGACGGCCGCTTCGAGACCGAGGTGCTGGCGGTCGGAGCCGCGACCAGTGCCTACCCGGGCGGCATCCTGTCCATTTCCGCATCCGGTGGCGCGGGTGGCATCGTCTGGGCGAATGCCGCGCTGACCGCGCACGGCACGGGTCACCTCAACAGTCCCGCGGTGTTGCGCGCTTACGACGCGAACGACATCACGCACGAGCTTTGGAATTCGAATCTGGACGCCGCGCACGATTCGCCCGGCCGGATCTCGAAGAACGCGCCGCCCACCGTGGTGAATGGGAAGGTGTATCTCGCGAGCTTCGGCGCGCTGCCCGTCGGCACCGGCGCGCTGTATGTCTACGGATTGCTGCCCAAAAAGTAAGCAGCAAGGGAACTCGTCATCACTCCGACGGCATCGCCAAGCTCTCGCCCGCATCGGCCGGCGCCGAAAACACCGGCCGGCCTTCGTCGTCCCAGTCGAAACGCTGCACGTGGATCACGCGGTCCCAATTCGGCTGGCGTTCGCGTTTCGCGTGAAACGCGATCCAGTCCTCCGCGCCGTCGGGCGAGCGCGTGAACGAGCAGTGCCCCACGCCCCACGTGCGCGCCGTCGCCTGCAACACCGGCGCGTGATGCTTGATCCAATCCGTGGGCCGCAGCGGATCGCCGCCGGGGCGCAGCTCGACCAGGCCGAGCTTGTAGCTCACTTCCCACGAGCCGCTGGCGGAGTAGATCACGAAGACGCGGCCGTCGCGCTGCAGCACTTGCGGCGCTTCGTTGAGCCCGCGCTGCGCGAGGCTTTCGCCGACGCGCTCCCACGCGAAATCATCGTTCGCGCAGATCCGCACGCGGTTGCTCGCGACGGTCCACGGATTCGCCATCGCCGCGATGTAGAGCCACTGCTCGTCGCGGTCGTCCGCCCAGCCCGACCACAAAAGATAACGCCGTCCCTCGTGCTCGAACGGCGTGGCATCGATCGCCCACCGGTTGTTCGCGCCGCTCGCGAGATCGTCGCCGGTGTAGAGCTCGGCCTTGAATTCGATCGCGCCCGTCGGGTGGTCGCCCGCGACTTCGAGCACGATCATGCGATGCGTGGCGTTGTCGCCATTCGACGCGGCCACGTAGACGAACCAGCGCCCGTCAATCCGGTGCAGCTCCGGCGCCCAGATTTCGGCGCAATACGGTCCGACGCGCGGCGCGCGCCAGCCCGCGACTTTTTCGCCGAGCGCCGTGAGCGTGCGCGAGCGATGGATCGTCACGCCGAGCATGTTCTCCGAGAGGCACCAGTAATACCAGCCGTCGTGCCACACGACCCACGGGTCCGCGCCGGGCGCGATCGGGTTTTGAAATGTCGGGACGACGCGCGCATCGAGCCGCGGGAATTCCGGCGCCATCGGCCGGCCGGTCGGAGGAATGGAAAGGACGCTCATTGGCGCCGCGATCATGCCGCGCCGACGCGCCGACGATTATCCTTACCGGTCTGATTGCGGCGTCGGATTCTGTCTGACATCCGCGGGCGGCGGCGCGACGGGCAGCTCTTTTTCCTCGTCCGTCCAATTCTGGCTCCGCACCCAAATCTCCGCCTCCAGCCGATTCCATTTTGCGGTAATCGCCTTCCGGTCGTTGACGCCGAGATTGGCGGTGACCGCCGACGAAAACTGCGGCGGGCTCACGACGTCGTCGAAAATCCGCCAATGGTTCTTCAGCCGCACGGCGATCAACGTCCGGCCCGCGGCGTCCGCGGCGGCGCGCCGTCGCTCGAACTCCGCGCGCTGTTCCGGCGGAAGCTGTGCGCCCTGCTCGTCGATCTTCACCGGCCATGCGCCGTATTTGAAAATGGCGGCGTCGCGCCGCTTCTTGAGGAAGGTGTCGATCTCGCGCAACGCGTCGTCGCGCGAAAGTGCCGTCGGCGCGGACGCGCGTGACGCTTCGGTCGACTCGCTGCTCGTCACGACGCTCGACGGCGCCCCGCCGAGCGCGATGAAGCGCTGCCGCGCCTGCTCGAGTTCCGCGTCGAGCGCGGCGAGCCTCTCCTGCTGCTGGCTGCGGTAAAAACGCAGGTGCGCCGCCGATTCCTCGTCTTGCGTCACGAGCAGTGCATTCGTGTCCACGGCGGCTTTCAGCTCGGTGCGCAGCGCGGCGAGCCGCTGCACCTTCGCTTCATAACCGAGCCGCAACACGTCGACAAACGTGCAACCGGCGACACGCTTCGCCAGCGCCGCGCTCGTGTCGGCCGCATTCGCCGGCGCGCCCGGTTCCTTCAGGCTCCAGCGCAATTCCTGCAGCGCCGCATCGAACTCGCGCCACTCCGCCGCCGGAATCTGATCCTCGATCTTCGCGCGCCAGCCGGCGAGCGCGCCGGGCGCGTCGGCGGCGATTCGCACCGTCCGCGGATCGGGCCGCGCGCAGCCCACAAGCGAAAACGCGAGCACGCTGGCGAGAGTCGAAACGAGGCGGCGCATGGCGAAAGCGGCGAAAAGATTTTGTCGCGCGCACGGCGGGCGCAACCATTTCGAGTTCATCGCAGTTCGCGCGCGCGCTGCTGCGCGCGGACGACATCGCTGGCCTTCATGCGCGCCATCATCCGGCGCACGAGCTCCGGTTGCTCCGCGCGAATCCGCGCGACGAGCGCGTCGGGTCCGTCGCTCCGCGCCCCGGCGCGCAGCAGCGCAGCGAGGCCCTCGACGTCGGACGCGGGCGCGAGCCGCTCGCTGGCCGACAACGAGCCGAGCGCGAAGAGCCCGGCGAGGCTGCCCATCTCCGCCGCGCGCCGATATTCGGCCGCCGCGCGCTCGTAATCGACCGGCGTCCCGACGCCGTATTCGTAGCAGAGGCCGAGGTTGAGCCGCGCCGGCAGTTCGCCGCGCGCGGCGAGATCCGCGAACAACGCAAACGCCTTCCCAGTCTGCTCCGGCCCGCCGAGCCCGCGCGCATACATTTCCGCGAGCCGGTCGCCCGCCTCGAGATTGCCGAGCTGGAACTGCTGCTCGCAGATCGCGAACGCCGCGCGAAAATTTTTCGCCTGCAGCGCGGCGTCGGCTTCGGCGAGGTTGAACTGCGCGATCTCGCCCTGCGGCGTGAGATACATCGCCGGCTGGAAATCGCCGTCGGGTTCCTTGCGCCAATACTGCCCGGTCCGGCGCAGCGTCGCGCTGTCGGTGAACGCGAGCCGGTAGCGCCGCATCCGCACGACGGTCGGCGGCCGGTCGGGAAACGGATCGCGCGCGAAACGCGCCAGCACCGGCGGGCTGCGCCGCAGCAATTGCGCGGCGACGGGCGGCAGCATCGTGAGGTCGCCCTGCGTCCAGCTCTCGATCTGAATCGCCGCTTCGAAGCGCGGATACCACGGCGCGAGAAAAGCCGCGACGCGATCGGTGCGCTGCGGCACGTGGCGATATTCGTAGGTGCGCCAGGTGCGGCCGCCGTCGTTGGAGCCTTCGAAGTCGACCTGGTGATGCGCGAAATCGAAATCGGCGTAGAGCGAGTAGCCATTGGCGCTGCGCAATTCCGCAAATGGTTTCGCGATCGTCACGAGCGGCGCGGGCATCGCGTCGGGCGAGCCGAGGCAGATCACCGCAAACGCAGACAGCGTCAGCGCGAACTGCAGCGCGAGCGCGGCGCGCAGTCCGTGGCGCGCCCAGCTCGCCGGAGGCGCGACCAGCGCGGCGGCGCGTGCGCCGGCGAGTTGAAAGCGGTCCGCCCACGCCGCGCGGCAGCGGCGCAGCGCGGCCACGAGCATCGTATCGTCGAGCAGCAGGAGCCCGAGGCCGAGCGCGGCGGTGTTGAGCCAGCCGAAATTGCACGTGAGCTGGATGCCCACTTGCAACGCGCCCCACGCCGCGAACGCGAACCATCGCCCGCGCCGGCCGCCGAAGACCGCGGCGAGCGGTGCGACGATTTCCGCGAGAAACGTCAGCGCGATCTCGCCGACGTGAAACGCGTGCGGCAACTGGTGCGCCCAGTAGCCGAGAATCGTCGGCGACGGCGCGGTCTCATACATCACGTCCATCGCCGTGAGATTTCGCCAGTGCGGATCGTTCGAGATCAGCTTCACGACGCCGGACTCGAACATGACGCGAAACAACAGCCAGCGCACCGCGAATACCGCGATCCGCCGCGGCGGCGATGCCGCGCCGAGGCCCGGCCGCACGCCCGCCGGCGCGAAGGGAATGCACAGCAGCGCCGTCTCCAGCATCAGGCGATCGAGCTGCGCCGAGGAAAAATCCGCCCACGTCTCGACAAACGAAAGAAACGCGATCCAGCACACCGCGAGCGCGAGCCGCGGCCACAGGTTGAGGACGACGGCGACGGCGGCGAGCAGGCCGGTCCACTCGAGTGCGGCGATCGCCGCCGGACTCGCGTTCAGCCAGAACAAACTCGGCGCCGCGAACAGCGAGCCGAAGAAGCCGGGAAAAATCCGTTTGATCTCGGCGAGATAAGGCGCGATCGGCGCGACGCCCTCCGGGCCGACCATCGCGGCGCTTTCCACGATGATGCCCGCGAAAATGAAAAGATAGACGACGCCCACCGCGCGCAGCACGAGCCAGCGGGTCCAGAGCAGAGCCGACGTTTCGGTCGGCGCAAAAAATTCCGCCGCATGTCGCCACGGCCAAGTGAGCCACGAGTAGCGCGATCGACGTGACAGGCCCGAGCCGGCAGCCGACGGCGCGTCGCTCGGTGCCAACGCCGCCTGAACTGCCGACGGTGCGCCAGCAGGCGGAGGCGGAATCTTCGGCGATCGGCGCGACTTCGACACAGGGGTGACTGCGTGTTATTTCATTCCGCCCGCCGCGCGAGCAGATAAGCGCGGCGACGCGCCCGGGATTTTGGCGCGGCGCACGAGTATCTTGCCCGTGAATTCGCCGAACACGGGCAAGATGCCCGTGCCACATCGAAGGCGAAAGATGCTGCGACGACCGAAACCCGAGAACGACTGCGGTTCGAGGACCGTTACTCCGCGCCCGCTTCGGCGAGGAGTTGCACCGTGCCGAGCAGGCCGGACGGCGTCGGCTGAATGCGGTTCATGTCCTGCGCCTGAAAACGATTTCCGCCGTAGGTGCGGTCGGCGTTCAGCGCGGTGTAGTCGGGCAGCGGATGATGCTCGCGGTCGGCCATGTAATTCACGGCGCGATTCGCGACCTCGATCCGGATCCGATTCGTCCCCGCGGTGAGCAGGCCGGTGACGTCGACGCGATACGGCGGGCACCACACGCTGCCGGCGCGACGACCGTTCACGTAAACGACGGCGGCATCGCCGATCGGCGGCTGGAAATTCGCACGGTAACCCTGGCCGCCGCCGGCGACGTTCGTCGCTTCGCCCGCGCCGAAATCGAGCGACTGCACGAGGCCGCGCGCGAGCAGAGCAGCGGGCACGTCGATCTGTTTTTCATATGCCGCCACGCCGGAGAAAAAGTGCGTCGCGGGATTTTCCGTCCACGACACGAGCGCGTCGAAATGCTGCGGCGCAGGATCGGCTTCGCCGGAGGCGTTCTTGAACGACACGTCCCAGCCGCGGCTCAGATCGAGCGGCGGCACATTTGCGGTGGCCGTCGCGCTGGCGGCGAGAGTGCGTTTCGTGAAGACGAGAAATTCCGCGCCATACGGCGGCAGGCTGACCGGCACGGAGATTCCGTCGGCGGTGCGCGCGACGCCTTTCGCCGGGCTCGTGCGACCGGTGACAGGATTCCACCATTCGGCCTGCAGGCCGGTCACGCGAAACACCGCCGTGTCCGCGATCGGCTGCGCGGAGGTGTTGCTGAGATAATAAATTTCGCCGCCGTCGGTGCGCCGGTGCACGAAGCCGAGATTCGGCTGCGCGCTCGCGTATTTCACGTCGGGCGCGAGCTTCGCCTGCAACGCCGCGGCAAGCTGCGTTTCGCTCGCGACGAGCACGCCTTTGGCATTCGCTCCGTTGAAAAGCCGCGCGCTCAGGTCGCGGATCGCGGCATGGTCGGCGTCGGTCGCGAGATAGCCGGGCGCCTGCGACGGCGCGTGGCCGACGGCAATGAGGATGCCGCCGCGATTCGCGAATTCCTCGAGCCGCCGCAGCGCGGCGAGCGGGATGCGCGCGACGTTGGGCAGCACGACGACGCGGTAGCTCGAGCCGCCAAACGCGAGCGCGCCGTCGGCGGCGCGGCCACGCGAGAGCAGCAGGCCGTCGTCGACGAAGTCGAAATTGTAGCCGGCATCGACGATCGGCGGGATATACGCGCTGACGAGCCGGTTGAGGATGCCGCGTCCGCTCGCCGCCGCCATCTCGAGCGAGGTCGGCGTGAAATTGGTGAACGCGTCCTCCTCGGGCAGGTAGAGCGCGACGTCGTTGGCCGGATTTCCCTGGCGCAGCAGGTAGCCGACGCGCGCGAGATATTTCGTGACGTCGGGCATCACGATCCACCACGGATTTTTTTCGTCGAAGACGGCCGCGGCGTAGAAGCGCCAGCCGGGATACTCGACGCCGGGCGCGGTGTAGGGCCAGCCGTGGAAGAGGAGCTGGTTGATGCCGTTGAGAAACTGGAGATTCGACTCAGCCTTGATGTCGAGCGGCGCGGCCATGAACACCGGCGAGTGCAGCCACGTGAACGCCTCCGAGCTCGTCACCGCGCGGCCGAGCAGATGGCTCGCGGACGCGGCCCAGCGCGTGCCGGAGAATGCCTTCGTGTTGTAGTTCTCGCCCTCGTCGATGTCGGCGCGCGCGTAGGTCGAAAGCGTCGTCGGCGGCGTGCCGTAAGCCTGGATGCGGAAGCGCGTGCCGTGATCGTGCGCGAGCTTGGTGAACGCAGCGACAAACGCGTCGTCGAATACTTCCGCCACCGTGCGACCATAGTCGGCGCGGATTTCCGCGGCCTTCGGGAAGTTCGTGTCGAAGAGCGCGGGCAGCAGCGGCAGCAGGTCGTAGCCGCGGCGGCGTTTGAACTCGGCGGGGAGATTCGGCGTCCAGCCTTCGCCGGCGATCTCGAGGCTGTCGCAGAAGATCGAATAAGGCGGATTCGGCCCGCACGCCGCGATCTCGGGCGCCGCGATCTGATCGATGAACTTCGCGATCGCCGGCGGGCTGTAGTGATCGACGATGAAACCTTCCGCGCCATACGCGGGCCGCTTGACCTGCATCAAGCCGGCCTGCGCGTAGCCGAAAAATTTCACCTGCGTCGCGCCGTGCAGATCGGCGGGAAGTTGCGCGGCGTCGTTTTCGATCGGCAGCGGCAGCCACGCGCTCGCGCCGGGCGCGGCGTCGTTGACCGGGCCGAGCAGCGCGGCGACGAGCGGGCCGGCGACGGCGCCCCGGCCTCCGCGGCCGCCGGCGGCGGGCGGCGGCGGCGCGACACTCGTCTGGCCCGGCGTGATCTCGACGGTGCCGGCGTCACGGATCGACTGCACCGCTTCCTCGCGCGTGAACATCGGCCCGCCGTAAGGCCAGCCGCTGCCGAGCGTGAGATCCATGCGGAGCCCGAGCTCCTTCGATTTCGCAGCGGTGAAGCCGATCAGGTCGAAAAATTCCGGCGAGAGAAACTTCAGGTTTTTCAGGCCCGGATACTGGCCGTCGAGCGCGAGCGGATAAGTCGGCTGCACTTCGAAGCCGCCGAAGCCGCCTTCCTTCATCAGCTTCATCTCGCGCTCGAGTTGCGGCTTCACGACCGCGGGCCCGAACCACCACCAGCGCACCGTCGGTCGCGCCTCGGCGGGCGGCTCGGCAAAACCATTTTGCAGGCTGGCGGTGGCGTCCGCCGCGCGGAGCGATCCGGCGGCCAGCGCGAGAAGCGAAACGAAAAACCACGGGGTCGATTTCATGGGGAGAATAATGGCGATTGCACGCCGCACGGCCAGACGCGTCAACGCGCAACGCCGTCACGCGCCGCGCGGCGAATTCGCCGAGAAAAATTTTTTGTAACTTGCCCGCGCGCGCCCGTGTATGACCATCGCTTCCGGATTCCAGCCACCTTCCCGTCCCTTTGAACGCGCCCGCCCCCGACCTGCCGCCGCTGCTCCGGCCATTGCTGCCGTCGGCCGACTGCATCATCGAGGCGGAGAACCTCTGCAAAAATTTCGGCGCGCAGCGCGCGCTCGCGAATGTCTCCGTGCAGGTCCCGCGCGGCACGGTCGGTCTGCTCGGGCCCAACGGCGCGGGCAAGAGCACGTTCATCAAGTGCCTGCTCAATCTCGAGACGCCGACCTCCGGCACCGCGCGCGTGCTCGGCGTCGACATCCGCGCGCGCAATCGCGCCTCGCGCGAAAAAGTCGGCTACAGCCCGGAGCAGGATTGCCAGATCGCCGGCATGGCGGGCTGCGAATACGTGACGTATTGCGGCCAGCTTTCCGGGATGCCGTTTCGCAAGGCGCGCCAGCGCACGCACGAGATCCTCGATCTCGTCGGCATGGGCCAGGAGCGCTACCGGCTCGTCGACACCTACTCGACCGGCATGAAGCAGCGCGTGAAGCTCGCGCAGGCGCTCGTGCACGATCCCGAGGTCGTGTTTCTCGACGAGCCGACCAATGGCCTCGATCCGTCCGGGCGCGAACACATCCTCAAACTCATCGGCTCGCTCTGGCGCGACCTCGGCATCAGCGTCGTGATGTGCTCGCACCTGCTGCGCGACATCGAGCGCGTGTGCGATCGCGTGATGATCGTCGGTCACGACCGGCTGCTCGAGCACGACAGCATCGCGGCGTTGAAGAACCGCCACCGGCGCATCGTCGAGATCGGGCCCGCGAGCGAACCGGAGCGTTTCCAGGCGGCGCTCACGCAGGCGGGGCTGCGGGTCACGCGACTCTCGAATGGAAAACTCCGCGTCGAGTCCGCGTCCGACTCGATCGAGTGGGTGCTCGAGCTCATGCGCACGCACGCGCTGCCGCCGGCCGAGATCGTGTCGAATCCCGACGCGCTGCACGAGTTGTTCATCAAGGCGATTTCCACCGACCATGCCTGACCACGCCGACACGCTCGATCTCAGCCGCTGGCGCGAGCCCGCACTCGGCGTCGGCTACCGCCGCTGGACGATCATCTCCGCCGGCGTGCGCAGTCTGCTGCGGACGCGGTTCTTTCGCGTGCTCCTCGCCGGCGCGTGGCTCGGCGGCACAATGATCGCGGTGGCGGGTTTCGTGTTCAGCCAGTCGCTCGCGAGCGGCGGCTGGCTCGAGACGCTCGCGATCAAGGCCGGCCCGCGCGCCGAGGCGTTGTTCAGCGTGCTCACCGGGCTCGTCGCGCTCTACCCCGACGTCGTCGTGCACACGGTATTCACGGCGATTTTCTGGGCGCACTCGTTCCTCGGACTCTGGCTGAGCCTGATCGCGCTCACGGTGCTCGTGCCGCAGCTCGTCACGCGCGACCGCAGCAGCAACGCGCTGATCGTCTACCTTTCGCGGCCGCTCACGACCGTCGATTACCTGCTCGGCAAGCTCGGCATCATCGCGGGCGTGCTGCTGCTCGTGTGGACCGGGCCGCTGCTCTTCGGCTGGCTGCTGAGCATGCTCTTCGCGACGGATCGCGACTTCATCGTGTATTCGGGCGTGCCGCTGCTGCGCGCGCTGCTGTTCAACGGCATCGCCCTCGTCGCACTCGCCGCGATCGCGCTGGGCGTGTCCTCGCTCGGACGCAACTCGCGGGTCACCTCGACGGCGTGGGTGGCGCTGTGGCTCGTGTTCCTGGTGATTTCCGCGCCGCCGCGCGCGCCGCGCTGGATCAAGCGCGCGAGTTTCGCCCGCGATCTGAACGAGACGCGCGAGCAGGTCTTCCGCCTCGACCGCGCCCTCACCGAAGCGAGCGCGCAGCTTCCGCTCATCGACGAGCGGCTGGTGACCAATCTCGCCGCGGCCGGAAAAAGAGCGGAGGCCGCCGATCCGTCCGGTGCGCTGGCGAGCCTCGGCGTGTTCGTCGTCGCCTCGTCGTTTGTCTTCTTCCGCAAGCTCCGCCCCGAATGAGCGCGATCCTGGAAATTATTTCTGCCGGGCGTCTGTCTTGCAGACGCCGCGATGCAACGCCGCGCGAGGCGGCGTCTGCGAGACAGATGCCCAACAGGAAACCATGAGCGCGATCGTCCAGGCCGAAAACGTCAGCCGGTTCTACGGGATGATTCTCGGGCTGAACAACGTGTCGTTCACGATCCGGCCCGGCATCACTGGCGTCGTCGGGCCGAACGGCGCGGGCAAGACCACGCTGTTTCGGCTGCTGCTCGGCCAGATCCGCCCGAGCGCTGGCGAACTCACCGTCTTCGGCGGCAGGCCGTGGAACAATCCCGCGGTGCAGGCGCGCCTCGCGTATTGCCCCGAAAGCGAACTCGTCCCGATCGGCTTGCGTCCGCTCGAATGGCTCACCGGCCTCGGCATGATCTCGGGACTTTCGGCGCGCGACGCCGCCGACCGCGCGCAGCGCGCGCTCACGCGCGTGAAGCTCGCGCCCGAGCACTGGAAAAAGCGCGTCACCGCTTATTCCAAAGGCATGAAGCAGCGCGTGAAGCTCGCGCAGTGCCTCCTGCACGAGCCGCAGCTCGTCATCCTCGACGAGCCGATGAACGGCCTCGATCCGATGGGCCGCGAGGACATCGCGTCGATTCTCCGCGCGCTCGCCGAGGAAGGCGTGAGCGTCCTGATCTCGAGCCACATCCTCCACGACCTGGAGACGCTCTGCGCCGATTTCATCCTGCTGCGCTGGGGCCGCATCCCGCGCTCGCTCAACGAAGGCGCCTCCGCCGATGCGCGCGGCCGCTGGCCGGACGCGACGACCTTCCGCTGCGAGGCGCCGCAGCGGCTCGCGCGCTTTTTCTTCGACCGCGACCTGCTGCGCGGTTGCGACATCGTCGCCGAGACGGGCACGCTCCACGCGCGCTGGCGCGAGCCGGAAAAATTCTTCGGCGCCTATCACCAACTGCTGCTCGAGAGCGGCGTGCGCATCTTCGAGGTGCAAGGCACCGCGTCGTTTCTCGAGAAGGCGATCGAGCCGGCGCTGCACTCATGAACGCGACCGAGCCATTTCCCACGGCGCCGCGCGTCACGCCCGACCTGCGCCACGCTTTCGGTGGCGTGTGGCGGCTGACGCTGCGCCAGTTCCTCCTGCCCGGCCACTGGCTCATGCTCGCCGTCGGGCTCGCGTTGCTCGCGCTGCTCTTCAGCGGCGGCCCGCCGGATCGTGGCACGGCGGCATTTCTCGACTGGACGATCGTCTTCTACGCCACGTTTCTCGTGCCGGCGCTCGCGTTCATGTCGGCCGGCGGCGCGATGCGCGAGGAGCTGAAGTCGAGTTCGGTCGACTACGTGCTCACGCGGCCGATTCCGCGGCCGGCGTTCATCGCCTTCAAGTTCGTCGCGCACACGCTCTGCCTGCAGCTCGATTTCCTCCTCGCCTTCGCGCTCGTGCTCGGGCTCGCCGCCGCGCGCCAGACGCCGGAGCTCGCGACGGTCGCGCCGAAACTGCTCTTCGCGCAGTTTCTCCTCGTGACGGCGTTCAGCGCGTTCGGATTTTTCTGCGGCATCCTCACGACGCGCTACCCGATCGTCGGGCTCGGCTATGCGGCGATCGTCGAGGTCGGCGCGGGGCAGATTCCGACGCAGGTCAGCCGGCTGTCGATGACGCACCAGACGCGCGAGATGCTTTCCGTCTGGCTCGGGCGCGCCGAGGCGACGGCGCAAACCGCCGGGCCGCTCGGGACCGCGGGCATCCTGCTGCTTTTCACCGTTGTCGTGCTCGGCCTCGGCATCGCGTGGTTCATGCAGCGCGAATTCGCCGGCGCCGGCGAAACCTGAGCGCGCATGTAACCGCGCCCCCGCCGCGCGGGTATGAACCGTATTCTCACCATGAAAACATCCTGGCTCCGTTTTTCGCTGTTGGTCGTGCCGGCGCTCGCGTTGCCCGGCGCTCGCGCCGCCTTCAATCCCGCCCTCGTGCCCGCCGACTCGCGCTGGGTGGTCTACGCCGATTTCAATGGCCTGCGTGACAGCCTCGTCGGCAAGGAACTCATCGCCGCGGCGGAGAAGGCGCAGTTTGGAAATATTCCCAATCTGCCCGTCGGCATCGATGTCGGAAAAGTTCTTTCCACGATCGGCAGCGCGACCGCCTACGGCGCGAATTTTTCCGTCAATCCCGATGCGATCGACGGGACGCTCGTCCTTCAGGGCACGCCCGACCTGCGCAAGATCGCCGAGGGCCTGCTGTTGCAGGGCACGATCGCCGCGCCGGAACAAGTCGTGGAGTTCACCGAGCTGCCCTTCCCCGCTTACGGACTCAAGTCGCGCCCGCCGCGGCCCGCGGCCAGCGCCAACGCGGCCGCCGACAACACCGCGCCCGCCGGCGACAAACTCCGCCGCATCGACACGGCGCCGGGCGCCGCGGCCGATGCCGCCGGCAAGCTCATGCTCATCGTCGCGTTTCCGCCGGAGCCCGTGATCCTCGTGAGCAAGTCGAAGGCGCAGATCCTCCACGCCCGCGAGCTGGCCCGCGGCCAGGGCGCTTCGCTCGCGCAGACGCCCAACTCGCCGTTGGCGCGCTTCGCGAAAAATGCCAGCGGCGCGTTCCTCTTCTCCTCGTCGATCGTGCCGTCCGACCAGATTCCGGAAGGCGCGGCCGACGGCCCGCAGGCGCGCATCCTGAAGATGGCGAACTCCGGCTCGCTCGCGCTCGGCGAAAGCGGCGCGGACACCTTCGCGCACGTCGAGCTCGTCGCCACGTCCGACGCGATGGCGGACAAGTTGATGAAAATTCTCCAGGGCACGACGGCGATGCTCTCGCTCACCGAGACGACCGACCGGCAGCTCGGGGAATTCCTCAACGCGACCAACGTCTCGCGCAAGGACGACGCCGTCACGCTCGCCCTCTCGTATCCGAGCGCGCGGCTCGTCGAGATGATGCACAATTTCCAGCACCTCCAGCAGCCAAACAATCCCGCGGCCGCTCCCGCGCGACCCGCGCCGGCGATCGTGCTCGGCACTTCGCTCGCCGAATGGCAGGCCGAGCCAACGCCGACGCCCACCGGCCCCGCGCCGCTGGCGTGGCGCACGATCGAAAACGTCACGCTGCAAAACGGCACCACGATCACGCTCGGCCTCGCCACGCACGGCGGGCGCAATGTCCGCTTCGAGCGCGTCGAGATGGTGCCGCAGTCCGGCGGCGGCGCGCTCGTGATGAAGACGGAGTATATGAAAAGCCCGAGCCCGCGCGCGAATTTCCAGCAGTTTCAATTCCCCGGCGCCGACGGCGTCTACACGCTCAAGGTCGCCTACTTCAACGATCCTGCCGGCAAGGCCACTTACGCCGTGAGCATGCGCCCGCCGCGCGGCGACGATGCACCCGCGCCGGCCGCCCCGCCCGCGCCAACCACCGGTCGCTGATCCGCAGTCGAAATGGAAATGACGCTCTCGCCCGTGTCGCCCCGCGAAGAAACGGCCGCCAGTCCCGCGGCCGGCGCGGACGAGGCGGAGCTCATCCGCACCACGCTCGCCGGCGACGGCCGCGCCTTCGACACGCTCGTGCGCACGCACCATCGCCGCGTTTATCACTACCTGCGGCAGATGACGCGGCACGAGCAGGACGCCGAGGACCTCACGCAGCAGACGTTCATCAAGGCGTTTCACCATCTCGCCGGCTTCGACCGCCAGCGGCCGCTCGTCAACTGGCTGCTGCGCATCGCGCGCAACACCGCGCTCAATCATTTCCGTGACACGAAAAGCTGGGACGAACTTCCCGCCGAATCAGCCAGCCATGAGCCGTCGCCCGCGCACGCCGCGGAAAACAGCGAAGCCGCGACGAATCTCTGGGACCGCGCCCGCGCGCTGCTGGCGCCGCGCGAATTTGAAATTCTCTGGCTCCGCTTCGCCGAAGAATTGTCCACCGCCGAGACCGCCCGCGTCGTCGGTTTGACCCAGACGCACGTGAAGGTATTGGTGTTTCGCGCGCGCCGCACGCTGTTGAAAGGAGTCTCCCGCCCATGAAAACTTCGACTCTCGCCCAACCCGACCAACCGCGCTGGAGCTGCCGTGTCGTGCGCGGCTGGCGCGCGATCTTCGCCCCCGACGATATGCGCGACGCGCGGGGCCTGGGCGCCGCGCACGTCGCCGGCTGCGCCGAGTGCCAGCGCTATTTTCAGGCGCAGGACGCGCTGAGCTCCGCGCTGCGTCGCGCAGCGCCCGCGCAACGCACGTCCACGCCCGCGGGACTCGAGGAGCGCATCCTCGCCGCCGTGCACGCCGCGCCGCGACCGCTCCGCCGGAAATCCGCGCGGCCCGCGCTGCTGCTCGCGAGCGCGACCTTCGCCGCGGCAGCGATCGCCGCCTTCGTCTTTTTCTCGCCCGCGCCGGAGACGCCGTTGCGCGACGTGCCGCCGCATGTGATCGCGGCCGCGACGCCGGCGAACAATCCGTGGGAGACGCTGCCTTCGTCCGCGAGCGCGTTGCTGCGCGAAGATCCGCTGCAGGACGAAGCGAAAGCCGTCTACGCCGACGCCCAGTCGGCCGTGCGCTTCCTCGCGCTGAATTTTCTCCCGCCGGCCGCCGACGCGACTACGGGCAAAGGCTAAGGTGCCGCAACGCGAGGCGGCACGGGCGTCCTGCCCGTGAAGTTTTCCAGCGCGGTTAAACTCGTCGCCGCGTCAGACATGTAGGTCGGGGTTTATCCCCGACGTGTCGGGCGTTCCGCCTTCGCCCCAGGCTACGGCGGACAAGAAAGCCCGACCTACAAAAACGGCTGCAGCAGTTTTGAAACTGCTCGAGCGCACGCGACGCGCGCGAATGACACCCGCGCCACGGCGGACCACGCAGCGTCGACCAGTGCCGCTCACGCGCTCATCGTCCGCTCGGTCGCACGTGCGCTGAACTCGCGGACGGGCACGATGCCGGGCGGCAGCGGTTTTTCGAACTTCGCGATCAGCCGCTTGCGCCAGTGCGCAGGCGTGAAGTGGTGCAGCCGCTTGTATTCGCGGCAGAAGTGTCCCGCGCTCGAATAGCCGCAATGCCGCGCGACATCCTCCAGCGTGTGCGTCGTGCGGCTCATCAACTCGTGCGCCTTGTCGAAGCGCACGCGTTGGAACGCCGCCTTCGGGCTCATGCGCCTCGTCTGCCAGAAAAGCCGGCGGAGGTGGCTCGGGGAAACATGGATCGCCTGCGCGATCTGTTTGACCGAGGGATTGCGCGCGAGGTGCTCGGCATACCAGGAGAGCGCGCGCTCGACCTTGAAGTTTGCCACGTCGGGCACGGCCGGCGGCTCGCTGCGCGCGTGATCGGAGAGCGCGAGGGTGGACAACTCCATCAACGCGGACTGGAAGCGGATCGGGCTGAGCAGATTTGGCCGGCAGAAGTGCGTCTCCACGTCGCCGGCGATCTGCTGGAGGCGCGCGACTTCCTCGTCGGAAAGTTTTTTGGCGAACCAGCCGCGCTCGCGCACGATCCCGTCGAGCGGATAAGGCACAGCGCCGAAGTGAAACACGATCCGGTGATACGTGTGGCGGCCGTCGTCAGCCCATGCGTGCGAGCATTCGGGGGCGAAGACCCAGAGCGTTTTCTCCGCGAGCGCGGGGCGCTCGCCGTCACGAAAAACCGGCCCGCTGCGCCCGTCGATCACCGCATAGAATTCCCAATTCGTGCGGGCGTTGCACAACATCTTTTGCTTCCAGCGGAGACGACCGTTGGCGTAGTAACGCAGCATGTGGGAATGCGGCCGAAGGGGGTTGGCCAGAAGCTGCCCGAGGAGTCGGGACCGACAAGCCCACCACTGGCCGGTCAGTCAGTCAACCAACGCCGGCCGCCGCGAGACCGCGGTTGCAGGCGAGGGCGCAAAAAAAAGGGACGGAGGTCGCGCCTCCGTCCCTCGAAAAACACGGGAAGGTCCGATCAGAACTGATAGGTGATCGAGCCCTTGAAGTTGCGCGGGTCGCCGACCACGATCGAGGTGCGGCTGCCGCCGGCGTAGATGTATTCCTTGTCGAACGCGTTGTTGATCTGGAGCCGGGCGGTCCACGCCTTCGCGCGATAGGTGAGGCCGATGTTCACGAGGGAACGGGGCTCGATCTTGTAGCTCGGCTGCTGCGGCACGAAGCCCGCGGCGACGCCAGGATACGTCGTGGTGACGCCCGCGAGCGGCTTGCTCGTGGTGAGGCCGGTGACGCTCTCGCCGACTTCGTCGCTGTGATAGTCGTAACCGACATTAAACCCGAAGCCGCGCAGCGAGCCCTCGGTGAAACGGTAGTCGAGGTAGAGTGCCGCGATGCGATCCGGGACGGCGCGAATGCGGACGCCCGTCGGCTGGCGATACTTGTAGTCGGAGAGATTGCCGATGATGGTGAGGTTGCGGCTCAGCGCATAGCTGCCCTCGGCCTCCCAGCCCTTCGAGCGAACGTCGAGAAAGGTGCTGGTCGGGAGAAGATTCGCCGCGGCCTGGTTGCCCTGCGCGACGAGCGTGTAGTATTCGCTGTTCGGCACGGCGTAGTTGGTCTGCGCGATGTCGAAGTGCGCGAAGGAGACGGTGAGCGTGTCGTTGAGCAGCGAGGTTTTCACGCCATACTCGTCCTGCGTGCCGTTGGTCGCCTTGAACGGCGGCAGCAGGCCGGGGTTGCCGGCCTGCAGCGAGCCGGGCATGGATTCACCGGAGCTGTTGTGGCTGAAATACACGCTGATCGGCTTGATCGGCTTCACGGTCACGCCGTAGCTGGTCGCGTTCGTGGTGATGCTGAAGGTGCGATCGCCGATGGCGGCGATGCCGGTGTTGTCGGTGCGGGTGAGCGAACCGAAATAGCGCGAAGCGCCGCCGGAGAGCAGGAGGTGGTCGTGCAGGAAGCCGGCGGTCTCATAGACGTAGACCTGAGCCTCTTCCAGTTTCGCCGTCTTGTTCTGCACGCCGATCGCCGGAGTCGGCTCGGGGTAGACCAGCGGGATGTAGGTGATCGAGCCGAGATTGGTGTTCGGCACGTCCGGACCCTGCGAGACGCCGACGAAGCTCTTCCACTTCGTCTTGGAGAAATTCGCCGCGAGGCCGCCGATCGTCGTCGACTTGATGAAGTCGTTCTCGAACTTGCCGGCGTAGTCGTTGCGCAGGTGCGCCTCGTTGTAATAGAGGTGATCGCTGTTGTTGACGCGGTGATAGACGTAGGTGCTCGGGCTCGGCACCGGCACGATTTTCGAGGTGGCGACCGCGACGGCGCCGGAGTTGTCCACCGTCCACACGACGCCCGGATCGTAGGTGCCGGTGTAGGGATTGCGGGTCGGGTTGAAGGCGACGAGCGCGCCGGTCGTCGGATCGGGCGCGAAGATCGCGCCGGTGGTGCCGCCCTGGTCTTCACGGAGCACGTGATCGGCGGAGAGCGAAAGCCGGGAGGTGATGTGATCGTTGATCGTCGTGAACAACTCACCCGTGATGCGATCGGTGCGGCGGTGGCGATGATCGTAATCTTCGCCGCCCGAGAACGACCAGTCGCGCGGCAGGCCCTGGGCGATCTGCGCGTATTGATTGCTGCCGATGCTCGGATCGATCGGCACGCCGAAGCCGGGGATTTCGCGATTCTGCACGAACTCGGCTTTCACCACGAGCTTGGACGAGGGCGAGAGCTGCCAGCTGATCGAGGGCGCGAATTCGTAGCCCTTGCGGAAGCTGTTTTTCTGATAGCCCTTGCTGTCCCAAACCGCCGCCACGAAACGCACCGCGACGCCTTTCTGCTGGGAGAGGACGCGGTTGATGTCGGTGCTCAGCGAGGTGCCGAAGTATTGCGCCACTTCGAGTGTCGCCGACTGCTGATCGCGCATGAACGGCGATTTCGTGATCGGGTTGAACTGGCCGCCAGGCGCGCCGCCGGGGACGAGGATGGCGTTCGGGCCCTTGATGATTTCGACGCGGTCGATGTTAAACGGCGCGACCGACATGCTGTAGCCGTCTTCGCCGGAGATCACCATGCCGTCGATGAATTCGTGCGAGACCTGGAAGCCGCGGATCGTGTAGCGATCGCCGCCGATCGGCAGCGTCGATTCCACCACCGGCGTGATGTATTTGGCGGCGTCGAGCATGCGATTGCTCATCGAATCCTGGATGAAATCGCTCGTGACGATCGATACCGTCTGCGGGATGTCCTGGATGGCCATCGAGACTCGGGTGCCCGACAACGCCTGCTTCGAGAGGTAGGGATTGTCCGGATTTTCCTGAATCGTGAACTGCGGGAGCACGACCGTCTCGTCCTTGGCGGCAGCCGAGGGAGCCGTCGCGGTCTGGCCGAAGGCCAGACGCGCGGAACTCAACGCGAGCATCGCCAGCGCGAAGCGCGGTAAGGTGCCGGTAAACCGGCGGGTAGCTTGTGTGTTCATTGGGTGTGTGGAGGTAAATCTTTTCGGAGCCGCCGCGCGCGATTCTCACCGCGCGCCGGCCGCCATCCGAAGTTCAAGACCGGGCCGACGCAGACGATCGCGCGCCGTCGTATGAGCACGAGCAGCGTCGCAAAGCAGCAGAAGCCTGCGCGGGACAGGTCGGACCATTGGGGGGTTTTGGAAACGGCAAAAACGCTCGCCGTCCTTGGCACTTCAAATCCGCCCTCCCTCTCGGCAAAGCGGATAAGACGCTCAAAAAATTGCCCAAAACGCTCGCGCTCCGCGCCCGCCGCCCGGGCCGCCTGCGCTCCGCCCGCCACGCGCGGCCTGCGTTTGACCATCCGCCCCGCCCGCGCCACCCTGTGCGCGTGATCTCCGACGCCTTCGCCGGATTGCAGAAGCTCGTGCTGCCCGACCGGTGGCAGGCGCTGGCGCTCACCGGCCTGCGCGCGAGTCACGACGTGGTTGTCGACGCGCCGACCGGCGCCGGCAAAACCTACATCTTCGAACGCTGGGCCGAGCAGGCCAATTTTTCCCGCCGCGCGCTCTTCACCGTCCCGACACGCGCGCTCGCCAACGACAAATTCGCCGAGTGGCGCGCCCGCGACTGGAATGTCGGCATCATGACCGGAGACCTTTGCGTCAACCCCGAGGCGCCCGTCGTCGTCGCCACGCTCGAAGCCGTCCAGGGTCTCGTCGTCGACTCGCACCGCGCTTCAAGCGGCTCGGACGCGCGATCGTCCACGTTTCAACTCCTCGTCGTCGACGAATACCACTGGCTCGCCGATCCGCACCGCGGCAACCACTACGAAGGCGTCCTGCTTTCCGCGCCGCGCGAGCTTCAGCTTCTTCTGCTTTCCGGCGCCGTCGCCAATCCCGACGAAGTCGCCGGCTGGCTGCGCCGGCTCGGTCGCGAGGTCGAAGTCGTCCAGCACCGCGAGCGGCCCGTGCAACTCGAGGAAGTCGAAGTCGACGAGCTCATCCACGGCCTGCCGCGCTCGATCGAGAGTTTCTGGGCGAAGCGCGTCGCGGGCGCGTTGCGCGAAGGCCTCGGCCCGATCCTCGTCTTCGCGCCGCACCGCGCCGATGCCGAGCGGCTCGCGCGCCAGTTCGCGCGCGAGCTCCCGCTCGCCGAGCCGCTCACGCTCACGCCGGAGCAGGAACAGCTCTGCACGCCCGCGCTCGCCAAACTCCTCTCGCGTCGCGTCGCCTACCACCACAGCGGCCTCAGCTACGCGCAACGCGCCGGCGTAATCGAGCCGCTCGCGAAGGCCGGCCAGCTCCGCGCCGTCGTCGCCACGCTCGGCCTCAGCGCCGGCATCAATTTCTCGCTGCGCTCCGTCCTCATCACCACGGGCAGCTACCGCCATCACCAGCTCGACCACGAGATCGCGCCGCACGATCTGCTCCAGATGATCGGCCGCGCCGGCCGCCGCGGGCTCGACGATTTCGGCTACGTGCTCGTCAGCGCCAGCACGCCGCGCATGCGCCGCGCCGAACCGCTTCGCCTCAAGCGCGCCGCGCCGCTGCCGTGGGCGTTTTTCCTGCGCCAGCTCCGCACCGGCCGCGACGCCGCCGAGATGGCGCGCACCGAGGCGAGCCGCTTCTTCGCCGACGAACGCATCTCGCTCGGCCTCGGCGAAAACGCGCCCGCCGCCGCGCCCGCGTTTCCCTGCGGCGAAGCCACCGACACCGGCCGCGCGCGCCTCGTCCGCCGCGAACGCCATCCCTTCGCCGGCTGCCGCGGCTGCGCGTTTCGCGCCGCGTGCCTCGCGCTCTCGCCGCAGCCGACGCTCCTCTGGCAATGGCAGCGCACCGGCGTCCTCGACCGCCAGCTCCGCCTCACCGTGCGCGGCGAGATCGTTTCGTTTTTCCTCGGCCCCGAAGGCCTCGCGCTCGCCGCCGCGCTCGAGGATCACCGCTATCCGCTCGACGATATTCTTTTCGACTGCGCGAACCTGTTCGCGGGCGACCGCTTCGCCGGCACGAATCCGCGCCACCTCGGCCGGCTCGCCGCCGCGTGCACGCGCGCCTATCGTCGGCTCACGATCGACGGCTGGCTCCACGAAGGCATCCCGCTGCAATACGGCTTCGGCGCCAGCGAATCGATCCGCGCGCTCGTCGCCGAAGGCGCGCGCGCCCGCGAAGTCATCGCCGAGATGGACGCGTCCGCCGCGATCGCCGGCCGCGGCGACCTCGACCGCCTGCTCACCGAATGGCGCAGCCTGCTCCGCCAGGCCGCGCACGCCGGCCCGCTGCTCGGCGACGGCGCGCCGATGACCGGCCGCGATCACTTCATTGCCGAGCGCTGGGATAACTTCCGCGCGCTCGCCCGCGACTGGCTGCGCGATTCGAAAACCGACGCGCTCCCCGACCTGCCGCCGCTCACCGTCGACCAGCGCCGCGTCGTGAATCACAGCGTCCTGCGCAACCCGCGCCCGAATGCGCCCGGACGGGCGGCTGCGGCCCCGCACCGCGGCGTCGCACGATAAGTTGGATTCCTGCCGCTCACCGACGAAGCCGATCAGCGCAGCCAGGAAAAGCGCCCGGATCCCTGCGCCGCTTCGATGACCGTGGGCCCGAACACCGCGCGCGCTCGCTCGCGCATCCGTTGCGCGAGTTC
The DNA here is from genome assembly GCA_035545575.1 of Opitutaceae bacterium. Taxonomy (GTDB): domain Bacteria; phylum Verrucomicrobiota; class Verrucomicrobiia; order Opitutales; family Opitutaceae; genus ER46. The sequence goes on along the minus strand of DASZYB010000077.1, from coordinate 632 downwards.
CGCCTCTCGCCCTTCCACTTCCTCCCGGGAAAAACGTTGCGCCTGTGCCTGCACCGTGAGCTGCAAACGCGCGAGCTCGAATTCGCTTTTGAGCCGCCACTCGTTCAACGCGAAATCCGGAGCGAAGCCTTGCCGGGCGGCCCAATCCACTGACAGCGCGTAGTCCGATCCCTCGCCGTGCAGCCACGCGCCGAACAAATCCGGGCCGAGCAGCGCGAGGATTTTTTCCTGCGTCGCCTGCCGCTCCGTTTGCCGCGCGAGCAGCGTCGCCGCCGACAGGTCGAACGTCAGCGCCCATTTGTCGTCGAACTCCTGCTGCAGGCGAAACACCGCGCGCCGCTGCTCGTCGGTCGCCGCCGTGTTGGCGAGGCACTCGCGCGTGAGCTGACCCGCGTGCGTGTCCTGCATCTGCAAATCCTCCAGCTCCCGCGGCGTGAGGATCGCGGAGAGATCCTTCCACTTTTCGCGCTCGAGCAGCGCGAGCTGGCGCAGATACGCGTTGAGCCCGCCGGGGAAATGCTCGCCCGCCGCGGTGAATTCCGCCGCGAACCGCGTCATCATGTCCTCGTAGTCTTTCTTGATCTGCGCCACGCGCGCCGCCGTCGCGGCGGCGGACGACACCCCGGGCGCCT
>DASZYB010000076.1:0-42671 GCA_035545575.1 Opitutaceae bacterium | reverse complement strand
AAATGGTGGAGGTGGCGGGAGTTGAACCCGCGTGCCCCTGACCTTTGCGCACCGCGTCTACCAAGTATAGCGTGATATTAGTTTCGCCGGGACCAAGCGACCACACGCGCTCAGATCCAAACTATTCCCCGGATGAAGATACGGCGCGCAGTCCGCGGACCGCTCCGCGCGCTATGCCTGCTGTCGACGTCAGTTCCAGCTAGCAGGTGTCGCTAGACCGACGTGGCTGACATTAAGCAGCCAAGGGCATTTCTTCAGTGTTGCCTGTTATTTTTTCGCAGGGGATTTAACGAGAGACCCACGACTCTCGACTGGCAGCGGCGCACTCCAACCAAGGGTAGAATCCAGAACACCCCCGTAAAATGGGAGGCGAGTGACGAGGGCCGGCCTTCGCCGGCGGTTCGTCGCTCGCGGATTGGTGTGCAAACCAATCAAAGAACGAAATCCAATCGCCGACCACGCTACGCGCCGATGCGACGAACGCAAGGTCCGCGAAACCCGCCGCCGTTCGCAAAAACAAATCGGCGTTCAGCGCGGCCGATGATAGTGGCGCTGAACGAACCCCCAAAGATTCCGTGCCTCCGCGTTTCCGTGATTCACTTCAAGCTCGCGGGATTTCTCGGTCGCGCGCGCGGCACATTCCTGCCGGGTCAGGTCGAGACGCCGAGCTCGCCACGCGTGAGCTGGAAATCGACGAAGCCCTGCGCGCTCGCGACGGGCGCGCGGCGGCGGCTGCAAATCTCGCCGAGCAACTGGAGTAGCTGCGTCGCGTCCTCCGCGCCGCTGCCCGTGAGAAACGCGTCGACGTCGGCCGCGGCGATTCGGTCCCGCGAGGCGGCGTCGGCGACCTGCACGACCGGGACGAGCGGGTGACCTTGCTGCGCGTGCGCGTGCACGAGGCCGAGGATGACGTGCGCGCCGCAGCCGCCGAGGCCGGTGGCGTTTTCGACCCAGTGCGTCGACTCCGTCGCGACGACGTGCAGGCCCGGCTGCGTGAGTGGCTGACCATACGCGAGCGTCGCCCGAACCGGCGTGCGGCCGAGCAACGGCGCGCGAAACGCCGCGCTGGCGAGCAGCGGATCATTCTCTGGCAACAGCACGGAGCCGCCGGCGCGGAGAATCGTTTCGGCGGCGGCGGCGAAGGCCGCCGCCGTGGCGGCGTCTGGCGCGGCGTCGGACATGAAGCCGGCGTTCAGCGCGCCGAAATCGGCGGGCGTCGCAGCGCACGGCGCGAGTGCGGCGAGCCGTTCCGCGAACCACGCTTCGATTTTGTCGAGCGCCCTCGCGATGCCGCCGTCGAGCTGCACGCTCGCCCAGCCGAAGCGCGTCGCGGGAATTTCCGCGGCTTCGACCTGGCGGCGCATCGCGTCGTTCGGAATTTTCTCGCAGCCGTGCTCGAGGAGCAGCGCAGCGGCGACGTTGGGATGCGTGATGTAGCCGCGGTAGGTGCGCTCGAGCAGCCGATACAGCGTCTCGCCGCCGAAGCCGCAGCCTTCCGTGTGCGCAAGCGCGACGAAACGCGAGATGCCCTGCGCGGCGCCGAGCTGTTTTTCGTTGAGCCGGTCGGCGGCGAGTCGCGCGATCTGCGCGGCGCACAGGCTCGTCGGCAGCACCAGGCCGACGCGCTCGGTGGCGAAGCGGTCGTCGTCGGTGCGGAAAACCGCGAGTGCAGCGGGCGAGGCGTCGGGTTTCGCGACACTCGCGCCGCGCAATGCCGGCGCGAGTGCGAGCGGTTTTCCGTCGGGCGCAGTGCGCGCCTTCAACGCCGCGAGGCGCGAGCCGTCCGTCTGCCGCCAGTTGCGCCAGAGCGAGACTTGCGCGTGGCCGGCGTGCTCGCCTTTGGTTTTTTTGCCGGACGCCGTGGCGAGCAGAAGGTCGAACGTGTCCGCCGCGAGCGTCGTCATCGCTTCGCCGTCGAGGTAGCGGCCGGCGTTGATGTCCATCTCGTGGACGAGGAGCTGATGACGGCGCGTGGTCGTCGTGATTTTCAGCGTCGGCACGAACGGGAAATTCGTGATCGAGCCGTTGCCGGTGACGAAGACGATGAGGTTGCAGCCGGCGGCGGCCTGGCCGGCGATGCCTTCGAGGTCGTTGCCCGGGCCGTTCATGAAATAGAATCCGGGGGCGGCGAGCGGCGCGGCGTAATCGATCACGGCGTCGATGCGCGTGCGCGGATCCTTCTTGTGCACGGCGCCGAGCGATTTCAGCGCGATGTTGTAGAGGCCGCGGAGCTTGTTGCCGCCGGAAGGATTGCTCTCGGGCGTGGTGCCGTGCCACGAGAGCCGCTCGCGGAACGCCTCGATTTTTCCGAGGAGCGCGCGCGCGGTGGCGAGGTCGCGGATGTTCTGGAGGAGATAATTTTCGCCGCCGACCGCTTCGTCGGTCTCGGTCAGCACGCCCGTGCCGCCGTGGCGGACCGCCTCGTGCACGACGGCGCCGGCGAGCGGGTTGCCGGAAACGCCGGAGAACGCGTCCGAGCCGCCGCATTGTAGCGCGATGCGCAGTCCGCTCAGCGGTTCAGCGGTGCGCGGCGTGGCGGCGGCGACCGGCAGCCAGGCGCGAACGATTCCCTCCGCTTCGCTCAGGGCCGCGGCGAGGCCGCCGCCGATCGAGAAAAAACGATGCGGCACGTCGTCGAGTGGATAATCGTGCGCGCGCATGAAGTCGCGCAGCCGCGCGTTGGCGACCGGCTCGGAGCCACGGTCGACCGCGAGCACGGCGGCGACATTCGGGTGCACGATGAAGCCGGCGAGCGCGCGCAGGATTTCGGTGGCGTTGTTCGGCTCGCCCGGGCCGGCGCCCTCGGTGTGCGCGACCGGCACGATGCCGTCGATGCCGGGATGCACGCGCGCGAGCGGCTGGAGTCGCGCGGCGAGCTGGCGGACGAAGCTCGCGGTCTGCGACGTCGTGCCGAGCAGCACGATGAAATTTCGCGTGCCGACGCCGCGGCGGCCGGCGCGGCGGTAACCCTGAAACGTGCGCGACGACGCGATCGTGGGCGTCGGCGGCGCGGGCCGGAAATTTTTTTCGTCGAAGCGAAACGCGCCGGCGCGATCGGCGAAATTCGGCTGTGCGGGCAGCGTGGCGCCGGCGACGCGCCGGATCGCGAGGGCGTCGAGCATCGACTGGTTGCAGACGTAGTCGCCCGGCGCGATCGGCGCGAGCGCGTGACCGAACGGCATGCCCCACGAGAGCAGCGGCGCGCCGGCGGCGATCGGCTGCACCGCGAAGCGATGGCCTTCGAGCACGGTGTGCGCGATCGGCCGCGCGCCGCCGGGCAGTGCGAGAATCTCGCCGGCCTCGAGCCGCCGGATCGCGATCGCGACGTTGTCCTCCGGCGCCGGCAGGCGGGCGACGGAAGCGAACGGCAGCGGCGCGGAAGACATCGCGCGAAGGAAACGCAGCGCGCGCCGGCTGTCGAGCGCGGCACCACGCGGCGACGTCGCGTCGCGGGCGAGCGACGTGTCGAGCAGGCCGTCGAAAAAGGTAGGGCGCGTTATCCTTAACGCGCCGCGCAGGACGCTCGTTCGCGCTGACGTGGCGGTTTAAGAATATACCACCCTACCGCTCAGACTGATTTTTTAATTGTTCGCGATAACTCGCCACCACCGGCCAGTCGGCTGGCGCGAGGTCGAGGGCATCGAGTTCGCCGGCCTCGACCCAGCGCAGCGCGACGTGCTCGTGCGGGTGCGGCGCGGGGCTCGCGGGCGCGAGGCGGCAGACGAAAGGAATCATCTCGATCACGACCGTGCCGTAGTCGTGCGTGAAGCGCGGCAGCGCGCGGGCGACGACGACGTCGCAAGCGAGCTCTTCGCGGATTTCGCGGACGAGGGCCGCGGCCGGCGCTTCGCCGGGCTCGACCTTGCCGCCGGGGAATTCCCATTTCAGCGCGAGATGCTTGTGCGCGGGGCGTTGCGCGACGAAGACGCGGCCGCCCTCGCCTTCGATGACGGCGCAGACAACGGGAATGGGCGGGGAGCGCACGCGTCACTCGAAGCAGACGCGCCGCGACGGCACAACGCGGATTCTCCCGCGAAGCGTGCCTGCGCGCTCAAGCGGCGGCGGAACGCGCCGATAGCGGGGGAGAACAGTTCCCACTCATGAGCGTCCTCCTTTTGCGCTGCCGCAGTTGGTGGTCGCGTTTCCTTCGCCGGCCGAAGCCGGTGCGTGTGCCGGTTTTTTACCCGCCCGCGGACACGCGCCCTGCGGTTTCCGCGCGGACGCCGCGGGAAAATCCGCCGCCCCTCGCGGAGAGTTCGGCCGCGGCGCCGGTGGCGGTCGAAGCGGCCACCGACGCCACGCAGTCGCTCCTGGAGACGTTGCAGATCAGCTCGCTCGCCAGCCACACGGCGGTCGCGGCGCGGCCGCTCGACCCGGCGGTGCGCGAACGAACCTTGGCCGGCCTCGAAAACCTGCGGCAGATCCCCGCGCTGCAATCGCTCGCGCAGGGTTTCATGCGCGCGCTCAACCGGCCGGAGGTTTCGGTCGACGAAGTGGTCGAGACGATCGAGAAGGATTCGGCGCTGTGCGTGCGCGTGCTGCGGATGGCGAACTCGGTTTTGATCAGCCCCGAGCACCGCATCGAGGATCTCGAGACGGCGGTGCACATGCTCGGCGTGGTGCGCGTGCGGAAGGCGGCGCAGGCGCTGTTCACGCTGCGCGACGCGAACCGCGTGGCGGAAGGTTTCGACTGGAAACATCTCTGGGTGCACGCGCTCGCCACGGCGGACATCGCGGAAGAACTCGAGCAGCAGCTCCGCTCGGCGGACAACTCGCAGATCTATCTCGCGGCGCTGTTGCATGATGTCGGGAAGATCGTGCTCTCGACGCTCGCGCCCGACGATTACCGCGACGTGCTCGTGACCGCGTGGAACGACAACGGCCGGCTCGAAGACCTCGAGCGTGCGCGGCTCGGCGTCGACCACCGCGAGGCGGGCGTGATGTTTGCCCGGCACAATCAGCTGCCGGCGATCGTCGTCGAGGCGATCGCACACCACGACCGGCCCGAGGAGGCGACGGCGCACCGGTTCGAAGTGGCGCTGATCGCGCTCGCGAATTATCTGAGCAAGGCGCACGGGCTCGGCTTCAGCGGCGCGCGGCTCGATGCGACGGATGGCGAGTTCGAGGAGCTGTCGGCGTGGAAGGTGATCGAGGAAGAACTCGGCGGCCGGCCAAACGTCGAGGGCGTCGCGGCGGAAATGAAGCAGTTCATCGGCACGCTGCGCGCGGAGCTGCGCGAGTTGCGCGAAGGGCTGTGAGTGGGTGTGAGGCTCGAGTCGAGGGGCGGAGCGGTTGTGCCGATTCGATCCTCACGGGCGAGACGCCCGTGCCACGACAGAGCGGCGTGACGATGCCGTAGGTTGGGCAGGACGGGCGGGAGGCGATTTCGGGCTGGCGGGAGCGGCGCGCGGCGGTTTGCTCGGGCGCGATGGCATCGAGTGAACTTCCTTCGCGCGTCGTGGCCGGAATCAATTTCGTCGGGCGCGGCGGCGGCAACGTGAAGGCGCTCGCGGGCTTCAAGAAAGGGCATCACACCGTGCCCGACGCGGCGAACGCGACGACGAACGCGTTTCTCGGCCGGCTGTGCGCGGTCGAGCTCGCGGACGAAGCGGAGAAACTTTTCCAGGCGGTGCGCGCGGGTTTCGATTACAAGCGGAAGGACATCGCGCTGAGCGTGACGAGCCCGCTCGCCGTGCTGGGTGCGAAGGATTTTACCGTGGAAATCTTTTACGCGCTGGAGGAGCGCGATCCGGCGCGCTACGCCACGACGACGACGCTGCGCGGATTGCTGAGCGCGGAGCTGGCGCGCAGCGAGGCGATGGGGCGGATTTTCGCGGGGCGGTTCACGGAGATTTCGTTCGCGCTGAAGAAAGGCGCGAGCATCGAGGCGGTGATCGATGCGATCGAGGAACTCGACGGCGATGACGGGCTGGCGGTCGCCTATCCGTCGGACTGGAGTGAATGCACGATCACGGTCGAAGGCGTCGAGGCGAGCGTGCGCTGCACGGGCGCGACGCTGGAGATCGTGTTTCCGCGCGCGGGCGGCCCGGCGGAGCTGATCGAGGCGTTCGTGGCGCTGCGTGAGGCGTTTCGAATCAGCAAGGGACTGAGCGGGCTGATCGTGTAGGAGCGCGGGAATAAATTTCGCCGCCCGCGAGAGAAATTACAGGCGGGACGCCAGCGCCACTTCAGACGACTGAAAATAAAAAACGGCGCCGTTTCGGGCGCCGTGAGAGAACGAGCAAGATTAAGAGAACGAGAACGATTTCTCGTCACTTGATCATGTCCGCCACGAAGGCGCGCTCTTCGACGAGCTCCTTGTTCGTCGCGGCGATCTTCGTCTTCGCGAAATCGTCGAGGAAGTAATTCGTGATCGGCTCGTAGGCGCCGTGGCCGGTGGTGCGCACGGGCATGCCGGCCCAGACGTTGGGATCGAAGCCGTAGGCGCCGTTGGATTTCACGGCGATCGAGTGCACTTCGCCGATGGTGACGAGGCTGCGCACGTGATCGACGAGGGCGTTGGCGGCGGAGGCGGCGGACGAGGCCCCGCGCGCGGCGATGATCGCGGCGCCGCGCTTGCCGACGATCTCGCAGAACGGACCCTGGAGCCAGGCGGTGTCGTTGATCGCCTGCGTCGCGGGTTTGCCGGCGATGGTCGCGTGCGCGAAGGCGGGAAACATCGTCGGGCTGTGGTTGCCGTAGATGAAGATGTTTTTGACCTGCGTGAGGTCGACGCCGGCTTTCTTCGCGAGCTGGGTCTGCGCGCGATTCTGGTCGAGGCGGACCATCGCGGTGAAGCGCTCGGCGGGGAGGCGTTTCGCCTGCGAGGCGGCGATCATGCAGTTCGTGTTGGCGGGATTGCCGACGACGGCGACGCGGGCGTTGTCGGCGGCAACGGCGTCGATGATCTGTCCCTGCGCGATGAAGATCCGGCCGTTGTCCTTGAGCAGATCGGCGCGTTCCATGCCGGGACCGCGCGGCTTGGCGCCGACGAGGAGGCACCAGTTGGCGTCCTTGAAGCCGACCTTCGGATCGTCGGTGAGGACGGTGCCCTTGAGCAGCGGAAACGCGCAATCGTCGAGCTCCATCGCGACGCCTTCGAGCGCCTTCATCGCCTTTTCGATCGGCGCTTCGATCAGTTGCAGGATGACCGGCTGGTCGGGGCCGAACATCGCGCCCGAGGCGATGCGGAAAAGGAGGGAGTAACCGATCTGGCCGGCGGCTCCGGTGACTGCGACGCGAATGGGAGTTTTCATGGGAACGAAGAACGAAAAGGGAAGCGCCGACTCACGCGAATCGGCGGGGAAATTTCAAGCGTGCGCGAAGCGCGGGGCGAGCGCGGAATGAATTTCGCGGACGAGTTTTTCCGTGGTCGGCCAGTCGATGCACGCGTCGGTGATCGAGACGCCGTAGCGCAGTTTGTCGCGCGGCTGCGGGAACGGCTGGCTGCCCGCGCCGAGATTGCTCTCGAGCATCGCGCCCATGATGGAGGCGTTGCCGCCGACGATCTGGCCGAGGAGCTCGCGCATCACCTCGGGCTGGCGCTCGGGTTTTTTGGCGGAGTTGTCGTGCGAGCAGTCGACGAGGATCGCCTTCGGCAGGCCGGCGCTGGCGAGGAGGTCCTCGGTGCGCGCGATGTGCGACGGCGAATAGTTGGGGCCGTTGGCGCCGCCGCGGAGCACGACGTGGCAATCGGGATTGCCGCGCGTGACGATGGCGGAAGCGGAGCCGTCGAGGTTGATGCCGAGGAAAGTGTGCGATTGCGCCGCGGCCTTGATGGCGTTGATCGCGGTGACGATCGAGCCGTCGGTGCCGTTCTTGAAGCCGAGCGGCATCGAGAGGCCGGAAGCCATCTGGCGGTGCGTCTGCGATTCCGCGGTGCGCGCGCCGATCGCGGACCAGCAGATGAGATCGGCGATGTATTGCGGCGTGATCGGATCGAGAAGCTCCGTCGCCGTCGGCAGGCCGAGATCGAGCACTTCGCGCAGGAACGTCCGCGCGGTCCGCAGTCCGGTCGCGATATCGTGCGAACCGTCGAGGTGCGGATCCATGATGAGGCCCTTCCAGCCGACGGTGGTGCGCGGTTTTTCGAAGTAGACGCGCATCACGATCATCACGCGGTCGGAAACTTCCTCTGCCAGCGCGGCCAGCCGCTGCGCGTAATCGCGGCCGGCCTCGACATCGTGGATCGAGCAGGGGCCGACGATCAGCAGGAAACGCTTGTCGTCGGTGAAAATCAGCCGGTGGATTTCGCGCCGCGCCCGGGCGACAAATTCCGCCTGCAGCTCCGTTTTCGGCAGCTCCGCGAGCAGCGCTGCCGGCGAGGGCAGGGCACGCGTTTCGACGACATTGATGTCGGAAGTTTTCTGCATGAATCGCCAGCTTGGCGGCTTTCGCGCTGGACGCGCAAGCCCGGCGTCAGTCACGGTGGCGTTCGCGTCCGGACAAAAAAAGTGGCCGGCCGCTTACCCCTAAGCGGCCGGCCTTTGCTTTCTTAGTTACCCCAAAACTCCCGCTAGGCGGGAGAAGTGTTAAACTTGATGTGCGAACGAAAGTGGAAACGATGACGCCGGTCAATCCCAAGTTTTCAAAATCTATCACTTTTTGTGTAACGAACTGGTTACTGACATCTTGAGCCCCATCAACATTTCTACTTCGACGGCGATTTCATGGTGGCGGCCGGCGGCCTGGCTGCGGGTTGAAGGCGCGGACGCGGCGGCGTTTCTGCAAGGGCAGTTCACGAACGATCTGCGCGGGCTCGCGGCCGGCGGCGCCGTCTACGGGCTTTGGCTGAACGTGAAAGGAAAAGTAGTCGCCGATAGTTTCGTGCTGCGGAGAAGCGCCGCGGAGGGAGACGTGTTTTGGATCGGAAGTTATTTTTCGGCTGCGAGCACGATTCAGGCGCGGCTCGAAAGCTACGTCATCGCCGACGATGTCACGATCGCGGACGCAACGGACGAGCGGGCGGCCGTGACGATTTTCGGTCTCGATGCCGAAGCGGCCTCGGCGATCGCAGCCGCGGAAGGTTTTGTTTTTTCCGGACGACGCGGTCGCGAGCCGTCGATCGAGTGGGTGTTTCCTCTGTCGCACGAGCCAGCGATGCGCGAGAAATTTTCCGGCGCGCGCGAACTCGATCCAGTGGAAATTGCGCGGCGGCGAATCGGCGCACGGATTCCGGCCGTGCCGGCGGACATCGGCCCCGGCGATCTGCCGAACGAAGGCGCGCTCGAGGCGGACGCGATTTCCTACACGAAAGGCTGCTACCTTGGCCAGGAAGTCATGGCGCGGCTCAAGTCGATGGGCCAGGTGCGGCGGCGTTTGCTGCGCGTGCGATCGAGCGTCGCGCCGGCGGCGTTGCCTGCGCCGCTTTTCGTCGGCGAAAAACAGGGCGGCGAACTGCGCTCGCTGATCGCGGATGGCGCGGGAGGATTTGTCGGGCTCGCGCTGGTTTCGCTGCTGGCGATCGCGTCCGCGACGACGCTCGCGCTCGCACCCGGCGGCGACGCGACGGTCCAGTTGCTCGATGCGCCATGAGCGAACTCGAACAACTCACCCAACTCTGCGAGCGGCTCGGCGCGTCGCAGGCGCAGGCCGGGATCATGGCGGCGCAGCTGCTCAAGCGCGCGGAGCAGCACGCGCTCGAGCGCGGCGTGACGCGCGAGGCGGCGCTGCAGCGTTTGCTCGAGCTGGTGGTGAAAGGCCGCGCCGGCGAAGTGCCGCCCGGTTTCGAATCGCAGCCGCCGCCGCCTCCTGCCGGTGCGAAATAATTTTTGGTCAAAGCGCCGCGCGACGGACGCATCGGCCGGAATGGATTTGACCGCAGCGCGCGCGGTTTCTTCGCTCGCTCGCGCTTTCGCCGCCCCATGAACAAAGCCGAGCTCGTCGATGAAGTGCAGAAGCTGCTGGCCAACGGCACCTCGAAGGCCGCGGCCGAGCGCGCGACGGAAGCCGTGCTCGACGCCGTGCGGCGCGGGTTGCGGCGCGACAAGGAAGTTTCGCTCGTCGGCTTCGGCACGTTTGCGATCGCCACGCGGCCGGCGCGCAACGGCTTCAATCCGCACACGAAGCAGCCGATGAAAATCCGCGCGCTGAAGACGGTGCGCTTCAAGGCCGGCGCCGAGTTGCGCTCGGCGACCTGAGCGCTCGGCGCGAGCGCGCGGCGCATTTCCCGCTCGCGCCTCGGCCGGCTCGCGGGTTTCGTGTTCGGCTTTCGTCATGCAGGCCGCGCTCACACAAAAATTCCGCGCCACCTTCGGGTCGGAGCCCGCGATCGTCGCCCGCGCGCCGGGCCGGATCGAATTCATCGGCAACCACACCGACTACAACGGCGGCACCGTGCTTGGCGCGGCGATCGATCGCGGCGTGTGGGTCGCGCTCGCGCCGCGGCGCGACGCGAAGTGGCGGTTCGCGAGCGACCAGCGCGATGCGGTCGTCGAGTGCGCGGTCGGCCAATTCGATAAGCGGGCCGGCGCCGCGTCGTGGGTGAATTATCCGCTCGGCGTGCTCGCCGCGCTCGGCAGCTTCGGCCTCATCGCGCCGGGCGGCTTCGATTATCTCGCGATGTCGGATCTGCCCGCCGGGGCCGGCCTGAGCAGCAGCGCGGCGATCGAGCTGGCCTCCGGCCTCGCGTTTCTCGCGCTCACGCGGCAGGACCCGCCGCGCGAGACGCTGGTGAAAATCGGCCGGCACGCGGAAAATAATTTCGTCGGCGTGCCCTGCGGCATCCTCGATCAGGGCGTGTCGGGTTTCGGCCGCAAGGATCATCTCGTGTTCATCGACTGCCGCGGTCCGCGGTTCGACACCGTGCCGCTGCCGCGCGACGCGCACTTCTGGATTTTCAACACGCACACCAAGCACGCGCTCGTCGACGGCCTCTACGCGGCGCGGCACCGCGAGTGCATGGAGGCGGCCGAGGCGCTCGGAGTGAAACTGCTCGCCGATGTCTCGCCGACGGCGCTCGTGGCCGGCGCGGCGAAACTTTCCCCGCTCGCCGCGAAACGCGCGCGGCACGTCGTCGAGGAGATCGCGCGCGTCGACGCGACGGTCGTCGCGCTGCGGGCCGGCGATCTGACGACGGTCGGTCGGTTGCTCACCGCGTCGCACCGCAGCTCGCAGGCGCTCTTCGAGAACAGCACGGCGGAGCTCGACTTCCTCGTGGATGCACTCGTGGCGACGCCGCAGGTGTTCGGCGCGCGTTTGACCGGCGGCGGTTTCGGCGGCGCGGTCATGGCGCTGACATCCGGCGGGTTTGCCGAGCCGGCCGCGCACGCGGTGGCGCAGGCCTACGAGAAAAAATTCGGTGCGCGGCCCGACGTGCTGCACACGCAGACCGGCGACGGCGCGGCGCTGCTCAAAGCACCATCCTGACTTCGGCGAGCCACGCGAGCACCGGTTCGCGGAAAACTAGGAAGTAGAGCGCCGCCGCGATCGCGAGCATCGGGCCGAATGGCACGTGCGCGCCGAAAGCGAGCGGCGCCGGTTCGCCTTCCGGCGATTCCGACGGCGGCGCGACCGCCGAGCGGCGGCCGGAGATTTTTTCCCATGTCCACGCGAGCGCGAACCACACGGTGCCGACGACCGCGCCGCCGAAAATCGAAAACACCGCGCCCTCCCAGCCGCAGAACGCGCCGATCGCGCCGACGAATTTCACGTCGCCGAAGCCCATCGCCTCCTTTTTCAAAATCGCCTCCGCCAGCAGCGCGATCCACAGCACGACGCCCGAGCCGATCAGCAGGCCGATGACCGACGCCATGCCCGCGTGCAGACTGTCGCCGAGGAAAAATCCGCTGTGTTCTCCATGCAGCGCCGGCACGCCGAACGAAAGCAGGACGCCGACGACGCCGAGCCCGAGCGTGAAGACGTCGGGAATGATGAAGTGATCGAGGTCGATGAACGTCGCCGCCACGAGGCAGCTCAGAAATACCGCGCCGCAGACGGCCGCGCCGGGCGCGCCGGGAAAGTGCAGCCAGCATGCGACGAAGAGCAGCGCCGTGAGCAATTCGACAAACGGATAGCGCGCCGAGAATTTCCGTCCGCAGCAACGCGCGCGGCCGCGCAGCAGCAGCCACGAGAGGATCGGGATGTTGTCGTGCCACTTGATCGGCGCGCCGCAGCCGCAGTGCGAGCCGGGCGAGACGATCGATTCCTCCTTCGGCACGCGGTAGATGACGACGTTGAGAAAACTGCCGACGCACGCGCCGACGAGAAACGCGACGGTGGGAAAAAACCACGGGAAGGCGGCGGCGATTTCGGAGACGGACGCGAACGACATGTCGGGAAGCGGCGGGCTGGAGCCGGCGGCACGCTCGCGCAGCGAACCGGCGCTGGCAAGCCAGCTCCTAAGAGCTCATTTCAAAACCTCGGCTGCTCGCTCGCGACGGGTCGAGGTGGCACGGGCATCCTGCCCGTGAGCGGGGTCGAAACACGGGCGAGACGCCCGTGCCACGGCGCCGAGGTTTTCAGGTGAGCTCTACGCGGACGCGAGCGCCGCGCGTGCGGCGCGCAGCATCGTCGGGGCGGTGCGCGCGGCCGGCGCGCCGCTCCAGATCTCCAGCGACTTCGCGCCCTGGTGGACGAGCATCGCGAGGCCGTTGGCGTGCGGGAGGCCGAGCGCGGCGGCGGCGCGGAGCAGCGGCGTCTGTGGCGGATTGTAGATCATGTCGAACACCGCCGCCGGCCGCGGCAGCGCGGCGAGATCGATCGGCGGCGGATCGTCGGCACGCAGGCCGGCGCTGGTGGCGTTGATGACAAGCGCGCCGGCCGGCAGGTCGCGCGGCACGGCGCCGGGCGCGAAACCGTGGAGGGGAATTCCGCCCGCGAGCGGCGCGAGCGCGGCGAGCAGCGCGTCGAGATTTTCGCGCGTGCGGTTCGCGATCCACAACGACGCGCAGCCGCGCTGCAGGCATTCGACGGCGCCGCCGCGCGCCGCGCCGCCGGCGCCGAGAAGGACGACCGGCGCGCCGGCGAGATCGCGCCGGAGGATTTCCTGCACGGCGGTGGCGAGGCCGTAGCCGTCGGTGTTGAAGCCGCGCCAGCCGCGTTCGCCGGCGAGCAGCGTGTTGACCGCGCCGAGCGGTCGGGCGGCGGGATCGATCTCAGTGAGGCGCTCGAAGGCGATCACCTTGTGCGGCAGTGTGAGATTCACGCCGCGAAATTTTTTCGCGTGCAACAGCTCGAGCGCGTGCGGCAGGTCGTCGGGCGCGACTTCAAAACGAAAATAACGCCAGTCGGCGAAGCGCGGATCGCTCGCGGCGAGCTCCGCGAGCGCGGCGTTTTGCATCGCCGGGCTGATCGAGTGCTTGATCGGCTGGCCGAGCACCGCGAGCGACGTGCCACCGCGCGACCACGATTCGAGGTCGCTCAGCGTGAGGACCGGATCGGCGGTCATCGTCGTGCCTGGGGTTGCGCTCATTTCACGGCGTGCGCGCGGCGCGCAGCAGGCCGAAAGAACCGTCGGCCGACGGCGCAACACGCAAGATCGAAAACCCGAGGCCGCGCAGCACGACGAGCAACTTTTCCAGCGTCGCGCCCGGCCGCGCCCAGAGGTGATATTCCATCACGAGATGGCGCACCGCGCTCCACGCCTCGCGGCACTCGAGCTGCGCCCACTCGGCGCCTTCACAGTCGAGCTTGAGCAGGTCGATGCGCCCGCCGAGACGTTGCACGGCCTCGGTCAGGCTCACCTGCGGAAGCGCGCCGTCGGCGTCGAGTGCGGCGGTCGTGTGCAGCGAGTTTTGCTGCCGTTGCAGCGAGATCCGGCCGGTGCGATCGCCGACCGCCTCGAGGTGCGGCACGATGCCGAACGGCGCGACGTTGGCCCGCAGCGCCGCGGCGAGGGCGGGATTCGGCTCGTAGCAATGAATCGTCGCGCGGCGAAAACGGTCGCGCGCGGCGAGGCTGAACAGGCCGACGTTGGCGCCGATGTCGAGGACCGTGGCGAGGCGGCGCGGCAGCGCGGCGAGTTCGTAGCAGTCTTCGAGAAAAATTTTCCCGAATTCGTGGATGAGGACCTCGCGTTCGCCGGCGGGAAACGAGAGCTCGATCCGCCGGCCCGCGATACGCGCGGCGAATTTCGTGGTGTCGGCGGCCGTGTCGTTCAACCCGAGCTGCCGCCGGCGCGCGCGAAATCGAATGCTGTGGATCAGCCGCTGCAACATGCGGCCAAACAAGCCACCGGCGCGGCGCCGATGCGAGGCGAATGCGCGGGCTCAGGACTTCGCGTGTTTCTCGTAGGTCGCCTCGAACTCCTCGACGAAGCGGGCGAAGAGTTTCGCGCGCTCGGGCTCGCCGGCGGCGGTGTAGTGGTTGACGAGATTGCGGCACATCCGGCAGAGGACTTCCCGCACCGGCGTGGGCTTGAGGTCGCTCGCTTTCGGCACGATGTTGTTCGCGCGCAGCAGGTCGAAAATCTCGTCGGTATCGCGGAAGACGCCGCGGTCGAACGGATCGATGAAAAAAGGCAGGTCGTCGACGAAGCACCCGACGATGAAATGGCCGGGCAGGCCGACGGGCTCGAGCTGGAGGTCGAGGCGCTCGGCGACCAGCAGGTAAACGATGCTCAACGAAGGCGGAATCCCGGTGCGGCGCTCGAGCACCTGGTCGAGGAAGCTGTTGCGCGGGTCGGTGTAGTGTTCGACGTTGCCGTGGAAGCCCCACTCGTGGAAGAGCACGCGGTTGAGCACGCGGCATTTTTCGCGCGCGGACGACGGCTCGACGATCAGCTCGCGGCAGCGGGCGGCGATGGCATCGAGCTGCGTGCAGCACGAGCCGGCGTCGAGCTGCGGCGCGACGGTGCGCG
Source organism: Opitutaceae bacterium (assembly GCA_035545575.1). Lineage (GTDB taxonomy): Bacteria > Verrucomicrobiota > Verrucomicrobiia > Opitutales > Opitutaceae > ER46. The sequence goes on along the minus strand of DASZYB010000076.1, from coordinate 27,874 downwards.
CGAGGAGCAGGGCGCCGGTCTCGAGCTCGTAGTTCAGCGAGCGGATGAAGCCGCGAAATTCCGTGACGGGATCGGCGAACTTCAGCTCGTCGAGAAACCAGAGGGCGTGGCGGGCGAGCACGCGATTCGTGCCGCTCGCGATCGATTGCAGAAAGGGCGCGGCGGCGTTGCCGAGCTGGGCGAAGTGGGCGAGGAGTCCGCGGCGCACCGCGGGGCTCGTGTCGTCGAGGAGGCTCAGGAGGGCGTCTTGGCGGGTCGGGCTGAGCGTCTCGATTTCCACGCTCGCGAGGGGAGAAAATTTTTTTCCCGCGCGCAATCTGGAAAGCAGCGCCAGTGGAAAAAATTTTGTTTGCGCGATGGGAAATTCGACTCGCGCCACCGTAGGACGAAATCGGACAGGGCGAGGCCTTCGTCCGCGCACGCGGAAATTTTTTCCGCCCCGCCGCGCGCGGATGCGGTTTGCGCAACGCGTTTTGCCGCGGTGCGCACGGCGCGGTGCGCGGCGCTAACCGCGCGCGCCGAAGAGCGCGGTGCCGACGCGCACGAGCGTGCTGCCGGCGGCGACGGCGATTTCGAGGTCGGCGGTCATGCCCATGGACAGTTCGCGCAGCGCGACGCCGTGGCGGGCGGCGAGCTCGTCGCGCAGCGTGCGCAGGTTGGCGAAGGTGCGCTTCGCGTGATCGGCGGTCTCGGTGGGCGTCGCGCCGAGCGGGGCGATGGTCATCAGGCCGTCGACGCGCAGATTTTTTCTGGCGAGCGCGGTTTCGAGCAGCCGCGGCGCATCCGCGAGGTCGGCGCCGAATTTCGCGGGATCGTCGCCCGCGTTGATTTGCAGCAGAATCGGGAGCGTTTTGCCGAGCTCGGCGGCGGCGCGGTCGAGTTGGTTGAGCAGCTTTTCGCTTTCGACGCTTTGGATGCGATCGAAGTGCTGCGCGGCGAGCCGCGCCTTGTTCGACTGGAGGTGGCCGATTAGCTCCCATTGCACGGCGGCGTGCGATTCGGCGCGCTTCTCGACGGCTTCCTGGACGCGATTCTCGCCGACGGCGCGCAGGCCGTAGCGGGCGGCGAATTCCACCGCGGCGGCCGGGTGCGTCTTGGTCACGGCGAGCAGGGCGACGTCTTCACGCGATCGGCCAAATTCTGCGCAGGCTTTGGCAATCTGGGCGCGGACATTGTCCGCCCGTCGGGCAAACTCTGGGTAATCAATCAGCATGGCTCACAACCGACATAGGTTTAGAAATTCTACTTAGAGGTTTACCCGCCCGACCGGCCTTCTAGTGTCGAGGCGACAAGGCCCGCTTATCATGCAAATCGAAAACTTCAAAATCTTCGCCGATCTGGTCGAAACGAAGAGCTTCTCGAAGTCGGCGAAGTTGAATGGCATCACGCAGTCCGCCGTGAGCCAGCAGGCGCGCGCGATGGAGCGGCATTTCAAGACGTTGCTCATCGACCGGAGCCAGAAACAATTTCAACTGACGCGCGAAGGCCAGCGCGTTTACGACGCGGCGAAGGAGATGCTGCACACCTACGAGAAGCTGCTCTCGGAGCTGCAGGAGATGAAAAAGGTGATCAGCGGGACGATCCGCATCTCGACGATCTACTCGATCGGCCTGCACGAGCTGCCGCCGTTCATCAAAAAATTTCTCCACGACTTCCCATCGGTCAACGTCCGCGTCGAATACCGCCGCTCGAATCTGGTCTACGAGGACATCCTGCACAACTCGGTCGACTTCGGGCTCGTGGCCTTTCCGGTGAAGCAGCGGCAGATCGAAGTGCTGCCGTTTCGCAACGACCACCTCGTCCTCATCACGCATCCGCAGCACGCGCTCTCCAAGCGGACGGACATCGAGGTGAAGGACCTCGCCGGACAGAAGTTCATCGGCTTCGATCCCGACATTCCCACGCGCAAGGCGGTCGACCAGATTTTCCGCGAGAACAAGCTCGAGATCGAGCCGGTGATGGAATTCGACAACATCGAGACGGTGAAGCGCGCGGTCGAGATCGATCACGGCATCGCGATCGTGCCGCAGGCGACCGTCGTGCAGGAGGCGAAGCAGGGCACGCTCGCCGTCCTCGCCTTCAAGGGCCGGGAATTCACGCGCCCGCTCGCGATCCTCCACCGCAAAGGCCGCGTGCTCACGCCGGCGATGAAGAAATTCATCGAGACGCTCGGGCTCGACCTGCCGGAGTCGCGCGAATCCTAAGAGCTCATTTCAAAACCTCGGCGACGTGGCACGGGCGTCTCGCCCGTGTTTCGGCCCCGCTCACGGGCAGGATGCCCGTGCCACCTCGACCCGTCGCGAACGAGCAGCCGAGGTTTTGAAATGAGCTCTTAGCCGCGTCGACCCGCTGGCGTGCGGCCGGCCGGATGCCGTCTGACTGGCGCAGCGCGTTTTCCGGGAAGAGAATTTGCGCGCGCGGCTCTCATTTCTACATTTCCGCCCATGAAGTTTCCCGCCCTTCTGCCTCTGGCAGCTTTGCTCGCGCTCGGCCTCGCCGCGTGCGGCCCGAAAAAAGATCCCGAGCCCGCGAAACCGAAAGTCACCGCCGCACAGCTCGTGCCGCTCGGCCCGGCGCCGGCGTGGAAGCTGAAGGACGTCAACGGCAACGTCGTGACCTCCGATCAATTCAAGGACAAGGTCGTCGTGCTCGATTTCTGGGCGACGTGGTGCGGCCCGTGCCGGATGGAAATCCCGGGCTACACCGACCTGCAGCGCAAATACGGCAAGGACGGTTTCGTGGTCGTGGGCGTGTCGGTCGACGATGCCGACACGGTGCCGGCGGTGAAGGAATTCATCGCGAAGAACGGCATGAACTACCCCGTCGTGATGGCCGACCCCACGATTCTCGCCGCCTACGGTAACGTGGAATTTTTTCCGACGACGTTCCTGATCGACCGCGCCGGGCAGATTCGCGACCGCAAGATCGGCGTCGAGCCGACGGCCGACTACGAGCAGAAGGTCGCGGCGCTGTTGAATTGAACAACGCGAACGCGCGCCGCGGATTCGGCGCATCGCGTTTCTGCCGGGGCGCGTGCGCATGAGCCGGATTGCTGGCGCGCGCCCAAAAACAAAAAAGAAGGGGCCGGCGATAACCCCTTAACGCCGGCCCCAGTTTTTTCTTTCCGGCCTTTTCGACCGGTTCACGCTACCCAAAACCCTGCTTGGGCAGAATGATTTCGGAAAGCAGGGGGCATGCCAGCGTGCGGCTGGCGGCGTTACGTTTCAGTCGCGGGCGAAATGGGTGATCTGCGCGAGCTCCTCGGCGACGAGCCGGTCGCTGCGACAGCGGGGCGTTTTGTTTTCGTGGCCGAGGTCGCCGTGGTAGCGCTGCCAGTGCTGAAACACGCCCGGCATCACGAGGCGCACGAACGGCGCCTCGAGCCCGCCGCCATTGCGCCGGGCGCGGTAGTCCTGGTTCGCCTGCTGCAGCTCGGCGTCGAGCGCGAGCGCCATTTGCGGGCCGGTCGGGGTCGCCACCGTGCCCGGCCGCAGCTCCACCCACCACTCGTGGCGGCCGCGTTTTTGCGCGGTGTGGCTGGGCGCGAAAATCGGGGCGACGTGAAAATTCACGATCGTCCAGTCATACCGCGCGCACACGGCGACGAGCGCGTCGGTCAGGTCCTTCTCGTTCACGCGTTCGCCAAACGCATCGAGCCGCAGGCGCGTGCGGCCGACGTATTTCAAACGCGGCGGTTCGGCCGACGTGAACCGCACGATGTCGCCGACGAGGTAGCGCGCGAGCCCGCCGGGCGAGGTGAGCAGCAGCGCGTAGTCGACGCCGGCCTTCACGCCGGCGAGCGGCACGGCGCGCGGCCCGAGTTGCTCGAGCCGCGTCGGGTCGAAATCCGTCATCGGCAAAAATTCGAAGAACAAATTCGTGTCCGCCATGAGGCGCAGGTCGGCCGCGGCGGTGTCCTGCGCGGCGAAGCAACCTTCCGCGGCCGCGTAGATTTCGTGAAAGGCGACGCGCTCGCCCAGCACGGCGCGCAGCTCGGGCTGAAACGGCGCGAGCGGCGTGCCGCGATGCATGAACACCTCCAGCTGCGGCCACAACTCGACGAGCTGCCGGACCGGGCGCGGGCCCGCGGAATTTTTTTTGCACAGCTCTTCGGCAAAACCGAGGACCCAGGCCGGCAGGCCCGTGACGAGCGAGAGGTCGAGCCGGCTGGTGTGCTCGACGAGCGCGATGAGTTTCGCGGACCAGTTCGTCATCTCCGCGATTTTCGCGCCCGGCTCGCGCAGGTGTTTTTCCTCCCACGCCGGCTGGCTCGCGGCGAAGACGCCGTTGAGCGTCGTCGCGAACGCCCGCTGCGGATGAGCTTCGGGCAACGGCAGCAGCGCGGTCGCGCCGCCGAGCGCGAGATGGCGCCCGCGGTAGACGCCGCGCGAACCGGTGCGCGCGACGTAATACAGCAATGCCGCCGTGCCCGCGTGCTGGAAATGCGCGAGCAGCTCCTCGGTGACCGGCAGGTGCTTCGCGCGGCCTTCGGTCGTGCCGGCGGTGCTGGCGAAAAACGCGCAGCGGCCGGGCCAGAGCACGTCGGCCGCGCCGCGTTTCATCTGCTCGATTGCCGGCGAGAGCTGCTCGTAGGTTCGCGGCGCCACGCGGCGGCGGAACGTCTCGTAGTCCATCGCCGGCTCGATCCCCGCCGCGCGCCAGAACGTCGTCGCGCCCAGGCGGCGGGCGAGTTCCGCGAAGGCCCGCTCCTGCTCCGGCGCGGCGGAATTTTTGCTGCGCCAGCGGCGCGCGGTGCGGGCGGCCTGCACGGTGGCGCCAAAGACGTGGAAACTTTTCGGCCAGACCGGCATGGGCGCTCGCCTGAGCCAGCGGCCGGCGGCGCGGTGCCGCAAGCGAATTCAACCGCCGGGACCGGAGCTTACGCGATTTTAGCCGGCGGCCGGGGCGCACTCCGCGCGACCGGTTTTGTTTGGCGTTTGGACTTTTGGCGTTTGGAATTTTCCCTGCATGCTGCCGCCGGTCATTTTCGAGGACGATGCGCTCGTCGCGTTCGACAAACCGAGCGGCCTGCTCGTCGCGCCGGATCGCTGGGACAAGTCGCGCGAAAACCTGATGGGCCTCGTGCACGCGCATGCGCGCTACGGCCCGGGCGTGGCCAACGTGCATCGGCTCGACGCCGACACCAGCGGGCTGCTGCTCTGCGCGAAGACGAAGCCCGCGCTCGATTTTCTCTCCGGGCAGTTTCAGGCGAAGACCGTCGAAAAAAAATACCACGCCTTCGTCGCCGTGCTGCCGTCGGAGCGCGCGATGAAGGTCATCGCGCCGATCCGTGATGCGGCGGGCGCGCTGCCGGAGGCGTTCACGGTGGAGCTCGCGCTCGGCGAGGACGAGCGCCAGCCGGGGCGCATGCGCGTGTTCAAGGGCCGCGGCGGCAAGGAGTGCACGAGCGAGTTTCGCACGCTCGAGCGCTTCGGCGCGGGCCGCGGCGCGCGCGAGGCGGCTGTCGCCGCCGGCTTCGCGTTTGTCGAGTGCCGGCCCCTGACCGGCCGCACGCATCAACTGCGCGTGCACCTCGCCGCGGCGGGCGCCCCGATCCTCAACGATCCGTTTTACGGCGATCCGGAGATCGAGCTGCGGCTTTCGGATTTCAAGCGCGTCTACAAAGGCCGCGACGAAGAGAAGCCGCTCATCGCGCGCCTGGCGCTGCACGCGAGCGAACTCACGCTGAAACATCCGGTGACGCGCGAGCCGATCACGTTGCGCGCACCGCTGCCGCACGAGTTCGAGGTCGCGCTGAAACAACTGCGGCGGCTCGGCGTGGCGCGGGCGTCTCGCCCGTGAAGTTTTTCAGCCGCGGATCACGGGCAAGATGCCCGTGCCACGTTGTCGGAGCATCCGAGCCGTCTGCCGAATCATTATAGGCGCGGCCATTGCCTGCGCCGGCCCGCGCTCGCGGGCGCGCGAAGCACGAGTCGGTTTAGCCGTGTAATCCGGCGGCGGTTTGATTTGGCTTTGCCGCATGAGCGCTGGATCCCCCGCAACGCCCCTCGGTTTTGGCATCGTCGGCATCGGCATGATCGCCGAGTTTCACGCGCAGGCGATCGCGCAGCTCGCGGGCGCGCGGCTGGTCGGCGTCGCCACGCGCAACGCGGAAAAAGCGCGCGCGTTCGCCGCGAAGCACGGCGCGGCGTTTCACACCACGGACCTCGCGGCGCTCGTGGCGCGGCCCGACATCGACATCGTGTGCATCACGACGCCGAGCGGCGCGCACCTCGAGCCGTCGCGCGCGGCGATTCGCGCGGGCAAGCATCTCGTGATCGAGAAGCCGATCGAGATCACCGTCGCGCGCACGGACGAAATTCTTCGCGCCGCCGAAGCCGCGCGCGTGCAGATCGCGCCGATTTTCCAGGGCCGCTTCGGCGACGGCGCGCGCAAAGTGAAGGCCGCGATCGACGCCGGCCGGCTCGGCCGCCTCGTGCTCGCGAGCAACTACGTGAAGTGGCATCGCACCGCGCAGTATTACACGCCGCCGCGCGGGCTCCTCGCCAACGACGGCGGCGGCGCGGTGATCAATCAGGCAATCCACGGGCTCGACCTGCTGCTCTGGTTCGTCGGGCTGCCGGCGGAGGTTTTCGCGTGGCAGACGCGCCGCGTGCACACGGGCATCGAGGTCGAAGATACCGCCGTCGCCGCGCTGAAATTCCCCGGCGGCGCGCTCGGCGCGTTCGAGGCGAGCACGGCGCTCTGGCCCGGCTGGTCGCGGCGCCACGAGATTTGCGGCGAGCACGGCTCGATCGCGCTCGAGGACGACCGGATCGTGAAATGGGAATTTCGCGACGCGCGCCCGGAGGACGATGCGATCCGCGCCGCCGGCCAGAACAACGCACTCGGCTCCGGCGCGAGCAACCCGAGTGCGATCAGCACCGAAGGCCATCGCCGGCAGTTGCAGGATTTCGTCGACGCACTGCGCGGCGGCCGCGCGCCGGCGCTCGACGGCCGCGAAGGGCGGAAGGCCGTCGCCTTCGTGGAAGCGATCTACGAATCGGCGAAGCGCGGAAAGGCGGTCGCGCTCTGACGAGAGCGAAAGCGCCAAACACCAAGTGCCAAGTTTCAAGGACCAAGAAGGACCAAGGACCGACGCCAAGCTGCGATGAAAACTCCAAACGCGAGATCGAGATCTGATGTTTCATTGAGGCTCGGAGTTTGCCGCGTGGTGTTTCGCGCGCGCCGGGCCAACGCATTTCCCTCATGATCTCTTCCGCGCCGGCGCGCGCGCCCTGGTGGCGCTCGTTCAACTCGCACCACTGGTTTGTTTTCGCCGTCGCGTCGCTCGCGTGGCTGTTCGACTGCCTCGACCAGCAGTTTTTCAACCTCGCGCGCGGCGGCGCGATGGACGCGCTGCTCAGCGACAAAACGAAGGCGACGGAATTCGGCTCCTACACGACGTCGGTGTTTCTCGTCGGCTGGGCGATCGGCGGCCTGATCTTCGGCGCGCTCGGCGACCGCTACGGCCGCGCGCGGATTCTCACGATCACGATTCTGCTCTACTCGCTGAGCACCGGGCTGAACGCGTTTGCGACCGGCTTCGCGGATTTCTGCGCGTATCGGTTCATCACCGGGCTCGGCGTCGGCGGCGTGTTCGGGCTCGCGGTCGCGCTCGTGGCGGACTCGGTGCCGGATCACGCGCGCGCGCCGGCGCTGGGTTTGCTGCAGGCGCTTTCGACGTGGGGCAATCTCGCCGCGGGCCTCATCGGCATGGGCATCGGCCAGCTCGCGCGCGACGGGCGGCTGCCGTTTCATCTGCAGCCGTGGCAGGCGCTTTTCCTGATCGGCGCGCTGCCGGCGCTGCTCTGCGTGCTGATCATGGCGCGGCTGCGCGAGCCGGAGAAATGGGTGCGCGCGCACGACGAGAGTGCACGGCGCGGCATCCAGTTCGGCTCGTATCGCGCGCTGCTGCGGCATCCGCGCTGGAAACGCCACGCGTGGTTCGGATTGATCGCGTGCAGCGCGGGCATCATCGGGCTGTGGGGCATCGGGAATTTTCATCCGCAGATCACGGGCGACATCATCGCGCGCGGCGCGGCGGCGCGGCATCTTTCGCCGGCGGCGCTGGCGAGCGAGAAGGCTTACTGGCAGTCGGCGGGACTGCTGCTGCAGAACCTCGGCGGCTTCCTCGGCATGCTCGCGCTGGCGAAGCTCGCGCAGACGAAGGGCCGGCGCCTCGCGTTCGCGCTCGCGCTGCTGCTCTCGTTTTTGTCGACCGTGCTCGTGTTCAGATTCATGCGCGAGATCGCCGACATGTATTGGATGCTGCCGCTGATGGGCTTCGGCCAGCTATCGGTGTTCGGCGTGTTCGCCGTCTATCTGCCGGAGCTCTTTCCGATCAGCCTGCGCAGCACGGGCACGAGTTTCTGCTACAATGTCGGGCGTATCGTCGCGGCGACGGCGCCGTTCACCGTCGGGCAGATCACGAAAAGCCTCGGCGGCAACGTGGAGGGCTTTCGCACCGCCGGGCTGTGCGTGAGCTTCGTGCTGCTGCTCGGGATTGTCGTGCTGCCGCTGTTACCGGAGACGAAGGACCAGCCCCTGCCGGAGGAGTGACGCTTCGGCCGCCGGTTGCCGCGGGAAACGGCTTCAACTGCGCCTGGTTTGCGCCGGCCGGCGATGCGTAGCGGCCCGATGCCATGCGTGAATCTACGGTTCCGTTTTCATTTGTGCGCGCGGCGGAGCGGGACGTTCATTTTCCATCATGGAAATTCCCGAAACCACCGTGCAGCTCCTGCGCGACGAAGCGTATGCGGCGCTGTGCCGTGTCGCGCTGAGCGACGCGCTGGCGGAGCTCGAACGGGACAAGGCGAGCGTGTCGGACACGCGCCCGCCTTTCGGCGTGCTGGCGCGCAAAGAGACGCGCGAAACGTATGCGCGTTCGATGCGCGCCGTGCTCGATCATGCGGCGGATGTGCGGGGCCAGCTCTCGCAGATCGAGGCGATCGAGGCGAAGCTGCGGCCGCTCGTGCGCGCCGCCGTGGCGGAATATCTCGCCGCGGCGAGCGACGACTATTCGCGCTTCCGGCAGATCCTGGCGCGGCTGCACGATTGGGAGCGGACATTTCAGGCGCTGCCGGAGGTGCTGCTCGGGTTCGCGCGCGACGTGCGCGGGGTGCGGCTCGCCGCGACCGGCGGCGTGAAAGGCGTGCAGGAGCTCGCGGTGTTGCGCGAGATGGCGGCGCGGCTGGAACAGCACGATCGCGAATTGATCATCATCGAGCAGGCGCTCGAGGAAGTTGTCACGACCGAGCTGCGGCGCGAAATCCGGCTGCCGGTATTGCCCGATTTTCATTATCTCGCGTGGGTCGGAAAACTCGCCGCGCAATCGGTCGAGCAAATCGTGGCGGAGACGACGCGCGTCGAAGCGGAAATCCGGCGCTTCCTCGCCGACGGAGCGGAGACGGCGCTGGCGCGACTCGAGGCGAGCCGCGGCGTGTGCCTGCAGCTCGAGAGCCAGTTTCTCGACACCTACTGGGCGCAGTTGCGGATGCACGCGCGCGCGCACTACGTGGAGGAACGCGACGTCGACGAGGTGCTGACTTATCTGAACGAATCCTACATCGAGGCCGAGATCGTGCGCCGGCAGGGCGAGATCAGCTTCGATCCGCTGACCGCGTTGCGCGCGACGTAACGAGCGCGGAGGTGGCGCGCCGGCTGGCCGGCGAACCGAACGCGGTGGCCAGGATGGCGCGCCGGCGTGGCGTTTGTTCGGTTTGGAAACCGGCGGGTGGTCTGACATGACACGCCCATGATCGACGACGCCGAACTGCTGCGCCGCTACGCCCAAACGCGAGACGAGGCGGCGTTCGCGGAACTCGTGCGCCGCCACCTCGGTTTTGTCTACGCGGCGGCGCTGCGGCAGGTCGGCGGCGGCGCGCATCGCGCCGAGGACGTGACGCAGTCCGTCTTCGTCGATCTCGCGCGCAAGGCGGCGACGCTCGCGATGCGCGCGGAAATCGCGGGCTGGCTCTACACGAGCACGCATCACGCGGCGGCGAAATTGAAGCGCGGCGAACAGCGCCGGCAGGCGCGCGAAGAGGAGGCGAACCGCATGCAGGAAATCCATCCCGCCACCGCCGCGACCGATTGGGAAAAACTGCGCCCGGTGCTCGACGACGCGATGCACGAGCTGCCGGAGCCCGACCGCCGCGCGATCCTGCTCCGTTTTTTTCAGGACCGCCGTTTCACGGAAATCGGCACGGCGCTCGGCGCGAGCGAGGATGCGGCGCGCATGCGCGTGGAACGGGCGTTGGAAAAATTGCGCGCGGCGCTTGCGCGCCGGGAAATCACGTCGACCGTCGCGGCGCTCGGGCTGTTGCTCGCAAACCAGCCGGCGGTGGCCACACCTGCGCCGCTCGCGGCCGGCGTCACGAGTGCGGCGCTGGCGAGCGCAGCGGGCGGCGCAGGCCTCGCGGCGACGGCGATGATTTTTATGAGCAAGACGACGACAATCGTCGGCGTGATCGTCCTCGCGGCCGGAATCGTCGGCTACGAGGCGATCCGGCGGCAGCGCGCGGAGGCGGAAGTGGCGGCGCTCGTGCGCGAGCGCGACGCGCTCCGCGCGCAGTTGAATGCGATGCCGGCGCGAAACGCTTCGGCGCGCGCCTCCGCCGCCGCGATGAAACCCGCTCCGGTCGCGACGGCTGCGGCGCAGGCGGAGATCGTCGGCGCCAGCGGCCGGCCGACGGCCGAGGCATCGCCGACCGAGGAAGACGCCAAGGCCAGGGCGGTCGCGGCGGCGCTCGCCGCGCAGGCGAAACGCATGGCGGCACGCGTCGGCGAGCCGGCGCTCGAGACGACCTACCGGCCGCTTTTTCGCCAGCTCGGATTTTCGCCGGAGCAGATCGAGCGTTTCAAGACGCTCATGGCGCACACGCAGCAGGTGCGCGAGCAGCTCATCGCCGAACTGCAGGCGCGGGGAGCGGCCGTCGACGAAACGACGCTGCAGGTCGTGCGCGATCGGACGGAAGCGGAATTCGAAGCGAGCATGCAGAGCGAATTCGGCGAGGCGACCGAGCGGACGTTCGTGCATTTTCAGGAAACGCTGCCGTTGCGCGGCGGCGTCGAGCTGCTGGAGAAAAACCTGTTCTACACCGAGACGCCGCTGACGGCGCCGCAGGCCGAACAGATGCTCGAGATCGTGGCGCGCACCGGGCTGACGCCCGAGGGCAAAATCGACTGGCGGGAAGCGACCGAGCCGCGGCACTACGACGAAATTCTCGCGCAGGCGTCGGCCGTGCTCTCGCCGCCCCAGCTCGCGATGTTGCGGCAGATGTTTCAGCGCGAGCTTGCGGAACGCGCGGCGAATGCGGCCGCGGAACGAAAGCCGGGCGCGGAAAAAGAGGCGTCACACTGACGCCGCGGCGCGCGAATTATTTTTTGCGGGCGTTGCCCGGCTGGAGCTGGTTCAGCCACTGGCCGCCGTTTTGTTTGTAGCCTTCGAGGCCGCGCGGGCCGAGGACGGAGGCGATCTGCGTGCTGGCTTCCTGTGCGAGCGCGGCGAGTTGCGCCGAGCGTTCGTCGGCGGGGAGCGTGCGGTTGCTACGGACGGCGGCGGCGCGCTGCTGGATGTCCTGCTGCAACGTCATCACCTGCGCGGCGGCGGAAAGCGGAAGGTCGAGCCGCGCGACGAGTTGATTGAGTTGTTGCGCGCCGGGACGCGTCGCCTGCTCGAAGTCGGCGAGGCGATCGGGCGGCAGCAGCGCCTTCGCCTGCTGGTGGAGATTCTGATCCACGGCGAAACGCGCCGCGGCTTCTTCCGGGGAAAGTTCTCCGTAGACGGGCCGATTCTGCGCCTCGGCCGCCTGATAAAGGGGAAAGAGCGCGCGATACTCGGCTTCGGTGGGATTGAAGCCGGCGAGCTCGTTGCGCAGCCGGCCCGCGGCGTTGCTGTTGCGCAGATCATAGTCGAGCAGCTCGGACGGCGTGAGCGTGTGCGCGAGCTCGTCGTGCATCTGCTGCTGGACCGCGGCGACTTTTTCCGCAAACCCCGCCGCGGCGGGCGACGCGCCTTGCAGGGTGGCGAAGAGCTGCGACAGATCTTTTCCGTAGCGCTGGAGAATCGGCGTGAGGCGCGCGATTTTTTCGGGCGGGATATCGCCGAATTGCCGGCGGCGCATGCCCCGCGCTTCTTCGTCGCCCTGATCGTCAGCGGCGCCGAAAAGTTTTTTCAACGTGTCGGCCTGCTCCTGCTGGAGCCGGGCGATCGTCGCCTCGGTCGCGGGATCGCGCGTGGTTTCCTCGGCGTGTTTCCAATACGGCCGGTCCATGCCGTCGCGCGTCAATTCCTCGCGGCGCAGTTCGAAGCGGAGATTCACGATCGCGCGGATGACCTCGGGCGGAAAGCCGTCGGCGCGCAGGCGCGCGACGAGCGTGGAAACCTCCTCGCGGTCGAGGGCGGCCCAGCGTTTTTCGGACGGTGCGGTCGCCGTGGCGGGGGCGTGCGGTTTCGTGGCCGCGCTCATGGTGGCCGTCGTCGCCGCGGCGGAGGTAGTCGCGGTGGCGTGGTGCGCGCCTTCGGGCGAGTCGGCGGAAACGAAATGCAGCGCGGCGAACAGCGCGGCATTGGCGAGCAGCGAGCCGACGAGCAAAAGGTGCGAGGGTTTCATGCGCGGCGCGACTACGGTTTGGGCGCGACCGGCGGCGCCGGGATCGGGCGGAGATTTTGCAGCCATGCGCCGCTGCCCTGCTTGTATTGCGCGAGGCCGGTCGGGCCGAGGACGGCGGAGAGTTTCGCGGTCGCCTCGTCGGAGATGGCGGCGATCTGCGCATTGTATTGGTCGCGCGTGAGCGGCTGGCTGCCGCGCAGCGCGGCGACGCGGGCGGTGGCGTCTTTTTGCACGGCGACGATCTGCGCCGTCGCGGTCGGCGGGAGCGCGAGCTGCGTGACGAGCGCGTCGGTCTGCACGTAGGCGGGATCGGTTTTGAGCTGGTAGTCGGCTAGGCGGTCGGGTGGCAGGACGGCGGCGATCCTGTCGCCGATGGAGGCGAGCGCGTCGCGTCGCGCGCGGCGTTCATCCTGCGTGAGGTTCTGCACCCGGCCGTCGGCGAACGGCGCTTCGATTTCCTGGTGGATTTTGAAGATCGCGCGAAACTCGTCTTCGCTCGGATCGAAGGCCGCGAGCTGGTCGCGCAGCCGCCGGGCGGTGGGCCCGTTGCGCAGGTTGTAGTCGAAGAGCTCGTCGGGCGTGAGGAGCTTGTCGATGTCGGCGCGTTTCTGCTCCTCGAGGTAGGCGAGCTTCTCGCGGTCCTCGGGCAGCAGGATGCCGTGCGCCTGCGCGCGCACCTCGGCCATGAGGTCGTCGTAGTCGAGGTTGACCTGGCGGAGCGGCTCGACTTTTTCGGGCGCGAGCGCGCCGTAGTGGCTTTGCGCCCAGAGCTGCTCGTAGGTGGACGACGGCACATCGGGGCCGAGCAGTTGAAACATCATCGTGCGCTCGTCGCGCGTGAGCTGGCGGCGCAGCGCGGCGATTTTCGGGTCTTCGGAAATCGAATAGTAGAGTGGGCCCTGCCACCACGGCTTGGCGGCGAGCGCGTCGGCGATGGCGCGATGCCGGTCGGCGAAATGCTCGCGCACGAGTGTGCCGACGATCGCGCGGAGAAAACGCGGCGCGATGCCGCCGGCACGCAGGCGCGCGACGAGATCGGGCAGATCGCCGGCGGTGAGCGCGGACCAGTTTTCGGCGTCGGGATCGGCCGCCGCTTCTTTTGCCGCCGGGGCGGCGGGCGATGGGATGGCGTTCGCGGATGGTGCGGGCGGAAAAAACCGCGCGCGGATTTCCGGCCGGCGCGCGAGCAGCACGACGAGCGCGAGGTTCCCGGCGAGGGAGATGGCAAGCAGGAAGCGAAAACGTTTCACGCGTGAAGCGGGCGAGCGATCAGTTGCCGCGCGGCGGTGGCGCGGCCGGCATGCGTGCGAGGGAAGCCTGCATTTGCCGGATGCTTTGCACCCATTGGCCGCCGTTCTGCTTGTAAGCTTCGAGCCCGCGCGGGCCAAGGAGGGTGGTGAGCGTGGTCTCGGCTTCGTCGGCCATCGTGCCGAGTTGCGCGCTGCGTTCCTGATGATCGCCGGGGATTCGCATGGCCTGCGTCATCCGCTCCTGAAAATCCTTCTGCATCGTGTAGAGCTGATTCGCGGTTTCGGGTGGAAGCTCGAGCCGGGCGACGAGACGCGAGGCGACCTGGTAATTGTAGTCGGTCGTGCGCTGGTAGTCGGCGTAGCGCTGGTCGCCGAGCGCGGCGTGGATCTGGTCGTTGAGCTGCCGCTGGGCTTCGCCGCGGGCGCGGATGTCGTCGGCGGAGAACGGACCATACATCGGGCCGAACCGGTCGTTGAACGCCTGCTGCAGCGCGTGGAGCGCGCGGAACTCCTGCTCGGAAGGATCGAAGCCGGCGAGTTGGGCGCGGAGGTTGTTCGCGGTGTTGCCGAGGCGCAGATCGTAGTCCTCGAGTTCCTGGGGCGAGAGCAACTGCGCCATCGCGGCGTGGGCTTCGTTCTGAAGCGCGTTGATTTTGTTCATCTCGTCTGGCGAGATCGTGCCGCGCGTGTCGCGAGCAGCCGCGGCAATCTCGTTTCTTTTTTCGCCGAACTCCGTCTGGATGCGCTGGAGCGCGGCGATCTTGTCGTCGGACCAGTTGGGAAAATGCCGGCGAAGCGTGGTCGCGAAGGAGTCCTCGGGATCGGGGCCGAGGAGGTCCTTCGTGGCCCGGTCCTGCTCCTTCATGATCTCGCGCAGTTGCGCGGCGATTTTCGGGTCCTGCGTCGCCGGGCTCCAATACGGCGGCGCCTTCGCGCTGTCGGTGAGGGCGTGGCGGCGCGGCGCGAACTGCAGCCGGACCTGCTCGGCCATGATCGCGCGGATCACGGAATTCGGAAAACCCTCGGCGCGCATCCGCTCGAGCATCGCGGGCAGCTCGTCGGTCTGGAGATGCGCCCACATCTCGGGATCGACGCCGGCGGCGGGATCGTTGCTCGCGACGGGTTTCGCGGGCGTGGCAGGCGCGATGACCGGCGCCGCCGTGGAGGACGCGTGCCGGGCGGAGGAACCGGCGAGGAAGACGGCGACGAAGGCGGCGTTGGCGACGAGCGAGCCGGCGAGGAAAAACGTGGAGGTTTTCATGGCGGGGCTCAGTTGCGAATGGTGATGACTCCGCCTTCGCCAGAATAGATCGTGGTGGTGTTGATGGCGCCGCGCGGGATCGGCGATGGCGGCGGACCGCCGGGAACGGAACGGTAACTGATGCCGCCGTTTTCGGTGAAGGTCACCGCCGCGCCGCGCTCGACGCGCGTGAGCCAGTTGTCGGCGGTCTTGAGATAGGAACTGCCGGCGTTCTGGCCGAGCGTGTTGAGGAGCTGGGCGCGCGTGGTCTGCGCGAGCGTTTGCAGCGCGGCGCGCTTCTGGTCGTCGCTCAGCGTAGTGTCGGCGACGATGCGGTTGGACTCGCGCGCGACGCCGTTGCGCACCTCGTAGGCCTGCTGCGCGTTGGCGAGGGGAATGTTTTCGCGCTCGGCGAGCCGCGCGAGCTGCTGGTAGTCGCGATCGCTGCTGCGCGCGTATTCGGCGTAGCGCTCGTCGCCGAGCGCGGCCTTGAGTTGGTCGTTCAGCTCGCGCTGGGCGGCGGTGCGCTGCGACATGAAATCGTTTCCGAGGGTCGTGACGTCCGTGGGGTAGATTTTGTCGGCATACTGCGCGGTGAGCCGATAGATCGTGCGATACTCGTCCTCGGTGGCATCGAAGAATCCGAACTGCGAGCGGAGGCGCAACGCAGTGGGCGAGTTGCGCAGATCGTAGTCTTCGAGCTCCTGCGGCGTGAGCGCGGCGACGAGGTCGGCGCGTTGTTCGCGCTGGAGCAGCGCGAGTTTTTCGCGGTCCTCGGGCAGGGTGACGCCGTTCATCGCGGCGCGAATCTGGCTCGTCATCTCGGAGTAGTCGGCGTTGATGCGCTCGATCTGGTCGATTTTTTCCGGTGCGAGGCCGCCATAGCGGCGCGTGTCGTAGGTGCTGAGCGTGCCGTTGTCGTGCCAGAGGAAATTTCCGAGCAGATCCTTCATCAGCTTCGTGCGTTCGCGGCTGAGGCGCTCGTATTCGGCGAAATTGGAATTCATGCCGCCGAAGGGCGACATGAGGTTGTTCGACTTCCAGAACGGCTGGTTGGGATCGGGCGTGATGAGGGCGCGCATGCGGGCGCCGTAGGTGGCATCGAGCAGCACGTTGAGCGTGGCGCGAATGGCGTAGATCGGAAAGCCGGCGGCGCGCATGCGGGCGACGAGCGTCGCGAGGTCGTCGCTGTGGAGCGTGGCCCAGAGCTTCGGTCGCGCGGCGACGGTGGCGGCATGGGCGGGCGCGGCGGCTGGCGCCGGCGCCGAATCGAAGAAAGAAAAATGGCGCGCGAAGAAATCGCGGAAGGCGGGCGGCGCGAGCGCGGGTTGGAAGGCGAGCGCGAGGGCGAAGGCGAGATTGGCGAGCAACGAACCGGCGAGGAGGAGCGGTTTCATGGGGACGCGACGTGGCGGGCGAGGGGAAAGGGAGCAGGCGGGAGCCGCGCGAATCAGCGGCGCGGCATCACGGGCCGGTCGCGCTGCGGACGGGAGCGGGCCGCGGCGCGAGGCTCGCGAGCCACGAGCCGCCGTATTGCTTATAGGCTTCGAAGCCGGTCGCGCCGAGCGTGGCGGTGATTTTCGCCTGCGCGTCGGCGGCGAGCGCCTGAAGCTGCGCTTCGCGGTCCTGCGGCGCGAGCGAACGGTCGGTGAACAAGGCTCGCTGGCGCTGCTGGGCATCCTGCTGCACGGCGTAGACCTGGTTCGCGGTTTCCGGCGGGAGATTGAGGCGGGCAACGAGGCGCGAGGCTATCTGGTAGTTGTAATCGGTCGCGCGTTGGTAGTCGGCGTAGCGCTGGTCGCCGAGCGCGGCCTTCAAGTCGGCATTGAGCTGCTCCTGCGCGGCCTGGCGTGCGCGATTTTGCTCGGGCGTTGGCGGGCCGCTAAGCGATGTGATGAGATTGCGGTTCTGGTCGTCGTAGGCGCTCTGGATTTTGAAGATCGCGCGATACTCGTCCTCGGTGGCGTCGAAGGCGGCGAGATTGAAGCGGAGTTGGGTGGCGGTCGGGCTGGCGCGCAGATCGTAGGCTTCGATCTCCTCGGGCGAGAGCACGGTGGCGAACTCGTCGTGCATCGCTTTCTGGAGCGCGGTCACCTTCTGACGCTCCTCGGGGAGAAGCGTGCCCGGGCGGTCGCCGTAAATCGCGTTCGTCTGTTCACCGTAGCGCGCCTGAATCTCGGCGAGCTGCTTCAGTTTTTCGTCGGTCACGCCCGGGTTTTGCTGACGCAGGCGAGTCAGCGAGCCGTCGTCCGGATCGGGACCGAGGAGAGCCTCGATCGCTTTCTGCTCTTCGCGGCCGAGGGCGCGCAACTGCGCCTGCACGGTCGGATCGGGCCGCGCCGGTTTCCAGAACGGGGCGTCGGCCGAGGCGCTGTTGAGGGCCTTGCGCCGCGTGGCGAAGCCTTCGCGGATTTGCGCGGCGAGGATCGCGCGAATCGTCGCGGGCGGAAAGCCTTCAGCGCGCAGCCGGTCGCGTTGCGCGGCGAGATCGCCGTCGGCGAGGGCGGACCACGTGCCGGTTTCGGCCGCGGCGGCGGGAGCGGAGGTGGCGCTGACGGTGGCGGTGGCCGCGGGCTTTGCGGGCGAGGCGGGCGCATCGAATGCCCGACCGATAATAATCAAGCCGCTCAGCGCGGCGTTGGCGGCGAGCGAGACGGACAGGGCGAGCGGCGTGAGTTTCATTGGCGGGGCGATGGCGCTGGAGTCGGAGGAGTCGGGCGGGCGACCGGGCGGTAGGTCACTCCGGTGCCAAAGCTCGCGGTCACCATGGAGCCGTCCGGTCCCGCGGTGGTCATCGTCATGCTCGGGGGGCCGTTGAACGACACGGCCATGCCGCGTTCGACCTGGTTGAGCCAGCGGTTGGAGGTGTTCACAAACATCGGGCCGACGGTCGGGCCGAGCAGAGCGGTGAGCTGGGTGCGCGTGTTTTGGGCGAGGAGCTGGAGCGCGGCGCGTTTCTGGTCGGCATCGAGCGAGGCATCGTCCGCGATCTGCTGCGTCTGCGCGGCGACGGCGTAGCGGACGTCAAAGGCGCTCGCGGCGGTGGCGGCGGGAAGGTTTGCCCGCTCGGCGAGCCGTGAAAGCTGCTGGTAATCGCGGTCGGTCTCGCGCTGGTAGTCGGCGTAGCGCTGGTCGCCGAGCGCGCTCTTGAGTTGCGCCTGAAGCTCCTGGGCGGCGGCGCCGCGATCCTGAAAGCTTATCACGCCGCCACCGCCGGGAAATTTGTCGCTGTAGGCCTGATGCGCCTGAAAAATGGCGCGGAACTCGGCTTCGTTCGCATCGAAGTTGCCGAGCTCGCGTGCCAGCATGGTGGTGAGCGGCGAGCTGCGGAGCTCGTAGTCGGCGAGTTCTTCGGGCGTGAGGACGCCGGCGAGGTCGGCGTGTCTTTCGCGGGCGAGCAGCGCGAGCTTTTCGCGGTCTTCGGGCAGCATGATGCCGTTCGTGGCGCCGCGCGCGGCGGAGATCATCTCGGAGTAGTCGTCCTCGATGCGCTGGAGCATATCGATCTTCTGCGACGGGAGATTGCCGAAGCGGCGGCGCTGTGCGGGTGATACATCGTCGGCGGTGAAGAACGGATCCTTGAAGAGATCGCGCAGCAGGCGGGAGCGCTCGGTCTGGAGTCTGGTGTATTCCGCCATCCGTGCCGAGTCGAAGGTCGCGTAAGGCGAGGTGCGCCAATAGGGCGTGTTCGGGTCGGGCGAGGTGAGCTCGCGCAATCGCGAATTGTAGCGGGCGGCGACCTCGGCGCCGACGATCGCGCGGACGATCGACGGGGGAAACCCAAGTGCGCGCAGCCGCGCGACGAGCGCGTTCAGATCGTTTGCGGGCACGGTCGACCAGAGCGGCGTTTTCGCTGCGGAGGTTGGCGGCTTCGCCGCGACGGGCGCCGCGGCGACTTCGGTCGCGCCGAACGGCCGCGCGAAGAAATCGCGGAACGCGGGCGGCACGATCCGTGGATGCCGGCCGATGGTGACGAAGAGCGCGGCGTTGGCCGCGAGCGAGAGGCCGAGCAGAACGGGCGCGGGTTTCATGGGCGCAGAAAGCGAGGCTGAGCGAGGGAAACGAAACGCGGAAAACCGAAACGCCTTCGCCGCGAAGCTCAGCCCTTCGGCGGCTGCGGCGGCGTGGGCGGGCGGGGCACGAGATTGGTGAGCCACTGGCCGCCGTATTCCTTGTAGGCTTC
The DNA here is from genome assembly GCA_035545575.1 of Opitutaceae bacterium. GTDB lineage: Bacteria > Verrucomicrobiota > Verrucomicrobiia > Opitutales > Opitutaceae > ER46. The sequence goes on along the minus strand of DASZYB010000076.1, from coordinate 8,584 downwards.
GAGGCCGCGGGAGCCACCGAGCGCGGTGGAAACTTTGGCGGTCGCTTCGTCGGCGAGCGCGCTGAGCTGGGTGCGCTTGGCGGCGGCGTTGAGCGACGAATCGGAGCGGATCGCGGTCGCGCGTTGCTGCGTGTCCTTTTGCACGTTCGAGACCTCCGTCGCGGCGGAGAGCGGGAGGTCGAGCCGCGCGACGAGCCGGTTGAGCTGCGAGGCGGAGGTGTTGGCGACCTGGTCGATGTCGGCGGCGCGATCGGGCGGGAGCAGCGTCTTCACCTGCCCGACGAGCTGTGCGAGGCCGGCGGCGCGGGCGGCATTTTGCTCGGGGCTGAGGTTGCCGTCCTGCGGGAACTGTTCGCTGAACGCCTGGTAGAGCGGATAGATCGTGCGAAACTCCTGCTCGCTCGGGCGCATCGGCGCGATGAGGTTGCGGAGCCGCGCGGAGCTGTCGCTGCTGCGGAGCATGAAGTCGTCGAGCTCGGCGGGGCTGAGGAATTTCGCGAGCGCGTCGCGCTGCGCGTGCTCGAGCGCGACGAGTTTTTCGCGGTCGGCGTCGAGCAGCGGGCCGGAGCGGAGCGCGGCGTAGATCGCCGAGCGCTTCTCCCCGTAGTCGTTCACGACGTCGTAAAGCTGCTGGATTTTCTCGGGCGGGATGTTGCCGATCTGGAAACGCAGCAGCGCGCGGTTTTCGTCGGTGTCGGCGAACATATCCGCGAGATTTTCGCCGAGGGCCTGCTGTGCCAGTTGCATCTGCTGGCGCTGGAGCTGGCGGAGTTCCGGGCCGATTTTCGGATCGTTGTAGGGGCCGGTCGCGTTGGTCCAGAACGGCGCTTCCAGATAACCCTTTTCCAATTCGAGCCGGCGCGCATCGAATTTTTCCGTGATGAGCGTGGTGACGATGCGACGAATGACGATCGGCGGAAAACCGGCCTCGCGCAGCCGGGCGACGAGCGTCGGCAGATCGTCCGAGCGCAACCGGTCCCAGAGCGGGCGCGCAGTGTCGCTGGCGGCGGATTTGGCGGCGGTCTTTTTCGCGGCGGCACTGCCGGGCGCGCCCGGCGCGGAGGAAACGGCGGCGCCGGCCGATGCGGTGCCGTCGGCGTTCGCGGCGGGCACGGACGAATCCGGCGAACGCACGACGAGAAACACGGCGAGCGCGACGTTGACGACGAGCGAGCCGGCGAGGACGAGCGAGGAAGTTTTCATGGCGGCGGGTCGCGCTCAGGGTCGCGCGGGCGGCGGAGGCGGCGGGCGGAGATTGTTGAGCCAGTAACCGGCATTCTGCTTGTAGGCTTTCATGCCGGCCTCGCCGAGGATCGGCATGAGCCGCGCGTCGGCCTCGAGGCCGAGCGCGGTGAGCTGCGCGGTGCGCTGCTCGGCGGTGAGCGAGCGGTCGGTGCGCATCGCGTCGACGCGCTTCGTGATGTCTTTCTGGATGCCGACGATGTCGTTGGTCGCGGTCGCGGGCAGCTCGAGGCGCGAGACGAGGGCGTTGGTCTGGAGGTAGGACGAATCGGTTTTCAACGCGTATTCGGCGGCGCGGTCGGGTGGGAGGACGGCCTCGATCTGCTTCGCGACCTGCGTGCGCGCTTCGCTCCACTGGCGGCGCTGGTCGAGGGTCATGAGCTGGTAATTGCCGCCGGCGTATTGCGCGTCGAAGGCCTGCTGGACTTTGAAGATGGCGCGGAACTCGTCCTCCGTGGGATTGAAGGCGGAAAGCTGGTAGCGGAGCTGGGTCGCGGTGGAGCTGTTGCGCAGGTCGTATTCGAGGAGCTCGTCGGGCGAGAGGAGCTTGGCGATGTCGGCGCGTTTTTCCTGCTCGAGAAACGCGAGCTTCTCGCGGTCCTCGGCGAGGAGCATGTTCTGGGCGCCGCTCTGGATCTCGCTCGAGAGTTCGTTGTAGTCGGACTCGATGCGGCTGAGCGCGGTGGCTTTTTCGGGCGGGAGATTGCCGAATCGCCGCGCCTGCGAGGCGCGCGCGTAGGCCGAGGCGCCGGTGCCGACGCCGAGGAGCTGGTCGATCGCGTCGGTCTCGTCGCGCTGGAGCTGCTGGCGCTGGGCGAGGATTTTCGCGCCGCTCGCGGTGCCATAAATCGAGCCGCGCCACCAGGGCTGGGCGTCGATCAGGTCGGCAAGCGCCTTGTGCCGGTCGGCGAAATGCTCGACGACGAGCGCGCTGAGGATGGCGCGTTGCAGCGAGACCGGGAAGCCCTCGGCTTTCAGGCGGGCGGCGGTGGCGGCGAGTTCGGGCGTGGCGAGCGTGTCCCACGTGCCGGGATCGAAGTGCGGCGCGGCGGTCGGATTTGCGACCGCGGACGCCGATGAGGCGCCGGCGGCGGCGGGCGCCGAATGCGAGCGCGAGAAAAAATCGAAACCGGTCGAGCGATGCACCGCCGCGAAAAGCAGCGCGGCGTTGGCAACGAGCGAGCCGGCGAGCAGGACGGCTTTCATGCGGAGGCGGGAGAGGTAAGACGCGGAGGCTCGCGATTTCTTGGCGGGAACACAATCACAAGCGCGCGGTATGACCCGGCACTTATGGCGTTGTGCCACCGGAGAGCGATCAGATACCGGCGTGTTTTATAATTATAGAGAAAAGGGTTGAACGTATATCGCACGCCTCCGGTGCAACCGGCGCGGCTAATACACGTGCAAACGCACGGCGCGAGGCGCACGGCAAGTGGCACGGGCGTCTCGCCCGTGTTCGGAACTCTTCACGTCGAGACGCCCGTGCCACTCAAGCCGGCCGCCGGGGAAAGGCGGGCTTTTGAAACCGGCTCAGCGCCGGCGGCGCGGGAGCGTGGCGCGCGGGCGCGAAATCACGGGCGAGACGCCCGTGCCACTGAAGCCGGCCGCACCCTGAAACGTCGCGCGGTCGACGCCGGCGGCGATCTTGTCGCGCAGCGGACGCTCAGTTGAGCGCGGGTTCGCCGGCGTCTTCAGGGTTCGCGGTGGGACGCGAAATCAGCTCGGCGACGAGACTGCCGATGCGCAGCCACTCGTCGTAGTTCAGGAAGCGCGTGGCGCCGGCGGCGAGCGCGTCGGTCTTGCGATCGAGACCGGACACCATGACGATCGGCACGGTGGGATTCACGCGGCGCACGAGCCGGATCAGCGTGAGGCCATCGATGTCGCCGGCGCGATGCGTGATGATGGCGGCGGGTTTTTCGCTCGCGGCGATCTGCACCGCGGCGTCGGCGTCTTGGCACTCCTGGACCACGGCGCCGGGAAATTTTCGTAGCAGGGTTTTTACCAGCAGGAACCGGCTGTCGGCGTTGTCGTCGACGATGAGAAATCGCAGCGTAGATATCATTTTTTCCTCCGGCGCGGCTGTGGCAGGCTACGCAACGCTAGCGGAGCCGCGCGCGCACCGACGCGCAACTCAAAGGCGTCGCGCGACCGCCCGGGAACTCCGGTTTTTGCGGTGGGAATTTTTCCGATGGCGGCAGGCCTGGTCGGACCGTGCGGAGGACGGAGGCGGGCTGGCTTTCGCTTGGCGCGCGGCGACCGTGCGGGCACGTTCGAGCTTCGGTGTCGACCGATTCCGCCGCTTCTCCGCTTCGCGTCCGCGCGCTCGCGATGCTGCTGCTCGCGAACCTGTTTTGGGGCCTGAGCTTTCCCGTGATCAAGGCGCTCGGCCTGCTGCACGCGCGGCTGGTGCCCGAGGCGGGCGCGTGGTTTTCCACGCTGTATACGGTGGCGCCGCGCTTCGGGCTCGCGGTGGCGATCCTGGCGTTGTGGCGCGCGCGTGACTTCTGGCGCGTCGCGCGCGGCGAATGGCGGCAGGGGATCGCGATGGGATTTTTCGCGGCGGGCGGGATGCTGCTGCAAAACGACGGGCTGCAATTCACGGCGGCGAGCACCTCGGCGTTTCTCACGCAGCTTTATGCGATCCTGATTCCGCTGTGGCTGGCGTGGCGCGGGCGGCGCAATCCCGGCCTGCGCGTGTGGGTGTGCTGCGCGCTCGTGCTCGCGGGCGTGGCGGTGCTCGGGCACTTCGACTGGCGCGCGTGGCGCTTCGGCCGCGGCGAGGCCGAGACGCTGCTCAGTTCGTTCTTTTTCATGGCGCAGATCCTGTGGCTCGAGAAAAAGGAATTCGCGGCGAACCGGCCGGAGCGGCTGACGTTTGCGATGTTCGTGACGGAAGCGGCGCTCTTCGGCGCGCTCGCGCTGGCCTTCGCGCCGGACGCGGGCGCGCTGCTGCGGCCATGGACGTCGGGCGCGTGGCTGGGGCTCACGCTGGCGCTGACGCTGTGCTGCACGATCGGGGCGTTCTCGCTGATGAATGCGTGGCAGCCGAAGATCGCGGCGACGGAGGCGGGGTTGATCTACTCGGTCGAGCCGATCTTCGCGGCACTGCTGGCGGCGTTTTTGCCGGCGTGGTTTTCGGCGTGGGCGCGGATCGACTACGCGAACGAGCGCGCGACCGCCGCGCTGCTGGTCGGCGGCGGATTGATCACGCTCGCGAACGTGCTGGTCCAGTGGCCGCTGGTCGCGCCGCGGGCACCGTGATTTTTTCGTTCGCGCCGGGGCGAAAAAATATTCCGGTGCGCAAAAACGCTTTCACCTGCGCGATCGTGTCGCGATGCCAGCCGAGCCACGTGTGCGAGTGGTGCACGACGAGGTGATCGGCCTCGCCGGCGAGGTGCGTGGAGGCGACGGTGACCTTGCCGTCGTTTGCGCCCGGCAGCCACGGAATGAAAAGCGGATTGAGCGCGCGGTCGCCGGCGATCACGCCGAGCGGCGCGGGAGTCGTCCACGGGCCGAGCGCGCGCGGCAGCGCATCCGGTGCGGTGCCGAGCCGGCGGCCGTTCGCGCCGGTGAACCAGCGGAACGGCGGAAACGCATTGAGCCGGTCGGCGACTTCGCTGCCCGCGTTCGGTGGCGCGAGCATGACGACGCGGCCGAGATTCGGCGGAGGCGCGGCATCGCGCAGCCAGAGCCGCACGAGGATGCCGCCCATCGAGTGCGTGACGAGATGCACGCGCGGCGCGTCGTCGACCTGCGCGGCGCGGAGCTCGCGCGGCAGCCACTCGTGCGCGAGCGTCTCGAGCGGGAGCGAGCGTGAGGGATAGGTGAGATTGACGACGCGGTAGCCGTCGCGCGCAAGCTCGGACGCGAGCCGGCTCATCGACCAGCGCGTGCGGCCGAGGCCGTGGAGCAGCACGACGGTTTCGCGCGGCGGCGAAACCGGATCGGCCGCGACCGCGCGGGGCGAGGCGAGCATGCCGAGACTACACGCGAACACGGCGGCGAGTTTCACGCGGAAGCGGGGACGAATTTTCGCCCCTCGCGGATCGAGGCGAAGGCGCGCAGCGTGACGGCGACGAGCACGATCGCGCCGCCGACGAGCGCGAGCGGCGTGGGTTTCTCGTGCAACGCGAGCAGCACCCACACGGGATTGAGGATCGGCTCGATCACGGGGATGAGCACGGCTTCGAGCGCGGTCACGTGCCGGATGGCGCGCGCGTAGAGCCAGTAGGAAACGCCGAGCTGCACGACGCCGAGCAGCAGCAGCGACGTCCAGCCCGCCGCGTCGAGCGCCGGCGCGCGCACGATCCACGGCAGGCCGACGAGAAACGCGAGGGCGTTGCCGAGGATGATCGACTCGCTGGCGGAGGTGTCCTTCTGCCGGCGGAGCGCGATCGTCATGCCGGCGAAACACACCCCGCTGACGATCGCGATGGTGTTGCCGAGCACGTGCGCGAGCTCGAGGCTGTCGGCAAAAAACAAGGTCATGCCGCCGAGCACGACGACGATCGCGATCCAGTCCGCGCGCCGCGGAGGCTCGCCGAGAAACCACGCGCCGAAAAGCGCGACCCAGACGGGCGCGGTGTATTGGAGCAGGATGGCGTTGGCCGCGGTCGTGAGCGTCGTGGCCCAGCAGAACGTGATCGTGCACGCGGCGTAGGCGAAGGCGCCGAGCAGTTGAGCGCGGGAAAAGCGAAAGCGCAGCCCGCGATTCGTCGCGAGGAGGAACACCGCGGCGATCGCGCCGCGTCCGCCCGCGACCGCGAGCCCGGGCCAGAGCGTGGCGACGTTTTTGATCAGCAATCCGGCGAGGCTCCAGCACAGCGCGGCGGCGACGAGGAGGAGGACGGAGCGGGTGTGCGCGGGATTCAAGACGGGGCGGGTTGTTCAGCACGCTGTCCCGGCGTTTTCCGCCTGGAATTTTTTTATCACAGAGAACACAGAGCTCGGACACGGAGAACACGGAGCCAAACCGCTTTTCAGGCTATGCGCCATCGTGGTGCGAGTTCCGTGCGCTTTGTGATTCATGGCTTCGTCTGATTGAAGCAGGTTGCTTCGGATTAGCGCGCCGCCGCAAGGCGAGCGCAGCGCGTCAGATGGACGCGTCCTATTTTTGCGCGAGCGCACGCGTGTCGTTCACGGAAATGCCGCCGTCGACGAGGAGCGTCTGGCCGGTGACGTAGCCGCTCGCGTCGCTCGCGAGAAAAAGCAGCGCGCCGGTGAGATCGTCGATCGCGCCGGGGCGGCGCAGCGGAATTTTTTCCGCGAGGTAGCGCACCCACTCGGCGTTTTCGTAGAGCGCGGCGGTCTGCGCGGTCTTGAACCAGCCGGGCGCCAGGCAGTTCACGGTGACGCCGTGCGGGCCCCAGTCGGCGGCGAGGCTCATCGTGAGCTGCTTGATGCCGCCACGGCTCGCGCCGTAAGGGCCGAGGCCGGCGTAGCCGGCGACGGTCGTGACGGAGCCGATGTTGACGATGCGCCCGCGGCCGGCGGCGACCATGTGGTGCGCGACAGCTTGCGCGACGAAGAACGGGCCGCGGAGATTCGTGTCGAGGATCGTGTTCCAGTCGTCCCACGTGACGTCGAGCGCGGGCTTGCGGATGTTGCAGCCGGCGTTGTTGACGAGGATGTCGATGCGGCCGAAGTGCGCATGCACGGCCGCGACGGCTGCGGCGATGCTCGCCTGGTCGCGCACGTCGAGCGCGACGGGCAGCGCGCGGCGGCCGAGCGCGGCGATTTCCCGGACGACTTCGTCGAGTGAAGCGAGCGAGCGGCTGGTGATCGCGACATCGGCGCCGGCGCGCGCGAGCGTGAGTGCGAAGTGGCGGCCGAGCCCGCGACTCGCGCCGGTGACGAGCGCGATTTTTCCGGTGAGATCGAAAAGGGAAGGCGACAGCATGGATCGATGGGTCATTTTTTCCTGGGCGCGGGGAGAAACGTCACGGCGTGAGGATCACCTTCATCGTGCCGGCGCCGTCCTGCGCGCTGAGTTTTTGAAACCACGCGGCGCCCTCGGCGAGCGGGGCGACGGCGGCGATCATCGGCGCGACGCGGATGATGCCGCGCGCGATCAGGTCGAGGCAGAGCGGATATTCGCCGGCGGAGGCGCAGCTTCCGTGCAGCGTGAGTTCGCGCGTGACGACGGCTTGCAGCGGGAAATCGGTTTGTGGCGCGAGGTTGCCGACGAGCACGGCGTGGCCGCCGCGGCGCAGCGTGGCGAGCGCGAGACTGAGCGTGGCGGAAACGCCGACGACCTCGAAGGCGGCGTCGGCGCCGCGACCGCCCGTGAGCTGCGCGACGGCGGCCGGCACGTCGTCCGCCGCGGAATCGAGCGCGTGCGTGGCGCCGAGCTCGCGGGCGAGCGCGAGGCGGTTGGGCGCGAGATCGACGGCGACGATCTGTTTCACGCCGGCCCAGCGCAGCGCCTGCACGACGAAGAGGCCGATCATGCCGGCGCCGACGACGACGGCGGTGTCGGTCGGCGCGAGGGCGATGCGCCGCACGGCGTGGATCGCGACCGAGACCGGCTCGGCCATCGCGGCGTGCGGAAACGAAATGGCGTCGGGCAGCGCGTAGAGGATGCGCGCGGGCACGACGAGTTTTTCGGCGAAGGCGCCGTGTTGCCGGTATTCGGCGGGCGCGACGCCGAGGACGCGGCGATTTTCGCAGAGGTTCACGTGGCCGGTGCGGCAATAGCCGCACGCGCCGCACGAGATCGTGGAATCGAATGTCACGCGGTCGCCGGCGCGCCAGCTTGCGACGCACGGGCCGGCGGCGAGGATTTCGCCGGCGGCTTCGTGGCCCATGATGAGCGGCGGCCGGCGGCGGCCGGTCGAGCCGTCCCACCCGTGGATGTCGCTGCCGCAGATGCCGCAGGCGCGCACGCGGACGAGCACTTCGTCGTCGGCCGGTTGCGGGTCGGGAAAATCGGTGAACTCGAGCCGCGAGGGCGCGGTGAGGACGAGGGCTTTCATGAGCGGGGCGGGGAGCGAAGCGGGCGGCGCGGCGTGAGCGCGAAGGAAGCGTGGCGGAGCGGGCGGCGGGCGCACGTCGAAAAAATTCGCCGGCGAGGCGGCGGGCGCTCAGCGTGCGGTCGCGTGGTTGCAACGTCGTCGATGCGCAGACTGCCGGCATGAAGAGAGGAATCACGATCGCTTTTTTCTCGGCGATGGCGCTCGGCGTCGCCCTCGAGAGCTGGTGGCTGCATCGTCGCGCCGCCACCGCGGCGGCGGGCGACAAGCCGGTCGCGCGCGGGCCGGAAAATGTGACGCCGCCGCCGCGCGCGGTGGCGCCGGCGGCCGCGCCGAAAACATCGACGGAGGCGCCCGGGGTGTCGTCC
>DASZYB010000075.1:0-50204 GCA_035545575.1 Opitutaceae bacterium | reverse complement strand
ATTCCCGCTCGTGTCGTCGTTCGCCAGGATGCCCGTGCCATCGAGTTTGAACAAAAACAACTGCGTGTCGCCTGTCGTGCCCCATGTGCCGCTGCCAGACGTCGTGGTCGTCGTCGCCGAGAATGTGCTCGGGCTGCTGATCGTGATGCGAAACAGGTCCACGTCGCTGGTGCTCGCGATCGTGCCCGTGATCGCCGTGAGCGGGCCGCTGCCGGAAAGTTTTTGATACGTCGCGAGCGTCTCGCCCGCGTCGCCGGCCTCCGCAATCGTCTGCGCTGCGATACGGCCCGCCGGCGCTGCCAAAACAACGACAGCAAAAAGGTAATAACGAAGACGCGCGACCGTAGTCGTAACCATGGCAATCAAGGGCTGGAGGAAGCTGAAGCGGGGAGCACGTCAGCAGAGTCGCCGCAGAAGGCAAATCGTTTTTGCAGCGCTTTTGCGACACCCCGGAACGCGTGATGCGGCGCATCATGGTCGGTAATAAACCACCGCTCGCGCGCGGCGCGCCTGTCATCGGCCAAGTTTCGCCTTCCGTCGCACGGACACGTGTGCGACAAGAAACCTCCCTTTCGTCATGACTAAAATTCTCCTCACGACCACGTCGTTCCAAGACACGCCGGGCGAGCATCACCAGCTCCTCAAAGCCACGGGTTGGGAAGTCATCACCGCGCGCGGCCCGCTCAACGAGGCCGACACGCTCGCGCTCGTCGGCGAGGTCGACGGCTACATCTGCGGCGACGACGCGATCACGCGCCAGGTCCTCGAGAAGGCGCGCCCGAAGCTCAAGGTGCTCTCGAAATACGGCATCGGCGTCGACAAGATCGACGTGAAGTCGTGCACCGAGTTCGGCATCCCGCTGCTGTTCACGCCGGGCGTGAATCACACGACGGTGGCGGAGCACACGTTTCTACTCCTCCTCGCGCTCGAGAAAAACCTGCTCTTCCACACCGATTCGACGCGCAGCGGCGGCTGGAAACGCAAGACCGGCCACGAGCTCCTCGACAAAACGATCGGCATCATCGGCCTCGGTCGCATCGGCAAGGAAGTCGCGATCCGCGCGCGCGCCTTCGGCATGAAGGTGATCGCGTTCGACGTTTACTGGGACGAGAAATTCGCCGCCGCGCACGACGTGAAACGCGCCGCGAACCTCGACGAGGTCTACGCCGCTTCCGACTACATCTCCCTGCACACGAATCTCACGCCCGAGACGCGCGACATGATCAACGCGAAAGCCTTCGCGAAGATGAAAAAAGGCGTGCTGATCCTCAACTGCGCGCGCGGCGAGGTCGTCCACACCGCCGACATGGTCGCGGCGTTGAAGAGCGGGCAGGTCGGCGGCTACGGCACCGACGTGCTCGATCACGAACCGCCCGCCGCGGATCATCCGCTGCTCAAGTTGCCCAACGTCGTCTGCACTCCGCACATCGCCTCGCGCACGCATGAGAGCGTCCAGCGCCAGGCCGTCGCCGCGGTGACGAATCTCATCCGCGCCATGCACGGCGAAAAACCGCTCGCGCAGGTGAACCCGGAAGTGCCAGTCAAGCGCGTGGTCTGACCACGCGCAGTAGTGAGCATCGAGTAGCGAGTAGCGGGCATTCCGCTGGCGCCGCTTCTTGATGCTCGCCCCTCGCTTCTACTCGCTACCCGCTACTTACTCCTCGCTACTTTTTTCACCATGGAAACTTTCTACGTCGTTCCCGAACCGCAGCACAACGCGCTCGTCACGGCCGCCTACAAGAAGCGCGGTTACTCCACGCAGGAAGCCGAGGCGGGCGCGCGCTTCTGCGCCGAGGCCACGCGCCACGGCATCCGAACGCACAACGCGCTCAAGGCGCTCCATCTCGATCACCTCTTCGGCTCCGGCGCCGGCGGCTGCGTGCCGAAGGCGAAGATCGAAAAAGTGAAGACGCGCTTTCGCGGCGCCGCCGTCTGGAACGCGAACAAGAAACTCGGCCAGGCCACCGGCTACGCCGCGATCGAGGCCGCCATCAAGCTCGCCGACAAATACGGCGTCGGCATGGTTTCCGTCGACAACGCGTTTCACTACCTCTGGGGCGGCGGCTATGTGATGGACGCCGCGAAGCGCGGCTACATCGCCTACACCAACTGCACCGCCGCGCTTGCGGAAGTGGTGCCGTTCGGCGGCAAATTTCCCACGCTCGGCACCAATCCGCATTCGTGGGGCTTCCCGACGACGAGCGCGATCGGTTATCCGATCGTGATCGACTGGGCGACGAGCGTCGTCGCGATGGGCCGCGTGCAACAGCTCGCGCGCGAGGGCAAACAACTCCCGCCCAACGCCGCCGTCGACGAAACCGGCACGCCGACGACCGATCCGACGAAAGCGAAATACCTCCTGCCGTTCGGCGCGCACAAAGGCTACGGCCTCTCGCTCATGAACGAAATCATCGGCGCATTCATCGGCGGCTCGCTGCCGACGATCCGCAACCGCTGGGACCAGGTCGGCGACGACAAAGGCACGTGCTGTTTCTTCTTCCAGGTGTGGCACCCCGATGCGATGAACGCCGGTGCGTTCGCGAAAGGCCGCAGCCAGATGGAAAACGTGAAGGCCGTCATCGCCGACATCCTCGGTCACGGCAACGAAGGTTGCATGCTTCCCGGCCAGATCGAGGCGCAAGCCGCCGCGCGCAGCGCGAAAAACAACGGCCTGCTTTTCTCCGAGGCCGAAGTGAACGCCTTCAACGAAATCGCCGCGGAGATCCGCAAACCGAAGTGGAATCTCGCCGAACTCAAATTCGCCGAATGACCGTCTTTCAACCCCGCGACGATGATTTATCGACGACCCAACCGTCGTCGCGACGGTTGTGTCATCCCGAAAAATAGGCTTCCCCCCACCGCAGCTTGGCTCCTTAGTGTCCTCGTTCTTTTGGACCCGTGACCGCCTCGGCCATCGTCCACGCTTACCCTTTTGCTACTGCCCCGCTCGCCCGTGACGCGTTCGCCAACGGACGCGCTCATCCGGCCGGCGTCAGCCAAAACACCACCATGAAACCTCAGGTCAACCTACACCCGCTCGTCCGCTGCGCGTTGCTTCTAGGCTGCGCATTCAGCGCCCCGCGCCTCCCGGCTCAGCTCGCTCCTTCGGCTTCGCCCGACGCCGCGACGCTGGCCAAATACGACAAAAACCACAATGGCGTGCTCGACACCGACGAGCTCGCGGCGATGCAGGCCGACAAGGCCAAAGCCGCCGCCACGCCCGTCGTCGCCGCGACGGGTAACGACGAGGCGGGTGAGAATGTCGTCCAACTCTCGCCGTTCGAGGTGACCGAAAGCGATCACGGCTATCTCGCGACGTCCGCGATGTCCGGCACACGCCTCAATTCGAAAATCGAAGATCTCGCCGCCTCGCTTTCCGTCGTCACCAAGCAACAACTCCAGGATACGGCGGCCGTCGATATCAACGACGTCTTCCTGTATGAGGCGAATACCGAGGGCACCCAGCAATGGACCAGCTTCAGCATCGACCGCGGCACGGTGAGTGACGACATCCAGGCCAATCCTTACGGCGCCACCCGCATGCGCGGCCTGACCGCGGCCAACACCGCCATCGACGGTTTCGCGAGCTCACTGCCATTCGATACCTACAACGTCGATTCGCTCGAGATTTCCCGCGGACCGAATTCCAGCGTCTTCGGCCTCGGCCAGACGGGCGGCGGCGTCAACGTCAACCCTTCCCGGGCCAACCTCACGCGTGACGTCACCAGCCTCGGCACCCGCGGCGACAGCTATGGCGGCTATCGCGCCAACTTCGATATCAATCGCCAGCTCGTTAAAGACAAACTCGCGATTCGTGCGCTCGGATTATACGACGCGAAAGGCTTCGAGCGGGATCCTTCCTATGACAAGACGCGCCGCCTGGAACTCGAGGCGACCGTGCGCCCCTTCAAACAAACCACCATCCGGGCCAGTTTCGAATCCTACCGCGACGCCTACAATCGCCCGAACTCGACAACGCCCCGCGACGGCATCTCCGACTGGATCGCCAACGGCAAGCCCGTCTACAATCCCCTCACGCGGTCAGTGCGATTCCTCAACGGCACGACGCCGCCGATCAATAACATCGTCACCCTCGCGAACGAAAACGCTCTGTTGCCCTACGCCATCGCGCCGACGAACACGGCCTTCACGCAATCGCCGAGCATGTATATCGAGAATGGCCAGATCGTGCTGAACGAGATCAACGCCATGCCGACCTCGACCGGCACCGGCCCGACGAGCGTCGACGCCACGACGGCCAACCCCGGGCTGCACCTGCTCACCAGCAATACCTACTACAATCGAAATACCAACCTATTCCCCCTGTTCACCACCGCCGGTGTCACGGACAAGTCGATTTACGATTGGACCTCGGTCAACATCACCGCGCCCAACTATGGCAAATTGAAGGCCGAGGTCGCCAACGTGAGCTTCGAACAGATCATCCTCAACACGCCGCGGAACAACCTCGCATTTCAAGCGGCGTGGCAGAAGGAGCGCACCTCCGACAACAACCGCTCCTTCCTCGGCTCCTATGGCAACAACGGCGGCAAGCTCGAAGTCGACATCGATATCAACGAGTATCTGCTCGACGGCACGCCGAACCCCTACTTCCTCCGACCCTACCTCGGATACCCGCGGCCGGGCTTCAGCAAAAGCAGCAGTGCGACCGACAACTATCGCTCGGTGCTCGCGTATCAGCTCAATTTGACGAACGAGAAGAACTGGCTCCGCTTCCTCGGTCATCATAATTTCTCCCTCTACGGCGAATTCCGCTCGGTCCACACCTTCAAGGAAGGCTTCACGGACACCATTTCTTCCGACGAATCCTGGATGTCCGCGACGGGCGTCTCCAGCAGCCGCAACGCCAATGGCTACCGTCCCTTCGTGCACTACCTGCTCGGTGACAACCAGGGCTACAACGTCGATTACGGTTCACCCGGCATCTCGGCGCCGCCCTACAGCACGACGCTTCGCTACTACAACGGCGTGACCAAGCAATGGGTCAACGAGCCCGTCGACTACGCCGAATACTACTACGCCAACCGGCCGAACCGCCGCCTGCTCAGCACGGTGGGCGCGACATGGCAGGGTTTCTTCTTGAACGACCGGGTCGTGCCGACCTTCGGCATCCGCAAGGACTCGAACCGCACCCGCGACGCCAACAGCGCGATCAATCCCACCACCGCGACGGACGGTTTCTACATCCCGCCCGATCCGCACCTCTACGGCGCCTCCGACTGGGTGCACAACCACGGCAAGACCACGCAAGAGGGCATCGTCGTGAAGGCCCTGCCGTGGCTCCACCTACTCTATAACCAATCCAACAGCTTCACGCCGGGCTCGCTCGCTTACGATGTCAACGGTCAGCCGTTGAACGACCCGAAAGGCAAGACCCACGACTACGGTTTCCAGTTCATTCTGCTCGATGGCCGGCTCTCGATTCGCGCCCAGCAGTATGAGACCGTCGACATCGGTCGCGGCGACAGCACGATCAACACCTATATTCAGCGCACGTTGCGCATGGATGGCGGCCCGAGCGCGGCCACGCAATATCCCCAGACCGTCAGCGATCCCAATCTCGCCGCCTGGTATGGCAGCGAGCTGGCGCTGAAGAATCCGACGTGGACCGTCGACCAAGTCATCGCGCAAGTCGTCAAAGATACCGGCATCGATCCCGTTTTCATCGCCAGCCACTATGGCAAGACGCACGGCGACCATAGCGACGCCACCTCGCACGGTAAGGAAATCGAGATCACCTTTAACCCCACCAAATACTGGACCCTCAAGTCCACCATCACCCAAGCGCTCGCCGTGAACGGCCAGGTGTCGGGGGAAGTCCAGGACTACATCAACTCACGCCTGCCGATCTGGACGACGATCAAGGGGCCCAATTCGGGCACGCTCTGGTGGACCAACACGCAAAACTCGAGCACGACGCCGCAAACGTTCTATGTGAACAACGTGCTCGCGCCCATCAGCCTGCTCATCGCCACCCAAGGCAAGCAGCGGGCGCAGACCCGCGAGTGGCGCGTGAACATGCTCAGCAACTACCGGCTGGCCGGGCTCACGGAAAATCGCTGGCTGAAGAACCTGAGCGTGGGCGGGGCCTACCGCTGGGAAGACAAAGCCATCGTCGGCTATTACGGCGCCGCGCCCGATCCCGACGGCATCGTCCGCAACTACGACGCCAACCGGCCGATCTGGGACAAGGCGCGATACTATATCGACCTCAACGCGGCCTATAACTTGAGGCTGTTCGGCGACAAAGTTCGCGCCCGGCTTCAGTTCAACGTGCGGAATATCTTCGAAAACGGACGCCTGCAGGCCGTCGCCTACAATCCCGATGGCCAGCCGTTCGCCTTCCGCATCGTCGACCCGCGGCAGTTCATCCTCTCGGCGAACTTCGATCTCTAAACGAATCGCAACGCCGGGCCGATACCGGCCCGACCTTTGCCAGTTAAAAGCCCCGGCGCCACTGCCGGGGCTTTTTGTTTCGAGCCAATCAACGCGGCGCTCCCGATAACGATTCGAGCGCACGCCGCGCGGTCGCATTGCCGGGATCGATTTCTAACGCCTGCCGGAAATGCAGAGCCGCGTCGGCCTTGCGATCTTCCGCCGCCAGCGCACTGCCGAGCAACAGGTGCGCCTGCGCGGAATCGGGCTGCAATCGGATCGCCTGCTCCAGGTGTTCCACCGCCTCCGGCAACCGTCGAATATACAGCAGCGCCATCCCCAAGTCCTGATGCGCTTTCGCCGAGGCATCCAGCCGCAACGCCGCTTCATAGTGCGCCAGCGCTTCGGTCGCCCGGCCCGCGCGCAGGAGCGCCGATCCGAGGCCGTCCTGCGCCGCGGCGTTGTCCGGATCCATTTTTAAAGTCAGCTCGAACTGCTCGATGGCCTGCGGAATTCGATTCGTGCGCAGATAAACACCGCCGAGGTTGAAGTGCGCGGCTGCGAGCCCAGGATCGATTCGCAACGCCTCCGTGTATCGCGTCACCGCCTCCTCGTCGCGTCCGAGCGCGCGAAGCACATTGCCCGAGTTGACGAGGATGTCGTCACGGATGTCGCGCCCGCCCTTCGCGGCCGACGCTCGATCGAGCCGCCACGCCGCGTCGTAGTGCGCGAGCGCCTCGTTGAGTTCGCCGCGGGCCGCGAGCACGTCGCCGTAAAAACACTGCGCGCGCGCATTCGCCGGCCGCTTCGCGACGGTGTCCGCCCAAATCGACGGCGGATCGCGGTAATCCTCGTTGCGCGCCGCCGTGAGAACGATGGATCCCAGTGTCGCGCCGCCCAACGCCAGCCAGCCGCCGCGCCGGCAGAGCAAGTAAACGCCGGTCACGACGAGCGCGACAATCGCGACCAGCGGCAAATACATGCGATGCTCGGCGACCGGTTGCACCGGGATCGGCACGATGCTTGAGCTCGGCGCGAGAATCACAAAGAACCACGCCCCGAGAAATCCCAGCATCGGTTTCCGCCGCAGTGCGACGATGACGGCCCCGAGCGCCAATCCGATCGCGAGCGCAAAAGGCCACGCGTCCTGAAAACGCTCGATCTGCTCTGTGCCGTAATCGAAGACCAGCGGACGCGGCCAGAAGGCGAGCCGCAGATAAAGCGCGATCGCGCGCGTTTGCGTGAGCGCATACGTCCAGACGGAATCGCCCATGCCGATACCCGCCGTGCCGCCGCGATGCTCGGCGCCGAGCACGAGCCAGCCGAGCAGAAGCCACGTGGCGCCGAGCGCAAAATAAAAAAACTTCCGCTGCACCCATGCCGCACGCCACGACCTTGCGACGAACGTGCGATCATAGAGCAGCACCAGCAGCGGCGCGGTTGCCATCACTTCCTTCGTCGCCATGCCGCACAAACACGCCGCAAACGCCAGCCCCAGCCAAACGCGTTGACCGCGCCCCGGCGTTTCCGCCGATTCATCCTGTAGGGCGAGGTCGCCAAACCCCGCCGCATCCGGGCTCGCTGCGCGGATGAAACAATACAGCGTCAGCAGATAAAATAGCCCCATCAGCGACTCCGCACGCTGGATGATATAGGTCACCGATTCGGTGAGCAGCGGATGCACTGCCCACAGCACCGCGATCGCGAAGCCGAGCGGCGTCGCCGCATCGCCGAATCGCCCGCGCAGCGCCGGCTGCAAAAACGTGCGCCGGGCGATGCCGAAGAGCGCCAGCGCGGCGAGGACGTGAACGACCAGATTGAAAACGTGGTAGCCGCGCACGTCGGTCCCGCCGAACGCGTAGTTGGTCGCGAGCGAGAGATTCACCAGCGGGCGTCCGCCCACCGTTTGTCCTCGCTCGCGCGGCGGCGACAACACCTCGCCGAGCGCCGGGAGATGCCGGATGGTCGGGTTGCCCGAAATCGCCGCAGCGTCGTCGAACACGAACGGCGCCGAAAAACCGTTGTGGTAGGCCGCCAGAATCGCGCCGACGAGGCATGCCGCCGCCAGCCAGATCGCGCCACGTGAGGTCGCGAAACGCGAGCGATCGCGCGCCCGAACGGGATGCGACAACTCGGCTGAAGGCGACATCGCTCCAATTTCGCGCGCCCGCCATTGGCAGCAAGAACTCTCGTCACGCTCGCACGCGGTTTTCCGCGGTCGACCGCCGCTCATCGCAGCGTTCTTCTAGCCCATTCCGCTCCGCTTCTGACCGCGCGCCCCGCGCCAGTGCGCGATTGACCGCCGCGCCGCCGCGTTTTTCGCTCTCTGTCCCTCGCGTTCCGTCACCCGTCATTTCTCATGAGCCTCCAAATCAAACCCGCCAACTCCTGCGCCTTCGATCAGATCTCGCTCGGCGAAGTCATGCTCCGCCTCGATCCCGGCGAAGGCCGCGTCCGCACCGCCCGCGAATTTAAAGTCTGGGAAGGCGGCGGCGAATACAACACCTCCCGCGGCCTGCGGAAATGTTTCGGCTACAAGACCGCCGTCTGCACCGCGTTCGTCGACAACGAGGTCGGCCACCTCGTCGAGGACTTCATCATGCAGGGCGGCGTCGCAACCGACTTTATCAAGTGGCGCGAGGATGACGGCATCGGCCGCACCGTGCGCAACGGCCTCAACTTCACCGAGCGCGGCTTCGGCGTGCGCGGCGCGGTCGGCACGCCCGATCGCGGCAACACGGCGGCGTCGCAGCTCAAGCCCGGCGATTTCGACTGGGAAAATATTTTCGGCAAACTCGGCGCGCGCTGGTTCCACACCGGCGGCATTTTCGCCGCGCTTTCGACCACGACCGCCGAGCTCACGGTCGAAGCGGTGAAGGCCGCGAAGAAGCACGGCACGATCGTCAGCTACGATCTGAACTACCGTCCATCGCTCTGGAAAACGATCGGCGGCCTGAAAAAAGCGCAGGAGGTCAATCGCGAGATCGCGAAGTATGTCGACGTGATGATCGGCAACGAAGAGGACTTCACCGCCTCGCTCGGCTTCGAAGTCAAAGGCGCCGATCACAACATCTCGAAAATCGAGATCGATGCGTTCAAGGGCATGATCGAGACCGCGGTGAAGGAGTTCCCGAACTTCAAGGTCGCCGCCACCACGCTCCGCCGCGTGATCACCGCGACGAAGAACGACTGGTCCGCGATCCTCTGGCACGACGGCAAATTCCACGAGAGCCGCAAATACGCGGAGCTCGAGATTCTCGATCGCGTCGGCGGCGGCGATTCGTTCGCGAGCGGGCTGCAGTTCGGCTTTCTGCAATTCAACGACGCGCAGAAAGCCGTCGATTACGGCGCGGCGCACGGCGCGCTCGCTTCCACGACGCCGGGCGACACGTCGATGGCGACGCGCAAGGAAGTCGAGAAGCAGATCGGCGGCGGCGGCGCGCGCGTGGTGCGGTAAGCGCCCGTTTTCCCCCGCCGTTTCAGAATTCAACCCGGGCCCCGCGCCCGGGTTTTTTTTGCGCCCCGTTTCCTTCGTCGCACGTCCTGGCTTCGCGCCGACGCGAGGAGAATGTCATATAATAGATGACATTCTCCGAAGGAAGAAAGTCGCGGGCAAAGGAAGGCTACACGCGGCGACCGCGCACGAGGAGCTGGTTGTTCGGAATCCGAAAGCAATCCTCCGCCGGCGCACCGAGCGCGAAACGCTCCGCTTCGCCGATCACCTCCCGCAGCACCGCCGGTTGCGGATATTTCGAGAGATAGCATTGCGCGCCTCGCTCGACCGCGCGCCGCACATCGGTCGGGTGCTCGGACGACGACAACATGATCCCGGGCAGGCGATCGAGCTGGGGCTGCTGGCGAATCCATTCCAGGATTTCGAAGCCGTCCATTCCCGGCATCTTCACGTCGACGAAGCAGAGCAACGGACGCAGCGTTTTCGCCGACGCTTGGATGAGCTTCGTCAACCGGCTCACCAGTTCGCGGCCTTCGCGATAGACGTCCACCGCGCTGGGGAATCCCGCCTTGCGGAGGAGCAGGCAAAGAAGTTCGAGGTCATCCGGATCGTCGTCCACGGCCAGCACGACGCCGGTTTGGGTAAGGGCATTTTCCATATGCCGTCACAGACCACGCGTGACGCGCGCGGAAACCAGGCCGACGCTATTTTGGAAATTTCTTACGACATTCCAGCACCCGCCGCGCTGCGCTGCGGCCGGCGATCATCCCACGCTCCGCGGTCCGATCACGCGGCCGGCGCCGGCTCCGGCGGACACGCCATGTCGATCGCGTGCAGGAGTTGCTGGCGGTTGAAAGGTTTCTGCAGCACGGCGTGCGCGCCGAGACCTTTGGCGAGCATCAGGCAATCCGTCGCCCGCAGGTGCGTGCCGCCGCCGGAGATCGCGAGGATGCGCGCGTCCGGCTGCTTCGCCTTCAACTCATTGATCAACTCGATGCCGTCGCCGTCCGGCATCAGCACGTCTGCCACTACCAAGTCGAAATGTTCCGCGCGCAACCGTTTCGAGGCGGCCCGGCCGCTGGAGGCACACGCGACAACATGCCCCCGCTCCTCGAGCCAGAGGCGGAGAAGATTTTGGATGCTTTCGACATCGTCGACGACGATGATGGAAATGGGCTTCATGGGCGACACAGGGAGACCGGAAAATTGAGAGGCGGGCGGGCGCGAACCCAAACAGGAAAAAGTAACCACGTTTAACTTCGTCCTTCGCGGGCTGGATTTAAAGACATTCGTTTACCGGAAAGCCGGTAGCGCTGCGTTGGTGACCGCAAGCCGGCGCAAAATCAAGGCAGCAACGCGCGGGCCAGTTCTTCATTTTTAGCGTCTCCGGCCGATAGGTAGCGGAGAACCTGCCATCCAGTCCTGCCTTCCTCAATGCACCCGCACGTCTCTCCGGCTTGGGCGCGTAACAATCGCGTGCTCGTCATCGACGACAATCCCGCGATTCACGCGGACGTGCGCAAAATCCTGTGCCCGCAGGTCACGGCTGCGGCTGCCACGGTCGATGCGCTTGAAGCGGAGCTGCTTGGCAACGACGCCGTGCCGCTCCGTGCCGCGGTGAATTTCGTCGTCGAGGACGCGCATCAGGGGCGCGAAGGACTCGAACTCGTGCGCAAAGGCGTCGCCGAAGGCCGGCCCTTCGCGATGGCATTTGTCGATGTCCGCATGCCACCCGGCTGGGACGGCGTGGAAACGACGCTCGAGCTGTGGAAAGTCGCGCCCGACCTGCAAATCGTCATTTGCACCGCCTATTCCGATTATTCGTGGGACGAGATGCTCGCCAAAATCGGCGGCACGGACCGGCTGGTGATCCTGAAAAAACCCTTCGACACGATCGAAGTGCTACAGCTCGCCAACGCGCTCACGGAGAAATGGAATCTCATCGCGCAAACCCGCGAGCACGCCGAGGAGATGGAGCGCAACGTCCGCCGCCGCACCGCCGAGCTCGAAAAAGCCAACTTGGCGCTGCAGGACGAAATCGGCCGCCGCGTGCTCGCCGAGATCGATCTCCAGCGCGCGAAAGATTCCGCCGAGAGCGCCGACAAGGCGAAGAGCGCCTTCCTCGCCAACATGAGCCACGAAATCCGCACGCCGATGAACGGCGTGATCGGCATGGCGAATCTTCTGCTCTCCACGCAGCTCACGCCCGAGCAGCGCGATCTCGCCGAGACGCTCTGCCAGAGCGGCGAATCGCTTCTCACCATCATCAACGACATCCTCGACTTCTCGAAGATCGAAGCCGGCCGGCTCATTCTCGAAAACATCGATTTCGATCTCGCCGAGCATCTCAAGCTCGCGCTCGACCTGCACGCCGACGCCGCCTCGAAAAAAGGACTCGAGCTCGTCATGGACCTCGCTGACGACGTGCCGCGCTGCGTCCGCGGCGATCCCGTGCGGCTCCGCCAGATCGTGCTCAACCTCCTTGGCAACGCCGTGAAATTCACGAGCCAGGGCGAGGTCGTGCTCGCCGTCACGGTCGATTTCAAACGCTCCGGCGCCACGATGCTGCGCTTCGAGATTCGCGACACCGGCATCGGCATCTCGTCGGACGTGCAGGGCGCGCTCTTCGAGCCGTTCGTGCAGGCCGACAGCTCGACGACGCGCAAATTCGGCGGCACCGGCCTCGGCCTCGCGATCTGCAAGCGCCTCGCCGAGCTGATGCGCGGCGAGATCGGCGTGAAAAGCGCCCCCGGCGCCGGCTCGACCTTCTGGTTCACCGGCGAGTTCGAAGCCGCCGCCCCGCAAGCCCAGCGCCCCTCGCTCGCCCCGCCGGAGTTCAGCTCCCACCACGCGCTCGTCGTCGACGACAACGCCACCAATCGCAAACTCATCGACCACCTCTGCACGAGCTGGAAACTCCCGCACGCCGTCTCCGCCTCGGCGACCGCCGCGCTCGACCAGCTCCGCGCCGCCGCCGCCGCCGGCCGGCCGTTCGACCTCGTGATCCTCGATCATCACATGCCCGAGAGAGACGGCCTGCACCTCGCCGCCGATATCCTCGCCTCGCCCTCGATTCCACGGCCGACGATGGTCATGCTGACTTCGCGCGGCGAACGGCTCACTCCCGAGCAAACTTCGAAACACGGCCTCGCCGCGTGCGACCTGAAACCCGTCCACGCCGAGAAGCTTCGCACCACGCTCGCCCGCGCCCTGTCCGACGCGCGTCTCGCGCCGAGCGAAAAGGCGCACCACGTCGCGCCCGCGCCGGTCGAGCGCCCGCCCGCCACCATTCTCGTCGCGGAGGACAACGTCGTTAACCAGAAGGTCACGCTGCTCCAGCTCCGCAATCTCGGCTACTCCGCCGACGTCGTCGCCAACGGCCGCGACGCGCTCCACGCGCTGCGCGCGCGCAACTACGCGCTCGTCCTCATGGACGCGCAGATGCCCGAGATCGATGGCATCGAGGCGACGCGCCGCATCCGCGACGCCGAGCGGGCCGGCGAACCCGGCTTCGCGGGCCACATCCCGATCATCGCGATGACCGCGAACGCCATGTCGGGCGACCGCGAGATGTGCCTCGACGCCGGCATGGACGATTATCTCGCGAAGCCGGTGAAACCCGCCGCGCTGCGCGACGTGCTCGCGCGTTTCCTCCGCCCGGCCGCCACGGCCGACGCGACCGCCGCCGAACTCGCGCTCGCCCGATGAATGTCGCCCCGCCCCTGCCCGCTTCGGCGGCACCCGGCGCCTCGCTCGCGCGCCTGCTCGCGAAGGCATTTCTGGAAAACGCGCCCGACGCCGTGTATTTCAAGGACCGCGAGTCGCGCTTCATCGCGGTGAGTCGCTCGATGGCCCACTACCTCGGCTGCGACACACCGCAGCAAGTCGTCGGGCGCACCGACTACGATTTCTTCTCGGCGGATCGCGCGCGCCAGGTTTCCGACGACGAGCAACGCGTCCTGCGCACCGGGCAGCCGATCGTCGGCCGGCTCGAGCGCGAGACCTGGCCCAACGGCCGCACCTCCTGGGTGCTCACGACCAAGATGCCGTTGCGCGACCAGGAAGGCCGCATCGTCGGCACGTTCGGCGTGAGCAAGGACGTGACGAAGAAAAAAGAAACCGAGCAGGCGCTCGAAAAAGCGCACAAGGATCTCGTGGGCGCTTCACGCATCGCCGGCATGGCGGAAGTCGCAACCGGCGTCCTGCACAACGTCGGCAACGTGCTCAACAGCCTCAACGTCTCCGCCTCCGTCATCGCCACCGGCCTCCGCCAGTCGAAGGCCGACAGCCTCGTGAAACTCGCCGCGCTGCTGCGCGAGCATCAGGCCGACCTCGCCCGGTTTCTCACCGACGATCCGAAAGGCCGCCGCGTCCCCGAGTTTCTCGCCGCGATCGCCCAGCACACGCTCGAGGAACGCGAGCGGCTCCAGCAGGAAGTCGTCGCGCTCCAGAAAAACGTCGACCACATCAAGGAGATCGTCGCGATGCAGCAGGCCTACGCCACCATGGTTGGCGTGATCGAGCCGCTCGATCCGGTGATGTTGATGGACGACGCCCTGCGCATGAACGTCAGCGCGCTGCAGCGGCATGACGTGCGCGTGGTGCGGGATTTTCAGTTCGTCTCCGCCGTGCTCGGCGAGCGCGCCAAGGTGCTCCAGATTCTCGTCAACCTCGTCAGCAACGCGAAATACGCCTGCGACAAACAAGGCGCCGCCGACAAGGTCATCACGCTGCGCATCGCCGCCGTCGACGGCGATCGCGCGCACCTCTCCGTCGAGGACAACGGCATCGGCATCCCGCCGGAAAACCTCACGCGGATTTTCCAGCACGGCTTCACCACGCGCGTCGACGGCCACGGCTTCGGGCTGCACTCGTCCGCCAACGCCGCACGCGAAATGAACGGCAGCCTCGTCGCGCGCAGCCCGGGCGTCGGCCGCGGCGCGTCGTTCACGCTCGAGCTTCCGATCGCGCCGCCCAGCGTGCCCGCCCCATGAACGCGCCGCCCATGCCCGCACCGATCGAGGAGGAGCGCCCGCCCGCGCTCGATGCGTTGATCCTGCACGCATTGGTCGAGAATTTTCCGGACTCGCTCTATTTCAAGGATCGCGAGAGCCGCTTCATCGCCGTGAGCCGCTCGAAGGCCGTGCGGCACGGCGCCACCTGCGAGGAGCTCGTCGGCAAATCGGACATCGATTTCTTCACCGCCGAACACGCGCAATGGGCCCGCGTCGAGGAAGAGGACATCATGAGCACCGGCGAGCCCTGCATCGGCCGGCTCGTCCGCGTCAACTGGCCCGACGGCCGGCAGACCTGGGCCGTCTCTTCCAAGATGCCGCTGCACGACGAGACCGGCGCGACCGTCGGCACGTGGGGCATCACGACCGATGTCACGCAGGAGCAGGAGCTGCAGCTCGAGTTGGAAAAAACCAAGCGCCACCTCGTCGATGCTTCGCGCACCGCGGGCATGGCGGAAGTCGCCACCGGCGTGCTGCACAACGTCGGCAACGTGCTCACCAGCCTCAACGTTTCCGCCAGCGTCATCGCCACCAGCCTCTACCAGTCGAAAGCGGAGAGCCTCGCGAAGCTCTCCGCGCTGCTCACCGAACACGCCTCCGATCTCGGCGAATTCGTCACGCGCGATCCCAAGGGCCGGCGCGTCGCGGATTTTCTGGAGTCGCTCGCCCGGCACTCGATCGAGGAGCGCGACCACCTGCTCGAGGAAATCGATTCGCTCCAGCAGAACATCGATCACATCAAGGAAATCGTCACGATGCAGCAGGCCTACGCCACGATGATCGGCGTCGTCGAGCCGCTCGACGCGACGACGCTGATGGAAGACTCGCTGCGGATGAACGCCGGCGCGCTCGTGCGGCACGATGTCGCCGTCGTGCGCGAGTTCAATCCCGTGCCGCCCGTCATCGGCGAAAAAGCCAAGGTGCTCCAGATTCTCGTCAACCTGATCCGCAACGCGAAATACGCCTGCGACGAAAGCGGCGCCGCGGACAAATGCGTCACGCTGCGCGTCGAGGCCGCGGTTTCTCCCGGGGCGGAAGCGACCGCCCAGGCCGCCGGCGCGCCCGCCGTGCCGGATCGCGTCCGGCTGGTCGTCCAGGACAACGGCATCGGCATACCGCCGGAAAACCTGCCGCGGATTTTCGAACACGGCTTCACGACGCGCGCGAGCGGCCACGGCTTCGGCCTGCATTCGGCCGCGAGCGTCGCGAAGGAATTGAAAGGCACGCTGAGCGTGCATAGCGCCGGCCACCGCCAGGGCGCGACGTTCACGCTCGAGCTGCCGGTAGCCCCGACCGAATAATGACGCGCCGCCCGCTTGTCATTGCGCGCCTCGCAGCGACAAATCATCTTCCCGCGCATCCTTCGCCCGCGGCGCTTTCGCGGCGCGCGGCCATTTTGTCATGAACCTTCCGCGGCTCCTTCTGGTCGCCGGTGCGGGCGCGCTGCTCGCGCCCGCCGCCCGCGCGCTCGACCCGCACGAGAATCCCGCGAACTACATCGCGAGCCACTGGGACGTCGAAAACGGGCTGCCGCACAACGCGGTCAAGCAGCTCTTCCAGAGTCGCGACGGCTATCTCTGGGTCGGCACCAACTACGGCCTCGCGCGTTTCGACGGCCTGAGCTTCACCGTATTCACGAAGAGCAACACGCCGGGCATTCCGAACAACCAGATCACGTCGATCACGGAGATGCCCGACGGCAGCTTGTGGTTCGGCACGGCAGACGGAGTCGTGCGCTATCGCGAGGGGCAGTTCACCGCCTACTCGATGGCCGATGGGCTGAAGAGCCGCACGATCAACTCGGTCTGCCCGGCACCGGATGGATCGCTTTGGTTGGGCGGCCAGAAAGGCATCACGCGCTGGGTCGCGGGCAAGTTCGTCAACGACATCGATCTTTCCGACAACGACCTGCTCGGCCTGCGCGCCATCGCGGCGGATCGCCGCGGCGCGATGTGGATCAGCGCCGGTGCGGCGGTGCTGCGCTACCAGCAAGGCCGGCTCACGCGTTTCGGCCGCGCCGAAGGCATCGCGTCGGATCGCGTGCAACGCGTGTGCGAGGATCCCGCCGGGCGCATCCTCGCCGTCACGCAAAACGGCCTCTACCGCCTCGACGGCGAACGCTTCGTGCCCTTCGAACTCAACGAAGCGCTCTCCAGCCGGCAGATTTCCACCGCCACGGTCGATCGCAGCGGCAATCTCTGGGTGGGTTCGGTGCGCGGCATCGACCGGGTTTACGAGGACAAGGCCGAGCACTACGCCGATCGTTACGGCAACACGCTCGGCGTCGGGGACGCTTTGCTCGAAGATCGGGAGGGCTGCCTCTGGGTCGGCACCTCCGAAGGACTTTACCGGCTGAGCAATCGCCGCGCATATTCGCTGACCAGCGAGCAAGGCATCGGCGACGAACTCGTCTCCGCCGTCCTGCAGACGCGCGACGGCAGCATCTGGATCGGCGGCTGGAGCAGCGGCATCACCCGAATCCAGAACGACACGGTCACGCACTACCTCGACAGCGGCGTGCTCTCGCGCGAGGCCGCGACGAAAATCTACGAGGCGCCCGACGGCTCGATCTGGTTCGGCAACCGCGGCAGCGCCATCGATCACCTGGTCGACGGCAAGGCCACGAGCTACGTCTACGCTCCCGGCGTTCCCACGAGCCGGCCCGTCACCGCGCTGTTGACCGATGCGGACGGCACGCTGCTGATCGGCATCGACAAGCGCGGGCTGCTGCAGCTGCACGACGGCCGCATCGAGCCGGTGCCGGAGGTGGCCGCGTGGGCCGCGGAACAAGTCGTGACCGTCTGGTCGCTGCACCGCATCGCCGAAGGACGCCTGTTGATGGGCACGAGCGTCGGTCTCTACGAACGCCAGCCCGATCGCTCGTGGCGCCCGCTCGCCATCCCCGGGTTGGCCGCTCCCGTCATCGTCAAAAAAATTCTCGAGGAAAAAGACGGCTCGCTCTGGCTCGCGACCGACGGGATGGGCCTCGTCAACTGGCGGCCCGGGCACCCCGCGCAATCCTTCGGCACGCGCGTCGGCATGCTCGACGATTCGCTTTTCACGGTGCTCGACGATGGCCTCGGCTGCTTCTGGGTCTGCTCGGCCCGCGGCATCGGCCGGATCCGCGAGAGCGACTTCACTGAGCTCGAGCACGGCACGATCGCGACGCTGAACTGCATGACCTTCGGCCGCGTGGATGGATTGGCGAGCGCGGCGACCTCCGGCAGCGGCGGCCCCGCGGCCTGCAAGCTCGCCGATGGCCGGCTGTTGTTCGCCACCGATCGCGGCGTCGCCGTGATCGACCCGGGCAGCCTCCAAACCAATACCCAGCCGCCCACCGAAGTCATCGAATCGCTCGTCGCCGACGGCCAGTCGCAGCCGCTCCATTCCTCGATCGTGCTGCCCGCCGGCACCGGCAAACTCGAAATCCGTTTCACCGCGCTGAGTCTCATCGCGCCCGAGCGGTTGCGCTTCCGCTACCGGCTCATCGGCTCGGACCCCGACTGGGTCGAGGCCGGCCACGAGCGCAGCGCCCGCTACACCCACCTCGCGCCGGGCCGCTACACCTTCCGCGTGCTGGCGTGCAACAACGACGGCGTGTGGAGCCAGACCGGCGCGACGCTCGGCCTCATGCTGCTTCCGCACTTCTACGAGACGTGGTGGTTCCGCTCGGTCGCCGTGCTCGGCCTCGCGGCACTCGTCGCTCTCTTCATCGCGTGGCGGCTGCGCACGCTGAACCGGCGCCAGGCCGAGCTCACGCGCATGAACGCCGAACTCGACCAGCGCGTCACCGAACGCACCGCCGAGTTGTCGCGTTCGCACGCCGAACTCCAGCAGCGCGAATCGCTCTTCCGCCTCATCTTCGAACACGCTCCCGTCGGCATCGCGTGGAAGCGCACCGACCTCGGCCCGAATTACCACGTCAACACGACGTTTCGAAACATCCTCGACCTGCCCGCCGACACGCTGCCGGAGAGTTCGCCACTCGCCGGCCTCGTGCACCCGAAGGACGCCCCGCGCTTTTTCGAAATGGGAGAGCGGGTCCGCACCGGCCGCGCCGACAGCTACACGCTCGAGCAGCGCTTCGTGCGCCCCGACGGCCGCGAGGTGTGGGGCTTCTTCGCCGCCGCCGTCGTGCGCAACGAGCGCGGCGAAATCGTGCAGGTGATCGAAATCCTCGAGGACATCACCGCGCGCAAGCAGGCCGAGATCGAGCTCGCCAAAACCTACAAGCGCCTCGTCGAGGCCTCGCGCGTCGCCGGCATGGCCGAGGTCGCGACCGGCGTCCTCCACAACGTCGGCAACGTGCT
Organism: Opitutaceae bacterium; assembly: GCA_035545575.1. Classification (GTDB taxonomy): domain Bacteria; phylum Verrucomicrobiota; class Verrucomicrobiia; order Opitutales; family Opitutaceae; genus ER46. The sequence continues at coordinate 31,029 of DASZYB010000075.1, read as the reverse complement.
GAACAGCGTCAACGTCTCCGCCACGCTGCTCGCCGAGGGCCTGCGCAGTTCGCGCCTCGGCAGCCTCGCGAAGTTGAGCACCATGCTGCACGATCACGCCGCCGACCTCGGCACGTTTCTCTCCGAGGATCCGAAGGGCCGCCGCGTGCTTCCCTACCTCGACACGCTCGCCGATCATCTCGCCGCCGAGCAGCAGCGCTTCGTCATCGAAGTCGGTTCGCTCCGCGACAAGATCGAGCACATCAAGGAAATCGTCGCCCGCCAGCAATCCTTCGCCCACATGGGCGGCCTCACCGAAAAACTTTCGCCGGTGGAACTCATGGAAGACGCGCTCCAGATGAACATCATCGCGTTCGAACGCCACCGGATCGAGATCGTCCGCGATTTGCCGCCCGACACGCCCGCCGTCGCCGCCGAACGGCACAAGGTGCTCCAGATTCTCGTCAATCTTTTCCAAAACGCGAAGGAGGCAATCGACGCCGTCAATTCGCCCGCGAAGCGCCTGCACCTGCGCCTCACGCACGATCAGGACCGCGTGCGATTCATCGTCACCGACAACGGCATCGGCATCCTGCCGGAAAACCTCCAGCGCGTCTTCGAACACGGCTTCACGACCCGCCGCAACGGCCACGGCTTCGGCTTGCACGCGAGCGCGATCGCCGCGCGCGAGATGCACGGCTCGCTCACGGTCCACAGCGACGGCCCGGGCCGCGGCGCGGAATTCATCCTCGAGCTGCCGCTCGCACGGGAAAACGCTCCCGCGGCCAGCGCGCCCTCGGGGCTCGTGCTCTGACTTCGCTCCGGCGTCCCGCTCCTCGGCAGCGCGCGAAGGATAACGCGCCCCGCCTTTAGCGACGCGCGGGCGGAGTTGTCGTCGTGCGCAGCAGGCTCGCGAGCCGCGTGAACGTTTCCTCGCCGAAGCCGAGCGCACGCTTGATCTGCACATCGCGCTCGATCGGATTTGCGATCCGCGCGGTCAGCCGCCAGTCGGACCACGACAACATGCCGAACGCCCACGCCGTCGCGCCGCTCACCTGCACCGGCACGTCGCTGCCGTGCAGGATGCGCGCCGCGATCTCGGGTTCCAGCATCCGGCGCAGCGCCCGCGGCCGGAGCCGAAAATTGCAGCACGCGAGCGCGCTGTTGTCGCCGTAGAGCCGCGGGAAGCGCCGCGCGAGCGCGACGAACGTCTCGAAATAATCCGGATCGATCAGCATCGTCCCCGTGCCGCTGTGCGCGGCGATGCACGTCACGCCGATTTCCAGCGCCCGCGTCAACACGCGCGGATCGGCCAGCTGCGGCGCGACGACAGGCAGCGTGCGTTCGCTGCCGGTGTGCGCCAGCAGGAGCAGGCCGTTCTCCGCCATCCGCTCGAGGAAACGCGTGTAGCGCGGATCGTTCCAGTCGATGTTGTGGCAGTTCGGCAGGCATTTCAGCATCACCGCACCGGCCGCGAGACAGCGCTCGAGTTCGTCCAGAGCGTCGCGGCGCGCCGGATGAATCGATACGGCCGCGAGAAACTCCGGATGCTTTTGCGCGAGCCCGAGCACGTAATCGTTCGGCACGTAGAACGAGCCGGCGCCCTCGATCTTCTCGCCATTCGCGCGATACGCCTCGTCCTGCGCGAGGACGACCGCGGCGTCGAGCGACGAGTCGCGCACGAATTGGAGCACTTTCTCCAGATAAAGCCGGTCGAGATCGCCGCGCAGTGCTGCGCGATCGAGCCCGACCGCGTGCGCGAGAAACGGCGCGCCGATTCTCGTCACGCCGCGCGGTCGAAACCAGCAGCCCGTTCCGCCGCTGCCGTTGCCGACGAGATGGACGTGGCAGTCGATGCGCATCAGCGGAAAATCGCAGCCGACCGGCGGCGAAAGGAAGGACCGCCGGCTCGATCGAAGCGCATCACGGCCGCGCTTCCTTCGTGCCGTCCGGCTCTTTTTCCAGCGCGATTTCGCGGCAGCGTTTCAAATCGGTCTTGCCGGTGCCGAGCATCGGGATTTTTTCCACGCGGCGGACGATCTTCGGCACCCAGAGATTCGGCACGCCGATCGCAGCGAGGCGCGTCCGCAATTCCTCCGGCGTCACCGCCCGCGTCGTGAGCATCACGAGCGCTTCGCCTTTGGCGGCGTCGGGCACGCCGACCACCACGAGCGGCACCTCGGCCTGGTCCCACTCGAACACGCTGACGATTTTCTGCTCGATCGTGCCATGCGGCACCATCTCGCCGCCGATTTTGGAAAAGCGCGAGAGCCGGCCCTCGATGTAGAGGAAGCCATCCTCGTCGAAGCGCCCCAGGTCGCCGGTGACAAACCAGCCGTCGCGAAACGCCGCCGCGGTTTTCTCCGGCGCGTCGAGGTAGCCTTCGAAGATATTCGCGCCGCGAAACAGCACGATGCCGGTGTCCGTCATCGCCAGCTCGCGTCCGCTCTCGGGATCGACGATCCGCGCCGTCATTCCGGGCATCATCCGGCCGACGGCGCCGAGCCGCTTGCCGATCTGCGGCCGGCTCGTCGAGGTGACGACCGGCGGATGCGGCTGGTTGATGTTGGCCACGGGCGTCGTCTCGGTGAGCCCGTAGCCTTGCAGGATCTCGATGTGAAACGTCTCGAGAAATCCGCGGTAGAGATCGTCGGGCAGTTTTTCCGCGCCCGTGACGACGAGATCGAGCGAGCGCAATTCCGCCTGCTGCGCCTTTTTCAAAATCGGCCGCACAAACGTCGGCGCGCCGACGAGCACCGTCACCGCCTCGTCGCGGATCGCCTCGACGAGTTTGCGCGTCTCGAGCGGGCTCGGCACCGTCGTCACGCTGCAGCTGCGCAGGATCGGATACCACAGCGTCACCGTGAACCCGAAGCTGTGAAACAGCGGCAGGCAGCCGAGCAGCGCAGCCGACGTCGGCAGAATCGAGAGCGACGAAATCTGCGCGCAGTTGGCGAGGATGTTGCGGTGCGTGAGCACGACGCCCTTCGGTTCGCCGGAACTCCCGCTGGTGAACAGCAACCCGGCCTCTTCGCGGTCGCCGCGCCGCGGCAATCCGAGCAGGCCCGCGCACCACTGGTTCGGCAGCAGCCACGCCGCGAGGAGCCACGGCAGGATCGCGCGCCTGCCGCCCGCCGCCTCGATCTCCGCCTTCAAATCGAGCGTGCGCTCCGGCCACGGGAAATTCGGCAGCTTCGCCTTCATCACGTCCGCCGCGATCACGGTTTTTATTCCCGCGACGCGCAGGCTCGTCTCCGCCACCGCGCGGCCCGCGGTGAAGTTGAGGTTCACCGGGATTTTTCCGGCGCATAAAATCGCGACGTTCGCGATGAAGGCGCCCGCCCCCGGCGGCAGCGCGATGCCGACGCGTTTCTCCGGGATCGTCGCCCGCAGCCGGCGCGAAAGCGCCGCCGCCGCCGCGTAGAGCTGCCCGCCCGTCATCGTCCGCCGCCCCGCCGTGCGATCGATCACGATCACGCGCCGCGGATGCTTCGTCAGCATGCGCATGACTTCGCGGCCGAGGTGTCGCCGCAGCACCGGCCGCTCGCTGAATGCCCGCTCGCCCAAATCGAGCAACTCGCGCCGCGCCCAGGCCGTGTCGGCCTGCTCCGGCGGCGTCGGCCGGCCAAACGCCGCGAACACGGGCGTCGGCATCAGCCGGGGCGATTTCCAGAGGTATTTGTTGCCCGCGAAGGAAAAAATCGAACCCCACAATCCGTCGATCGCCACCGCGACGACCGGCACGCGCGCCTGTCGCGCCATCAACTCGAAACCCTTTTTGATCTCCATCAACTGGCCGGTGCGCGAGATGTGCCCTTCGGGGAAAATGCACACGACCTCGCCGCGCTGCAGCGCGCGCACCGTCGCGCGAAACGCCTCGACCGGCTGGCGCTCCGAGACCGGGATGCAGCCGCTCAGCTCGAAGCACAGGTTGAAAAACCAGTGCCGCCGCAGTCCCTTGAACGCCACGTAGCGCACCGGCCGAGGACACGCGAGCTGCAGCACGACCGGATCGGCGTAGGAGATATGGTTCGCGACGATCAGCACGCCGCCGGACGCGGGAAAATTTTCCACGCCGCCCGTGCGCACGCGATACAGCAGGCGGGCCGCCAGCCGCGCCACGACCTCGACCAGCCACGGCAGCGTCGAGCGCCGGCGAAAAAGGGGGTTGAAGCCTGCCATGAAGCGAAAATCTATGCCGGCTCCGCCGGTGCTTTTTTTCAAAACATTTCGCGCCCGTAAACGCGCGGCGGCTACGGATACGTTTTGCCGTCCAACACCACGCGCCGGAGATAAAGCCGGTGGTCCGCGCTCACCGCCGCCTCGACCTCCATCGCCTTGAAGCGCGGCGCACCTTTGCCCTCCGGCACGAAATACCGCTCGATCCCGTAGTCGATGCGTGCGCCGCGCCAGTCCGACACCGCCTCGCCGCGCACGAGCACCTGCCCCGCCGCCGGCTGAAGCTCCGTGCGGCTCGCCTGCACCACGACGTGATAGCCGCCGCGTTTTTCGAGCAGCACCCACACGTCCTGGCCCGGCTCGAGCGGCTTGCCGCCGCCGCCGTCGATCGGCGCGCTGCCGATGTCGTAGCGCAATGTCATGTAGTCGCCGCGCAGAAGATCCTGCGGATCGACCGGCTGGCCCTTCAACCGCAACACCGGCGCGTGCCGCCGCACGCCTTCGTGATAACCCGCCCACGCGAGCAGGAAAATCGCCTGCGCCGCCACGATCGCCCAAAACCATTTCGCGGTCGTTTTCATGACGCCGCCTCCTGGCGCACGGCACTCACGAGCGCGCGCCGTTTTCGCTCCAATCCGTAGCCCAGCCCGAGCACGAGCAAGCCGGTGACGATGAAAAACACGCCGCCTTCGAGCATCGTGCCGAAAAGCAGAAAATAACGCGTCACCACGTTCAGCGCGATGCCGAGCATGCCGAGGTTGATCCAACCTTCACGTCCCGTGGCGAGTCCCAGGCGAATCATCCCGAGGTCGAGCAGGAACAGCGCGACGCACGCCAACCCGCCCCACAACCAGCCCGAATCATTCAGCTCGACGCCGAACAGGTGCGCCAGCACCGGCACGAGGCCCAGCGCCAGCCACACGACGAGCGGCACCGTCTCGCGGCGGTTGCGCCGGAACGCCCACAGCACCGCGACCGCGACCAACGCCAGCAAACCGAAGACCGGTGGCAGCCGCGCCGGCTGCATCGCGTGCACGAGCCAGTTTTTCTGCGTCCACGTGAACCCCAGCGCGTAGAGTCCCCAGTTGGCCAGGATCAGGCCAAGTTTCTCGTGCAGCCCGGCAAAATCGGCGCGATCCCCGCGGCGCAGCCCGAGGCCAAAAAAAGCGAGCGCACCGCCCGTCAGAAACGCCGCGCTCGCGAAAAGAAAAATTTCCTCTTCGTGATAAAGCGTCGGCGCCACCACCAGGCGCAACCACGAGTCGCGCGCGGCGAATTCCATCCCCAGCCACGTCAGGCCTGCCACGACGCTGACAAATTGCGCACCGCGGGCGCGCGCCAGCCACGGCAGCGCCGCAATCCCCAGCCACCACAACAGCACGCCGTTCGGTGGCCGGCTGTTCAGGTGAAAGATCTGGCTCACCAGCGCGATGCCGAGGAGGAAGCACACCGCCCCAGCCATCAAACAGGCATCGCCGCTCTTCGGATAAAGACCGGGCGCGACGCGCAGTCGCCAGCCGACCGCGTGCAGGGTGAGCAGCAGCGCGACGAGCCCGCCGATTTTCAACCCGTCGCCGATCTCGTCCCAGTTGGATTTGATCACGAGACTGACACCCACGATGAACAGCGCGCCGCCGATCGTCGCGAGCAGCGCGAGAAACCGGTGCCCGCCCTCGCTTCCCATCGGATGACGCGCCAGCAGCCGGTTGCGCTGCTCCTCGGTGACCAGGCCATCGCCGACCCAGCCGGCCGATTCGACCGCCAGCTGTTCTTCGAATGATTTCATGATGAAAGGCGACGCGGCGCCATTTGCGATCTGGCCGTCAATTCCCACTGCGCGGCCGCGGCTTCGAGGTGCTGCAACGCCCCGAGACACGCCCGCATCTCCGCGGCCGTCAGGCCGCGCGTGACCTGCGCGAGCACGTCGAGATACCGCGGCTGCGCCCGCGCCCAGAGCCTGCGGCCTGCCGGCGTCAGCGAGACGCGATAAACGCGCCGGTCGCCAGGATGGTCCCGCCGCTGCACGAGCCCGGCTTTCTCCAGCCGGTCGAGCAGGCCGGTGACATTCGACCGGTCGACGACCAGCCGGTCGCCGAGCTCGCGCTGGCTCATGCCTTCGCGCTCGTCCGCCAGGATGTTGAGCACGTTGAATTGCGCGCCGGTCAGCCCGAGCGGCCGGAACAGCCGCTGGCTCTCCCGCAGGAACGCATCGGCCGTGGCCAGCACCGCGGTCGTCAATTCGTAGCTCAGGCGCGGCTTGGTCATGATTTCGTTTTTTCGCGCCGCCCGCTGCGGCGGGCCCGGCGGCATCACTTCGTTTCAGTGTCTATCGTTGATATGTCAACGATTATCTGCCCCGCCGCGCGCAGGTCGCGGGCGAGCGCGCCGAATCCCGGGAAGTCGTTTTCCAGCCGGCGCGGGTCGTGGCGGTGCCGCTCCACCTCGTGCAGCGCGCAGCGGATCTCGTGCGGCAGGCTCGGGCGGTCGGTGCCGTAGACGCGCCACTTGAGTTCGGCGCGCGAATAAGGCGCGCGCCCGCTCGCCTGCCCCGCGAGCCACGCCGCCTCGCTCACCGTCGCATCGCGCCCGCAGAGATACCACGCCTCGATCGCCGGCACCGCGATGCCGACGCCGCGCAGCACGCGCGCGCGGCCGTGCGCCGGCGGCAGGCGCTTCGTCGTCTGGCGAAACACCGCGCGCAACTGGCACATCCGGCACTGCGGATGAAAATAATCCGGCCGGTCGTGCGCGCTCGTGTGCACGACGGAATCGTCGGCATCGACCACCGTCACCAGCGCATCCGTGTCGGTGTTGAAGTGCAGGTGCCGGATCACCGCCGGCAGCACCTGCGCCACATTCGGCCAGCCGCGCGCGCGAAATCCCGGCGCGACAAATCGCGGCGGGGCGCCGAGCACCGCCGCGACCAGCACGCGCAGCGCCGTTTCGTCCGCCGGCGATTCGCTGAGCAGCGCGACCTTCATCGCTCCTCCGGCACGCCGCCGAGGATCCCGCTGAACCACATGTCGCCGAGCGAGCCTTCGCGCAGCGACTCCGGCAGATCGGCGCGATCCGACAACCGCTCGAATTTCGCCGCGCGCCCGTGTTTGTGCGCAACCACCACCTCGTCCGGATGCTCGCGAAACAGGTCGATGAAATAGGGCGAGTGCGTCGTCGCGACGATCTGCACCGGCCGCCGCGCGAGGCCGGCCGCTTCGGGATGGCTCAACCGGTAAAGCGCATCGCGCACCTCGCGCAACAGCCGCGGATGCACGCCGCGATCCACCTCCTCGATGCACAGCAGCCGCGGCACGTGCGGATCGAACGCGAGCGTCAGGATCGCGAGCAGATACAGCATGCCCTGCGACAATTCCTCGGCCGGCACGACGCCGTCCTCCGCCAGCTTCAGTCCCAGCTCCACGCGCTCGCCGCGCGCCGTAAGCTCCACCCCGCGAAACTCCGGCGCGGTGCGCAGCATTTCCTCCGTCAACGCATCAAACGCCGCCGGCGTCTCCGCGCGGATGCGTGCGAGCACGGCGGCGAGGTTCCCGCCGCTCGCCTGCAGGGCGGCATGGTCGTCGCGCGCCGCGACCGCGCCCATCGCGACGTGGTCGAGCACGTAGCCGCGAATTTCCGCGAGTTCCGCGCGCAGCGCCGGCCAGCCCGCCGCGCCGGATGGCACGACCTCGAGCGCATCGCAGCGCGTGTCCGAGGTGCAGCGCAGATGGACTTCGATCGCCTCGTGCGGCGGCAGGAAACGAAAATCGATCTCCGGCGAATTCGCGCGGCGCGGCGCGGGCGATTTGCCGGCCGGCGGCAGTTTCGCCAGCGCGCGCAGCCGCAGCAGCGATTCGATCAGGCTGGTTTTGCCGCTGCCATTTGGCCCGATCACGAGATTGAACGGCGCGAGGGCGAGACTCGTGGCGCGCAGCGCCTTGAAATTCCGAAACGCGACGGAGGCGATCACTGCGCCATGCTGATCGCGCCGTCGCGGCGACGCAATTCCCGCCTGCGCTCCGCCGCGCCGCCGGCGCGAGCTACGACAGATGCTGGATGATGCTCACGAGCGGCAGGAAGAGCGCGATCACGATCGTGCCCACCATGAACGCCATGAACACGATCATCACCGGCTCGATGATCGACGTGAGGCCGGCGACGGCGTTGTCGACTTCCTCGTCGTAGGTGTCCGCGATGCGCGCGAGCATGTCGGGCAACGCGCCGGTCTCCTCGCCCACTTCGATCATGCTCGTCACCATGCCGGGAAAAATCTCCGTCGCCTCGAGCGGCTTCGCCACGTTGTCGCCTTCCTTCACGCGGTCGTGCACGACGTTGATCGCGTTGGCGACGTGCACGTTTCCACTCGTGTCGCGCGTGATGACGAGCGCCTGCAAAATCGGCACGCCGCTCGCGAGCAGCGTCCCGAAGGTGCGCGTGAACCGCGCGATCGCGGCCTTGAGAAACAGATCGCCAAGGATCGGCATGCGGATCAACGCGCGATCGATCGTGCGCCGGCCCAAGCGCGTCCGCGCGAAAAGCTTGAACGCGAAATACGCGCCGACGAGCCCGCCCGCGTCGACGACGATGTGGTCCTTGAGAAAATTGCTGACCGTGAGCAGGCCCTGCGTGAGCGGCGGCAGCGGCTGGCCTTTCAGCAGCCCGTTGAAGATGTCCTGGAATTTCGGCACGACGAAAACCATCAGCACCGACACGATCGCCGTCGCGACGCACACGATGATGATCGGGTAGATCATCGCCGACTTCACCTTCCCCGTGATCCGCTGCGCCTTCTCCATGAAAACGGCGAGCCGCTCGAGCACCGTGTCGAGCACGCCGCCGGCCTCGCCGGCCTTGACCATGTTGATGTAGAGCCGGTCGAACACCTTCTCGTGCGCCGCGAGGCCGTCGGAAAAATTTCCACCCGAGCGGATCGTGTCGGCGATGCTCTCGACGATCGCCTTGAAGGCCGGCCGCTTCTCCTGCCGCGCGAGCACTTCGAGGCTGCGCAGGATCGGCATGCCGGCTTTGACGAGCGTCGCGAGCTGGCGCGTGAACACCGCGAGGCCTTTCGCGTTGATCGGCCGGCCGAAGCTCAGCGGCTTTTTTCGCCGCGGCGCCGTGCCCGCCGCCGCGAGCGCCGCGGCCGCGCGGCGGCCGGGCTTGCCGTTCGGCGAAGCGGCGGGCGCGAGCGCGGGCTCGGGGCGAAGGGAAAGTTTGGGCATGGGATCAGTCGAGGCGACGGCCGCCCGATCCGGCAAATGCGCGGCGCGGGCTCATGTGTATTTCACCACTTCCTCGATCGAGGTGTGGCCGTCGAAGATCGCGCGCAGGCCGTCGTCGCGCAGCGTGCGCATGCCCTGCTCGATCGCTTTCTGGCGAATGAGCAGCGTCGGCGCCTTCGCGCTGATGAGATCGCGCACCGGCTCTGTCACGCGCAGCCATTCGTAGATGCCCATCCGCCCGCGATAACCGGACTGGTTGCAGCTCGGGCAGCCGCGACCGAAACAAAACTGCCGGTCGCCGATGTTTTCCGCGCGCAACCCGAGCTGGCCGAGCAGATCGGACGGCGGCAGGTAAGCGGCCTTGCAGTTGGTGCACACGCGCCGCACGAGCCGCTGCGCGAGCACGGCCTCGAGCGTCGACGCGATGAGAAACGACTCCACGCCCATGTCGATGAGCCGCGTGATCGCGCCCGCGGCGTCGTTCGTGTGCAGCGTCGAGAGCACAAGGTGGCCGGTGAGCGAGGCCTGGATCGCGATCTGCGCCGTCTCGAGATCGCGGATTTCGCCGACCATGATCACGTCGGGATCCTGCCGCAGGAACGAGCGCAGCGCCGAGGCGAACGTAAGCCCGACGAGAGGATTCACCGGCACCTGCATGATGCCTTCGATCTCGTATTCGACGGGATCCTCGGCCGTGAGCAGTTTCAGGTCGACGGTGTTGATCACGCGCAGGCCGGAGTAAAGCGTCGTCGTCTTGCCCGAGCCGGTCGGGCCGGTGACGATGAAAATGCCATTGGGCCGGCGGAGGATTTCCTGGATGCCGGTGAACACGTCCTGCGGCATCCCGAGCTGCGTGATGTCGAGCTGGACCGCCGCCTGATCGAGCACGCGCAGCACGACGCTCTCGCCGAATTGCGTCGGCAGCGTCGAGACGCGCAGATCCACCGCGCGGCCGCCGAGCGCGATCTTGATGCGGCCGTCCTGCGGGATGCGGCGCTCGGCGATGTTGAGGTTGGCGAGGACCTTGATGCGCGAGATGGTCGGCAGCGCGAGCGTCTTGGGCGGCGGTGCCATTTCGTAGAGCGCGCCGTCGATGCGGTAGCGGATTTTGAATTCGTGCTCGAACGGCTCGAAGTGGATGTCGCTCGCCTTGTCGCGGATCGCCTGGCCCAGGACGAGGTTGACGAACTTGATGATCGGCGTCTGCTCCGCGAGCGCCTCGAGGTCGCGCGCGGAGAGCTCGCGGCCGTCGGGCGCGCCGATGTGTTCGGTGGAAATCTCCTTCAGCAGGTCGTCGATGCTGGCGTCGTCCTCGCCGTAGTGCTGGCGGATCTGGATTTCGATCTTGTCGGGGTCGGCGAAGAAAAGCCGCACCTGCCGGTCGAGCGCAAAGGCGAGGTCGTCGACCGCCTGCGTGTTGAACGGATCGGCGACGAGCAGGTCGATCTCGCGCTCGTCCGCGCGCAGCGGCATGACGCCGTAGTCGCGCGCGAGCTTGCCCGTGACCGCCGCGATCGCATCGCCGGGAAACTGCACCGGCAGCTCGCGCAGATAATCGTAGCCGAGATGCGCCGCGATGCGCCGGAGCAGCTCGCTTTTCTCCACGAGCCCGAGATCGACGACGACGTCGGCCAGCGGCTTGCCCGTCGCGCGATGCTCTTCGTTCAGCTCGTCGAGCTGCACCGGCTCGACGAGCCGCTGCTCCTTGAGGAACTCGTAGATCGCGGGAGAGTGGCTAGCGAACATGGGTGGAAGGACCAGGGACTAAGGACGAGGGACCAAGGACTCCAACAGAACCGGCTTCGCGCTCCACGGCGTGAATCAAACCACGCAGACAACCGAACGCGCGTCGGCTCTGCTCCTCCAAGGTGTCCGCTTCGTCCGACGCGAGGTAGCCAAGTCGACGGGCGAGATGAACAAAATACTGGGCCTCCGCGAGTGAGCCGCGAGCGATATGAAGAAACCGAAGATAGTCCTTTTTGCCCTCGCGAGCGGCGCCTTCGGCGATGTTGGCCGGCACCGAGGCGGCCGCGCGTCTGAGTTGGGACGTTAAGCCATAAAGTTCTTCCCTGGGAAATGCACGCGTCCGATCGTAGATCGCCACGGCAAGATCGTCCGCCAACTTCCACGCTTCGATATTCGTGAAGTCCCTCATTCAGGGGATTCGCCAGTCCTTGGTCCTTGGTCCCTAGTCCTTGGTCCAGCAGCGCGCCGCGCGCTCACAGCTCCCGCAGCTTCATGCCGGCGGCGAGGAATTTTTCGCGCATGACGTTCGGATCCTGCGCTTTTTCCAGCGCTTCGTCGGGCGAGACGAGCTCGCGGTTCACGAGCGACATCAGGTGCGTGTCCATCGTGATCATGCCGAGGTTCGCACCGGTCTGGATGTCGGACGGGATGCGGAAGGTCTTGTTTTCGCGGATGAGCGAGCCGATCGAGGTCGTGTTGACCATGATCTCGTAGCCGGCGATGCGGCCGCCGCCGATTTTTTTGCAGAGCACCTGGGAAACGACGGCGATCAGCGAGGACGAGAGCTGCGTGCGAATCATGTCCTTCATGTTCGCGGGAAACGCGTCGACGATGCGGTCGACGGTCTTCGCCGCGGAGTTGGTGTGCAGCGTGCCGAAGACGAGGTGGCCCGTTTCCGCCGCGCTGATCGCAGCCTCGATCGTCTCGAGGTCGCGCATTTCGCCGACGAGAATGACGTCGGGATCCTGGCGCAATGCGCGGCGGATCGCCTCGGAGAAGCTCGGCACGTCGACGTGCACCTCGCGCTGCGTGACGACACAGCGTTTGTGGCTGTGGTAATACTCGATCGGGTCCTCGATCGTGATGATGTGGCCGTCGCGCGATTCGTTGATGTAGTTGATCATCGACGCGAGCGTGGTCGACTTGCCGGAGCCGGTCGGGCCGGTGACGAGGAAAAGCCCGCGCGGCCGGTAGAGTAGTTCGCGGATTTTGTCGGGCAGGCCGATATCGCGCAGCCCGAACATCTTGAACGGAATCTGGCGCAGGACCATGCCGTAGTTCGACTTCGACTTCAGCACCGAGACGCGGAAGCGCGCCTTCTCGCCGAACGCGAAACCGAAGTCGGCGCCGCCGTTGAGCTTCACGTTGCTCACGTGCGCGTCGGGCGTGATCGAGAGCATGAGCTTCTCGGTGTCGGACGGCGTGAGCGGCGGGCCGTCGATCGGCGTCATGCTGCCGCTGAGACGAATGGTCGGCGGCTGGCCGACCTGGATGTGGAGATCGGACGCGCCTTGCTCGACCATGAGGTCGAGGAGATCGTTCATTTCGTAGCTCATGGGGAAAGCGCCGACGGCGTCGGCGGGAAAAGGGAGAAAGGAGCAGAGAGGACGGAAAAGCACCGGTCCGAAAAGCCGCGGACCGATTCCTTCTCCCTGCTCCCTGCTCCCTGCTCCATGGGATTGGCTGGGCGGAAACTGAGGATGTTAGCTGGCATCGCCGACGGTGATGGAGACGACTTCCTCGATCGTGGTCAAACCGGCGATGACCTTGCGCGCGCCGTCTTCGCGCATCGTGCGCATCCCGAGCGCGCGCGCTTTCTCGCGCAGCTGCGCGGTGCCGACGTGTTCGTAGATCATGCGCTGGATTTCCTCGTTCACGACGAAGATTTCGAAAATCCCCATGCGCCCGCGATAGCCGGTGGCGTTGCATTCGGCACAGCCGTCGCCCCGCGCGAACGCCGCGTCGGCCAGCTGTGCGCCACCGAGATTGAGTGCGCGCAGCTCCTTCGCGTCCGGCACGCAGGGGCGTTTGCAGTGCGGGCAGATTTTTCGCACCAGCCGCTGCGCCATGACCGCCCGGAGCGACGTCGAAACGAGAAACGGCTTCACGCCGATGTCGATCAGGCGCGTGACGGCGCCGGGCGCGTCGTTCGTGTGCAGCGTCGAAAAAACCATGTGGCCCGTGAGCGAGGCGTTGATCGCGATCTCGGCGGTCTCGAGGTCGCGAATTTCGCCGACCATGACGATGTTCGGCGCCTGCCGCAGCATCGCGCGCAGCGCGGAGGCAAACGTCATCCCGACATCGTGCCGCACGGGCACCTGGTTGATGCCGTTGAGCTGGTATTCGACCGGGTCTTCGACCGTGATGATCTTGCGGTCGGGCTTGTTGATGTAGTGCAGGCAACCGTAGAGCGTGGTCGTCTTGCCGGAGCCGGTCGGGCCCGTGACGAGCAGGATGCCGTCGGGCAGCGTGATCAATTTTTCAAACGTCGCGGCGTCATCGCTGAAAAAGCCCAGTTCGGGCAAGCCGAGCTGCAGGCCTTCCTTGTCGAGGATGCGCATCACGATGCTCTCGCCGTGCGCGGTGGGCAGCGACGAGACGCGGAGGTCGAGCTGCTTGCCGCCGGCGTTGATCTGGATGCGCCCGTCCTGCGGCACGCGCTTCTCGGCGATCGAGATGTTCGCCATGATCTTCAGCCGGGAAACGATCGAGAGCTGGAGACGCTTGGGCGGATTCTCCACCTCGAGCAACACGCCGTCGATCCGGTAGCGCACGCGAAACCGTTTCTCCAGCGGCTCGAGATGGATGTCCGACGCACGCCGCTGGATCGCCTCCAGAATAATCTGGTGCACGAGGCGGATGATCGGCGCGTCGGCGTCGGTGTCGCTCGCGTCGGCCGCCGTGTGCGCCTCGGTCGTCACTGCGGCCTCGCCGTTCGCGCCACCGACGGAGAGATCGTTGAGCAGATCGTCGATCGAGTTCGCGTCCTTGCCGTAGAAGCGGTCGATTGCCGCCGTGATTTCGTCGTCCGTCGCGACGACCGGGTCGATCGGAAGTTTCAACAAATGCCCGAGCGCGTCGACTCCATCGGTGTCGAGCGGGTCGGCGATCGCGACGCGCAACCTGCCGCCTTCGCGCGCGAGCGGCAGCACGCGGTGGCGCGCGGCGAACGCGCGCGGGACGAGCTCGAGGGTGTCGCCGGTGATGCGGACGTTCGCGAGGTCGGGCGCCATCGTCATGCCGAACTCGCGCGCCAGCAGCTCGGCGATCTGGCGCGCATCGAGCGCGCCTTGGTTGAGCAAGATTTCGAGCACCCCGGCGGGCCCGACGTCCGTGCCCCGGCCCGCCGCGCTTGAACGCGCCGCCTCGACCTGCGATTTTTTCAACACCCCCCGCTCGAGCGCGAGCTGGACGACAAAATCGTCCCCGGCAGATGCGGCGGACGAAGCAGGCGCGCTCGAACTGGGGAGGGGCATCGCGAACGATCAGCTAACACATCCTCTTCGCCGCGCGAGCGAAGAATGCCGGCCTGTTTGACCCAACATTTTGCCACGACGCGATGCGCCGACGAAACGCCCGTGTGCGCGCTAGCTTAAAAGCACGCTTAGATATTCAGACCTGCCTGATAAATTTCGTCGCGAACGGCGGGATGAATTCCGGCAAGCCAAACGAAGGATGGCGTCACTTTCTTCGCCCAGACAAATCTCCCGCTCTTCCATGACGCCCAGAGGCCACCGATAAGAAGAGGCGGAAAGAGAATGAACCAGGTCAAATCATCTGTCAGGGCCAACATAACGACCGGCAACACAAACGCCGAGATGAACAACACAGCGAAGGCGCACACGAGGCCATTACGCCGACGAACAATCTCTCTACTCAGACAGAAGCTGACCGTCGGCTTTTTTTCTTTCGCGGTCACGGCCGCGACTACTTTCAGGGCGTTCGGAACCGCGATCTTCGAAAAAATCGCTTCCTCGCTCAATGGATCCACCGTGCGTTTGAATTTATACTGACGCGGCGTCGAATCGACGGCGGAACCGGTGACCAAACATATTTTAGGAAAAACGAAACCGTCTGGAACTACCAAGCAATCTTCATCGATAAACACGTGCTCCGCGTTCATCGAAGTGCTTTTGGGGTGGTCGCGCTCGTCGTAATAAACAGAGGACATAGATTCCTACTTCGGCGCGAGGCTGAGGAGGAACTCGGCGTTCGACTTCGTCTTCTTCAGCCGCGTGATGAGCATCTCCATCGACTCGATCGGCCCGAGGCCCTGCATCGCGCGGCGCAGCCCGTAGATGCGCTGCAATTCCTCCGGGTGGTAGATCAGCTCCTCTTTGCGCGTGCCGGAGCGATCGATGTTGATCGCCGGGAAAATGCGCCGCTCAACCAAACCGCGGTCGAGGTGAAGCTCGGAATTGCCCGTGCCCTTGAATTCCTCGAAGATGATTTCGTCCATGCGCGAGCCGGTGTCGACCAGCGCGCTGGCGATGATCGTGAGGCTGCCGCCGCCCTCGATGTTGCGCGCGGAGCCGAAGAAGCGCTTCGGTTTCTGCAGCGCGTTCGACTCGAGGCCGCCCGACATCGTCTTGCCCTGGTTGCCGGCGAGCGCGTTGTAGGCGCGGGCGAGGCGCGTGATCGAGTCGAGCAGCACGACGACGTGCTCGCCCTGCTCGACGCGGCGCCGGCAGATCTCGATCACCATCTCCGCGCAGTGCACGTGGCTTTCCGGCGTCTCGTCAAAGGTCGACGACACCACCTCGCCCTTCGTGTGGCGCCGGAAATCGGTGACTTCCTCGGGCCGCTCGTCGATCAGCAGCAGGATCAATTTCACCTCCGGGCTGTTTTCGGAAATCGAGTTCGCGATGTTCTGCAGCAGGATCGTCTTGCCCGTGCGCGGCGGCGCGACGATCAGGCCGCGCTGGCCGAAGCCGATCGGCGTGAGGATGTCGACCGCGCGCATCGAGACGTCCTTCGGATGGATTTCCGGCGCCTCGAGCAGGATGCGCTGCAACGGATAATACGGCACCAATTCCTCGAACGGCGTGACCTTGGAAATCTCGTCCGGCGCGCCGCCCATCACGGTGTCGATGCGCACGACCGACGGGCAGCGCTCGTTTTCCTGCGGCGGCTGGATCGTGACCTCGACGAGGTGGCCGCGCTTCAACCCGTAGCGCCTGACGAGGCTGTCGGGCAGAAACGGATCCTCCGGATAGAGCCGGTAGTTCACGTGCGTGTGCACGACGAACGAGCCGCGATCGCTCACGTCGATGTAGCCGCGATCGCGGATCGTCCGCTTGTTCTCCGCAGCGAACTTGAAGATTTCCGTCAACAACTGGCGCTTGTTCGGCGCGCCTTCGAAATTCGCGCCGAGCTTTTTCGCGAATGCCGTGAGGTCGGCGAGATTCAACGCGTAGATTTCGTGCAGCCAAAGCTCGTCACCCTTTCCGCTCGAAAGCTCTTTCGCGAGCGCTTCGAGCGCGGCGAGATCGGCGAAGCGCGACGGATTCGGCAGATCGCCGAACACCGGCGCGTTGCTTGGCGGCGGCGGTTGCGGCGGGTGTTGTTCGCGACCCGGACCGCCCGGCTGCCAGGGGCCGCCGCCATGCCGGCCGCGCTTGCGTTTGCCGTGCTTCCAAAAACCGCGATCGCCGCGATCCTGTTGTCCACCGCCGCCGCCATGCTGCCAGTCGGGGCGACCGCCGCCGGTTTGTCCGCCGGAGGGCGCCGGTGCGGGCGCCGGCGCGGAATCGCCCGCGGCCGGCGGAGGCGCGGAATCGGTGGACGGCGCCGGCGCGCTCGTGGTGGGTTCGAAAACCGCCCGCGGCTCCGCGGCCGCGCGCGGCGGCGACTCCTCCTGGCGTGACTCGCGCGGCGGTGGCGGCGGCACTTCCCGCACTTCGTCGATGGGCGGCGCGCTTTGCTCGACGACTTTTTCCGTCTTCTCGGCCTTGGGCTTGCGTGGACGACTGCGCGTCAGGCGCGATTTTTTTTTGCCCGCGTCGGAATCGGCGGAGGCGGCGGCCGGCGTGTCGTCGTCGGATTTGGGAGGAAGGGCCATGTGGAGGTTTTGCGGAAAGGGGCGGCCGGCGGGAAGCTCGCGCGGCGTGGCTTTAGCGGCTGGCCAGAAGCGTGGGAATCAAACGATCGATTTGGGCCTCGAGGAACTCGGCGGAGCCTTCGTTCCACAGGACAAAGTCGGACAGCTCGATTTTTCGCGCCAGCGGCAGTTGCTTGGAGATTCGCTGCCCGGCGAGCGCACGCGATAGGCCGCGTTGCTCCAGTCGGGCGAGTTGCAGAGTCGGAGCACAGGCGACGCACACGGTGAAATCAAACCAATTTTCCAGCCCCTTTTCGAAGAGCAGCGGCACTTCGACCGCCCAGCGTGCCTGCGGTTCGGCGGCCAGCGCCACCCGCCATTCCGCGAAGACGCGCGGGTGCGTCAGTTCCTCGAGCCAGCGGCGTTCCGCGTCGTCGGCAAACACCCGCGCCGCGAGTGCGTGGCGGTCCACGCCACCCGCCGGCCCGATCACCGCCGCGCCGAAATGCTCGCGCAACGCCGCCACGACTTCCTCCTTCGTCAGCACGCGTTCGCGCACAATCGCATCGGAATCGAGCCGCCGCCAGCCGCGCTGCTCGAACGCGCGCGCGACCGTCGTCTTCCCGCAGCCGAGGCCGCCAGTAATGCCCGCAATCATTTCAGTAATGGCCGTTGAGCTTTGGGCTTGCTGCATTTTTCGGCAAATTCTTAATGGCCTCACGCCTCGCCGCGCCAGCTTCGCCGAGGTCAGGCGTTTCCTCTCCTTCGACGCCCGCCGGCCATGTTTCCTCCCGTAGACACCAAAGACGCCTCCGCGGTCGCGTCGTTCGTCGAGGCGAAATTCGCCGCCATGTATCCCGGCGCGAGCCTGCAGTGGCTGCGCACGATTTTCCGCGACATGGAGGAGCTGTTTTCCGGCCGCCACCCCGATTACTCCGCCGTCGACCTGCGCTATCACGATTTCGAGCACACGCTGCAGGCGACGGTCTGCATCACGCTGCTGCTCGAAGGGCGCCACGCCGCAGGCGTCGAGCCGCGCGTGGGCCCGCGGATGTTCGAGCTCGCGGTCTCGGCCGTGCTGCTGCACGACGCCGGTTATATCAAGCTGCGCTCCGACAAGGCCGGCACCGGCGCGAAATATACCTTCTGCCACGTGCTGCGGAGCTGCTCCTTCGCCGCTTCGTATCTGCCGACGCTCGGCGCCACCGACCACGAAGTCGAGGCCGTGCTCGGCGCGATCAACTGCACCGGCCCGACCAAGCAGATCAGCCGCCTGCATTTTCGCGATCCGGTCGAGCGCGTCATCGGTTGCGCGCTCGCCACCGCGGACTACCTCGGCCAGATGGCGGCCGCCGACTATCCGGACGAACTCGAGATCCTGTTCAACGAATTCCAGGAGTCGGACGACTTCATCCATTTGCCCGCGTCGCGCCGCGCGTTCAAGTCCGCCGGCGATCTCGCCGAGCGCACGCCGATCTTCTGGAAAAAATTCGTGCTGCCGAAACTCGAAAGCGATTTTCAGGCCGTATATCGTTTCCTCGCCCGGCCCTACCCGCACGGGCCGAATCCCTATCTCGACGCGGTCGAGAAAAATATTGCGAAGATCAAGCGCCGCCTCGCGCGGCCGCAGCGCGTCGCCGCAAAATAAACGTCGCCTCCGGCGTGGCGCGCGCCGCAGGCTGTGCGGATGCTCGCGACGATTACCTCCGCCGCACTGCAAGGCATCGAGGCCGAAGCCGTCCACGTCGAAGTCAACACCGGCGAGGCCGGTGAGCCCAAGCTGATCCTCGTCGGCCTGCCCGACGCCGCGGTCAAGGAGTCGGACGACCGCGTCTTCTCCGCCCTCAGCAACAGCGGCTTTCGCCCGCCGCGCACGCGCACCACGATCAATCTCGCGCCCGGCCATCTGCGCAAAGAGGGCCCTTGTTACGACCTGCCGATCGCGCTCGGCATCCTCGCCGCCACCGACCAGCTCAAGTCGCCGCAGCTGAATCTCGACGAGTGGCTCATCGCCGGCGAGCTCAGCCTTTCCGGCGCCACGCGCCCGGTCCGCGGCGCGCTCGCGATGGCGCGCCTCGCCCGCACGCTCGGCAAAACCGGCGTGCTGCTGCCCGCGATCTCCGCCGAAGAGGCCGCGCTCGTCGAGGGCGTGCAGGTCTACCGCGTCGATTCGCTCGACGCCGCGATGCGCTTTCTCGCCGGCACGCGGCCGCTCGCGCCGCTCGAGAGCGGAAAATTCCGCCCGCCCGCGACGCACGCCGCCACGGACGCCGCCGCCGATTTTTCGGAAATCAAGGGCCAGCACGCCCTGCGCCGCGCCGTCGAGGTCGCCGTCGCCGGCTCGCACAATATACTGATGATCGGCCCGCCCGGCTCCGGAAAATCGATGGTGGCGAAACGCATCCCGTCGATCATGCCCGCGCCGACGCTCGACGAGCATCTCGAGATCCTGGGCATCCACTCCGCCGCCGGGCGCACGATCAGCGGCGAGATGACGAGCGAGGCGCGGCCGTTTCGCTCGCCGCATCACACGGTTTCGGATGTCGCGCTGCTCGGCGGCGGCACGATTCCCGGCCCGGGCGAAATCTCGCTCGCGCACCACGGCGTGTTGTTTCTCGACGAGTTGCCCGAGTTCAAACGCTCCGCGCTCGAAGTCCTTCGCCAGCCGCTCGAGGACGGCGAGGTCACCATCTCGCGCAGCGCCGGCAAGGTCACCCTGCCCTGCGCCTTCATGCTGGTGGCCGCGATGAACCCGTGCCCGTGCGGCTATCTTGGAGACGCCAAACACGAGTGCCGCTGCACGCCGACGCAGATTCAGCGTTATCGGGCGCGGATCAGCGGGCCGCTGCTCGACCGCATCGACCTGCACATCGAGGCGCCCGCGCTTTCGCTCGGCGAACTGCGTTCCGAAAAGCCGGGCGAAGCGTCGGCGACGATGCGCGCCCGCGTGCAAACGGCGCGCTCGCGGCAGCACGCTCGCTTCACCGGCACGAAAATCACCGCCAACGCGCGGATGACGCACGCGCAAATTCGAAAATACTGCGCCATCGACGCCGCGCTCGGCGACTTGTTGCAACAGGCGATGGAACAGCTTCACCTCTCCGCGCGCGCCTACGACCGCATCCTCAAAGTCGCGCGCACGATCGCCGACCTCGCCGGCACGGAAAACATCGCCTCGCCCCACCTGCTCGAAGCGATCCAATATCGCAGCCTCGACCGCACGGTATTTTATTGAGCGGCTGTTCGCGCGCCGCCCGCGTCTGTGGCGCCAGTTCCGGCGCACGAAGCCCGGAGTGGCACGGGCGTCTCGCCCGTGTGACGCACGAAAAAACTCAATAGGCGATTTGTCCGTGCGACTCCACCGTAGAGCCGCGCTCCAGCTAACCTCGCCGGTTTATTTCGCGGCGGGCGCCGGCGGCACGAGCAGTTCGTGCACTTTGGCGAGCAGGGCCTGCGGTTTGAACGGCTTGTGCAGGAGCCCGTGCGCGAATTCCTCCGGCCGGTAATCGTTGGGCCGGTTGCCAAGCGTCGAGGAAAGTCCGCTGACCACGAGCACGCGCACGGTGGGATTGATGCGGCGCAACGCGCGGCCGAGCATCGCGCCGTCGAGATGCGGCATGTGCAGGTCGGTGATCACGAGCCGGATTTCCGCGGCGCGCTGCGCGAACACGCTCACCGCTTCCGCGCCGTCCGACGCGAGCAGCACGCGATAGCCGTTCCGCGTCAGCATCGTCGCCGTCATCTCGCGGATATGTCGCTCGTCATCGACAACGAGGATCAACTCGCCGCGACCATGATGCGCCGGCGTCGGCGGCAGGCTCTTGTTTTCGCCCGGGCCGTCCTCCGCCGCCGGCAAATACACGCGAAAACACGAGCCCCGCCCGACGGTGGTCTGCACGTCGATGAAGCCGTTGTGATTTTGAATGATGCCGCGCACGGTCGACAGCCCGAGGCCCGTGCCCTTGCCGGCCTCCTTCGTCGTGAAGAACGGCTGCCACATCTGCCTCAGCACGTCGGGCGGGATGCCCGTGCCGTTGTCCTCGACCTCCAGCACGACGAACGCGCCCACGCGGCCGCCGGGGATGTTGGCGACGGCGGTGGCGTCGAGCACGCGGTTTTCCGCGCGGAGCCGCAGCAGGCCGCCCGACGCCATCGCATCGCGCGCGTTGACGCAGAGGTTGAGCAGAATCTGGTGCACCTGCGTGGGGTTGGCGCGGACCGTCCAGAGATCGGTGGGGATGTGCTCCTCGAGCTCGATCGATTTGGGAAACGTGCCGGTGATCACCGCCGCGATGTCGCGCAGCAGGTGCTTCACCTGCAAAACCCGCTGCTCGCCGCTCGCGCCATGCGCAAACGCGAGGATCTGGCGCACGACATTCGCGCCGCGCTCGGCGCTTTTCTCCAGCGTCGAGAGGAGGCTGAGCCCGCCGGGGTCCTTCACGTGCTCGCGCAGCATCGGCGCGGCGAGCAGGATCGGCGCGAGCATGTTGTTGAGGTCGTGCGCGATTCCCGCGGCGAGCAGGCCGATGTTTTCCATGCGCTGCGCGCGGAGGAACTGTTCCTCGAGCCGCTTGCGGTCGGTGAGATCGGAATTGATGCAAAGGCGCGCCTTCGGCTCGCCGGCCTCGTCGCGGATCAGGGTTTGCCGCGATTCGATGATGAGCGGCCGCCGCTCGCGGTCGTGCATCCGCAGTTCGCCCTGCCACTGGCCTTTCGCGAAAGTCTCCTCGCGCGCCGCGCGCATCGCGCCGATCACCGTGGGATCGAACAATTGTTCCGCGGTGCGGCCGACGATTTCATCGGGCTGCCAGCCGTAGAGCTGCGCGGCGCCGGCGTTCCAATAGATCACGCGGTGCTGGAGATCGGTGATGAAAATCGCCTCGCGCGCCTGGTTCAACATGTCCGCCTGCTCGCGCACGCGGTGCTCGACGAGGCGTCGCTCCGTGATGTCGGTGCCGAGCAGCAGTCGCGAACGCGGCCGGCCGGCGTCGTCCCGGATGAGCGTGACGCGCAGCTCGATGATCCGCTTCTTGCCATCGCGATCGGCCCATTCGAGCTCGCCGGTCCACTCCCCGCGCTCGAGTGCGATGCGGCAACCCGGCGCGAGCGACGCCGCGATCGCCGGGCCGAACAGCGCCTCGCCCGTCTTGTCCACCGCCTCCGCTGCCGTCCAGCCGGCCAGCCGCTCGGCGCCCTGGTTCCAGAAGGTGATCCGTCCGTCGAGGTCGGTGACGATCACCGCTTCGCGCGCCTGGTTGAGCGAATCCGCCAGCTCGCGAATCCGGCTTTCGGCCTGCCGGCGTTTCCGGCGCTCCTCGCTCTCGCGCAGCACGCGCGCGATCGTCGTGGTCAGGCCCTTGATGCGGTCCTTGAGCACGTAGTCTTCCGCTCCCGCGCGCACCGCCTCGATCGCCCGGTCCTCCCCGATCGTGCCGGAAAGAAAAATGAACGGGATATCGGGCACGCGTTCCTTCGCCACCCGCAGGGCCTCGAGGCCGTTCAACGCGGGCAGCGCAAAATCCGAAAGAATCAAATCGTAGCGCGAGAGGTGCAGCTCGCCCACGAAGGAAAACCGGCTCGCCACGCACGTGATGCCGCAATCGGGCCACTCGCGAGTGATCAACTCGCGGACGAGCTCGGCGTCCGTGGCGTTGTCCTCCAAGTGCAGAATTTTCATCGGGGATCGGAAACGTCAGCGCCCCGCGCAAAACTCGCGCGGGGCGGCAAAAGGTCGAGCATGGGAAACACGCGGCACCGTCGTCAGAGGAAGAAGTAGCGCTCGCCGCCGCGCAGGTAGCCGTCGGAGAGCGGCCGGAACGCGAACCGCCAGACCGTGGCGAACTCGTCCCACGGGCCGGGGATGTCGGTATCGCAGAGCAACTCCGGCCGCGGCATCGCGCCCGCGGGCCGTTGGGCGACGTGCTGCTGAAACAGCGCATGGCCTTCTTCGGTCGCGAAGAAAAGATTGCGACGCTCGAAGATATTCGTCGCCTCGGCTTTTTTTCCCGCGACTGCGGTCAGCCACATCCCGCGCATGATCCACTCGTGTCGCGCCAGCTCCGTGACCGCACGCTCGCAGGCCGCGCCAAACGACTCCTCCGCCGCGTGGCCGTAAACATAGCCGCCCCACGCCGTGCTCGCATACGCGACGACCGTCACGCCACCGAAAGGTCCCTCGATCGCGATCGCGGACACGCCCGGCCAGTCGGTCGCGATCGGGCGCCCTTCGGCGCGACCTTCCCACCACGCCATGAGCGAATAGCGTTCGATCGCTTCCAGCACCGCCGAACGACGCGCCTGCCGCCGAAGCAGTCCCGGAAACGCCGACATGCCTGTCGTCGAAGGATCGACATCGAAGCCAAACTCCGCCGCGCGCTCCGAGCGCACGAGCGCTGAAAATGCCCAGCGCTCCATCGCCTCTGAGATCGCCTTGTGTCGCGCGACGCTTTCCACCGGGTCGACCCCGGTGCCATCGACATTGCCGAACAACGTGAGCGACTCCTTGCGCGTGAAGCCGGGAATCAGTGTCGCATTCGCGAGCACTGAAGGACGCCCACGCACCGAGAAGTTCCCCAGTTGAATCGACGCCACCGGCCCGCCGAACTCGGCGAGGACGTTGCGATATCGCAGGCCCGCGAGGTTGATCATTGGCTGAAAGGCTTAATTGCTCGCAGCCCAAGTGTCCGTTTGGCACGGGCCCGCTGGAGCGCGGACGATGCCGTTAACCAGCGATTTTTTGTCGATTCCGACGTTTCGATTGAGTGGATCGAAACGATCCGCCGCATGCGTCAGGCCCACTGCAAACAAAAGGCTGGAAAGCAGCCCGTAGAAGAAACGATGTTTCGAATTCATGGCGACGTGAGGTTCAGTCTCCCACGCCGCGTCCGAAAGCTCGTTGACTACCGGTATTCCGGTAGCGTTTTGAACGTGAAGCCCGCGCCCCGCCTGTTTCCTGATCAGGCTGTCAGTTTTCTCGTTGCGCCGAAATTACCTCGGCAAGCCTCCGCCACCCTGGGCCGCATCGTTTCGGCGCAGCTCAGATCTTGCTTTTCGCTGGCTCTTTTTTTCTACGTGCAAACCGCACGCGCGCCGCAAAATTGA
The DNA here is from genome assembly GCA_035545575.1 of Opitutaceae bacterium. Classification (GTDB taxonomy): domain Bacteria; phylum Verrucomicrobiota; class Verrucomicrobiia; order Opitutales; family Opitutaceae; genus ER46. The sequence continues at coordinate 6,768 of DASZYB010000075.1, read as the reverse complement.
ATTCGCATTCCAAAGGGGAAATTGCGGATGTAAGGAGGTTGAATGCGTCGATTTCCAGTTCCGCTCGACGTGGGTTAAGCACGATCGGATGTGCCCTGTTGGCGATAGCTTTTTCTACGGGGGGACTTCGTGCGCAAGACTACGGCTTTCCGATCGTCGATTCGTATCTCAGCGCGGATTTCGGCATGGAAATTGGAAGCCTAGGCATCGCGCAGGATGCCTCAGGCGCAATTTGGACGGGTGGCAAAATGGTGGTGCATTTTGATGGAGAGCGATGGAAGCCACTGCCGGCGGCAAATATCACCTGGGTCGGCGGCCTCGACTTCGACGCCAGCGGCCGGCTGTGGATCGCAGCTGCCAACAACGCGGGCTGGTTCGAAAAGAACGGCGACGGCGAATGGCAGTTCCATTCGTTGTGGGCAAAAATTCCCGACCCCGCCGCCAGTTGGCGAATGCCCGTGCGCGTGTTTGCGGAGAAAAATTGCATCACATTCGTCACCGAGAACACGATTTTTCGCTGGGACGGCAGCGCGTTTCATTCCTGGCCAATGCTTGGAACTCGACGATTGCTGGCCCTTCGGGTGAACGACACGGTTTACGTGCAATATATCACGCATGGGCTTTACGCCCTGCGCGAAAATGGGCCGGAGTTGTTGATCCCGGCAACCGTGCTGGGGAACCGTGCCATAATGTGGATGGAGCGACGCGAGAAAGACTGGCTGCTCGCCACCTCCGCCGGTCTCTTCCTCTACCGCGAAGGTCGTCTCGATCCGTTCGCGCCGGAAGTATCGGATTTTCTGTTGCACGCCGGTCTGACCGCCGGAAGCAAGCTTGGCGATGGCCGCTATGTCTTCGGCACCAATGGCGAAGGGATTGTGATCATGGCTCCCGACGGCACTCTGGCGCGGATTTTGCGCGAAGAGGACGGGCTCGCGTCGAGATTCGTTTCTTCGCTCTTTGTCGACCGCGAAGGGAGTTTGTGGGGGACATCCGCAGCCGGCGTTTGGCGCATGGAGACCGGACCCCAGTCGGCGTTCGACCGCCGAGCGGGAGTTGAACCGTCTACCACCCGGTATTTCGCACGAACCGCCCAAGGCATGGCATTCGCCGGGACGGGAGGTCTCCAACTCCTGAACACCGATCGTCGCCGCCTCAGCAAAATCCAAGGCATACCTGGCGGCATCGAAAACATCGGCGCTTCTCGTCTTGGCCTCTTGATTTCCGGGTATCGTGGTGTCCGATTGTTCGACGGGAACGGAGTAACTCAATTTTTCGCGAGCATCTATAATTCAACGAGCGCATTCCCGTCGCGCCTCGATCCGGATCGAATTCTCGTCGTCGATAACCGGGACGTCATTGCGGTGGGTGCCGATGGCAAGACCCACGTGCTCGCTCGCGATTTGCCCGACACGCCATCCGACATTGCCGAAGATGAATCCGGTAATTTGTGGATCGGCACAATGACTCGCGGCTTGGTCGTGGCGCAGCTTCAACCCGAGCGAGCGATTTCAGCCTCGTCGCTGGCTCCGTCCTTTGGCCTGCCGCCGCTCGTTGGCCGCACCTTCTGCCGTGCAACGAACGATGGTTCGATTCTCGTCTTCGCCGACAATGGCGGCTGGCTCAAGCCCCACGGAGCGAAACTTTTCAAGAAGATCGAAAATTATTTTCCCCGGGGGATCGCGGACGTTTCGTTCGTCGCTCCAGATAACACCGTTTGGCTCGCTTATTCAGCCGCCGACAACGTGGCTCCATGCGTCGCGCGTGTGCGCGTGAACGCAGATGGCGCGGCCCTGCAACTGCACTCCATCCCCGGACTCAGTTCAATCGGACAGCCAAGGGGGATCTTCGCGGAAGCGGGCGAAGAGGGGTCTACCCTCCTCTGGATTGGTGGCACCAAATCTGTCCTGCGCCACGTCGTCGCCACCGGCCCTCATGCCCCCATCCCGCGAAAGCCTCTCCTCAACGTCGTGGCCCAAAGCGGCCACGACGATGGGTTGCACGCAATCTCCGAGCCGTTGCCCTACTCCACCCGCGCGATTCAGTTCGAATTTTCCGAGCTGGAATTTTCCCGGCGCACGCTGCTGCGGCTGGAGACGCGGATCGACGGGATCGACCGCGACTGGCAGCCCGCGCCGGCCGACGGGCGGCGCGAGCTGACCGCGGTGCGCGATGGCCATTATACGTTTCGCGTGCGCGCGGTCGCGGAAACCGGTCTCGCGAGCGAAGCGGCGACCTTTGACTTCGAGGTGCTGCCACCGTGGTGGCGCACGACGCCCGCGCTGTTCGCCGGATTGTTCGCCCTCGTGCCGCTCGGCTATTCGGGCTACTGGCTGCGCGTGCGCGCGCTGCGGCGCCGCAATCGCGAGCTCGAGGCGAAAGTGCGCGAGCGCACCGAGGCGCTCGAACAGGCGAGCGCCGCGAAGACGGAATTCGTCGCCAACATGAGCCACGATATCCGCAACCCGCTCAACGGCATCGTCGGGCTCGCGCTCGCGCTCGAGGACACGCGGCTCGATCCCAAGCAGCGCGAAATCGTCGCGACCCTGCGCGAATGCACGATGTATCTTTCGACCCTCGTCGACGACGTGCTCGATTTCGCGAGCATCGAGGCCGGCCGCGTGGAGTTGCGCCCGGGACCGTTCGCGCCCGAGGAGTTGCTGCGCTCGATCGTCACCTCGCTCAAAGGCGACACGGCGGTGAGTGGCGCCACCTTGCGCGTCGAAGTCGATCCGGCGCTGCCGACCCGGCTCCTCGGCGATGCCGGCCGCATCCAGCAGATCCTCGTCAACTACGTCTCGAACGCGCTGAAATACGCCGGCGGCGAGATTCTCGTCTCCGCCGCGACGCCGCCCGGCGCGCCGGACGAAGTGGAATTTTCCGTGGCGGATCGCGGGCCGGGCATCGCGGCCGCGGAACAGGTCGCGCTCTTCACGAAATTCACGCGCCTCGCGGCCGCGCGGCGCGACGACATCCCGGGCGCCGGACTCGGCCTCGCCTCGTGCCGGCTGCTCGCCGACATCATGAGCGGCTCGGTCGGTGTCGAGAGCGAGCCCGGTCGCGGCGCGCGTTTCTTCCTGCGACTGCCGCTCGCGGCGGCGACGACCGAAGCGGAGCCCGCGACCGCCGAGCTGCCGCACACCACGGTGCTGCTCGTCGAGGACACCGATTACAACGCGCTCGCCGCGACCGCCGTGCTGCGCCGGCTCGGCCTTTCGTGCGAACGCGCACGCACCGGCGCGGAGGCGCTCGAGTTGTTCGCCGCGAAACGTTTCAACCTCGTCCTCCTCGATCGCAACCTGCCCGACATGGATGGCACGGAAGTCGCGCGAAAAATGCGCGCGCTCGAAACCGACGGCCTTCAGGCGATCCTCCTCGCCGTCACGGCCTACTGCACCGCCGAAGACCGCCAGCTCTGCCTCGACGCCGGCATGGACGCGTTCGTCGGAAAACCGCTCACGCCGGAAAAACTGCGCAAGGTTCTGCTCGCCGCCGGCCGGCGCCTGCTCGCCGCCGCGACCCTCAACACCGCGCCGGAGGCGACGAGCGCGGCCAAGGGACTCGACACGTCGATGCTCAACTATCTTTCCGACGGCAGCGAAGCGGGACTGCGCGAGCAGACGGAGCGCTTCCTTGCCGGGCTGGCCGAAACCGACTCACGCCTCGCCCAGCGACTGGCCGCGAACGATTTTCCCGCGCTCGCGCGCAATGCGCACGAACTCCTCGCCTCGGCCCGCATGGTCGGAGCGGAAGCGCTGACGGACGCCGCCCAGCAGCTCGAAAAGGCGGCCCGCGATGGCGACGGCGCCACCTGCGTCCGACTGCTGGCCGTGGTCCGCGCCGAGGCGCAAAGCGTCACGGCAGCGTTGCGCCATCGCCGCTCCGCGGAGCTGACAACGTGAAGCCGTGTTCGCGCGCGTAGCGCACCAGCTCGGCCGTCGTGCGCAGCTCGAGTTTGCGGAGGAGATTGAAGCGATGCTTCTCCACCGTGGCGGTCGAAATCGAAAGCCGACGGGCGATTTCGTCGTCGGTGAAGGGCTCGCCGATCAACGAAAGAATCGTGCGCTCGCGATCGCTCAGCACTTTCTCGAATGACAGCGGATCGGCCCGCCGCGCGGCCTTCACCCGTTGAAACGCCGGGGAAAAACTCGTCCGCCCGTCCGCGACGGTGGCGATCGCATTCTTGAGCGCCTCGACCGTGTTGGTGTTTTTATCGACGAAGCCCTGCACGCGCGCCCGCTCCGCGCGGAACACCGTATACTCGTCGCAGTGCGACGACAGCACGAGCACGCGGATATTCGGCAGAATTTTTCGGATCTGCTCGACCACGCCGAAGCCATCGAGGTTCGGCAGGTGCAGGTCGAGCAACACGAGATCGGGCCGCGTTTCCGTGACCAGCGCCACCGCCCGCTCGCCGTCGTCGGCTTCGCCCACGACTTCATGCCGCAGCTCGACCGCGCAGACTTTGCGCAGGACTTCGCGAAACATCAGGTGGTCTTCGACGATGACGATCCTCACGGCGCAAAAAAAATGCTCTGCCCGACCGCTGCGCAAGCGCGGTCCATCGCCGCAAATATCGACCGCCGTGGCAAATTCTTTAACCGCCGGCGCGCGTCCTCGCGGCGATCCCGGCGACGTCGTGTCCAATCCGCGTCCAATCCGCGGCCAGCTCGCGGCACGCTCAGATCGCCTCGCGCGCGGCCCGCCTCCGCCTGCAAACGCGCTTGACGGAAAGCCCGAAACCAAGACGCTGAGCCCTCCGATTTTCGCCCTCATCGTCTATCGGTTAGGACAGGAGATTCTCAATCTTCAAAGCGGGGTTCGATTCCCCGTGGGGGCGCCACTTCCCGCCGCGATGCGGTGCGCGCGAACGAAGCGAAACAGGCGACCGGCGCGGCGCCGCGACGATCTTACGTCATGTCCGGCGGCACGTTCGCGATCGCTTCCTCGAGCGTCGTCAGGCCTTCCTTCACCTTGAGCACGCTGTCCTGGTGCAGCGTCTTCATGCCGGCGCGCATCGCGATCTTCTTCAGCTCCGCCGCTTCGGATTCCTTGTTGATCGCGGCCACGAGTTCCTCGTTGCTCACCATCAGCTCGTGGATGCCGACGCGGCCCTTGTAGCCGCTGCCGCCGCACTTCGGGCAACCTTTCGGGCTGGCCTTGAAAATCTGCCCGCTCCAGCCGATCGCGCGCTCGATGATTTCCCTTTCGCGGCCCTCGGGCGTGTAGGGCACGCGGCACTGCTTGCACACGCGCCGCATCAGCCGTTGCGCGCACACGCAGAGCAGCGACGACGAAATCATGAAGGGCTCGATGCCCATTTCGGTGAGACGCGAAACGGTCGTCGGCGCGTCGTTCGTGTGCAGCGTCGAGATGAGCAGGTGGCCCGTGAGCGCGGCTTCGACGGCGATGCCGGCGGTTTCCTTGTCGCGAATTTCGCCGACGAGAATGATGTCCGGATCCTGGCGGAGAAACGCGCGCAGCGCCGATGCGAACGTGAGCCCGATCTGCCGGTGCATCTGCATCTGGTTCAGGCCGGGCAGCGTGTATTCGATCGGGTCCTCGGCGGTGCGGATGACGATGTCGGGCGTGTTGATCTCGTTGAGCGCGGAGTAAAGCGTCATCGATTTGCCCGAGCCGGTCGGCCCGCAGTGCAGGATCATGCCGTAGGGCTGGCGGATGCACTCGCGATATTTCGCGAGGTTCTCCTCGGAAAAACCCAGCGCGGGCAGCGGCAGCGTCGTCTTCTGCTTGTCGAGGATACGCATCACGACGCCTTCGCCGTGATTGAGCGGCGCGGTCGACACGCGCAGATCGAGGTCGAGGCCTTTTTTCGTGTATTGCTTGAACACGATGCGGCCGTCCTGCGGCAACCGTCGCTCGGAGATGTCGAGGTTGCACATGATCTTCAGGCGCGCGACCAGCGCCGGCCCGACTTTTTTCGGCAGCCGCAGTTTCTCGAGGCAGATGCCGTCGATGCGGTTGCGGACGATGATCTCCTTTTCCTGCGGCTCGATGTGGATGTCGCTCGTGCCCGAGAAATACGCGTCCTCGATGATGCGGTTGGCGAGCTGGATGATCGGGCCGGATTCCTCGTCGACATCGTCCTTGAACTCCGCCTCGCCCTCGCCGCCGTATTCGGCGCCGATCTGCATCACGACGTCGTCGAAACCCGCGGCCTGGTTCTGGCCTTTGTTGAACTTGTCCTTGAGATCCTTTTCGCGCGCGAGCAGCCGGATCACCGGCTTGCCGGTCATCTCCTGGATTTTCGTCGGCAGCGTGACCTCGAACGGATTCGCAAACGCCACCAGCAGCATCTCGCCGACCTGCCCGACCGGCAGCACGAGATTTTCCTGGCAGAAATCCTGCGGGATGCGCTCGAAGGTCTGCGGCGTCACGCGATAGTGCGCGACGTTGAACGGCGAGAGGTTGAGCGCGCGCGCCTTCGCGACGAGGCACTGAAACGCCGTGACGCGAAAATCCTCCTGCAGCAGCTTGTCGAGCGCGTCGCCGCTGAGATCGTCCGACCGCGTCGCGAGCGCACTACGCTGGTCGGCGTCGAGCCGGCCCATCTCGACGAGCTTGGAAACGATCTGGAGCTGAATCTTGCCGAGCGGCATGGCTTATTTGGCCGCGGCGGCCGCGGGCGCGCCGGCGGCGGCGGGCGCAGCGCCATTCGCGTCGGGCGGCGGCGCGGCGAGTTTCTCGAGATAATCGGCGACCGCGTCGAGCGTCGTGCCGAACCACAGGATCGGTCCGCCGATCTGCTTT
>DASZYB010000074.1:0-115293 GCA_035545575.1 Opitutaceae bacterium | reverse complement strand
GGCGTGGCCGCCTCACCCGACGATGCCGCCACCCCGACGGAATTGATCTCCGCCGCCGATGCCGCGCTCTACGCCGCGAAACAGCAAAGCCACCATCGCGTGCGCGTGCCCGGCTGGGCACGATAAAACTTTGCCGTTCACACGCCCTCGGGCGGATTCTTCAGCGGTCGGCTAGTGTTCGGAATTGTCGTGCTCCTCGAAGGGCGAAACCCGCTTGAAATCGGTGCGCGTCACTTCCAACGCGCGCGAGACTTTCACGAGCAGCACGCTGACCCCGCCGCCGATTTTCAGCCACACCGGCTGCGGCGCGAGCGCCGGATCCAACGTCTGGAATCGCGCCTCCAGGCCCGCGTCGGTCACCTTCGCGACGCCGCCCACGCGCATCGACTCGCGCAGCTTCACCGAAAAATCCTCGAACCCACGGCTCGTCTTGTTCACGCGAAATCGCGCCTGAAATTTTTCCGCCGGAAGGTCCGCGTTCGACGCCTTCACCGGCAGCTCGAAGACGATCGCTGCCGTTTCATCCGCATAAATTCGCACGTCGTTCAGGTCGACCACGCTCGCGAGCGGCGGCAATTCGCCGAGGCCCGGCAGCGGCCCGTGGCCTTCCTTCCGCCATTGCTGCAAATAGGCGGGCTTGGGATCCTTGCCATCCACCTTCAGCAACGTGCTGCTCTCCGCCGGCGGCTGCGAAGGATCGAAGCGCACGGTGGTCACATGGTCGTCGACGGGAGAACGCGATGTCTCCGTGAAAGCCCAGCACTCCGCATCGAGGCCGATTTTTCCGAGCGCATCCGAAAAGAGCCCCCGCTGTTCGGCGGTTGCCGCGGGCAGTTTCAGGAACGAGGCCGCCCGTGGCGCGGTCGTCTTGCCCGCGAGGCTGCTGCCCGTCGGCGTAATCGAACTGCGCAACGAGCTCGAGACGGCGCTGATGACCGCGGTCTCACCGGACAACGCTTCGAAGGGCCAGCGGCCCGTGACGCGCCCGACCCGGTGCAGCCAGAAGTCGATTTCCTGTTCGAACTGCGCGCGCAGTTCGTCCGCGTCTTCGAGCTTCTTCTTTTTTCCCGGTGGATAACACCAGCCCGATTCCATCGCGCCCGACGGCGAAGTCAGAAATCCGCTTTGCCCCGTCACCGGCGAACGATGCTCGAGCCTGATCTCGGTCGTCCCGTGCTGCTGGGTCACCCAGATGCGACGGCCGTCGGACGGTTGCACGATGCGCCACTCGTAGCCGCTATAGTCGTAGCGGCCGGACCAGATTCCATTATCCAAAACCTCGCGGGCGAGCGCCGCCAACGGGCCCGGCTCCTTCACCACAGCAGGCGTTCGTCCTTCCGGCGCACTCCACTTCTCGCTGCCCCAATGCGGCGGCGGCGAAGGGAGCACCAGCGTGACCGTGCGCGATTCCTTCGCGGCCGGTGCTCGAACTTCCATCGTGAGGGTGACACTCTTTTTGCCCCGCTCGAGTTGGGACCACAACTGTCGCTGCAGTTTCTCCGGCTTGAATCCAAGCGAAAGGATGGTCCCCAATCCCACGGATTTTCCGTCGATTTTCTCGACGCGCTCGCCCGGCCGGAGGCCCGCCTTCGCGGCGGGAGTGTTGGGGAAGACCTCGGCCACGATCACACTGTTGTTCGACGAGGGAATGCCCACCGTGAAACTGAAGCGCACTCCCAGCTCCTCCATCCGGTCGCCCTTCACCGAGAATGCCGGCAGGATCGTCACATCCTCGAGCGAATGTTCGGCCGGCTCCTGCGCCCGACCGGTCACAACGCTCATCAGCGCAAGCAAGAGGGCGAATCGACCAGGCGACATCGATGGCACCGTCCGTGAGTTGCCGGGAAATTTCCGAGGCGCAGCGGGATTCATGCGAGGCGAACGGGGTGTGAGGTGCGCCCGCGCGCGAATGTTCCGGACAAGCGAGGTGCAAGAAGCACCGTCGCCATCGATCGCCGTGGCTATTGCGCAGCGACCCGAGTGCTGGCCGGCCGGCGCGCGAGCACCTGCACGACCGACGAAACGCCGGTGTGGCCGCCGCCTTCGCGCACATCGCGGTCGAGCTCGCGCGCGACGAGCCATTCCAGGTTGCCGAGCTCCGCCTGAATTTCCGCGAGCGTCGGCAGGAGCGTGATGTCGCGCGGGCCGCCGGTGTCGCGGCCGAGTTGCGCGGGAGTGTAAGCCTCCATCGCAAACACGCCGCCCGGCCGAAGTCCGGCCGCGGCGCGCGCCAGCACGGAAACGCGGAGCGCGGGCGGAAGATGCATGAAGATCGCCACGATTCCGGCCCATGCGTGCGGCGCGATTGCGAAATCCGCGAGGTCGGCGACCTTCGTCGTGAGCGGCACGCCGCGCGCGTGCGCGAGCGCGTCGGCCTTGGCGAGTCCGGCGGCGGATTGATCGACGGCCGTGACCGCGTGGCCGCGACCGGCGAGGAAAATCGCATTGCGCCCCTCGCCTTCCGCGAGGCAGAGCACCGGGCCGGCGGGAATCTGCGCGGCGACGGACACCAGAAAATCGTTGGGCGTCGTGCCGTAGATGTAATCGGCGCCGCGGTAGCGATCGTTCCAAAACGCGGCATCGAGCGAAGGATTCATGTGACGAGGCGGAAGCTCCACTCACGCATACCGTCGCGCCGGGCCAGACCGCAAGACGGAGTCGCTTCGATCTCGCGTTTCTCCCCTCGCCGCGACGGCGCCGCGCGCACTCGCGGTCGCTCGTCTCAACGTTCTTCGCCGAACTTCGTCTTGATCACCTGCTCGATCCGATCGAGCGCATCGGCCGCCTGCCGGCCATAGGCGATGAATTCGAGTTCGTCGCCCTGCCCGGCGCAAAGCCCCACGAGATCGAGCGTCGCCACGAGCACGGAGCGCACGTTCAGGAACGGCTTGCCGTGCAGGAGAAAGTTATAGTGGTCCATGCCGGCCTTGTGCACGTAGATGTCGCAGTCGAATTCCTTCGCGATTCCCACGAGCGTGCCCGAGGGGCGGACGTGCAGGCCGCGCTCGTTTTCGATCGTGAGCGTGCGGCGCAGAAATCCGTTGTGCTCGAGCGATTCCCGCTCCCGCCGCCAGATCCCCGCGAATTCCTGCAGCCACTTCTCCACCGCCTGTTCGCCGAGATCGCGGCCGGCGCGCTCGGACGCGAAATACTTGTGCCGCTCGATCTCGCTCATTTGCGCGAGATTGTCGTGCCGCGTTTTCTCCCTCAGCCAGTCGGCCCGGTATTTGGCCACGAAGTCCGCGATCGCTTCGTCGATCGACACCGGCCGACCGGCGGCGCGGGACATGAAATATTTGTGCTCCTCGATCGCCTTCAATTCCACGGGCGTCAGGTCGTTTCTGTGCATGGCTGAGCGGAGATGCGGCCGGAGCGTGATGCTGCGTCCCTCCGCGGTCATCATCGCGCACCGGAGAGCGCCCTGCTGCGCGTCCCTTGGCCAAGGGCGCGCGTCCCTTGGGCAAAGCCGGATCGCTCGCCAAACGCCGCCGCTCCGTCGTCGCCCGCGACTCGTCGTCGATCCCCGACGCGCCGCCACGCCCAGCGACATCGGCGCCGCGGATCGCATCCGCTGGATGTTCAACGGCGCCGCCGAGTGATTCGCGGCGGGCGCTCGGCGCGGCTGCCGGCGCGCCTTTTCCCGCAACGAAGTCTAAAGTCCGGCGGCAAAATGCCCGATGAAATGCGGTGCGGCGCTTGCCGCGAATCCCACCTGCCCTTTCGCCTCCGTCCGGTTCGCGCGGCAATGCGCGGTGCAGGTCGCGGCGCCGGGGCGCACGTCCGTCGCTTCGTTGTTCCCTCGATGAAAATACCCAGCTTCGTCCGCGTTCGTATCGGCGTGTGCGCCGCGTTGGCGCTCGCCTGCTCGACCTTGCCCGCGTTGGCCGACGAGGTCGTGAAACTCGGCCTCAATTTTCCGAAGACCGGCCCCTACGAGGCGCAGGGCGCCGACCAGCTCCGCGCCGCGCAACTCGCCGTCGAGGAGATCAACGCCGCCGGCGGCATCCTCGGCAGGCAGGTCGCGCTTGCGCTCCGCGACTCGCAGTCGTCCGTGCCGGTCACGAAGGTCAACGTGCTCGAGTTGATCGTGAAGGAGCAGGTGAAAATGGTGTTCGGCGGCGCGGCGAGCTCCGTCGCCGTCGAGGCCGGCCGCATCTGCGAGGGGAAGGGTGTGCCGTTTTTCGGCACGCTCACCTACTCGACCACGACGACCTGCGAGGACGGCCACCGCCACGTCTTCCGCGAGTGCTACGATTCGTGGGCGGCGGCCAAGGTGCTCTCGAGTTATATGCAGGAGCATTTCGCCGGGAAAAAATTCGCCTACGTCACCGCCAACTACAACTGGGGCATCTCGACCGAGGCGGCGTTTCGCAAATTCACCGGCACCGAGGATCGCAAGGCGCATCCCGGCGTGATGACGCCGTTTCCCGTCGCGACGGAGGACGATTTCCGCAAAGCGATCGCCGAGGCCGCCGCCACGCATCCCGACGTGCTGATCGTCGTCGAGTTCGGCCGCGACATGGTCGGCGCGCTCCGTCAGGCGGCATTGCAAGGCGTGAAGGCGACGACCCCGATCATCGTCCCGAATCTCACGCTCACCATGGCCGAGGCCGCGGGACCGAAGATCATGGAAGGCGTGATCGGCGCCGTGCCGTGGGACTGGAGCGTGCCCTACAAATACGATTACGCAGGCGGCAAGGCGTTCGTCGAAGCCTACGCGAAGAAATATAATCGCTACCCGTGCACGGCCGGCGCCTCCGCGTATACGATCGTCTACGAATACAAGGACGCCGTGGAACGCGCGAAGACGTTCGACGCGCCCGCCGTCATCAAGGCGCTCGAAGGCCACCGCTACACGCGGCTCAAGGACGAGCAGGAGTGGCGCGCCTTCGACCACCAGTCGGTGCAGAGCGTCTACGCCGTGCGCTGCAAGCCCGAGGCCGTCGTCCTGCAGGACAAATTCAAACTCGATTACTTCGAAATCATCGGCACCGCGAAAGGCGACGACGCGTTTCGCACCAAGGACGAGTGGAGCGCGCGACGCATCGCCGCATCGCAGCCGGTCGCCCTCGAGAAACTCGCCGGCGAATAAGGCCGCGACCGCGCGGGAAACTTCGCCGCGCGATCGTTCGATCAGTCGCGCGGGAACGCGCGACGCAAGTCATCTGACCGAGCGCGGAAATCGCGGAACTTCGCCCGCGGCGCGGCGCTCGCACCGGGCATGCGTTTTATCGCTGTTCTCGCGCTGGCATGCTCCGCGGCTGCGCTCCGCGCGGAAATTCCCCCGCTCCTCGACGAGGCGTGGACGAAATACGTCGAGGACATCGACCATTGGGCCTTCACGGAAACCACCCACGCCTTCGACGCGCAGGGCAAGCAGACGCGTGAGTCGGTGATGCGCTACGATCCGTCGCGACCCTACGCGGAGCAGTTCACGATCGTCAGCAACAACGGAAAGCCGCCCACCGAGAAGGAAGCGGAGCAGGCGCGGCAGCGCGGCATCCGCCGCGGCGAGCGGCTGGAGCGGCCCGGCGGCCAGGAGAACGACGCGCAACCGCGCATCGTTCTGAACGGCCGGCCGGCGCTCGCCGATCTCGCGCACGCCGCGATCGCCGCCGAGACGCCGCAAAGCGTCACCTTCGCGGTGCCGTTGCACGCGGAGGGCGGCAAGGCCTCGTCGGTGGAGAAATTTCAGACGCTCGTCCGCGTGAGCAAGACGACCAGGGCCTTCGAGCGCGTGGAGATCCAACTGCCCTCGCCGCTGCGCATGAATCTTCTCGTGAAGATGAACCAGGCCGACTTCGCGATCGATTTCACCTCGGTCGATCCGAAATTTTCCCCGACGGCCACGCGGCTCACCGACCACGCGGCGATTTCGGTTTTTTTCCGAAAACGCGAGGGCGGCCACGAGTTCGTGCGCAGCGATTTCAAGCGCGTGGCTCCGTATCGCGACCGCTTCGGCGTGAAGATCGGCCCGCTGCGCACGATCGACTTTTGAGCAGCGTTCGTGGGGCGGGTTTCGTTCCGGTGCGTTGCGAAGGTCTGCGCGAACGCGCACCGTCACCTTGTGCGGCTTGAACCGTCAGGCTGGCGCGCTTTGTTTCGTTCCTCCACCCCACGCATCCATGCCACTCCCTCGCCTCTCCGTCCTTTTCGTCGCGCTGGTCGGCGCGACCGTTTCCACCGCGCAAAGCATAAAGTTCGATTTCGGCACCGGTCCCGCTCCCGCCGGCTGGACGAAGGTCACGCCCGATCTCGCTTACGACGACGCGCGCGGCTTCGGCTTCGAAGGCGCGCCCGGCGTGGTGCCGACCGCCTTCGGCACCGGCGGCGCCGCGGTGAACCGCGATGGCGTCGCCGCGAACGCGCCGTTTTATTTCACCTTCAAGGTTCCCGCCGAGGGCAACTGGCGCGTGAAAATCACGCTCGGCGGCGACCCGTCCGCCGCGTCGCTCACGACGATCAGCGCGGAAATCCGCCGGCTCATGGTGCTGCACGCCGCGACCAAGCCCGGCGAGACGAAGGACGTCACGTTCATCGTCAACACGCGCACACCAAAACTCCCCGACGGCCGCGTCGTCCGCCTCAAGCCGCGTGAAACGCAGGGCGAGGCGATCGCGTGGGACGATCGCATTCAACTCGAGTTCAACGACGCGCATCCCGCGATCTGCGCGCTCACCGCCGAGCGCGCGGACGACGTGCCCACGCTCTATCTCATGGGCGACTCGACGATGACCGACCAGCCCGGCATGCCGACGACGAGCTGGGGAAATTTTCTCCCGATCTTTTTCAAGAACACCGTCGCCATCGCGAATCATGGCGAGTCCGGCGAGGCCTACAGCGCGTCGCGCGGCGAGCTCCGCCTCGCGAAAGTGCTCAGCGTGATCAAGCCCGGCGACTGGGTCATCACGCAGTTCGGCCACAACGACGAAAAAGAGCGCGAGCGCGGCCCGGAGTTCGGCGCGTTTAAAAACTACGCCGCCGAGATGCGCAGCTACACGAAGGAAATCCGCGCGAAGGGCGCGCACATCATCCTCGTCACGCCGATGCAGCGCCACGCTTTCGCCGACGGCAAGGTGAGCAACACGCACGACGATTATCCCGACGCCGTCCGCGCCGTCGCGAAGGAACTCGACGTGCCGATGATCGACCTCACCGCCATGAGCGACAAGATGATGAACGTCCTCGGCGACAAGCCGTCGTGGCTGCTCTTCTCGCGCGGCCAGGACTCCACGCACCACAGTCCCTACGGCGCGTGGGAGCTCGCGAAGTGCATCGCGCAGGGCCTGCGCGATGCGAAGGTCGAGCCGGCGAAGTGGCTCGTCGACGATTTTCCCGGCTTCGATCCCGCGAAGCCGGACCCGATCGAATCGTTCACCGTGCCCGATTCGCCGCGGCGCGGCGGACCCGGCGGCCCCGGCGGACGACGCGGCGGCCAGGCGCCGACGCCTGCGGCCGGGGATGATCCTTCCAAGCCTTACGGCAATTGAGCGCGGCAGGCGACGCGATCCCGGTCGCGTCGCCGCCCTTTTCCCGCTTCGTCCCTTCCTTCCATGCGACTGAAAAAATTTCGCCGCGTCCGCACCTTGTGCGCCTTCGCGTTCGCACTCGCCGCATCGTTGCGCGCCGCCGACGCGCCGCAGCCCGAGCCGCCGACTTCGTGGATCGATCCCGACACCGGCCATCGCGTCCTTCGCGTCACGTCGGAGCCCGGATCGGTGAGCCTTTACTTCAACGACAACTCGTTCACGCCCGACGGCAAAAGCATGGTCTACACCGCGGGCGGCGGCATCGCGGTGCTCGACCTCGCGACGTTCAAGACGCGTTCGCTCGTCCCGGCGCCGGCGCGCGTGATCGTGGTCGGCCACCGCACGCCGTCGGTTTATTTCACGCGCAGCGCCGCCGACCGCAGCACGTCCGCCCTCTTCGCGGCCGACATCGCGACCGGCGCGATCCGCAAGATCGCCGACCTGCCGCGCCGCGCGAGCGTCGCCACGATCAACGCCGACGAGACGCTCGCCGCCGGCACCTTCGAGGAAGCGACCGTCGAATCGACTGCGCCGCGCGCCGCCGCACCGATGGCGACGGTCAGCCAGCAGGAGGCGGCGAAACGCGGGCAGGTGCTCGATGCCGCGGTGAGCAAGGTGATGATGATGGATGCGCGTCTCGCGGAGCGCCGGCCGATGACGATGTTCACGCTCGATCTCCGCACCGGCGCGACGAAAAACATCCTCGAGCACAGCACCGACTGGCTCAACCACCTGCAGTTTTCGCCGAGCGATCCGACGCTGCTGATGTATTGCCACGAAGGCACGTGGTGGAAGGTCGACCGCATCTGGACGATCCGCACCGACGGCACGCAAAACACGCTCATCCACAAGCGCACGATGGGACTCGAGGCGGCCGGTCACGAATTCTGGAGTCCCGACGGCAAAACGATCTGGTATGAAATCCGTTTCCCGTGGGGCGTCGATCACTTCACCGGCGGCTACAACGTCGAGACCGGCGAGCGCACCTGGTATCACGTCGACATCAACGCGTGGTCGATCCACTACAGCCAGAGCGTCGATGGAAAATTATTCTGCGGCGATGGCGGTTCCGGCACGGTCGTCGAATGGGCGTCGCCCGAGAACGAGTGGATTTATCTTTTCCGCCCGGAACTGCTGAACGCCAGCGGCTCGCTCGGCGAAAATCTGATCCGCCCGGGCGTGTTTCATCCCGAGCGCCTCGTGAACCTGCATCGCAACAAATACACGCTCGAGCCCAACGCATTTTTCACGCCGGACCAGAAACACGTGATCTTTCGCTCGAACATGTTCGGCCCGACCTACGTCTTCGCCGTCGAAGTCGCGAAAGCGCCGTAGCGCTCCCGCGCCGCATTCGCGAAGTTCAGCCGAGTTGACGACTTGCCTTGGCGAGATCGCTTCGCGAGCGTAGCGGCTTGAGCGCCACGTCCCCTACCCCGGTCGCGAGCGGAAATTCCGATCGCGTTTTTCTCGGTCATCCGCGCGGTCTCGGTTACCTCGCGTTCACGGAAGCGTGGGAGCGGTTTTCGTATTACGGCATGCAGACGCTGCTCGTGCTCTACATGGTGAAGCAGCTGCTGCTGCCCGGCCACGTCGAGCGCATCGCCGGCTTCGGTGCGTTTCGCGCGGCGCTCGAAGGCGTCTACGGGCCGCTCTCCACCGTCGCGCTCGCGTCGGCGATTTTCGGGCTCTACACCGGGCTCGTTTATCTCACGCCGATCGCGGGCGGCCTGATCGCGGACCGCTGGCTCGGGCGCACGCGCACGATCACGCTCGGCGCGCTGCTGATGGCGGCGGGACATTTCCTGATGGCGTTCGACGTGTCGTTTCTCGCCGCGCTGCTGTGCCTGCTCTGCGGCGTCGGCTGCTTCAAGGGCAACCTCGCGAGCCAGATCGGCGCGCTTTACGCGCCCGGCGATTTGCGCCGCGCGGACGCGTTTCAAATTTATTACCTCTTCATCAACGCCGCCGTGATCGTCGCGCCGTTGATCGCCGGCACGCTCGGCGAGGTCTACGGCTGGCACTACGGCTTCGGCGCGGCGGGCGTGGGCATGGTCATCGGGCTCGTGATTTATCTCTCCGGCCGGAAATGGCTGCCCGACGAAAGCGCGGCGCGCTCCGACGCGCCGGCGGCTCCGCGCGCGCCGCTCACGCGCGACGAACGCAAGGCGCTCGTCGTGCTCGTCCTCCTGCTGCCCGTGCTCGCGATCGGCGCCGTCGGCAATCAGCAGATTTTCAACGCCTACATGCTCTGGGTGCCGGCGCACGTGAGCCTCGTGTTCTTCGGCCACACGATGCCGACGACGTGGCTCGTCACGCTCGACTCGATCGTGAGCGTTTCGTTTCTCCTCGGCGCGGTCGCGTTCTGGCGGCTGTGGGCGAAGCGTTTCAAGGAGCCGAGCGAGGTCGTCAAGATCACGCTCGGCCTCGCGCTCAGCGCCATCGGCGCGTTGTCGCTCGCGGGCGCGGCGGTGGTTTCAGCGCACGGCGAAAAAGCGAGCGTTGGCTGGGTGTTCGGCTTCGAACTCTTCAACAGCGCCGGCTTCGCCAACGTCTTTCCCGTCGGCCTCGCGCTGTTCGCGCGCGTCGCGCCGAAGGCGATCGCCGGAACGATGATGGGCATCTACCTGCTCCATCTTTTCCTCTGCAATAATTTCGTCGGCTGGCTCGGCGGCCTGCTCGACCGGCTCTCCGGCGTGCAATTCTGGCTGCTGCACGCCGGCCTCATCGGCGCCGCGGCGTTGCTGATGTTCACGGCGGCGCGCGCCGCCGGGCATCTGCTGAATCCGTCCGGCGTGGAATAATTATTTCTTCGGCGCGGCGGCGGCCGCCGGAGCCGGACGAATCGAAACGCTCTTCAACTGCGAGGGCTCGCGGCCAATGACGTTGAGTTGGTGCTCGCCGGCCTTGAGCTTGAAAATTTTCGGCGCGAACTCGTCGCTCGCCGAATCGCCGCCGCCGCGCCAGCTCACGATGCGCTCCTGGAAGCCCTGCGTCACTTCCATGTCCCAGATCATCAGCGGATCCTCGGGTGTGCCGTCGATGTTGAGGAAAAACGAATTCGAATCCTCGTCCGGCGCGTTGACGATCGCGTGGATCACGTAGTCGCCGTCCTTCGGCACCGTGAAGGTGAAGATCGCCTTGCCGCCGCCGGCGACCTCGGTCTGCGCGGGCTGCGACACCGCGCCATCCTTCAACACGAAAGGCGCCGTGATCTTCGCCGCGGTCACCGGAATCATCGGCGCGGCGTCGGCGGCGTCTTTTGGCGTCGCGGCCGGTGCCGGCTTGGCGGCATTGTCCGCGGCGGAGAGCGAAAGCGTGAGCGCGGAGAGCAGCAGAAACGTGGCGAGTGTTTTCATGGGGCACTTCCTGCTAGCGGGCCGCGGTCGCCGCGCAAATAATTAAGCCGCCGGACGGAACGGCTCCCGCGGAATTACGTGTTGCCCGCCGGTAACTTCGCCTCGATCTGCTCGCACACGCGCATCGTGTTGATGGAATTCGCCAGAGTCGCGCGCGCTGGCCCGCCGTCGCGCATCGCGCGAAACAGATCGAGGTATTCGCCGACGAATCCGCATTGCACGACGCGCGGCGACTCCGACTCGCCGACGATGCGCTCGACCAGCCGGCCGCCTTCGTGGATTTCGATGCTGCCCGGCAAATCGCTCGTGCCGAAAAGCACGCCGGCGCGGAGATAGAGTGAACGCCGCTGGCTGTGCACCTCGATTCCCTCGGTGCTCGCGCCACTGCACGGCAGCAATCGCGCATCGGCCGTCAGGCCCGACGCGAACTCCAGCCGCGCGAGCCACGCGTGCGTGCGATTGGCGCGCACCGCGAGCGGCGTCACCGCGCAGCGCGCGATCTCGCCGCAGACGTGCTCGAGCAGGTTGATGCCGTGAATCGCCGTGCCGATGACGAAGGGAAAATCGTGCGTGTCCGGCGCCGCCGCGAAGCGCTGCGAATCGTAGCGCTCGGAGCGGTAGAAATTGCAGCTCGCGAAATACGGTGCGTCGAGCGCGTCGACGAGCGACTTGAACCGCTCCACGAGCGGAAAGTAGCGGCGATTGAACGCCACGACGTGCGGCACCTGCACCGCGGCCGCGAGCCGGCGCGCGCCCGCGCTCGTGAGCGTCGGCGGTTTTTCCATCAACAGCGGCAGCTTCGCCGCCGCGACGCGCGTCGCGAGCGCCTCGAGTTTGCGCGGCTGGACCACGAGCGCGACGCAATCGATCCCGCCCGCCGCGAGCAGCTCCTCGAGCGTCGCGTGCACGCGGGAGAATCCGAATTCCGCCGCGACCGCGCGCGCGATCTCCGGCTGCTGCTCGCAGAGCGCGGTGAGCTCGACCTCGAAACCGTCCACGCGCTGCGCCCGCAAATACGCGAGCGCCGGCAGGTGGAACTCTCGTCCCCATGCCCCGGCGCCGAGAAAGCCGACGCGGATTTTCATCCGCCGTGCTTATGCGCCGCGCGGCACGCGACGCAAGCGGCCAGCGTCGCGCAATGCGCCGCGAATTCGTTCGCGCGCGAGCGTTACTCGCCCTTCGGTTCCCAAAGGCCCAACATCGCGCCGGTCGGATCGATGATGATGCTGAGCCAGCCCATGTCCTCGACCTCGGTCACGCCTTTGCAGATTTTGGCGCCGAGTTTTTTCGCCTTCTTCGTCGACGCGTCGATATCCTTCACGAGCACATACGGCATCCAGGTCGAGCCCGCGCCGGGCATCATCTGCTTCATGATTCCGCCGCCCGTGCCCTCGCCGACTTCGATCATCGTGTAGCGTCCGCCCGCCGCCGCGTTGGGGAAATCCTTCAGCTTCCAGGCAAAAAGTTTCGAATAGAAGGCCTTGGCCTTCGGCACGCTCGTCGTGGCGAGCTCGGCATGAACGAATGGATTGGGCATGGGAATTTCCTCTGACGATGGGATTGCGACTCGGGTGGGACTGGCTTCGAAAAGCTAAACGAACGAGAGAAGCGCCGGCGGACAAGAACCGCGGCATAAAATTCCCGGAGGCGATACCGCCCGTTCAACGCGTCGGAAACGGATTGCGCTCCGCGAACTGCGCCTGGTGCCAGTAAGGGTAGATTCGCTCGCGCGCGCTCGCGGCGTCGAGCCGTTCCACCTGCGCGGGCGTGAGCGCCCAGCCGGCGGCGCCGAGGTTTGCGCGCAGTTGCGCCTCGTCGCGCGCACCGATGATCACCGTCGCCACGCTCGGCCGCTGCAGCACCCAGTTGATCGCGATCTGCGCGACCGTGCGGCCCGTCTCACGCGCGAGCGCATCGAGCACATCGACGATCCGGTAAACCTGCTCGTCTTCGACCGGCGGCGCGATTTTCACCGTGCCGGGATCTTGCAGCCGGCTCTCCTTCGGCAGCGGCTGGCCGCGGCGCACTTTTCCGCCGAGCCTGCCCATGCCGAGCGGACTCCACACGACCGTGCCGACGCCTTGATCCAGCGCGAGCGGCATCAGTTCCCACTCGTATTCGCGACCGACGAGCGAGTAATACGCCTGGTGCGCGAGGTAGCGGGCGAAGCCATGCTTCTCGGAAAGCGCGAGCGACTTCATCAGGTGCCAGCCGGAAAAATTCGAACAGCCGATGTGCCGCACCTTGCCCGCGCGCACGAAACCGTCGAGCGTGCCGAGCGCCTCCTCGATCGGCGTCAACGCATCGAAACCGTGCAGTTGATAAAGATCGACGTAGTCCGTCTGCAGGCGCCGCAAGCTCGACTCGAGCGCCGCGGTGAGATGCTTGCGCGACGAGCCGACATCGTCCGGCCCGGGCCCGGTGCGAAAGGTCGCCTTCGTCGAAATCAGCGTGCGATCGCGGCGGCCGCGCAACGCGTGCCCGAGGATTTCCTCCGCCGCGCCGTCGGAATACATGTCCGCCGAATCGAACATCGTGAGCCCCGCATCGAGGCAGAGGTCGACGAGCCGCTTCGCCTCAGGCACGCCATTCGCGCCCCACGCGGTGAATCCGCGCCCGCCGCCGAACGTCGCGGTGCCGAGCGTGAGAACAGGAACCGAAAAATCCGAGCGGCCGAGCTTGCGCGTTTCCATGGTGCTTTGGGTTCGTCGCGAAAAACCGCGAAACGTCCGCGGGCGCAAGCCTGCTCCGTGTCCGCGTCAGAATGCCGGCGTCGCCGCACGCCCGCCACGCGGCGCGGTCACGCCCGCGCGCGCGTGCAGCGGCCGATCCACTTCGCTCCAGCCGATCACCCACGCGCGATCGAAATAGACCGCCGACGCGCCGTAGTAGAAGGCGTTCGCGGTCGTTTGCGTTGGCATCCCCTGCACTCGCACGACTTCCGAGCGCGTCGATCCGACATCGAACGCCGCCACGCCGGAAAAATCAAAGTTCGGCAGCAGCAGCACGCGCAGGCGCGGCCAGCCGTCGCTCCACAACGTCACGCGGTCCGCCGCGAAATAGACCAGCGACGAACCGTAGCGAAACATGTTTTCCGTCGCCTCGTCCGGCGTGCCCTGCACCTCGATCACCCGCGCCTTCGTGTCGCCGGGCGCGAACGTGTCGAGCAGCGAAGCCGGCGGATCGAACGCCCGGAGCGTTGTCAGCGCCCGCGCGCCCGTCGCCGGAAATCGAAACGCCGCCGGAACGTCGGCGCGCACTCTCGATTCCGAAGAAGCCGCCGCCAGCGATCCGCCCGCAGGCCCAAACGTGTCCGCCGCCGGCTCGGTCGCGAAAGCGAACGGGAAAGCCGGCTTCGTGAAGACCTCGGGCGGTTTCGCCGCGGACGGCTCGCTCGTTCGCGGCGGATCGAGGGCCGGGCGTTTTTCGGGCGCGGCACGCGCTGTGGTCGAACGGGCCGGCGTCTGCGTCGCAACTTTCGACGCTGCAGCCGACGAAGCCGGGGCGGAGCGCGGTGCCTCGCTCCAACCGGTGCTCGACACGCGCGCGAGCGGCGCGGAATTCGCGACCGGCCATGTGCCAAGAACTTTGTGCCACACGCTCACGGCGAAAAAAACGCCCGCCACCGCGCTGCCGAGCGCAAAGAAACGTCCCGCGCGCCTCGGCCAGCGCAGGAATTTTTTTCGCGCCGCGGCGCGCGGTCGAGACGACGGCGGAGGACTCGCCGGGCGCGCCGACTCCGGTGGCGCGGGCGGTGGCGGCGCAGGATCGCGAGGCGGCGGCGGTGCCGACGCGGCATAGGCTTTCTGCGCTTGTTGAAACGGCGGGCGCGGCTCCGGCGCATGCGCTGCGTCCGTCGCCGGCGCGGCGGGCGGCGGCTTCGGACGAAACTCCAGATAGCGTTTTTTTCGGCAGAGTTGGTGATAGGCTTCGTTGAGTTCCTTCGTCACGTCCTCCGCGGTCGTCTGCATGACCGAGCCGGGCTTGTAGCGGTCGGGATGCCATTGCTGCAGCAGCCGCCGATACGATCGCTTGATTTCATCGAGCGAAGCGCCGGGGCTCAGTTCGAGCACGCGATAAAATTCGCGAATGTCGCTGGGCATGCAGCCGTCGCCTCGGAGCGAAGCGTCGGACTCCCAATCATCGGCCGAAATCGCCCGGACTGAAGCGCCGCCGCCGCGCGTGGCGCGATCTCACCCCACGAAGGAAAAGTTGCTCTTGGAAAGCGCGCCGGTGCCGCCGAGGAGCGAAAACTGCGCGATCTTTTTCGCGGCGGATTTGTGGCCGCTTCCGTCGGCGTCGTAGAAGATTTCGCCGGTGGTGTTGTTCACGATGATCTTCGAGGTCGATTTTGTGGCGGCCGCGCCGAACTCGATGTTCGATGCCTTGAGCGAACCGAAGAGCGATTTCTTCAAATTGATTTTGTCGTCCGCCGCTTCCAGCGCGCCGATCGTGTCGAAGCGGCCCGACGCGTAGGCTTTGTTCAACGTGACCGATTCGGCCACGCCGGTCGTGGACGAGAGCGTCACGTCGTCGATCTCGCTGCCGTAGGCGAGCGCCACGTTGTTGTTGCCCGAATAATTCGCGCTGCTCGCCGGCGCGACGATGTTGATGCTCGAATAAGTGCCGGCGTTGAGATCGACCCGGCTCGAATTCGTGAGGCCGCTCAGGTCGATCGTGTCGGTGCCGTTCGTCGACCAAAGCGTCTCGAGGTAGTTGTGGCCGGCGGTGAATGTGAAGCTCCCGCCCGCCGCGGTCGAATCGCTCTGGTTCGCGCCGTAGAGATATTGCAGCGCGGCGACGTCGTAGAGCATCGGGGTCGTCGCATTCACGCCGCGCGTCACGGCGTTGTCCTTGTAGGACATGATCGAGTGCTGGTGATTGTCGTCGCTTGCGGAAAGATACGGGCCCGGCGTGCCGCCGCCGCCGGCGTTGTAGTTTCCCGGATGCTTGAGGCCGAGCGTGTGGCCGATCTCGTGCAGGATGGTTTCCCAGCCGTAGCCGCCCTCCTGCATGCCGGCGTCGCCGTTGGTGGCGGCGTTGTTCGCGAGGAAAAGATAAACCTGGTCCTTGTCGGGATTGCCGTCCGGCATGTTCGCGTAGCCGGCGCTGCTCGCCTGCGAATTGGTGCCGAGGTTGATGTCGCCCGTGCCGTCGCCGGCGACTTCGGTGAAGGTGACGTTGATCACTTTGCTGTAGTAATCGAACGCGCGGCGCACGGCGTCCTTCTGCGCGTCGGTCATTTCGGCGAAGCCCGTCATGCTCTGGCCGCCGGGCTGCGTGGAAAGAAAACTGTAGGTCAGCGCCGTCGCGGAGCTGCCGGCGTCGAGCCCGATCGCCGAAGACGTGATGTGGTTGTTCGTGCGCACCGCCGCGGCGGTCGCGGGATGCCACCACTGGCCGCTGCCGCCGAGGAGCAACGCATCGAGCCGCTTGTCGCCCGTGCTCGATGGCAGCACGGATTTCGCGCGGATCGCGAGGTGGTCGAAGTTCGCCGTTTTCAGCGAATAGCCGGCTTCGAAGGTGAGTTGATACGTGCCGCTCTTCGCGACGCTGAAACCCTTCGACATCGTGACCGCGGTCTTTTTGCCGTGCGCATCGGTGAGCGTGACCTTCGGGCCGCCGGAAAGGTAGTAGAACGAAAACGAGTATTTCTGGTTCGCCTTGAGATCGAGCGCGACGGTGAGCTTCGTCGTGCCCGAGGCGAGGCCCACGTCGCCCACGTTCGCCACCGTGTCCACGCCCGCCGTGCCGGACGGCGAGAACGCCAGCGTGCCCGTCTGCTCGTTCGCGGCGAGTCCCGCCACGGCGAGGCGCGGCGCGTTCGGCTGCGCGAGGCGAAGCGCCGACGCGAGCGGAGATGAGGCAGCACGGAGTGCGGTCATGAATTCTGCCGGTGAGGATGCGGGCGGTTAACGTTCGGTGGTGATCTCCTTTGGATTGCGACTGCAAACCTGGTGATCGACCCATCCCGCTCGTTTCTTAACCGCGCCGAAACTCCTGGAATTTTTTTCGCGTTCTTCCGATTTTCCGACCGAGCGCAAGAAATGCGGAGACGCCGGCGGGCGGATGTGCGACACTGCTCCGCTTACCCCTCGCCTGCCATGCGCCCCACGCTTCCCGGCCTTTCCGGCGCCGGTCGGAATTCCCCCGTCATCGGGCTGACCTCGCGCTGGCAGCTGCGGCCGCTCGGGACCGGCGACGCCATGCCGCACCGCATCGTCGTGCAGCCCGCCGCCGAAACTTTCGTGCGTTCCAGTGCGGGCGTGGAACGCATCGCCACGCCCGCGCCGCCGCGCGCGCCGACCGCACCAACCCGCTAACCTCAACCGAGGCCTCCTATGTTCGAAGCCGTCGAGCTCGGCCAGACCGTCGATCCGAAAACCTACGCCACGCAACTGCCGAAGCTGCGCGAGCGCCTCCTCACCGCTCACTTCGAGCTGCGCAGCCGCAAATTTCCCGTGCTCGTCATCGTGTCGGGCGCCGACGGCGCCGGCAAAGGCGAGCTCGTGCAGCGGCTCAACGAGTGGCTCGACCCGCGCGGCGTCGCCACGCACGCGTTCTGGGAGCCGAGCGACGAGGAGCGCGAGCGCCCGCCGTATTGGCGCTTCTGGCGCGCGATGCCGGGCCGCGGCCGCATCGGGATATTCTTCGGCTCGTGGTATTCGGATCCGATCGTCGGCCGGGTTTTCCGCGACCTGAAACGCGGCGAGTTCGACACCGAGCTGGAGCGCATCGTCGCCTTCGAGCGCATGCTCGCCGACGATGGCGCGCTGATCGTGAAGCTCTGGCTGCACCTGCCGAAGAAGGCACAGCGGAAGCGCCTCGAAAAACTCGAAGCCGACGGGCGCATCGCGCCGGGCGACTGGAAAAATTTCAAACGCTTCGACGAGTTCACCGAAGTCTCCGAGCGCGCGCTCCGCCACACCGACACGCCGGTCGCGCCGTGGCACCTCATCGAGGCCACCGATCGCCGCCACCGCGAACTCACCGCCGGCCGCATCCTGAGCGAAGCGCTCGAGGCCCGCCTCAAGATCGCCGAGCCCGCCCGGCCCGCGGCGTCGCCTTCGGCGCCGGCAAAACGCCCGGCGGTCGGGCGCGACTCGATCCTCGCGCACGTCGATCTCACGCGCCGTCTCACCGAGCGCGACTACGATCGCCAGCTCGAAAAACTCCAGGCCCGGCTGGCCCAGCTCACGTGGGCCATGCACCAGAAAAAACGCTCGATGGTGCTGATGTTCGAAGGCTGGGATGCCGCCGGCAAAGGCTCCGCGATCCGCCGCGTGACCGAGGCCATCGACCCGCGGCTCTACCGCGTCGTCGGCATCGCGGCACCGACCGACGAAGAACGCGCGCAGCACTACCTCTGGCGTTTCTGGCGACACCTGCCGCGCGGCGGATTCACCACGATCTTCGACCGTTCGTGGTATGGCCGCGTGCTGGTCGAGCGCGTCGAGGGTTTCGCGCCGGTGGCGGACTGGACGCGCGCGTTTCACGAGATCAACCAATTCGAGGAGCAGCTCGTGGAGCACGGCGTGGTGCTCGGGAAATTCTGGCTGCACATCAGCCCGGCGGAGCAGCTCCGCCGCTTCCGCGAGCGCGAGCACGTGGCCTACAAGCGCTACAAGATCACCGAGGAGGACTGGCGCAACCGCGCGAAGTGGCCCGCGTATCAGCGCGCGGTCGACGACATGGTCGCGCGGTGCAGCACCGAGTTTGCGCCCTGGACGCTCGTCGCCGGCAACGACAAGAAATTTGCTCGCGTGCAAATCCTCAAAACCGTTGTTTCGCGGCTCGAAGCCGCCCTCTGATTTTCGCGGCACGGCGCCGCGCCCGCGGCGCATTTGCGATGTCCGCCCCCGCTCCTTCCGTTTCCCCTTCGCCCCGCCGGCTCGCGGGCGAATTGTGGGGCGGCTTCGCGGCGATGCTCGTGGCGCTGCCGTCGTCGATCGCGTATGGCGTGTCGGTCTACGCGCTGCTCGGGCCCGACTATGTCGCGACCGGCGTGCGCGCCGGCGTGATCGGCGCCATCGTCATCGGGCTCGTCGCGCCGTGGCTCGGCGGCGCACCGCGGCTGATTTCCGCGCCCTGCGCGCCCGCCGCGGCCGTGCTCGCCGCCGTCACCGGCGAACTGCTCGCCGGCGCGCGGGGCGCCGCACCGCTCGCGCCCGGGCAGATCGCGGTCCTGTTGACGCTGCTCGCCGCGCTGTGCGGCGGACTGCAATTCCTCTACGGCGCGCTCGGGGGCGGCCGGTTGATCAAATACATCCCGTTCCCGGTCGTGTCCGGTTATCTGAGCGGCGTCGGCCTGTTGATCTTCATCAGCCAGGTGCCCAACTTCCTCGGCGTGCCGAAGAAGATCGCGTGGTGGGTCGCGCTCGAGTCTCCGACGCTTTGGCAATGGCCCGCGCTCCTCGTCGGCGCGGTGACCGTCGCCGCGATGCTGCTGGCGCTGCGCCTCACGCGCGCCGTGCCGGCCACCATCTGCGGGCTCCTCGCGGGCATGGCCGCGTTTCTCGCCATCGCGTGGCTGCACCCGACGCTGCTGGACTCCACCCGCAATCCTTTCGTGATCGGCCCGATCGCCGGCGGCGCGCGCGCGCTGCTGCCGCCGCTTGGCGCGCTGCGCGACGCCGTCGCGACGCTGCACTTCGACGATTTCAAGCTGCTCGTCGCGCCCGCGCTCACGCTGTCGGTGCTGCTGTCGATCGATACGCTGAAAACGTGCGTCGTCGTCGACGCGCTCACGCGCAGCCGGCACGATTCGAACCGCGAGCTGCGCGGCCAGGGCACGGCGAACTTCCTCTCCGCGCTCTTCGGCGGCATGCCCGGCGCGGGCATGATGGGCGCCACGCTCGTGAACGTCGAGAGCGGCGGCCGCACGCGGCTTTCCGGCATGCTCGAGGGCGCGTTCGTGCTGCTGGTGTTTTTGCTGCTCGGCAAACTCATCGCGTGGGTGCCGCTCGCCGCACTCGCCGGCATCCTCGTGGTCGTCGCCGCGCGCATGTTCGACTGGAACAGCTTTCATCTCCTGCGACAGCGCTCGACCATGCTCGATTTCGCCGTCAGCGCCGCGGTGATCGTCGTCGCCCTCGCCTTCAACCTCATCGCCGCCGCGGGCGCCGGCGTCGCGCTCGCGATCCTGCTCTTCATCCGCGAGCAGATTCGCACCTCCGTCATCCGCCGCAAAATCTCCGGCGACAAACTGCGCTCGAAACTGCGCCGCCTGCCCGCCGAGGAGGCGCTGCTCGACCGCCACGGCGCGGAGACGACGATCTGCGAACTGCAGGGCAGCCTGTTCTTCGGCACCACCGACCAGCTCTTCACCGATCTCGCGCCCGACCTCGCCCGCTGCCGCCACGTGATTCTCGACCTGCGCCGCGTGACCTCGGTCGACTTCAGCGCCGCGCACGTCCTCGAGCAATTCGCCGCGACGCTCGCCGAGCATGACGGCTGGCTTCTCTTCAGCCGGCTGCCGGCAAACCTGCCGAGCGGCCGCAACCTCGACGCGTATTTCGCCCAGCTCGGCGTGACGGCGAAACAGGCCAACGTGCGCAAATTCGCCACGCTCGACGACGCGCTGCAGTGGACCGAAAACCGGCTCCTCGCTGCGCACGGGCTCGACCGCACGGCCGACGATCGCGCCCTCGCGCTCGACGAGATCGAACTGCTGCGCGAGTTCGCCGCCGACGGCACGCTCGACATCATTGCCGCGTGCGCCGAAGAGCGCTCGTTTGCCGAGGGCGAGTTGATCTTCCGCGCCGGCGCGCCCAACGACGAACTCTTCCTCGTCCGCCGCGGCACCGTGCGCGTCGCGCTGCCGCTGAAGGACGGCGGGCACCACAATCTCGCGTTCTTCAGTCGCGGCGATTTTTTCGGCGAGATCGCGTTTCTCGACCGCGGGATTCGCTCGGCCGATGCGTTTGCGACCACGCCGACCGGGCTCTTCGCGATCTCGCGCGCGCGCTTTGACACCGCATGCCGCACCAACGCAATCGTCGGCGTGAAAGTCTTCGCCCGCCTCGCCCGCGCGCTCGCGCTGCGCCTCCGCCACGCCGACGCCGAACTGCGCGCGTGGTATGAGACGTGAGCGGCGCGGCAATGCGCGCCGACCGGCCGAGCGCCGTCGCGCTTTTAAGCGAGCTTCGCGTCGAGCGTGATCTCCGCCGCTTTCAGCAGGCGGGAAATCGGGCAGCCGGCCTTCGCGCCGTTTGCGACCTCGGCGAATTTTTCCGGCGTGACGCGCGGCACTTTCGCGACCGTCGCGAGGTGGATGCGCGTGACCGTCCAGCTCGTCTGCGGATGATTTTCGAGCGTGACGGTCGCCGTCGTCTCGATCGAATCCGCGACGAAACCGGCCTTCTGCAGCTCGGCGGAGAGCGCCATGCTGAAACAGCCGGCGTGTGCCGCGCCGATCAGTTCCTCGGGGTTCGTGCCGACGCCGTTTTCAAAACGGGTGCCGAACGAATACTGCGCGTCCTTCAAGACGGTGCTTTCGGTGGAGATCGTGCCGCGACCCGACTTGAGGTCGCCGCGCCAGACAGCGGAGGCTTTGCGGTTCATGAGCGATGGGGGTGAAGATTCGAAACGGGCCCGCAGCGTAGGGCGTTTCCGCCAAAGCGCCAGAGACGCCACGGAAAAATCCGCCGCGCCGACCGCACCTCAGCCCGCCTGCTCGCGCCGCAGCCGCGTCTCGGCGACGTCGATGTCGCGCTGGATGCGGCGGTGCGCGGCGTCGTTGATCACGCCGCCGTTGCGCAGTTGCAAGATTGTCTGCCGCTCGACATCGAGCGCTTCCTCCGTGAGCCGCTCGTAATCCTCCGAAAACAGGCCGTCGCGCGCCTCGCCTTCGGCGCTCTCCTCGCTCTCGAGCTGGACGATGCGATCCTCGTATTCCGACGTGAGCCGCTGCAACGTCGACGGCTCGATCGGCCGCTGGCCCGCGATCTCCCGCAAGCGCGCGAGCGCGGCCTGGTTGGCCTTGAGGCGCGCGCGGCGCTCCTCTTTTTCCCACTCGCGATCGTCGACCACGCCGAGCCAGCGGATCACCGGATCGAGGCTGAGCCCTTGCAGCACGAGCGTCCCGAAGATCACGGCAAACGTGAGGAAGAAAACCATGTCGCGATCGGGAAACGCCGCGCCGCTCGCGACGAACAACGGCACCGCCAGAGCGGCCGCGAGCGAATCGACGCCGCGCATGCCCGTCCAGCCGACCAGCGCCACCTGCCGCCACGAGGGTGCGCGATAGTTTTTCCGCACCAGCCGCGGCAGATACGCGATCGCGAACAGCCAGAGCACGCGCAGCAGGATCACCGGCACCAGAATCACGAGCGCGAACCACAGCACCTCGCGCAGCGACCGGCCCGCGAGTGCCGCGATGACATCGGGAAGCTGCAGCCCGATGAGGATGAAGATGACGCCGTTCAATACGAAGCCGAGTATCTCCCAGACGGGAACCGCCCGCATCCGCATGCGCGAGCCGACGACTTCCGGCGAACGCCAGCCGTAATAAAGCCCGCACACCACGACCGCGAGCACGCCCGAGCAACCGACGGCCTCCGCCGCGAGGTAACACACGAACGGCGTCAGCAGCGAAATCGTGATCTGCACCGGCGGATCGTCGAGCCGCCGGTGCAGCGCGGTGATCAGCCATCCGACCGCGAGCCCGACGAGCGTGCCGCCGATGCTGGCGGCGAAAAACTTCGCCGTCGCGCTCCCGAGCGAAAACGTGCCCGTGACGACCGCCGCGATCGCGAAGCGATACGCGACGAACGCCGTCGTGTCGTTCACCAGGCTCTCGCCTTCGAGCACGGTCACGATCCGCCGCGGTACGCGCAACCGGTGCGCGATCGCTGTCGCCGCGACGGCATCCGACGGCGCCACGATCGCGCCGAGCACATAGGCCGCGCCCCAACCGATCCCGACGAAGCGATGCGCAAACCATGCCGTCGCCACCATCGTGACGAGCACGAGCCCGACCGCGAGCAGGAGGATCGGGCCGAGGTTCGCGCGGAAATCCCGCCACGGCGTGAACAGCGCCGCCGGATAAAGCAGCGGCGGCAGAAACAAAACGAAGACCAGCTCGGGATCGAGCCGCACGCGCGGCAATCCCGGGATCAGGCTGAGTCCGAGACCGCCGACCACGAGCAGGATCGGATATGGCATCTGCAGCCGCCGCGCGACGACGACGAGCAGCGCCGCGACGCCAAGCAAGGCGAGGATCAACTCGACGACAGCGACGGGAGATTCGGGCGGCATGGCATGGATGTTTTTAACACAGCGGACGCAGAGAACACGGAGAAAATCGCCGTCGGCGCCTCGGCATCTTTGTTCTCCATATCAGGAGAATCATTGCAGCCGGTGACGCAGCGCGCGGCCGGCAAGGCACGAATTTTTTAACACAGAGGACACAGAGAACACGGAGCTGAGCGCCAGGCAAAAGACCTTGAAATCGATCTCCGATTGCCGGCTTTTTCTCGGCGGTTCGAACTCTGTGCTCTCTGTGTTGAGAAACCAATGAGGCTGACCTACACGCCGGCGCGCATCGGGCGCGTTGCTCCCGATGCGCTCCGCCCTCGCGGAAAAACCGCCCGCTACTTGCGCAGGCTGGCGCAGAATTTCGCGAGGCGCTGCACGCCTTTCGCGATGATCTCGTCGCTCGTGGCGTAGCTCAGCCGCAGATAACCCTCCGCGCCGAACGCGCTGCCGGGGACCGCCGCGACTTTTTCCGTGTCGAGCAGCTTCGCGCAAAAATCCATGTCCTTCAGGCCGAAGCTCGAGATGTTCGGGAAAAGATAAAACGCGCCTTGGGCGAGCAGGCAGGTGATGCCCGGGATCTTGTTCAGCTCCGCGTGCAGGAATTTCCGGCGGCGATCGAAGGCGACGAGCATCTTCGCGAGCGCGGCGGAGGTTTTTTCCTTCTCCTTGAGCGCCGCGAGCGCGCCGAATTGCGCGAAGGTGGTGACGTTCGACGTCATCTGGCTCTGCAATTCCGAGATCGCCTTCGCGATCGGCAGCGGCGCGAGCGTCGTGCCGATGCGCCAGCCGGTCATCGCATAGGTTTTGGAAAAGCCGGCGACGACGATCGTGCGCGCCTCGGCCTCCTTCGACAGCGTCGCGATGCACGTCGGCTTCGCGCCATCGTAGAGCAAGTGCTCATACATCTCGTCGGAGAGGATATAGAGATTGTGCTTCAACGCGACGGCGACGATCGCCTCGAGCTCGGCGCGCGTGTAGACCGCGCCGGTCGGATTCGAGGGCGAGTTGAGAATCAGCAGCTTCGTTTTCGGCGTGATCGCGCCCTCGACCATCGCGGGCGTGAGGCGGAAGCCGGTCTGGTCGTCGGCGAGGACGAATTTCGGCGTCGCGCCGGCGAGCTTCACCATCTCGGGATAACTCACCCAATACGGCGCGGGCACGATCACTTCGTCGCCCGGCGAGCACGTCGCCAGCACGCCGAGGTAGCAGTTGAATTTTCCGCCCGGCGAAACCACGACCTGCGCCGGCGCGGCCTTCAGGCCGTATTCCGCGGCGTAGCGATCGACGACGGCCTGGCGCAGCGGCTCGATGCCGGGCGTGGGCGCGTATTTGGTTTTGCCGGCTTTGAGCGCGACGATGCACGCCTCCTTGATGTGATCGGGAGTATCGAAGTCGGGTTCGCCGGCGGCGAAACCACAGACATCTTCTCCAGCCGCTTGAAGGGCCTTCGCCTTCGCGTCGACGGCGAGCGTCGGCGACGGCGAGACATTGCGGGCCCAGGTGGACAATGGCGCGGGAGGGTTGCTCATGGACAAACGATCCGACCAAAGGACCACCGCCTGGGAAACGCAAGCCCGCCCGTCGCGCGCCGCACCGCGCGAAATTTTTCCGGGCCCAAAAAAAAGGCGGTCGACGACCGCCTCTTCCGATCCGCCGCGCGCGAGCGACGGTGCTATTTCTTTTTCTTCGCCGTGCGGACCGGCAGCGCCTCGAGCGCGAGCCGCAGCAGCTCGCCGACGCTGGCGTCCTTCTGCCGCGCGTAGCGTTTCAACATCGAGCGCTGGTCGGGCGTGATGCGCACCGAGATCTGCCG
This sequence comes from Opitutaceae bacterium, assembly GCA_035545575.1. Lineage (GTDB taxonomy): Bacteria > Verrucomicrobiota > Verrucomicrobiia > Opitutales > Opitutaceae > ER46. The sequence continues at coordinate 90,337 of DASZYB010000074.1, read as the reverse complement.
GTGCGGATCGCGCAGCGGCGAGCACTCCTCGAAGTCGTAGCTCGCGATCGCCGTGCGCACCACTTCGCTGGCGGTCGTGAAGCCGTGGCCTTTGCGACAGGTCTCGATGCGCGCAATCAAGGATTCCGGCAGATCGAACGTGAGTGGGGCGGACGGCTTGCGAGATGATTTGGCCATACGAGCAGCGGGGTGTATCTGAGAACTGAAGCGGGCGGACAACGGTGAGAAGGCACCGACAGCCGCCCGGCCGCAATGAAATTTTTGCCGGCCGCGGCCGGTTTTTTTTGCCCGCGCGGCGTGGCGCGCGCGCCCGGGCGGCGGCGAGGCGGCGTTCCGGCGCCGCCGCCGTGTTTCAATAGTTCTCGCCCCACTCGTGGCGGGCGGCGGCCTTGATGAAGTCGGGATACATCTCGCCTTGGAGCAGCGTGAGCGTCTTGCCGTCGGCGAACGTCACGGTGAAGCGGAACACGCGCACGCTGTTCGTGATCGTGGCGACCCACGCGAGGTTCGAGTCGGACTGGCCAAACGGCCGCGAGGTCGTGCGCCAGTGGCCGTTCTTCAGCTCGGGCTGCGCATCCTCGACCAGCACGAACGGCGCGGTGTCGGAAACGTCCTCGACGCGCACCTGCCGCCACGCGCGATTGCGCGCATCGGACAACTCAAAAATGTAGGTGAGTTTTTTCTCCGCGTTGAGCGTAAAGATCGCGGACTCCACGCGCAGGCCGTCTTCTTCCGCGGGTTCGACGCCTTTCTTGCCGACGGGAATGCGCACCCTCTCGCCGCCCGCGATCGTCGCCACCATCGAGATGGTGCCGGTCGCGCAGCCGGCGAGCGCGATCAGCAATGCGCCCGCCGCGCACCGGCGCGAGATGCGGCGAGCTGCCGGAAACCGGGAAAACCAGAACGAGAGCGAGTGAGTCATACGCATGAGAAATGCCCGCGCGGGGGCGAGGCGCCGGCGATGAGAAACGACGCCGCAGGCGGGCGCCAGCTTCGAGATCGACAATTTTTCGCGGCACCCGGCGGCCACTGAAGAGCCCGCCCAGCTCACGCGCGCACGCGCGAGAACGACACCCTGTCGCGCTCTTTGCCTCGCGCTCACCGTGCCGTCGCCGGCGGCCGCACGATCTGCCAGAGCGTGCGCAGCGTGATCTGCAGGTCGAGCCACACCGACCAATGCGTGATGTAGTGGACGTCCCAGTAGACGCGCCGGCGCAACATCTCCTGCTCGAGAATCTCGCCGCGATAGCCGAGGCTTTGCGCGAGGCCGGTGATGCCCGGCTTCACGAGATGGCGCGTTCGATAGCCGCGCGTCTGATGGCGGAATTCCTCGTCGAGCAGCGGCATGTAGGGCCGCGGGCCGACGACGCTCATGTCGCCGCAGAACACGTTCCAGAATTGCGGAAACTCGTCGAGACTGCGGCGACGCAAAAAACGGCCGAACGGAAAAATGCGCTCGTCCTCCGCCGTCGCCTGCCGCGATTCCGCCGCGGCATTTTCCGCCGCGACGCTCATCGAGCGGAACTTCAGCATCCGAAACGCCCGCCCCTGTTGTCCGCGGCGTTCGCGCGCGTGAAACAGCGGCCCCGGCGCCTGCGCCCGATGCATGATCGCCACCCACGCGCACAGCGGCGGCAGCACGAGCACGACCACCGGCAGCGCGAGCGCGAGGTCGTAGGCGCGTTTCACGAGCCGGTTGAGCGGATCCTCGAGCGGCTCCTCGTGCAGCGTATAAAAATGCCGGCCTTCCTCGACCGTCGGCACGAGCGGATGCGTGTAGCGCTCGGCGAGATTGTTGTGGATGAGCAGCCGGCAGCCGTGTTCCTGGCAGATCGCGATCAACGCGCGCGCCTCGTCGTCGGTCGCCGGCAATTCCAGCAGAATCACCTGGCCGACCGCACGCTCCTGCAGCACGCGCGGCAGCTCCGCGACGCGACCGAGCAGCGGCACGAAGGGCGACGCCGAGCCCGCCACCGCGGGATCGTCCGAGAGCAACCCGACCGGATGGATGCCGAGCGGCTCCTTGTGCGCAATCCAGTCGTCGAGCTGCGCGAACGACGCCACGCGGCCGATGAACACCGTCGGCAGTTGATGCCCGCGCTGAAACACCAGCCGCGCCAGCGCCCGCGGGAGGCGCGCGTTGAGGATCGCGAGCCCGAGCCAGCTCCACACGAGGAACGTGCCGAGAAACAGACGGCTGATGCTGCGATCGAGCGTCGCGAACATCATCGTGAACGTCAGCAGCGCCATCAGCCCGACCTGCCGCGCCGCGAGCGCGGCCGCATCGGCGGGATTGAGCACGTGAAACCGCGCCGCGAGCCGCGAGAGATCGCGCGCCGAGAGCAGCATGCCGCCGACCATGCAGAGAAAATACGGCAGCAGGTTCACCTCGCGACTCAGCCGCACGATCGGCACATAGCGCATGATGAACTCCGCGTAGACCCAGAAAAACACGCCGACGAAAAGCGTCGTCAGCCCCGCGTGGAGGTTGGCGAGTCCGCGCGCCCGGGTGGTGATCATCGGCGGCGTTATGCGAATCCGCCGAAAAAGGCGCAAGCGACATCCCGCGCCACCACGCCGCCACCCGCGCACCCTTCGCGCCGCCAGCCTCGCCGCCAGCATTGCGCGCCGCCGAGCCGTGCAGCCGTCGCGTTCTTACGCCGCGAAGTTCTGCCGCGGCCACGGCGCCGCGCACAAGGTCGGCATGCCGTCGGGTAAAGGACATTTCAAATGGCTTTCGTCTCCCGCCCGCGGCGCAAATTGGCGTGCGTTTTTTTCCCGCCCGGCCACGGTGGGCCGCATCCATGTATCAGAGCTTTTACGGGTTCCGCGAGATGCCGTTCAACATCACGCCGGACCCGCGCTTTCTCTACCTCAGCCCGACGCACCAGGAAGCGCTGCAACACCTCAAATACGGCGTGCGCGAGAAAAAAGGCTTCATCGTGCTCGTCGGCGAGGTCGGCTGCGGCAAGACCACGCTCTGCCGCCGTTTTCTCAACGAGCTCGATCCCGCGCACTACGACACCGCGCTCATCCTCAACCCGCGCGTCACCGAGACGCAGATGCTCAAGGCGATCCTCACCGAGCTCGGCGAAACGAAACTCGCGCGCAGCCAGGTCGACCTCGTCGCGCAGATGAACCGCGTGCTGCTCGACCGCATCGAAAAGGGCCGCGACATCGTGCTCATCATCGACGAGGCGCAAAATCTCAAAGTCGACGTGCTCGAGCAGATCCGCCTGCTCTCGAATCTCGAAACCGAAAAACAAAAACTCCTCCAGATCGTCCTCATGGGCCAGCCCGAGCTCAAGGACGTGCTCGCGCGCGAGGAGCTGCGCCAGCTCCGCCAGCGCATCCTCGTGCACTACGAGCTGCACCCGCTTTCGGCGAACGACATGGCGCACTACATCCAGCACCGCCTCTCGCTCGCCGGCGGCAACGGGCGCCCGAGCTTCACCAAATGGGCGCTGCGCACGATTCACCGCGGCAGCGGCGGCATTCCGCGCGTCGTCAACAACCTTTGCGACAAGGCCATGCTCTCCGCCTTCATTCGCGAATCCGACGAGGTGAATTACTGGGATGCGCGCCGCGCCGTGAAAGACATGGCCAACCTCACGAGTTGACGCCGCCGCTCCCCGCGTGCCCTGTTTCCCACGATGAGCCTGATCAACGAAGCGCTGAAAAAAGCCCAGCGCGAGCGCACGCAGCCCGCAGCGGAAGATCTGCCGCCCGTGCCCGGCGGCGCACCGATCGCGAGACGAGGTCAGCCGCAAAAAACCAAATCCCTTCTGCTTCTCGCCAGCGGCGCGGTCGTGCTCGTCGTCGTCTCCGTCGTGGTCACCGTCTCGATTTTCAACCGCCCCGCGCCCGCGCCGAAACCGGCGCTCGCCGCCAAATCCGCGCCCGCGCCAAATCTCTCCCCGGCCGCCGCCGCGCCACCCAGCAGCCCGATCGTGCCGCCCGCCTTCGCGCCGCCGGCGCCGGAAAAACCCGCGGCGATTCCTGAACCGACGCATCCGGCCGTCGCAAAAACCGCGCCCGCGAGCGCCGCGCCCAAAGCAGCGGACCCGACGCCGACGTCCGCGCCTGCTCCTGCGTCCGCTCCGTCGGCCGCCGTCGCTGCGGCGCCCGTCGACACGCCACCGGTCGCCGCCGCATCGGCGAACCAGCCGGCGAACCCCGCCGCGTCCAAACCCGACGAACGCATCAACGCCTTCATCGACGCGCTGCGCATCGCCGGCGTGAAAGCGTCCGGCAACGACAGCCGCGTCCTGATGAACGACCGCGTCTACCGCGTGAACGACATCGTCGACCGCACGCTCGGCGTCCGCCTGATCGGAGTTTCACCGGACAGCCTCACGTTTTCCGACGCCAACGGCTTCACCTACGTGAAGTATTTCTAGGCGCCACGAAAACGAGCCGCGCCGTCGCGCCGGCGCGTTTTCTTCGCCGGACAATCCGTGGCTTCCGCCCGCCGCGAAGCCGCGCCGTCATGCCGTCGCCGTCTGCACCGCACTCGTCGCCGCGCCGCGCGCCGGCCGCTCCGCCAGCGTGAAATAAAACGTCGCGCCCTCGCCCTCGACCGATTCCGCCCACACGCGGCCGTCGTGCTTCTCGATGATTCGTTGCACGGTGTTCAGGCCCACGCCGAGCCCCTCGAACTCCTTCGTGTTGTGCAGCCGCTCGAACGCCTGGAAGAGCTTGTGCGCGAGCTCCGGGTTGAAGCCCGCGCCGTTGTCGCGCACGAGGAACACCCGCTCGCCGTCCTGCGGCTGCATGCCGAACTCGATTCGCGCGCGCTCGCGCCGCGCGGTGAATTTCCAGGCGTTGCCCAGCAGGTTTTCGAGCACGATGCGCAGCAGCCGCTCGTCGCCCGGCGCCTGGAGGGCGGGCGCGATGACCACCTCGATCGCCCGCTCCGGCACCGTCGCCCGCAAAAACGCCACGACCTCCTCCGCCATCTTCGACAGGTCGACTTGATCGACCCTCAGCTCCGTCCGCGAGATCCGCGCCATGCTGATGAACGCGTCGATGAGCTTGTTCATCCGCTCGGCCGCGCGGATCACCCGGTGCAGCCCATCGAGCGCGCCCGCGGGATTTTTCGCCTCACACTCCTCGAGCGCGATCTCCGCAAAACCCTGGATCGCGCGCACCGGCCCGCGCAGGTCGTGCGACACGGAATACGAAAAACTTTCCAGCTCCTGGTTCGCGACCTCCAGCTCGCGCGTGCGGCGCCGCACGTGCGCCTCGAGCTCGGCTTCGTTTTCCTTTCGCGCCGTGATGTCGATGCACGAGCCGAGAAAACCCGCGAACAATCCGTCCGCCGTCCGCCGCGGCGATCCGGTCTCGACCACCCAGCGCAGCGCACCGTCCGCCCGCCGCAGCCGATACTCGATCGTATACGGGTCCGCCTGCGCCGCCGCCGTGCGCACCGTTTCCTGCCAGCGAAACATGTCCGCGCCGGGCAGTCCCGCCTGCCAGCCGATGCCGGCCTCCTGCTCGAACGTGCGCCCGGTAAACGCCAGCCACGTCTTGTTGAAATAATCGCGCTGCAGCGCCGCATCGCACGACCAGATCAGCGCCGGCGCGCGCTCGGCGACCACCCGGAAACGCTGCTCGCTCTCGATCACGCGCAATTCCGCGCCGCGCCGCTCGCTCACGTCGATCATCACGCCGACGGCGCGCAGCGGGTCGCTGGCCGACGCCTTGAGAAAACGCCCGCGCGCCGCCACGTGGCGCGGCGACCGCTCCGCCCGCGCGAGCCGGAATTCGACCGCGAAATCGCTCGAACTCCGCGCCGATTCCTCCACGGCCGTCTTCACCCGGCCGCGATCATCGGGATGCACCTGCGCGAAAAAAAACGCCGTCGTGATCCGCGTGCCCGGCGCGAGGCCGAAGATCTCGTAGTTGCGCTCGTTCCACCGCTGCTCGTCGCGCACGAGGTCCCACTCCCACGTGCCGATCTTCGCCGACTCGAGCGCGAGCCGCAGGCGTTCCGTGCTGCGATAAAGGTCGCTCTCGTTCCGCTCGATGCGCGCGAGCATGTCGTTGAACGCGTCGGTCAGCGCCCCGAGTTCGTCGTCCCCGGTTTTCGTCGCGCGGATGCGATAGTCCGCCGTCGTCTTCACCGCGGACGCCGCGGCGGCAAGCGCCTGCACCGGCGCCGCGATCCGCCGCGCCAGCCAGCCGCTGAGCAAAAATGCCACCAGCCCCGCGATCGCCGTCGTGCCCAGCAGCACCAGGACATACGCCTGCAGTCGGTCGCTCACCACGCTCACATCCGCCTGCACGAGCAACGTGCCGAAACGCTTTCCTTCCGCCACCGGCACGGCGAGCTCGAGCCGCGTGCCGGTTTCGACGATGCCGTCGGCCGGCGCGAGCAGCGGCGTCGCCAGGTCGATACCGGCGCGGCGATACGAAGCGAATTGCCGGCCGGCGGCGTCGTAGAGGGTCGCCGCCAGGACCGTCGGCTCCGCCTCGAGTGCGGCGAGCACGTGGTTCGCGTCGTCCTGATTCGCAAACGCCAGCGCGGCCGCGCTGTTTCGCGCCGCGATCGCGCTCATCGTCGCCAGTTCGCCAAAAACGTTTTTGCGGTAGACGAACCATTCGTAGGTGCCGAGCGCCACCGCGGCGGTGACCAGCGCCACGAGGCTGCAGACCGCGGAGAGCAGCGTCAGTTTGTGACGCAGCGGAGCGTCGCGCCGGAAGCTCATGGCGCAGCGCCTCGCGCCACCCGCCGATGGCGAGGCGGATTCGTGAGCCGGGACGCCATCTTCACGGTGCAACAATTGTGCCGCCCTCGCGCACCGTCAAGGAAGGTGCCCATCGGGAAATTTCCCGTATTTTTCGCGCCTGGACCGCTGCGCCGCAAATCGTCGCCGTGCGCTGCCGGATCGCCGTCGGCGTCGATATTGTGCGCGTCGATTCGCGCGGGCGCGGGCGGTTCATGCGCGCCGCCCACCGCCGCGGATTGAGTTGCCGCCCCGCGCGGCCGGCATTTTGCTCGCGTGTCCATGCCTTCGCCGAATCGCCTCGCGCCCCTCGCAGCCGAACTGCCGTTCGAAGTCGCCGAATTCGAGCGCCTGCTCGCCAAGCCCACGAACGACCTCACCGGTTTCACCGGCTTCTTCAACAGCGGCGAAATCTGGGTCGCACGCGTGCCCGCGCGGCTCGACGTGATGGGCGGCATCGCCGATTACTCGGGCGCGAATGTCTGCGAAGCCGTCCTCGGCCGCGGCGTGCTCGTCGCGCTGCAGGCACGCACCGATCGCACGCTGCGCATCCGCACGATTCAGCTCGGCCGCCGCAGCCTGCCGGTGGAAACGCGCATCCCGATGGAGTATTTCACCTCGGGCGACGGCCTTGGCGACTACGCCGGCGTGCGCGATTTCTGCCAGGCGAATCCACTCGCCGGTTGGGCGGCTTACGCCGGCGGCAGCATCTTCACGCTGCTGAAGGAGGAAGGCGTGAAGCTTCATTTCGGTTTCTCCATGCTGCTCCTCAGCGCGGTGCCGATGAACGTCGGTATCGGCAGCTCCGCGACGGTGGAGATCGGCACGCTCGCGTGCCTCGACGCCTATCTCGGCCTCAAGCTCGACGCCGCGCGGCTCGCGCGTCTCGGCCAGATGGCGGAAAACCACGTCGTCGGCGCGCCGTGCGGCATCATGGACCAGATGACGATCACGAGCGGCCGCAAAGGCCGGCTCACGCATCTGCTCTGCCGCCCGGGCAGCGTCGTCGGCGAAGTCGACATCCCGCCCGGCACCGGATTCGTCGGTATCAACTCGATGGTCCGCCACTCCGTCGCCGGCAATCCCTACGGCGACACGCGCATCGGCGCGTTCATGGGCAAGCGCATGATCAACGCGCAGCGCGCGCGCACCGGCCGCGGCGCGATCGATTATCTCACGCAGCTCGCCGTCGACGAATTTCGCGCCGACTACCTGCCGCATCTGCCCGAGACGATCGTCGGCTCGGAATTCCTCGCACGCTATCGCACGCACGACGACTCCGTCACGACAATCCAGCCCGATGCGACGTATCGCGTCGCCGGCCCGACGCGCCATCCCGTCGAGGAAAACGAGCGCGTGCTGCGCTTCATGGACGCACTCCGCGCCGCCAACGCCGGCGACACCTCCGCCCTCGCGACCGCCGGCGAGTGCATGTTCGCCGCACACGCGAGCTATCGGGACAACTGCCAGCTCTCCGCGCCGGAGGTCGATTTCCTCGTCGAGTCCGTGCGCAAGCGCGGCGCCGGCTCCGGCCTCTTCGGCGCGAAGATCACCGGCGGCGGCACCGGCGGCACCGTCGCCGTCTTCGGCCGCACCGAAGCGCTGCAGGAACACATCCCGCAGATCGCGCGCGAATATTCCCGCCGCGTCGGCGCGATGCCCGACATCTTCGACGGCACCTCGCCCGGCGCGATCGAGTTCGGCGCGCGCCGCTACGTCTTCAACGCGAGCGGCTGGCATGGCGCGCCGGTATGAGCGCGACCGCGATCTCCTCCCGTAGGGCGTCCGTCTCGCAGACGCCGCTTTCCCGCCGGCGCGTGCAAGACAGGCGCCCTGCCCAAAGTCCGAGCGCTCGCTGCTGATCCATGCCTGCTTCCCTCGTTCGCAAAGCCGTCATTCCCGTCGCCGGTCTCGGCACGCGACACTTTCCCGCGTCGCACGCGGTGAAGAAGGAATTGTTTCCCGTCGTCGGCGCCGACGGCATCGCCCGCGCGCTGTTTCATTATCATCTGCTCGAGCTGACTGCGGCCGGCATCGAGGAAATCTGCATCATCGTCCAGCCCGGCGAGGACGCGATGATCCGCGCTTATCTCGCCGGGCCCGACGCCGCCTATCTCCGCCGGCTCGAAAAATATCCCGCGCTGCTCCGCGAGGCGGAGCAGATGCGCGGCTTCGCGGCGCGCGTGCACTTCGCCGTGCAGTCGACGCAGGAAGGCTACGGCCACGCGGTTTTCCAGTCGCGCGATTTCGCCGCCGGCGAACCGGTGCTGCTCTGTCTCGGCGATCATCTTTTTCGCGGCCGCGCCGCCTCGCCTTATCGCGAACTCGCCGCGACCGCCGGGCGCGCCGGCGGCAAATCCGTCTCCGCCGTCAACCGCATCTCCGCGAGCGAACTCAAAGGCTACGGCACGATCGCCGGCACGCGCCGCACCGGTGACGCGCGGCTGATCGACGTCGCGCTCATCGTCGAAAAACCCGCCGCCGCCCTCGCACGCGAAAAACTTCACGTCGACGGCCTGCCCGCCGACACCTGGCTCGGCTGGTTCGGCATGCATCTGCTCGCGCCGTCGATCTACGACATCCTCGCGGAGATGATCCGCGACGAACTCCGCGACCACGGCGAATTCCAGCTCACGCGCGCGCAGGAAATCCAGCGCCAGCGCGAAGGCTACCTCGCGCTCGAGATGCTCGCCGCCACGCGCTTCGATTTCGGCGTGCCGGACGATTTCGTGCGCAGCGTGCAGGAATTCCGCCAGCCGTAGCGTAGCCGGCGAGCGCCGACGCCGCGGTCGGCCCGCGTGCGGTTTCCCCTGACAGCACGCCTCGGAGCAAACCCGATTCCGGCGATGGTTAAAATCGCGCATACTCGTGGTCCTACCTATGAAACCCCGCTCGAAAACCCCTCGTTCCGCGCGCGCCGGTCTGGCGCTCGCGTTTTCCCTCGCGTTGTCGGCCTCCGCGTTCGCGGCTTCGTTCTACGTCTCGCCCAGCGGCAGCGACAGCAACTCCGGCACCCAATCGTCGCCGTTCAAGAGCATCACGAAGGCCCAATCGGTCGCCTCGTCCGGCGACACCGTCTTCATTCGCGGCGGCACCTACAGCGGCTTCACGATCGCGGGGTCGGACAGCAACTACAACTTCGTCCACAATCTCACCAAGAGCGGCATCACCTACCAGAATTTCACGGGCGAGACGCCGGTGTTCAATTTTTCCGGCACCACGACCGCGAAGCGCGTCGCGGCGTTTCACATCGCCAGCGGCGTGTCGGTCACGATCCGCGGCATCGTGATCACGGGCGTCCCGGTCGGCACGCAGAAGCAGTCGGAATGCTTCCGCATCGAAGGCCATCCGACCTTCGATCGCGTGGTCTGCCACGACAACGCCGCGAACGGTTTCTACTTCACGATCCACGCCAGTGGCTCGTGCACGAATTGCGATTCGTATAACAACATCGGCACCGGCACTTCGATCGGCAACACCGATGGCTTCGGCGCCCACGGCGACGGCGGCGGCGTGACCTTCACCGGCTGCCGCTCGTGGCACAACAGCGACGACGGCTACGACTGCATCGCCTCGGCCAGCGCGAACACCTTCGACCATTGCTGGGCCTACAACATGACCGCCGGCGGCGATTCGAACGGCTTCAAGATCGGCGGCTGGGGCAGCACGACTCCGCCCTCCACCGTGCCCGCGCACACCGTCCAATTCTGTCTCTCGGCCAGCAACAACTCGAACGGTTTCTACGCCAACCACCAGCCGGGCAAAGCGGCCACGTGGACGAACAACACCGCCTACAACAACCACGGCTCCGGCAATTTCAACATGCTCGAGCGCGTGAGCACGACCGACCCGACCGACATCCCCGGCACGCGTGAAGTGTTTCACAACAACATCGCCTTCACCGGCACGATCATCGCGAACGACAACAATCCGGCGGCGAACAAGACGAACAACTCATGGACGAAGTCCGGCGTGACCGTGAACTCGGCGGATTTCCAGAGCCTTGATGCCACGCAGATGACGGCCGCACGGCAATCGAGCGGCGCGCTGCCGAACATCACGTTCATGCATCTGGTGAGCGGCAGTGATCTCGCCGGCCTCGGTTGCTTCTAGGCCGCGCTCCGCGCAGGTTTGATGTCTTCGCGCTTCCACGCGCTGTTGTTCGCGCTGGCCGTCGCCGCTCACGCGGCGGCGCCGGCGCCGACGGCATCCATCACACTCGGCGACGGCGTGACGATGGATTTCGTTTTGGTTCAACCCGGCTCGTTCGTCATGGGCTCCGACGAAAACACCGGCGACGGCGACGAATCGCCGCAGCACAAGGTCACGATCACGCAACCGTTCTACCTCGGAAAATTCGAGGTGACGCAGGCGCAGTGGACCGCGCTCATGGGCGACAACCCGAGCGAGTTCAAGGGCCCGTCTCGGCCCGTCGACACGGTGAGCTGGAACGACTGCCAGCGTTTCCTCGCGAAGCTGAGCGCGAAGACCGGGCGCAAGTTCACGCTGCCGACCGAAGCGCAGTGGGAATTCGCGTGTCGGGCCGGATCGACTACGACGTGGAGTTTCGGCGAGCGCGACACCAACGCAGCGGACTACGGATGGCTGGGTGAAAATTCCAGCGGCACGACCCACCCGGTCGGTGAAAAAAAACCAAACGCGTGGGGCCTGCACGACATGCACGGCAACGTCTGGGAATGGTGCGCCGATTTCTACACGAAGCACGCCTATGCGAGCAAAGACGCGATCGATCCACGCGGTCCGCCACCGAGCGAAGGCCACATCCTGCGTGGCGGCGCATGGGGCGAACATCCGAACAACGCGCGCTCCGCCACGCGCAACTGCATGGGTCCTGACGATCGCCACAACGGCACGGGCTTTCGCTGCGTGATGCTGGTCAATCCATGAAGCGGCTTGCCGTTATTTTCAGCCTCGGGCTCGTCACCGCCTTCATCGGGCGAGCGCTCCGTGTTCCGGAAATCGCGCCGACGCCGATTTCGGCTCGCCGCGCGTCGGCAAATCTGACGCGCGCCATTCCCCGGTCCGTGCCACCGACGCGCGCCGAATTCGCGCCGCCCGCCGCTCTTTCGCCTTCGCTCCGTCAAACCCTTCGCATCCTGCTCGCGCGCTGGAACACCGCCCAAACCGAGGACGACGACGAACGCGGCGAAGTGCAGCGCGAGCTGATCGCGTTGCTCGCCGATGACAACGCCGCGGAAATCGCACGCTTCCTTTCGCCGGAAGATCGCGCCAGTCCGTTTGGCCTCGCCGCGCTCGAGCGCTGGCTGGGCCTGGACACGTTTGCCGCGGCGAGCTGGCTCGCAGAACAACCCAGCGCGACCGAATCGCAGGCGTTGCTCGTCGCGCGCGCTCTCCTGCACAATCCCTCCGCTCCGCCGGACACGTGGGATCGCCTGCCCGATTCGCCGTGGAAGCAGGTGCTCCTTGCCACCGCCGGCCGGGAAATTGCCGACACCGACCCCGCGAGTGGAATCGCTCTCGCCGAACGGATGGCGCCCGGCGCCGCGCGCACCGACACGCTGCAAACGATCGCGTATGCCTGGATCAGCCGCGATCCGCGCGCGGCCGCGCGATGGATTCTGTCGCTCGAGGAGCCGGCGCTGCGCGAGCCACTCGTTGCCGTCGCAGCAAAGGCGATTGCGATCACCGATCCGGAACTCGCGATCACATGGCTGGGAGCGGTGAAATCCGAAACCATCGCGCGCGAAACCACCGCCAGCGTCGCCGAGCTCTGGGCCTCGCGGGCGCCCGCCGAAGCGGCCGCATGGGCGGAACAATTTCCGGCCACCGAAACCCGCGATGCCGCGATCGACGCCGTCGCACGCCAGTGGTTTCAAACCGACCAAGTCGCCGCTGATGCGTGGCTTTCAGGCCTTCCCGATCGCGAGCGCGTGCTCGCGCGGCTGCATCCCGCGGTGGTCGCGACGACGGACGTCGATTGACCATTCAGCTCCACGCTCAGGCGAGGTTCACCGGATCGACGTCGAGCACCTGCGTGATGTCGTCCGGCCACGCGAAATCCTTTCGCAGCCGCGCGAGCTCGGGCACGACTTTCGTCACGCCGTTCGTGAAATACCAGAGCTGCCAGCGATACTCGTCCTTGATCTTCTCGATCGGCGACGCCGCCGGGCCGCGCAGCTCGACGCGCTCGCCGAGCGTTTTCTCGACCAGCTTCGCCCATTGTTCGGCGAAGAATTTCAACTTCTCCGGATTCGGCCCGCGAAACAGATGATGGATCAGGTGGCGGAACGGCGGGTAGTTGAAATTTTTCCGCATCGCCAGCTCCGCCACCGCGAACCCCGCGAAATCCGCCTGCCGCGAAAACTGGATCGCCTCCGCCTGCGGCGTAAACGTCTGCACGATGACCTCCCCGGCGCGATCGCCGCGGCCGGCGCGGCCCGCGACCTGCACCAGGAGCTGAAACGTCCGCTCGTTCGCGCGAAAATCCGGCACGTGCATCGAGATGTCCGCATCGACGAGGCCGACGAGCGTGACGTTCGGAAAATCGAGCCCCTTGCCGATCATCTGCGTGCCGACGAGCACATCGATTTTTCCCGCGCGAAACGCCGCGAGCACTTCGCGGAAGCGGTTTTTCTTCGCCATCGTGTCGGTGTCCATTCGCTCCACCCGCGCGCGCGGCAGCACGCGTTTCACCGCTTCCTCGACGCGCTGCGTGCCGAGCCCGCGCCAGCGAATCTCCGGCGCGCCGCACTGCGGGCAGCGCAATGGCGCCGCGCGCTGGTCGCCGCAAAGGTGGCAGCGCAGCGTCTCGTCCGTGCGATGATACGTCAGCGCGATCGAGCAATGGCTGCACTCCTCGACGTGCCCGCACTTCGTGCAGAGCATCGACGACGAGTAGCCGCGGCGGTTGATGAAGAGGATCGTCTGCTCGCGCTTTTCGAAGCGGTCCTGCATCGCGCGCACGAGCTTCTGCGACAGCGCCGGCAGTGTGCGCTGCTTCGCCGCCTCGATCCGCAGATCGACGATGTCGATGAACGGCAGCCTGCGCGCGTCCACGCGCTCGGGCAGTTGCAGCAGCCGGTATTTGCCGGATTCGGCGTTGAAAAAACTTTCGAGCGAGGGCGTCGCCGAACCGAGCACGCACACCGCGCCGACGAGCTTCGCGCGCATGACCGCGACATCGCGCCCGTGGTAGCGCGGCGTCTCATCCTGCTTGTAGGCCGGCTCGTGTTCCTCGTCGACGATCACGAGCCGCAGATTCTGCACCGGCGCGAAAATCGCGGAGCGCGCGCCGACGACGACGCGTGCCTCGCCCGTCGCGAGCGCGAGCCAGCCGTCGAGTCGCTCGCCTTCGCTGAGATGGCTGTGCCACACGACGCAGCGGTGCGCGCCAGCAATCGTCTCCAGCCGCGAGCGCAGCCGCGCGACCGTCTGCGGCGTCAGCGCCACCTCGGGCACGAGAAACACCACGCCGCCGCCCGCCTTCAGCGCCGCGTCGATCGCGCGCAGGTAAACCTCCGTCTTCCCCGAGCCGGTCACGCCGTGCAGCAGCGATACGCTGAATTTTTCCCCGGCCAGCGCGGCGTCGAGCGCGTCGACCGCGCGCTGCTGCGCGGGATTGAGCGCGTGCGGCTGCGCCGCGACGAGTTCACCGAGCGCATGGTCGTCGGCATACGCGACGCGCTCGACGCGGCGCGTCTCCTCGTCCACGACGCCGCGCTTCACGAGCGCCTGCGCCACGGCTGCGGTGACGCCGAGCCGCGCGAGCACGAGCGATTTTTTCTGCGGGCGGAATTGCTGCTCGAGAAACCGATAGACACGCGCCTGCTGCGGAGCGCGTTTTTCCAGGGCCGCGAGTTCCTCCGCGGTGAGCCGGCGGGCGAGCGCGAGCGATTTTTCCTGCTTCAATCCCGCGCCGCGCCGCACCGCGACGGGAATCATCGTCTCGATGATGCTGTCGACGCCGCTCGCGTAGTAGCCCGCCATCCAGCGCGCGAGCTCGAGCAGATCGGGCGTGAGCGCGGGAAACGGATGCACGACCTGTGCGATCGATTTCAGCCGGTCGACGGGAAAATCCTTCGGCGCGCCGATCTCGCCCACGATGCCGAGCTTCAACGCGCGCAGCACCGGCACACGCACGAGCGAGCCGACCGCCACTGCCGCGCGCCACTCCTCGGGCACGCGGTAATGAAGCAGCTTGTCGAACCCGGCGAGCGGATGGACGCCAACGATCATCGCCTCATCACCGCCCGCGCGCGCAAACGAGGCAAGCCCGCCCGCACGCCGCGCGTGATCAATTTCCGCCCCGCCCGCTCTCTAGCTCGCGAGCGCGGATCCGTTGGATGGCAGCTCGTCGGCGGTGCGTTCGAGCATGCGCGTGAGGTAGAGTTGCTCCGGGCCGACGTGCGCGAGTTTCAGCGCGCGGCGGAAACTTTCCGCGGCGGCGCGATGATTCTTCATTCGCCACTGCAATTCGCCGACGACCGCGTGCAAGAGGTAATGCGCCTCGAGCCGGTCGCGCTGCGGAATCGCCGCGACCGCATCGAGGCCCGCCTGCGCTCCGTGCACGTGCGCGACTGCGACCGCGCGATTCAAGGCGACGATCGGCGACGGTTTCAGTCGGTGAAGTTCGTCATAGTGGCGCAGGATGCGCGTCCAGTCAGTCGAATCGTAGTCGGCCGCCGTGCAATGAATCGCCGCGATGCCGGCCTGCAGGTGATACTCGGTCAGCTCTTTTCCTTCCGCCGCCGCGACGAGTTCCATCAACCCGCGCGCGATCAACGCCTGATCCCACTTCGAGCGATCCTGGTCGTCGAGGCGCAGCAGGTCGCCGTGCTCGTCGACGCGCGCCGGAAATCGCGCCGCCGTCAGCAGCATGAGCGCGAGCAGCGCGTGGGCGCGCGGCGTGCGGCCGACCGGATGCGCGACGAGCAACGACGTGAGCCGCACCGCTTCGCGGCAAAGTTCCTCGCGCAGCAGCCGGTCGCCGGCCGAGGCTTTGTAGCCTTCGTTGAACAACAGGTAGAGCGCGGCGAGCACGCCGTCGAGCCGCGGCGCGAGGCTCTCGCCCTCGGGCAAATCGAACGCGATGCCCGAGTCCTGAATCCGCTGCTTGGTGCGCGTGAGCTGTTTTTCGATCGCCGCTTCGCTGGCCAGAAATGCGCGCGCGATCTCGCTCGTGCCGAAACCGCACAGGACCTTCAACGCGAGCACGACCTGCGCGTCGGCCGCGATCGAGGGATGACAGCACACGAAGAGCAGCCGCAGCGTGTCATCCGCGATCCCGTGCTCGCTGTCGCCCGCGCTCGCCGCCGGCGCACGCGTTTGCTCGAGGTGCGTGACGATCGCGTCCTCTTTCGCGCCGGACATCCGCTGGTGGCGCAGCGCGTCGCGCGCGAGGTTCAGCGCCACGCGCATGATCCACGCCGAGGGATTCGGCGGCACGCCGCCCATCGACCACGCGCGCAGCGCCCGCAACATCGCTTCCTGCGCGACGTCCTCCGCCACCGTGAGATTGTGCACGCCGACGAGCCGGAGCAGCGCGCCGTGAAGCCGGCCCGTCTCGTGGCGAAAAAAATGCTCCACGAGCTCCGCCGGACGCGTCGAAGGCGACGACGTGGGCATGGCGAAATTCGCGGAAACGTTTTCCGAATCGGACGTCATGCCGATCAAATCACGCGGTCGCCATCGTCTTCGCCGCGCCGTGTCCGGCGGTGACGCCGAGATGGCAGTTCGCCGTGAACTGCCGCACTTCGATCACGAGGCCGTGCGCGAGCGCCGGATGGCGCTGCGCAATCGCGGTCGCCTCCTCGAGCCCGCTCACCATCAATTTCACGTAGCCGCCGATCGCCTCCTTCGATTCGGCAAACGGACCGTCGATCACGCGCGAGCCGCCCGGCCCCGACACGATGCGCGTTTCGAGTTCCAGCGGCTGTCCTTCGACGGCTTTGCCCTGCGCGGCGAGGCCGTCATACCATTCGTTCCAGCGCGTCACGAGCTGCTGTCGCTGATCGGGCGAAAGATGCTGAAAAACTTCCGGCCCGGAGTTGCGAAAGAACAAGAGATAAGGCGAGGCGTTGGTCGGCGGATGGGTTTCCATGAGACGAGTGGGTTAAGGTTCAAACAAGGCTCTGCTTCTACAACGAACGACTGCCGCTCGAAAAGACACGAAACTTTCGGCGAAAAATTCCCGCGTGTCTGCCGCCGGAGGCGTCGCTCGTTGAGAAGACGAACGCATTTCCAACTCGAACCCAACCACTCGCCTCTCCCAACATGCACGCGATTCCCATGACCCACGAAAATCCCCAGGTTTCCACCGCCACTGTTTCAGCAACGCCCGCGAAAAAATCGGCGGCGCGCTACGCCGTCGCGACGGTGCGCTTGCTCACCGGCCTGCTCTTCTTCGTTTTCGGCCTGAATGGTTTTCTCAATTTCATCCCGCAGCCGACGACGCCGCTGCCTCCGGGCGCCGTCGCCTTCGCAAGCGCGCTGATGGCGACCGGCTACATGATGCCGCTGATCGCGGTGACGATGCTGATCGTCGGCGCGCTGCTGCTGGTCAACCGCTTCGTGCCACTCGCGCTCGTGCTGATCGCGCCGTTCATCGTGAACAGCGTCGCGTTTCACGTTTTCCTCGAGCCGTCCGGCCGCGTGATGGCGGGCATCGTGCTCGCGCTCGAACTCTACCTCGCGTGGTCGTATCGCGCCGCGTATCGGCCGCTGTTCGTGGCGCGCAATTCGCCGCAGTGATCGTCACCGCGCGCACCCTCGCGCCGCGCAGACCGCGCGAGCGCGCCGGCGCATGATCGCGTTGACAGCCCTGCCCGGCGCGAAAACATTGCGCGCGTGAGCATCCCGGCGGCGCGCGAGAAATTCCGAAAATTCCTTTCCCAGAAAGGACTCCGGGCGACCAACCAGCGGCTCGCGATCTTCGACGCGGCGTTCGCGCAGCCGGAACACTTCACCGCCGAGCAGTTGCTGGATTTTGCGCGCGCGATCGACGACTCGGTCTCGCGCGCGACGGTTTATCGCACGCTGCCGATCATGACCGAGAGCGCGCTGCTGCGCGAAGTCGACATCGGTTCCGGGGAGAAATTCTACCGCCCGAACCGCGAGGGCAATCGCTCGCAGGTCGCGCAGGTCGTGTGCGTCGATTGCGACCGGATTTTCGAGATCAGTGCGCCGTTCATGGAGTGGTATGGCAGCACCGTCTCGTCGAAGCTCGGCCTCACGCCGCTCTCGCAGCGGCTGCAGGTGAGCGCGCACTGCAACGTCTTTCGTGAAACCGGCGCCTGTCCGCGCCGGACCTGAACGCCCCGCATTTTCCCAATGCCCAAAGCGAAAGCCCACGACCCGGAATTTGAAATCGGCTTCTTCGAATCGGTCCTCCGCCGCAGTCCGTCGGATGCGAGCGTCGTCGAGATTCTGGGCGGACTCTACACGCGCCAGGGCCGCGTCGCCGACGGGCTCAAGATGGACCGCAAGCTGGTGAAGCTGCAGCCGCGCAACGCCACCGCGCACTACAATCTCGCGTGCAGCCTCGCGCTTTCGAAACGCAAGAGCGCCGCGCTCGACGCGCTCCGGCAGGCGGTCGAGCTCGGCTACCGCGATTTCGACTGGATGCAGCAGGACCCCGATCTCGAGGCGCTGAAAAAACATCCGCAGTTCCAGGCGCTGCTCGAAGAGCTCAAGCCGCAGAGCTAGCGCGGCGCTCGCCGTCTTGCCGCGACGCGGCGCGCGAAATTATTTCACGCCGAACAACTGCTGGAGCGCGGTCTCGAGGTCGCGGCCGACGGTCCACGCACCGCGATGGGAAACGACGAGCGTTTTGCTGCGCTCGCGGCGTTCGAGCTCGGCGTTGACCTCGAGAATGCGCGGACGATCCGGCTCCAGCCCGATCACTTCGTTCGCGGCGAGCGGCGTCCACGCGAAGGGAATCCCGGTCCAGTTGAAACGAATTTCCCAGCCCGCGACGACGCCGAGCGGCGCCGGCTTCGTGAGCAGCGACGGATAGCGCGTCACGAAATCCGGCGTGCGATGCGTCGCGATCCGCACCCGCACCGCCGTCTCCAGGTGCGAAAAATAATCCTGCGGCGTGTCGATGCGGCGCGCGCGCCAGTCGTTGAAAAAATCGAGCGGGTCGACGCCCATCAGGTTCATCCCATTCCAGATGCCGTGGTCGTTGCGGCTGCCGAATTTCTGCCGGTCATACCACGCCTGAAAATCGCGCGTGACCATCACGCCGATTTCGAAATGCAGGTGCGCGCGGTCCTTCGGAATCATGTAGCCGCCCGAGCTGTGGCCCATCGTGCCGAGCACCTGCCCGCGCTCCACGCGTTCGCCGACGCGCAGGCCCGGCGCCATCCGCGCCAGATGCGCGTAGAGCGTGTAGACCGCCGGCGTCACGTCCGGATGCTCGAGCACGATGTAGCGTCCGTAGCTGCTGTCGCCCGCGGCCGTGCTGATGTGCCGCACCACGCCGCCCATCGCCGCAAACACATCGTCGAGCGGCTCGCCGCGCCGGTCGCGCGACACGCACTTGATATCGATGCCTTCGTGAAACTGCGCGCCGCTGCTGCGCACGCCGCCGAACCCGCCCGACTCCGGATCGCCCGAACCTGCGTGCTGCAAAATGTCGCCGATCGGCCGGCCCTCGGCCCACGCGCGATTCGGCGTCGGCCACGCAAGTTCGATCCGGTCCGCGGCCCGCACCGCCGAGATCGTGAGCAGCATGAGCGCCAGCGCGATGACTCGCCTCCCGCGACTGGGCGCAAACATTCGTTCCGGGAGCGCCGAGCTCCAGCTCGGCATTTCCCGGCGAAAAGTCATTTCGTGATCGCCGAACTTCGATCCCTGCCGAGCGGGAACTCGGCGCTCCCGGGTTTCCGCGCTCTTCATGCCGTTTCCGTAATCGGCTCGAACGCCGCCATGATTTCCGCGCCGATCGAATCGGCCACGAGCCGACCGCGATTCGTCAGCCGCACGCGCGAGCCTTCGCGCACGAGCAGTTCGCCGGCCGCGAGCGTTGCGAGCGTGTCCTCGATCGCCGGCCACGGCGCCGCGGGAGCGCGGTCGCGCCACGGCGCGAGGTCGACGCCGTCGTTCATGCGCAGCCCGAAGATCAACGCGTCCTCGGCGAGCAACTCCGGCGTGAGTGCCACGCGATCCTCCGTCGCGCGCTCGCCGACCGCGACGCGCGCGCGCCATTGCTCGAGATCGGCGATGTTCGCACCGCGCCAGCCGGCGTGCTGCGACGCCGACGACGGCCCGAGGCCGATCCACTCGTGCATGCGCCAGGTGTTGAGATTGTGCCGGCAGCGGTGTCCCGGCCGCGCGAAGTTCGACACTTCGTATTGCGCGTAGCCGGCATCGGCGAGCTGCGTCCACGTCGCCTCGTAAAGCGCGGCCTCGTGCTCGGGATCGAGTTTCACGCGGCCTTGCGCAAGCTTCACCCACAGCGCCGTGTCCTCCTCGAACGTGAGGCAATACGTCGACAAATGATCCGGCGCCAGCGCCATCGCCTCACGCACATCGGCCGCCCACTCTTCCGAGTTCTGGCCGGGCAGCGCGAACATCAAGTCGAGGTTCACGCTGCGAAATCCCGCGGCCCGAATCCGTTCATGCGCACGCAGCGCCTGCTCGCGCGTGTGCTTGCGGCCGAGCGCTTCGAGCAGCGCCGGCTGGAAACTCTGCACGCCGAGTGACACGCGCGTGACGCCCGCCTCGCGCAGCGCCGCGAGGCGCGCCTCCGTGACCGACGCGGGCGCCAGCTCGACCGACCACTCCGCCGGCGCGCCGCCGGTGCGCGCCCGCACGATTTCGCCGAGCCGCGCCAGATCGCGCGGCGCGAGCAGCCCGGGCGTGCCACCGCCCCAGAAGACGGTTGTCACCGGCCGCGTCCACGCGACGAGCTCCGCCTCGCGCGCCACGCTTTCGAGGAACTGCTTCACCGCCGCCGCGGTCGGCTCGGTTTGGTAGAACGCGCAGAAGTCGCAGGTCGAGGCGCAGAACGGCACGTGCACGTAGAGGCCGAGCGGTGACGTTTCCGTCGTCCGCGCCTCGGCGGGCGCCTCAGCTTTGGCTTGCTCTGTGGGTGGGCCGCTCATTACTAACGCACTTTGATCCGTCGGGTTTTCACTCTAGCATAAAATGCACACGAACCGAATTTCTCCCGCGAGAAAAATCCTCCTCTGGCTGACCGCGATCGCGGGCCTGGCGCTGCTCGCCGGTTGCGATATTGTCACGCTGACGGACCTCACGCCGGCATCGATGCCGGAAAATCCCTCGCAGATCTACACGTTCAGCCTGCGCGTCGCGCCGCGCAGCAACACCGTGCCCGCCGCTTCGATCAGCCCGCACATCGTCGTCGACGGCCAGAATTACGAGATGAAGAAGAGCCCGCTCGGCGAAGGCATCTACGATTTCGAATACCAGCTCCCCGCCGGCCGCGAGGAAGTCGCCTACTATTTCCTCGTCACCTACAACATCGAAGGCAACGGCACGGAGACGCCGCACGAATCCTACACCGAGGTCGCGCACGTGAAGATCGTCCACCGCTACGTGCTCTCGCTCGAGGTCAACCGCGGGCCCGTCGGCGCGCGCATCAGCGTGCTCGGCCGCGGCTTCACGCCGCAGGACCAGATCAACTTCAACGGCTCGCCCGCGCGCACCGTCTTCGAGTCGCCCAACGCGCTGAGCTTTTTCGTGCCGCCGCTCGACGCGAACCACAACTACCGCGTCACGCTCAACAGCGCCTCCGGCAATTCTCCCGTCGGCACGTTCCGCATCGACCCGAGCAACGTCACCGTTTTCCCCACTTCGCTCACTCTCCGCGCCGGCGCGCAGCAGGTGCTCACGTTCACCATTCCGAACGCCGCACCTCCCGGCGGCACGCTGCTCGATGTGACGACCGATGTCCCGGAGTGCGTGATCATGCCTGAAGTGATCGTGCCGCAGGGCCAGACGTCCGTCTCCGTCAACGTCGAGGGCGGCAAGCCCGGCAGCTGCACGCTTTTCCTCAAGGGCTACGGCGCGGGCGAAGTGACGATTCCGGTCACGGTCACCGCAAAGTAAGCGAGGGATGCGGACGGATCGTCGCGGTCCGTCGGGTTGACGCACGCACGTTCGGTTGTCGGTCTTGGTGCCGAGCTGGAGCTCGGCGCCCCCGGGAACGCCGAGCTCCAGCTCGGCCGCGATCGTTAGTGCGGATGGCGCGCCTTACTTTTTCGGCGGAAACGTCAGTGTGATCGCGAGCGGCCGGTGATCGCTCGCGTCGCGCACGCCATCGCCGTCGTAGATGTGCGCGATGTTTCCCGCTACCGCGGGCAAGAGCGCCGGTGAAACGAGGATGTGGTCGACGCGTGAATAGGTGTCTTCGCGCCGGTAAAAATGCGACCACACCTCGCCGTGCGAATCCGTCCCGCCGAGCAGGATCGCGACCTGGGTTTTTCCGCGCGTTTGCAGATGCGCGAGCGCGCGGCTCGTCTTCGTGTCGTTGCAATCGCCGAGGATCACGAAGCGCGCCGCGCTCGGATCGGGAAAACGTTTCAACACCGCGTCGCGAATCGCGGTCGCCTCGCCGGCGCGGCGGATTTCCGACGAGGGATCGTCCGGCCGGTCTGTGAACCGGCTCTTCAGGTGCACCACGAAAAGCGTTACGTCGCCACCGCTCGTCGCGATCGTCGCTTCGAGCAGCCCGCGCTTCACGTCTTCCTTCGCGCCGAAATACGCGAACGTCAGATCGGTGTGCGTCGTCACGCCTTTCAGCGGTCGCTTTGAGAGCACCGCGAGATGCCGGTCCGCGTCCGCCGCCGACGCGACCGCGCTGTGCAGGTAATCGAGCCCTTCGGCCTTCAGGTCGTGGCGCAGTTCGTCGAGGTAAGGTTGATCGCCCATTTCCTGCAGCACGAGCACGTCGGCATTCAGCCCACGGATCACGCGTCGGAGCGCGGCCTTTTCCGCCTCGGGTTTCGGATAATCGGCGCGAAAGCCCGCCTCGGTCACGCGGTCCGCCGGGCCGTAGTTTTCGATGTTGTAGGTCGCGATCGTGAGCGTCTCGGCGTGCGCGACGAAAAAGATCTGGCCAAGGAGAAAACCGAGCGACCGAAGGAGAAATCTTTTCCCGCGCATCGCCGTTTCCTTCGTTTTCCCCCGTGAAAACTCACTTCGCCAGCGCCGCCTCGCGCTCGACGAGCGTCGGGTGCGAATAGAAAAACGCGCTGAACCACGGATGCGGCGTGAGGTTGCTCAGGTTTTTCTGCGCGAGCTTCCGCAGCGCGCCGATCATCGGCGCCGGCCCGCCGATCGCGTCGCGCGCAAACGCATCCGCCTCGTATTCGTAGCGCCGCGAAAACGCATTCGCCACCGGCGAAAACCAGAACGTGACGACGCCGCTCAACAGTCCGAAGAGCAGAAATGCCGGCGCCATTTCGCCCGCGGGGAATCCGAACGCCGGATTGAACCATGCGCTGCGCGCGAGCAACGCCACGACCGCGAAACCCGCGAGCATCGCCGCCGCGGAGAACGCGATCATCTTCGGGATGTGTCCGCGCCGATAGTGCCCGATCTCGTGCGCGAGCACCGCCTCGAGCTCCTCCGGCGTGAGCTGCGCGATGAGCGTGTCGAAAAGCACGATCCGCCGGAAGCGGCCGAAGCCGGTGAAATAGGCGTTCGAGTGCCCGGAGCGTTTCGAGCCGTCGATCACCTCGATCGTCTGCGCGCGAAATCCCGTGCGATCGCCCAGCGCCAGCAAACGCGCGCGCAGCTCGCCTTCGGGCAGTGGCGTGAGCTTGTTGAAGAGCGGGAGGATCAGTTTCGGGTAGAGCACGAGCATCAGCAGTTGAAACGAGAACATCAGCGCGAAGCCCCACACCCACCACGCCGCGCCCATCCATTTCACCAGCGCGAGCAGCGCCCACAGCAGCGGAAAGCCGATCGCGAACAACAGCGCGGTGCCCTTCAACTTGTCCGCCACCCAGAGCGCCGCGGAGCTTTTGTTGAAGCCGAACTTCTCCTCGATCCGAAACTGCTCCCACCAGTCGAACGGCAGCGAGGGCACCGTGAGCAGCACGCCCGCGAACAGGACGAACAGGGCGCGACTCCACAGCGCGCCCGGCGCGCCCCACGCCACGACGTGCGCAAACAGCGGCGGCAGCACGCCGCCGAACAGCACGAGCGCGAGCACGAGCGTGTCGAAAATTTCCGTCCGCGTGCCGAAGCGCGACTTCGCCAGCGTGTAGGCGACCGATTTCGTGTAAGTGTCGGCGTCCATGATCGCGGCGACCGCCGGCGGAGCCGCTGCGGCGTGACGCCGCACCTCGGCGCGATTCAGCGCCGCCAGCGCGAGTTCCGCGACGAGCCGCACGAGCATCAGCAGGCCCGCGATCCACAACACGATAGGCATCCGCCCAATCCATGCGAAACGCCCGGGGCCGCCAGCCCAAAGATTGTTTGAAATGACCCGGCGCCGCCGCATCTTTTCCGCCGTGGAAGCCAAAGACGCCAAACTCTCCTTCGAAGCGGCCCTCGGCCAGCTCGAGACCATCGTCGAAGCGATGGAATCGGGCGACGTGCCGCTGGCCGAGCTCCTCGCGAAATTCGAGGAAGGCTCGAAGCTGCTGAAGGTGTGCGAAGTGCGGCTCAAGGACGCCGAGCTCAAGATCGAGCAGCTCAAGAAACAGAAAAACGGCGCCGTGAGTTTCGAAAAATTCGAGACCGAGCGCGACGCCTGATCGCGCTCCGCCGTTTCCGCCCCGACCCGACTGATGAACTCCCCTTCGCCGACGCCCGCGCCGCGCCTCCTCGAAACGCTTCGCGGCCCGCAGGACGTCAAAGCCCTCACGCCCGCCCAATTGCCGCAGCTCGCGCAGGAAATCCGCGAAGAGCTGATCGCCGTCACGGCGAAAAACGGCGGCCACATCGGCCCGAATCTCGGCGTCGTCGAGCTCACGATCGCGCTGCACCGCGTGTTCGACTCGCCGGCGGATCAGTTCGTGTTCGACGTCGCGCACCAGGGCTACGTCCACAAGCTCCTCACCGGCCGCGGCGGCGATTTTTTCCGGAAACTTCGCCAGACCGGCGGCGCGAGCGGCTTCCTCTACCGCCCGGAAAGCGCGCACGATTCGTTCGGCGCGGGCCACGCGGGCACCGCGCTCTCGTCCGCGCTCGGCATGGCGACCGCGCGCGACCTGCGCGGCACGGGCGAGCATGTCATCGCGATCTGCGGCGACGCGGCGTTCACGTGCGGCGTCACGCTCGAGGCGCTCAACAACGTCGTCAGCTCCACCAAGCGGCTGATCGTCGTGCTCAACGACAACGAATGGTCGATCGCGAAAAACGTCGGCGCGATCTCGCGCTACCTGAATCGTATCAGCACGAGCCCGACCTACAACAAGCTCCACCACGACGTCGAGGCGTTCTTCAAGAGCTTCCCCACCGGCATCGAGATGAACCGGATTTACCAGAAGTGGAAGCGCGAGACGAAGGACTTCTTCGTCGAATCATCGCTCTTCGAAAAATTCGGCCTCCGTTACCTCGGCCCCGTCGACGGCCACAACCTCGACGCCCTCGCGAAGAACCTCGAATTCGCAAAGCAGTGCGACGTGCCCGTGCTGATCCACGTGCTCACGAAAAAAGGCAAAGGCCTCGTCGCCGCGCTCGAGCATCCGGAAAAATTCCACGGCTCCGGGCCGTTCGACCCGATCACCGGCGAGAGCAAGAAGGCCGCGGCCGGCACGCCGCCGAATTACCAGGACGTTTTCGGCGAGGCGCTCGCGCGCTTCGCGCGCGCCGATGCAAACATCGTCGGCATCACCGGCGCGATGCCGAGCGGCACCGGTCTCTCGCATCTCGCCGCTGCGGTGCCCGCGCAGTTTTTCGATGTCGGCATCGCCGAGGAACACGCGGTGCTCTTCGCCGCCGGGATGGCCACGAAAGGTTTCCGCCCGGTGTGCGCGATCTACTCGACGTTTCTCCAGCGCGCCTACGACCAGGTCATCCACGATGTCGCGCTGCAGAATCTGCCCGTGACGTTCTGCCTCGATCGCGCCGGCCTCTCGCCGAACGACGGCCCGACGCACCACGGGCTCTTCGATCTCGCGTATCTCCGCTGCGTGCCGAACGCCACGATCATGCAGCCGAAGGACGAGGACGAACTCGTCGACATGCTGCACACGAGCCTCCACCTGCCGGGCCCGGGCTTCATCCGTTATCCGCGCGGCGCCGGTGTCGGCGCAAAAATCAAGGAGCGGCCGGCCGCGCTCGCGGTGGGCCACGCCGAGGTGTTGCGCGAAGGATCGAACATCATGATCTGGGCGCTCGGCAACATGGTGCCCGACGCGCTCAAGCTCGCCGCGCGCCTTGCGACCGCGGAAAACATTTCCGTCGGCGTCGTGAACGCGCGCTTCGTGAAGCCGCTCGATCGCGCGCTGTTGTTGAGCCACGCGGCGTGCATTCCGCTGCTCGTCACGATGGAGGATCACGTGCTCGCCGGCGGCTTCGGCAGCGCGGTGCTCGAAGCGCTGCAGGAGTCCGATTGCCCCGCCGCGGTGGAACGCATCGGCTGGCCGGACAAATTTGTCGAGCACGGCACGAACGTCGAAATCCTCCGCGCCGCCTACGGCCTCGCGCCCGACGACATCTACCGCCGCGTGCTCGACCGCTGGCGCAACCTCAGCGCCGAGCGCGTCGAGGCCGACGTGTAAACAAAAACGCCGCGCAACGTGGCGCGGCGAAATGCTGGTGCGGGCGGCGGGAGTCGAACCCGCCTCTCATGCTTGGGAAGCACACATAATAGCCGATATACTACGCCCGCAAAGAACCGTGGTCCGCGAAAAAAGCAGGAATGCCCGCCGCCGCAATCACGAATACGCGCGCCGGCCTTCGAGCGCGCTTTTGAGCGTGACCGAATCGGCGTAGAGCACGCCGCCGCCGCTCGGCAGCCCGAAACCGATCCGCGTGATTTTCAGCGCCCGCGCGTTCGGCAGATGTTCGGAAAGGTAATGACACGTCGCCTCGCCCTCGACGTCGTTCGGCAGCGCGAGAATCAGTTCGGCGACTTCGCCGGAAGCGACGCGCGCGCGCAGGGCTTCGAGATTCAAATCGTCCGGCCCGACGCCATGCAGCGGCGAAAGTTTTCCGTGCAGCACATGATAGGTGCCGCGAAACGCCGCGCTGCGTTCGAGCGCAACGAGGTCGGGCACATGCTCGACCACGCACACGACCGCGCGATCGCGTTTTTCGTCGGCGCAGATTTCGCAGAGCTCGCCCTCGGCGAGATTGCCGCAGCGCGTGCAGCGCCGCACCGCGCGCGCCGCCTCCTCGAGCGCCGTCACCAGCGCCGGCAGCCGCGCGGGTTTTTCCACGAGCAGGTGCAGCGCGATCCGCTCCGACGAGCGAAACCCGAGCCCGGGCAACTGCTTCAGGTGCTTCTGGAGCTTTTCGAAAGCGGGAGTCATCGGATTTTCGATTTTCCACCGGGGATTTTCGATTGGGAGACCGGTCGCAAGCAGCGCCGCCAATCGAAAATCGAGAATCCAAAATCGAAAATCACATCATTCCGGGCAACTGAAACGCCCCCGTCACCTTCTGCATTTCCGCCTCGTGATAATCCTTCGCCTGCTTCGCCGCGTCCTGCACGGCGGCGAGCACGGTGTCGGCGACGAGCTTCGCGTCCTCCTTCAAAAATTCGGCGTCGAGCGTGAGGGCGAGAAATTTTCCCGCGCCGTTCACCTTGATCTTCACCGCGCCACCGCCGCTGGTGACTTCGATTTCCTTGGCTTCGAGCTGCGTCTGGAGCGCCTCGACGCCGCGCTGCATTTTCTGGGCTTGTTTGAGAAGTTTGCCGAGTCCGGCCATGGGAGGAATGGGTTGAGATTGAGCGAAACGAAAGTTGAGCGAACGCCGCCGCGCTAACGCGACAACAAATTTTCCGCGCCGGCGCGAAAACTCGGGTAACGCGGCCGCCAGCCGAGCGCCGCCCGGAGCTTCGCGCTCGCGATGATGCGGTCGGGCACGAGCCGCTCGCGGCCCCCGGTCGGCGCACCCGTGAACCGCGGCGTCGGTGCGCCAAGGCGCGCCGCGAGCCAGGCGGCGACTTCCGCTTTCGGCGTCGCCGCGCCGTCGGCCACGTTGAAGATTTCATTTCGCACGTCGGGCGGCGCACCGAAGCACGCCCACACGGCCGCGACGATGTCATCGCGATGCGCGAGATTCAGGCGATGTTCGCCGCGGCCCGCGACTTCGCCGCGACGCACCTGCTCGACGAGATGGAATCGTCCCGGTCCGTAAATGCCCGCGAGCCGCAGCACGAACCAGCGCGCGCACGCCTTTTCGGCGCCGCGCAACATCGCCTCCGCTTCGAGCAGAATTTCCGCGCGGTCGCTTCCGCCCGTCGGCGCGCTTTCGTCCACGACCGCGCCGTTTCCCTGCGGATAAACCGCCGTGCTGCTCGTGTAGACCAGCGAGCCGGCGCCGTCCGAGGCACTCGCCCACGCGAGAATCGAGCGCATGCCGTCGACATAGCTGCGCCGATAACCCTCGAGGCCGCCGCCGCCCGAACTCACGCAATTGAGCACGAAGTCGGCGCGCCCGCCGATGCGCCCATGCCACGCGTCGCTCGCGAGGTCCGCGACGACGACATCGATTTCCCTTTCGCGCAACGCCGCCGCCTTTGCCTCGTTGCGCGTGAGCGCCACGACCGACACGCCGCGCGCGCGCGCTTCCTCGGCCACGGCGCTGCCCACGTAGCCACAACCGAAAACGACGAGGCGTTTTCCGCGAAAATTTCCGTGTGCATCGACGCTCATCCGTATTCACTTCACCGCATGCCGACCGTGCTCGCAATCCTTGCGGAGGGCTTCGAGGAAATGGAAGCGATCGCACCGATCGATCTTTTGCGCCGGGCCGGAGCCGAAGTCACCGTGGCGGCGCTCGCCGACGGCATTCACGTGACCGGTCGCAGCGGCCTCACGGTCCACGCGGATGCCTCGCTCGCGGCGCTGGACGCGAAGGACTTCGATTGTGTTTTCCTGCCGGGCGGTCCCGGAGTGAAACATTTGCGCGCCGACCCGCGCGTGCGCGAGCGACTCCTTCGGCAGGAAAAAAAAGGCGGCTGGATCGCGGCGATCTGCGCCGCGCCGGTGATCCTGCACGACGCCGGCCTGCTCGCGGGCCGGCGCTATACCGCGCATTTTTCCGTGGCGAACGAGTTGGCCGGCATTCTCGCGAACGAACGCGTCGTCGCCGACGGAAAGATTCTCACGTCGCGCGGCGCCGGCACGGCATTGGATTTCGGTTTGTTGCTCGTGGAAAAGCTGTTCTCGCCCGAAAGAGCGCGCGAAATCAGCCGATCAGTGTGCGCGTGAGTTACGCGTGCTCCGCCACTTGCCCTTTCCACCGATTTCGTCCTTTCTTCGCTAGGGTATAACCCCCACCAGTTAGCGATCAGACAGCAGCATGCCAGGTCCATTCGTTACTCCACCTCGGGAAGTGACCGTGCGAAGCCGTGACTAAAACCTCGATGAGCGAAACCGAAGATTCCTCTGGGTCGGGCGAAACCGCGCCGCGTTTCGAAATCGTGATCGAGGCCTCGCGTGGATGGCTGCGCGTGCCGTGGCGGGAACTCTGGGATTATCGCGATCTGTTCTGGCAGTTCGTCCGCCGCGATTTTTCGACGAAGTATCGGCAGACGCTGCTCGGGCCCGCGTGGTTCGTGCTCCAGCCGTTGTTGACGACCGCGGTGTTCACGGTGGTCTTCGGCCGGATCGCGCACTTGCCGACCGATAACGTGCCGCCCGGCCTTTTCTATCTCTGCGGGCTGCTGTCGTGGACGTATTTTTCGCAGACGATGCCGGCGATCGCGGGGACGTTCACGACGAACGCGCATCTCTTCGGGAAAATTTATTTTCCGCGCCTGACTGTGCCGCTTTCCCAACTCGTCGGCAACCTCGCCGCGCTCGCGCTGCAGCTCGCGACCTTCGCGGCCCTGTGGATTTACTATCGCATCTTCACGGAATTCGGCTCGCAGCCGGGCATTCCGTGGTGGGAAGCCGCCGCGCTTTTTCTTTCCGCGCAACTCCAGATCATGGTGCTCGCGCTCGGCGTCGGCTGCCTGCTCGCGGCGGCGACGGGGAAATATCGCGACCTGCAACACGTGCTGCCGGTCGTGACGCAGCTCTGGTTCTACGCCACGCCGATCGTCTATCCGCTGTCGATGATCTCCACCGAGGCGAACTGGCGCTGGGTCGCGACGATCAACCCGATGACTGCGCCCGCCGAAGCGATCAAACTCGCGCTGCTCGGCACGAGTTCGTGGACGCCCGCGCTCGCCGCCGGCGCGTGGGCGATCACCGTCGTGCTGCTCGCCGCCGGCCTCTTCGCGTTCTCGCGCGCCGAGCGCACCGTGGTGGATGTCGCCTGAACCCATGAGCCGCCCGATCATTCACGTCGAAGCGCTGACGAAAAAATACCGGCTCGGCGTCGTCGGCGCGACGACCCTGCGCGAAGATCTCGCGCGCCTCTGGGGCCGGCGCCGCATCGACGGCTCCGCGCCGGACGATCCCGGCGAATTCTGGGCGCTGCGCGATCTCTCGTTCGCGATCGCGCCTGGCGAGGTCGTCGGCGTGATCGGGCGCAACGGCGCGGGCAAATCCACGCTCTTGAAAATTCTTTCGCGCATCACCGAACCGACGAGCGGGCGCGCCACCCTGCGCGGCCGCGTCGCTTCGCTGCTCGAAGTCGGCACCGGTTTTCACCTCGATCTCACCGGTCGGGAAAACGTGTTCCTCAACGGCGCGATCCTTGGCATGAAGCGCGCGGAAATCGCGCGTCGCTTCGACGAGATCGTCGCGTTCGCCGAGGTCGAAAAATTCATCGACACGCCGGTGAAGCACTATTCGAGCGGCATGCGCGTGCGCCTCGCCTTCGCCGTCGCCGCGCACCTCGACTCGGAAATCATGATCGTCGACGAAGTGCTCGCCGTCGGCGACGCGGCGTTTCAGAGCAAATGCCTCGGTCGCATGAGTTCGGTCGCGCGCGCGGGACGCACGGTGTTGTTCGTGAGCCACAACATGCAGTCGGTCTCCACGCTCACCTCGCGCTGCATCGTGCTGGAAGGCGGCAAATGCGTCCTCGACGACGAACCGACGAAGGCGATTCAAACCTACCTGCGGCTCAACCGCTCGACGGAGGCGATCTTCTCCGCGCCGCCAAAGCCCGACGCGCCTTCGATCACGCATGTCTCGCTCACGACTTCCGAGCCGGGATCGATTCACCGCTGCGGCGCTCCGCTCGTCATCACGGTGCGCGTGCACGCCCCCGCGCCACTGCCCGAAGCACAGGTTTCCGTGCAAATCGTCAACGAGCAGGATGTCCCGATCGTGCACCTGCCGTTTTTCGACCGCGGCCAAGGCATCCTGAACGCCGCCGGCGAATGCACACTCGAGTGCCGCGTGCCCTCGCCCCGTCTCTACCTCGGTTCCTATTTTCTCCGCGTGCATCTCGCCTCGACGCGCGGTCATCAGCATTTTCAGACCGTCGAGGGCATCTGCCCGTTTGAAGTCGTCATGCATGGAATGGACCGCCCGTGGCCATGGCGTCCCGGCGAGTGCGCCTACGTGGAAGACGGCGTCTGGACAACTCGGCTCACACCCGCCGCACCGCGCCCATGAGCGAACGCCGCACCGCTTACGTCGCGTCTGCCCCGCCGGAGGCCTTCATCGTTCCTCTCGTGGCCGCCGAAGTCGGCGAGTGGCTCGAGCGTCTTCCCGCAAATGCGCGCGGCGCGAGTCGCGCGCTCGATGTCGGCTGCGGCGGCCAGCCGTTTCGCGAACAGGTCGAGCGCGCCGGCTACCGTTATTTCGGCATGGATCTGCCCCAGGCTAAATCGCCGCGCGTGGATTTTTTTGGCGCGCTCGATCGCGAATTGTCGCCCGAGCTGCGGGCCGCGCCGCCCTTCGATTTGATCCTGTGCACCGAAGTCCTGGAGCACGTCGCCGACTGGGAAACGGCGTTTGCCAATCTCGCGCGCCTGCTCGCGCCCGGCGGCGCCGTGGTCATCACCGCGCCGCATTTTTATCTCGGACACGAAGAGCCGTTCGATTTCTGGCGGCCAACGCCGCACGCCTTCGCGCACTTCGCGCGGCGCCACGGTCTGCAAGTCGCGCATCAGAAAACCGCCGGCGATGTCTGGAGCGTGCTCGGCACGCTGATCTCCGTCGGCGGCATCTCCGCGCGCCGTCGCTCGCCGCGCGTGCGTCTTCAGGTTCGCGTGCTGAATGCGCTGCTCCGCGCTTTGCGTCGCGCGCTCGCTCGCGGCCAGCTTCAGCGCGACTGCGAATGGCAGACGCCCTTCTACCTCTCGAACGTCGTCGTGCTCCGAAAATCCCCCGTCGCGTGAGTGCTCCCCTCATCGCCTTCGTCAACGACATCAACGGCTCGAAGCGCTCGGGTTGCCAGTTGCTGTGGGCGCGCGCCGCGCAGCATCTCCACCGAACTGGCCGCGCACGGATCGCGCTGGCGTTTCGCCGTAGCGACCTGATCGATCTGCCCGAAGTCACCGCGCTCCTCGCTGCCGGCTGCGCTTGGCGGATCGAGGAACCCGCCACGCCCTCGTTCCCGCAACGCCTCGCGCGCCGCCTGTGGCACACGCCCGCCGCCGATCCGCAGCGGGAAACCATCGCGTGGCTGCGCGCGCTGCGGCCGGATTTTGTCGTGATCAACCAGTCCGGTTGCATCGGCGTCGAGTCGTGGGGGCCGCTGCTCGCCGCGCACGGCTGGCCCTACGCGACGATTTCGCAATGCGTCGACGTGCACATGTGGCCGGCCGACGAACGCAACCGCCTCCTGCGCGCCGGCTACCTCGCCGCGAAAAAAAACTTCTTCGTCTCCTCCGGCAACCAGCGCGTGCTCGAGACGATTGTCGGCGTCGCGCTGCCCAACGCCGCGGTCGTCTCAAATCCGTTTCGCGCCGACTTCGATGCGCCGTTTTCCTGGCCGGCGCGCGAGACGCCGACGCGTTTCGCGTGCGTCGCGCGATTGTTTCCCGCCGCCAAGGGCCAGGACCTGCTCCTGCAAGCGCTCGCCCGCCCCGCGTGGGCCGGGCGCGACTGGCAGCTCACCTTCGCCGGCGAAGGCCCCGCCGCCGACGGCCTGCGACAACTTGCCGCCACCCTCGGCCTCGCGCATCGCGTCACGTTTGCCGGGCAGGTGGAAAACATCGCGGACCTGTGGCGCGACCATCACGCGCTCGTGCTGCCATCGCGCTACGAAGGCATGGCACTCGCCGTGCTCGAAGCGCTCGTCATCGGCCGGCCATGCATCACGACGGATGTCGCGGACAATCGCGCCCACATCCGCGACGGCGAAACCGGTTTCATCGCCGCCGCGCCGACCGTCGAACACCTCGCCGAGGCGCTCGAACGTGCCTGGGCCACGCGGGCCCGCTGGCGCGAGATGGGCGCGTTGGCGTGGCAGCGCGCGCGCGAGTCGCTGCCGCGCGATCCCGGCGCCGCGCTCGCCGAACAGTTCCTCTCCCTCCTCGGATGAGCGATCGACTCCAGACGCCCGTCGTCCTGATTCTCTTTCGGCGTCCCGAGCCCACGCGGCAGGTCTGGGCAAAAATTCGCGCCGCCCGGCCGGAAAAACTTTTCCTCATCGCCGACGGCCCGCGAAACGCCGCCGAGCGGGAAAGCTGCGCCGCGGCGCGCGCCGTCACGGAGACCGTCGACTGGCCATGCGATGTCCGACGCAATTTTTCCGACGCGAATCTCGGCTGTCGCGAACGCGTCTTCAGCGGGCTCGACTGGGTGTTCGAGCAAGCCGAGGAGGCGATCATCCTCGAAGACGACTGCGTGCCCGACCCGTCGTTCTTCCCGTTCTGCGCCGAGTTGCTCGCACGCTACCGCGACGATCCGCGCGTGACGACGATCGGCGCCAACAATTTCCAGGCCGGGCGGAAGTTCGGCCCGGCGAGCTACTACTTCAGTGCGCACGCGCACATCTGGGGCTGGGCGACATGGCGCCGCGCCTGGCAGCGCTGCGACAAATCGATGGCGGGCTGGCCGGAATTCAAGGCGCGCGGACGAATGCGCGAGTTCTTCGCCACCGCCGAGGCCGTCGCGTTTTGGACCGGCATCCTGGATCGCGCGCACCGCGGCGAATGGAAAGGCGCGTGGGATCACGCGTGGTGGTTTTCGCAGCTCGCCCAAGGCGGGTGCGGCGTCTGCCCGCAGACGAATCTCGTTGCGAACATTGGTTTCGGCGCCGACGCGACGCACACGTCCGAGGCGAAGGAAAATTTTCCACCGCCCGCCGCGCCCCTGTCTTTTCCGCTCCAGCATCCGCCGCGCGTGGCCATCGCTTCCGCAGCCGACCGGGCGTATTTCGAGGCGAATTTCGGCTCGAAATCGCCGCGGGGCGCCTTCGCCTTTGTGCGACACTCCGTCCTACCTCGCCTGCCTGGCGCCAGCCTTCTTCGCGTGGTCGCGAAAAAATTGCGTGCGACCGAATCCTGGAAACGCCTCCGCAATCCCGCGTATCGGAAAAGGCAACGCGAGCTGGATCGTCTGCGTCGGCTTGCTGGCACTCCGGGTTCGACGCCGCTGCTGGGCCAGCCGGTCACGTTCACCGATGGCGGCGTTTTCCACACGCTCTATGAGGAGATTTTCATCAAAGAGATGTATCACTTCGCCCGCTCGGCGCCGCGCCCGAGAATCGTCGATTGCGGCGCGAATGTCGGCCTCGCTGTGCTCTATTGGAAATCGCTCTACCCGGATAGCCGCATCGTCGCGTTCGAACCGGATCCAGGCGCGTTTTCGTGTCTGAAAAAAAATGTCGCGGCGTGGTCGCTCGCTGACGTCGAGCTCAACGAAGCGGCGGTCTGGACGGAAGACGGAACGGTTTCGTTTGACGCGCGCGGGGGAGCGGCCGGCCGCATCGCTGGCATGCACTCGGCGGGCGAAACGAAACGCGGCGTAGCGGCAACGCGCCTCAGCCGCATTCTGGATCAGCCCACCGCGATGCTGAAAATCGACATCGAAGGAGCGGAGTTGGACGTTTTGCGCGAGGCCGCAGATCGCCTCGGCCACGTCGAAAATATCTACGTCGAGTTCCACTCGTTCGTCGGCGAGAGACAGAAACTTTCCGAGCTTCTCGGCATTCTGGAAGCGAAGCGATTCCGCTACATCGTCGAATCCAACGTCAGCCGCTCCCGCCCGTTCACCTCGCCGCGCAACTGGGAAGGCATCGACATGGCGCTGCATATTTTCGCGCAACGGACGTGAAGCTGTTCATCGACGGATATGTTTTTGCGCACAGCCCGCACGGCGGAATCGCCCGCTATACTCGCGAACTCGTCGGCCATTTTTCCACCGCGATCGATCCCGTGGTATTGACTCTGGCCAGTCGCGATGGCGAAAGCGGCATCGAACATCCGGCGCTAAAAGAGGTGCGCGTCGCCCGGTTTGGATTTCGCCCCGGCCGGCTGGCCTACGCGGTCGAGCCGTGGCGGTGCCGCTGGGCGCGGTGGCGCACCTCCGCGGATATCATTCACCCGAGCTACTATGAGACGCTGGAACGGCAACCGGTCCGCGGCTCGGGTGCGATCGTGGTGACGTGTCACGACATGGCGCACGAGAAGTTCCCCGGGGAACTTGATCGCGACGGATACTGGCGCGCGATGAAACGGCGCTCGCTCGAACGCGCCGATTGCATTCTGTGCGTCTCGCAGACCACGAGGGACGACCTGGTCGCTTATTACCCCGCGCTGAGCGCCCGCAGCCGCGTGGTTCATCTCGGGAGCGACTCGCTCCCTTCCAACGAAAATGAGAGCGCGCCTCACCATCCCTGGGCGTTCGTCTACGTCGGCGGCCGCCGAGGTTATAAACGTTTCGCGCTCGCCGCCGAAGCGATCGCGCTGGCCGCAAAAAAAATGCCCGTCGCACTTCGCTTCCACATCGTCGGCAATCCGCTTTCGCCGGAAGAACGCCAGCGGTTGCACGAACTCGGCCTGAGCGAGTGCCTCGAGGTGCACGAAAATCCATCCGACCCTCTTCTCGCCGCGCTTTATCGCGAATGCGGCGCGCTGCTCTACCCTTCCTGCTGGGAGGGATTTGGTTTTCCGCCGCTCGAAGCGGCACGTGCGGGTTGCATCCCGCTTTATTCCCGCGCGAATGCCGCGGTCGTGGAGACGCTGCAGGGCACCGGGGTTTGCGTCACCGAGGACACGCCCGAGGCCTGGGCCGACGCCTGCATCGAAACGAGCCGCCGCATCGAGCGCCGCGATTCTTCCCTCGCCCAGGCTCAGACGAGAGCCGTGACGTTCCGCTGGGAAAAAACGGCGCGCGCCACGGAAGCAATTTACCGCGAAGTTAGCGGTTGAGAAATTCCGGCCACGCGTGCGGTTCCAGAGAAACGCAGTTCGTCTTCCGCAAATCCGTCAAACCATGCCCGACACCGCACGATCGCTCGTGAAACGCCTGCTGCACGCGACGGGCTGGCATGTGGGCCGCGTGAATCGCCACACCGCGCCGTTTCTCGCCGGCGAAGTGCACTCGCTGTTCGATTATCAGTTGTTTCGCACGTTCGATGGCAACCCGCGCGGTTTGAAGTTCCTGCAGATCGGCGCCAACGACGGCACGCACGGCGATCCGTTGCGCCACTTCATCGCCCGCTACGAGTGGAGCGGCGTCATGGTCGAGCCGGTGCCCGCGACCTTCGCCGCGCTCCAGCGCCTGCACGGAAAAAATCCGCGCGTGCAACTCGTGCAGGCCGCCGTCGACGAAAAACCCGGCGTGCGCGCCATCTACACGGTCGCCGATCCGGAGCGCAAGCTGCCCGAGTTCGTGCACGCGATCTCGTCGTTTCACCGCGACCATCTGCTCTCCTTTTCCGGCCTCGTGCCGGACATCGAGCGCCACATCGTCGCGCAGGAAGTGCCGTGCCGCACGCTGCGCGAGATCGTCGCCGCGGCGAAACTCGACCGCATCGACGTGCTCCAGATCGATACCGAGGGTCACGACGATGTCGTGCTCGCGCAGGTTGATTTCGCGACGCTTCGTCCGCGGCTGATTCAATTCGAGCACAATCACCTTTCGTCGGAGCGGCTCCTTGCCTGCCTGCTGCGATTGCGCGAAGCGGGCTACTCGTTTTCGATGGAAGCGCGCGACGTCTGCGCCGTGCGAAGCTCCGATCGCTGACGCCCCCGCACGCGCGCCACCGCCCGCTCCGCCACCCGCCGCCCGTCGGCATGAATCCCGCCACGCAACTCATCGCCCGCCTCCGCGGTCGCCTGCGCCGATTCGGACAGATGCGCCCGCCGGCGGCCGTGCTGCGCCACCCGCACGCGACCACGCGGGAATGGGCGGCCTCCGCCGGCGCGCCGTTTTGGGAAATTCATCCGACCGAGGAAGTGGTGTTGCGCGCGCCCGCCCACGACTTCGGCTACAACCGGATTACGCGCGGCCGCGAGCGCGAACTTTATCCGCCGTGTTTCATCGCCGCGATTCCCGGCGGGCGCATCTGGCAGCGGCCGTTCTCGTTCAACCTCGTCTTCGCGTCGGACGGGCGTCCGCTGCGCGACCTTGTTTTTCGCCGCTACAACTTCGATGCGATGATCGAGGAAATCATCCGCGAAAAAGAACCGCTGCCCCGCGCCCGGCATTTTTCCGGCACGACGCTCGATCTCACCTGCCTCGGCGACGGCTGGAACTACAGCCACTGGATGTTCGACTGCCTCCCGAAGCTCGCCTGGCGCGAACACCTCCCGCCCGATCTCCGCATCGATCGCGTGCTCATCAACGCGCGCGCCCCTTTCGTCCTCGAAACGCTCGACGAGAGCGGCTGGCGCGGCGATGCCGTCCTCTCGCTCGACGAAGCGGGCCCGCACCTTTCCTTCGACACGCTGCTCGCCACGTCGCCGATCACGTCGGCCTATCATCCGCGGCGCGTTCTCGACGATCTGCTTCGGCTCGTGCCAGGGCGCAACCGGCAGTTCATTTCCTCGCGACTCTACGTCAGCCGCGCCGACGCTCCGTCGCGCCGCGTGCGCAACGAGCCCGAGGTGGTCGCATTCCTCCAGCGCTTCGGTTTCGAGCCCTTCGTCTCGACGAAGATGTCGGTCGTCGAGCAGGCGGCGCATTTTTCGTCCGCGCGCTGGATCGTCGGCGCGCACGGCGCGGGCCTGGCCAACATCGTGTTTTGCTGGCCCGGCACGAAGCTGCTCGAATTTTTTCCGGACGGCTACGAAAGCATCAACTACTGGGCGCTCAGCTCGATCATCGGCATCGATTACGCGTGCCTCGGCTTTCCCGGCCTCAACACGCCGCCCAAGCACGCGGACTACGACGTTGATCTGACCCGCCTCGAAGCCGCGCTGCGCGCCATGGGACTCGCGGAATGAAGATTTCCATCGTCATTCCCTCGTTCAACCAGGCCGCCTACCTCGAGGAATGCCTCCGCTCGATCTTCGCTCAGGAGCACGCCGCACGGGAAATAATCGTCGTCGACGGCGGCAGCACCGATGGCAGCGTCGCGATCCTCAAAAAATATTCCGCGCAGCTCGCGTCGTGGGTCAGCGAAAAGGACCGCGGCCAGACCGACGCCCTCAACAAGGGCCTGAAGCGGATCACCGGCGAGGTCTGGATGTATCTCAACAGCGACGATGCGCTCACGCCCGGCGCGCTGGGCGTCGTCGCGCGCGCATTTGCCGATCCGCAGGTGCAATGGCTCTCCGGCGCCGGAGAAATCTGGCGCGACGGTCGCGTCACCGGCCAGCTCGTCCCGCAGCCGGCGCACTCGCGCGCCGATTATCTCCGCCCGTGGGCGCGGCCGGGCCGTTTCGTGTTTCCGTTTTCCGGCGCCTGTTTTCTGCGGCGCGGGCTCTACGACCGCTTCGGCGAGTTCGACGCCACGTTCCACTACTCGATGGACATGGAGTATTACACGCGGCTCGCGTTGCGCGGCGGGGTGCCGCAGACGTTCGTGCCCCAGGTGCTCGGCCGCTGGCGCTGGCACGAAGCGAGCAAGACGCATCTCGCCGGGCAGAAATATGGTTTCCTGCGCGACGAGATTCGGATCGCCGAACGCTACGTCGATTGCCTCGACCGCGAT
Organism: Opitutaceae bacterium; assembly: GCA_035545575.1. Taxonomy (GTDB): domain Bacteria; phylum Verrucomicrobiota; class Verrucomicrobiia; order Opitutales; family Opitutaceae; genus ER46. The sequence goes on along the minus strand of DASZYB010000074.1, from coordinate 51,524 downwards.
GAAAGGGCCCTCGTCCTCCGCGATCTCCGCGCGCAGCGCAACTGGCTCGCGCTGCGCCTCGCCGCCGATCTCTCGGCGCCGGAAATGCAGCCGACGCCGTTTGGCCGTCTCCTCCGTGCCGCGGCGCGGCGTCCGCAGCTCGTCGGCTTCCGTCCGTGGTGGGGTGCGGTGCGCCGCACGCTTCAAGCTCGCCCGGCGACCGCGAACTGATCTCCCGTGGAACCCACGCCCGACACGCTGCGCCAGCGCGAATACTACCGCGAATCCGCCGCGCGTTACGATGCCGAGCACACCGACGCCGAGCGCGAGCACGACATCAACGCCCGCTGGTTTTCGCTTTTCGTTTCCAGCCTTGGCGGCACGACGCTGCTCGACGTCGGCACCGGCACCGGCCGCATGCTGCGGCGTTTCAAGGAACTGAATCCCGGACTGCGCGTCGTCGGCGTCGAACCGGTCGAAGCGCTGCGCCTGCTCGCCTATCAACACGGTCTCACTCCGGCGGAGGTGCTCGACGGCGACGCGTGCGCGCTGCCGTTCGGCGACGGGAGCTTCGATTTTGTCTGCGAGAGCGCGGTGCTCCACCACGTCCGCGAGCCGCAGCGCGCCATTCGCGAAATGCTCCGCGTCGCGCGCATCGGCATCCTGATTTCCGACAGCAACCGCTTCGCCAACGGGTCGCCCTTCGCGCGCCGTGCCAAATACACCGCCTGGAAACTCGGACTTTGGCCGGCGATCGATTTCTTCAAGTCGCGCGGCCGCGGCTACTATGAGTCGGTCTACGATGGCATCGCTTATTCGTTTTCGGTTTTCGACCACGTCGCCTTGATCCGCCAACAATGCCCCACGCTCCACGTCTTCAATCCCGACGGCCACGGCGCGTCTCTGCTCTTCGACGCCGCGACCGTCGGGCTGGTCGCGTTGAAGCCGGGCTTCACGCTCTGACGATATTCTCCGCTTTCCCGTGAATCAGGACATTCCACTCTCCGGCCGACTGCGTGGCGCGTGGCGCGCGGCGTGGGCCCGCTGGTATTTTCGCCATGCCGACCAGCTCGGCCCAAACGCGCAATGCTCCGGCCGGCCCGACGTCGCGAACGCCGGCCGGCTCGTCATCGGCCGCAGTTTCCTGATCGAATGCGCATTCATGCGCTCGCAGATTCACGTGCATCGCGGCGGCGTGCTGACGATCGGCGATGGCGTGTTCGTCAATTTCGGCACGACGATCTCCGCCTCGAGCGTCGTCGAGATCGGCGATCGCGCGTTGATCGCGAATCAAGTCACGATCCTCGATCACGATTTTCACGGCGTTGATCGCCGCCACGAACCCGAAGCGCCCGCGCCGATCCGCATCGGTCCCGACGCGTGGATCGGACTGAAAGCGATCGTCCTCAAAGGCGTGACGATCGGTCGCGGCGCGGTCGTCGCCGCCGGCAGCGTGGTGACGCGCGACGTGCCGGAATTCACGCTCGTCGCCGGCTCGCCCGCGCGACCCGTGCGCGCGCTCGCGCGCGAACAATGACTCCGGGACGCCTGCTCTGGCTCGCGCGCCGCGATCTCGCCCGCGGATGGCGGGCGACTTACGGCGACTATGTCGCGTCCCGCCGCATTTTGCGCGCGCCGCTTCCGCGCCGTGCGCCCGCCACATGGCCGATCGAGGTGCACGTGCTGCTCGGCCGCGAAACGTGGCGTCTCGCCTTGTGGATGCTCGCGACGTGGGAAAATCACACCGGCTATTCCTGGCCCGTGTGGCTGTGGGAAGACGGCACGCTCGACGCGTCCGCGATCGAGTGTTTGCAGTTTGTCCTTCCCGCCGCGCGCGTCCTGCGCAAAGCCGAAGCGACATCGATGGTCGATACGCTGCTCGCGAATCACCCCGCGTGCCGCGCCTACCGGCCGCGCCATCCGCTCGCGCAGAAAATTTTCGACATCCCGTTGCTCGCCGGCACGGAGAAGTTCATCCTGCTCGACAGCGATGTGATTTTTTTTCGCCGGCCCGGCGAGATTCTCGAGTGGTGCGCCGGACAACGCGCCGGCTGCTGGTTCAATGAGGACGTGCGCGAAGGCTCGCTGCTCGCCGCGGCCGAAGCGCGAAGCGCGCTCGGCGTCGAACTCTGGCCGCGGGTCAACAGCGGGCTCTGCCTGCTCGAGCGCAATTTTCTCGACCTCGAGCTCTGCGAGCGCGCGCTGAATCATTCTTCGCTGCTCGCGGGTCATCCCTGGCGGGTCGAGCAGACGCTGATCGCGCTCTGCGCTTCGAAATTTGCGCGCGGCGGATTGCTGCCGCCGACCTACGAAGTCTCGCTCGCGCCGCACCGTCGTCCGGATGCGATCGCGCGCCACTACGTCGGCGCCGTGCGCCAGCAGTTTTTTTCCGAAGGCGTGCCCGCTGCGCGGGAAGCGCTGAAACAATGACCCCGCGTCCCCTGCGCGTGCTGATGGCCCCGGACTGGCGGCCGAACAATCCCTACCTGCGCCTGCTCTCCGCCGCACTCGCGGCGCAAGGCGTGGAAGTCGCGTTTCCGACGGGCACAAAACGCGCGCTGCCGCTCGCCCGCCTGGTCGCCCAGCAACCTTGCGACTGGCTGCACCTGCATTGGCCGGAGGCATTCTGGTCGCGCGGCTCGGGCCTCGCGCTGCGGTTGCGACAATGGCGCTTCCCGCTCGACCTCGCGTTGGCGAATCGCCGCGCGCGCATCGCCTATACCGCGCACAACCTCACGCCGCACGACGCGCCCGCCGGCCGGCTCGTGCGGCGCAATCTCCGCCTTCTCCTCCGGCGTGCCAGCGTCGTCTTCGTTCATTCCGCAGCAGCGCAACGCGCGGTCGAGACGACGCATGGCCCGCTGGGCGATCGCGCCGCGATCGAGCCGCACGGCGACCTGCTTCCCGTCGGCACCGCGCCGCCCTCGCGCGAAGCCGCCCGCGCGGCCCTCGGCCTGCCACCGCATGAAACCGCAGCGCTGATGTTCGGCGTCGTTCGTCCCTACAAGGGAATCCTCGAGGTGATTCGCCGCTGGCACGCGCTGCCGGCAAAGTGGCACCTTTGGATTGTCGGTCCCGCGGAGGATTCGACCTACGCGCACGAAGTGGCCGCGATCGCCCGGCCGCTCGGCGCGCAGGTGCGGTTGGTTTTCGAGCGCACCGCCGACGAGACGCTTTTGCAATGGATCGCCGCGGCCGACGCCACGCTCTTCAACTACCGGCATTGCCTCACCTCCGGCGCGTGCTGTCTCGCGCGCTCGGCAGGGAGCAAAATTGTCCTGCCCACCCGGCTCGACACGATCGACCTGCGCGAGCCGTGTTCCACCGTTTTTCGCTTCGACGCCGTCGAGCGGGACCTCGCCGCCGTGCTCGAGCGCGCGGCGGCCGCGCCACCGGATCCGACGGCGACCGCAATCTGGCGGACGGAAACCGCGTGGCGCACGATCGCCGCCCGGATGAACGAAATCTACGCGAACGTCGCCCGCTGACTTATGTCGCTCCGGATTCTCCTCTCGAATTTCGCCCGGACCAGCCGGGAAAAGGGTTACCGCGCCGCCGTTCGCGCGGTCCGCGAACGGATTGTCGAGCGCCACTTCGAAAGCCATTTTGATATCGAGACGCGCGGGGTCATCACGCCCTTGGAGCTGGGCTTTGCGACCGCCGACTCTCACTCCTATGTCGCCACGAGCTACACCGACATATTTCGCATGCTGCGCCGGCTCGCGCCGACGCCGGCGGATGTGTTGCTCGATTACGGTTGCGGCAAGGGGCGGGCGCTCGTCGTCGCGGCTACGTTTCCCTTTTCGCAGGCGATCGGAGTCGAGCTGTCAGAGCCTCTCGTTGAGGAGGCCCGCCGCAATCTGCAGCTCGCCGCCCGTCGATTTCGCTGTCCACGCGTCGAAGTGTGGCAAGGCAGCGCGGCGGATTATCGCGTTCCCGACGAAGTGACGATCGCCTACTTCAACAATCCATTTTCGGGAGGGGTGCTTGCCCAGGTGCTGGATCGGCTTCGCGCCTCGCTGGCGCGTCGGCCGCGCGCGCTCCGGCTTGCCTGCACTCTGCCACCGGACTCGGCGTTCGAACGCACCTTGGAGGCTACGCCCGACATCGTGGCTCACGATTCGGCGAAGCACACCGACAGCGACACGCACCAGCGAATCTTTCAACTGTGCGCCTGAAATCGATCGCGCCAGCGACGCAACAGCGGCCCCGCCGGGGAATTCTTCACCGCGCCGCGCAGCGAAGCCACGCCGCGCCGATACGCCGTCACCACGCCGCCGCGGGTGATGGTTCCCTCCAGCAGCGGAATCGCCCCCGTCGCCCACGCGCGCTTGTAGCTCGCGTCGCCCTTGCCCAGATCGATGTAGCCAATGCCATGCGCGGCAGCCGCGCGCGTGATTTCGTCGAGCAGCAACAGGCCCGGACCGTAGCGCGCCCACTGCGGGTCATATGCCGGAAACCAGTAATGCCACACGCCGCGTTCCCGCATTCCGAAATGCACTGCGAGCAACGTGTCGCCCGCCCACAGCGCGGAAAGAATTCCCGGCGCGCCGTCCGCGCGGTCTTCAAACAGCCGCTCGAGCAACTCGCGCGTCCACGATGGTTGCAGCACATCTCCCACGCCGGTCGCCGCGTATTGCGCGCGCTTCCAACGCCACAACGTGCGCCACACTTCCGTGTCGCGACACTCCTCCTCGAAGCGCAACACGCCCAATTCCTTCTCCACGCGACGGCGATTCTGCTGGGTCTTGCTCCACGAGGTGCTTTGCCGCGCGAGTGTCGCCGCCAGGGGCTCGTAGCCCGCGCCCGTCTCGATGATCGAAGAACTCGTTTCCACCAAGCCCGTTTCGGCCGGTTGCAAATGCCCGGGCAGCAGATGATCGAAATCGAACAACTCGAGCCGGCACGCGCGCAAAAGTTCCCCCGCCGGGACGCCGAGCGGCTGCGCGCTGACGACACCTTGGTAATCCGACAAATGCCCCGCGAGCGGGCTGCCGATTCTTCCCGCTCTTCGATGATACGCCAGTAAACCGGCGGGGTTTCCGTCGAGCTCGATCCATGCGATCCAGGTGTCCGTTCTGGTCTTTGCCACTTCCTGCAAAAAGCGGGTCGAAAAAAAGGGGTTCCGCAGCTCCCGCGCGCCGCTCGTCCGCCATTGCTCGCACGCCGCGAGCATCGGGCTCGTCAGCTCGCGCGCCGGAAGCGAATGGATTTTCATCTTCCTTTGGGTTACGCACGCCGGCGGCCGGGTGCAAGTGAGCATGAATCCGATCGCGATCTTCGCTGTCGCCGCCGCTCTCGCGATCGGCATCGCCCTGGCGTGGGCGGCACGACGATGGCGCCGGCGCGAACGACGGCTTTTCCCGCACGGCCGCGCTGCGACCGGCTGCTTCATCCCGGGCGATAGCGTCCTGCGCCACGACTGCGCGCCCGGCGGCGGCAAAGGCGTTTGGATCCTTCCTCGATTCACCGCCGCACAGAGCGGCCTCCTCACCTTCGCCGGCGTCACTCACGGCACGGCGCCCGAGCTTGTTATCACCGCGAACGGCACATCCGCTCGCCATGATTTGCTCGCCGGCTGGCGCGGACATTGGAGCGTCGACGCCACGCCGGCATTTCGCACCGCAGACGCCGCCCCGATCAGCCTGCGATTTCACAACGCGTCGCCCGAAGGCTGCCCGTCGCTGCTGCTCAGCTCCGAGCGGCCGGGCCCGCAGGAAACTCTTCTCGTGCTCGCGCCCCATCCCGACGATGCCGAACTCGCCGCGTTTGGACTCTACGCGAGCTGCGCGAGCCGCGCCTTCGTCGCCACCTGCACCGCCGGCGAACGCGGCACCGGTTTCTTGCCCGGTGAATCCGCGTCGGTCACGCTCGAGCGCGCGCTCCGCCGCGCGCGCGAAAGCCTCGAGATCCCGGTGACGTGCGGCGGCGTGCGGCGCGAACGCGTTTCCAATTTTCTCCTGCCCGACGGCTCGCTCGAAGCGTTGTTGCGCGACCCGCGGTCGTCGTTCCCGCCCGCTTACGATCGCGTCCGCGCGCAAAGCGAACTGCGCAAATCGACCGCGCCGGAGATCGTGAGCGGCGACGCCTGGATCGCCGGCCTGCGCGATCTGCTCGAGCGCACCGCCGCGGAGATCGTCGTCTGTCCGGATCCGCTCTGCGACAATCATCCCGATCACCGCGCCACCGCGGCGGCACTCGCCGCCGCGCTGTCCCAATCGGCCCGGCATCGCGTCCGCGCGATCTACCTCTACACGATTCACGCGACGTTCAGCGACACCGTGCCGCTCGGCGTGGAATCGATGCCGTGCGATCCTCCGCCGCTGCTGCGCGACGTCGCGCTCCCGGCCTTCTACAGCCAGTCGCTCGACCGCGATCTGCAGGCGCGCAAGCGAAAAGCCGTTGTCTCCTTCAGCGATTTTGCCGCCAACAGCGCGCCGGCGCTCGCGCGCGGCGGATCGTCGCCGCGGAATTATCTTCGCCGCTCGAATCCCACCGACCTCGCGCGGCGTTGCTGGCGCAGCACCGAATGGTTTCGCGTCGTCCCGCCCGCAGAGTTCGTCTCCACGTGCCCGCTCCCGCCATCTCCATCCTGATCCCCGCGCACAATGCCGCGCCGTGGATCGAAGCCTGCGTCGCCAGCGCGCTCGCGCAAACGCTGCCCCCGCTCGAAGTGCTCGTGTGGGAAGACGGCTCGACCGATGCGACGCCCGCGATTCTCAAAACGTTCGGCGAAAAAATCCGCGTGCTCGGCGGAAAAAACATCGGCTCGAATCCCGGCCGCAACCGCCTGCTCGCCGAAGCGCGCGGCGATTGGGTTCAGTTTCTCGACGCCGACGACGCCCTCCTGCCCGACAAGCTCGCGCTGCAATGGGCGGAAACGCCGGCGCCCGACAACACTGACGTGATCTACAGCCCCACGCTCGACGAGACGTGGGAAGGCACGCAGCGGCTGGTCTCGCGCGTGACCAGCGAGGTCGATCCCAAACGCGATCTCTTCGAGCAGTGGTTCCTGTGGCAGTTGTCGCAGACCAACGGCAGCCTCTGGCGCCGCATGGCCCTCACGCGACTCGGCGGCTGGAACGAAGCGCAATCCTGCTGCCAGGACAACGAGCTCTACGCCCGCGCCCTGCGCGCCGGCCTGCGTTTCCATTTTGCGCCGAATGCGCGCGCGATTCATCGCGCGTGGTCCGAGCAGAGCGTCAGCCGGCGCAATCCGGCAAAGGTGCTGCAGGAGAAAACGCGCCTGATCGACGAAATGGTCGGCTGGATGCGCAGCCGCGCGGTGCTCGAGCGACGTCACCTCGAAGCGGCCGGGCGCGCCTGCTTCGAGATCGCGCGCACGCTGGCACGCAGCGACCTGCCAGCCGCCTCGGCGTATCTACGGCAGCGTCGTGAGCATTTCGCGGTTCGCCCCAGCGGGCCCGCCGCCCCGATGAGTTACCGGCTCGCGTATTATTTGCTCGGCTTTGGTGCCGCCGAAAAACTCGCGCGCCACCTGCGATGAATCCGCCGTATTCCGTCGTCATTGCCACGCTGCACCGCGCCGGTCCGCTGCAGCGTGTGCTCGCAAGCCTCGCCGCGCAGACGCAGTTGCCCGCGGCGACGATCGTCGTCGACGCTTCGAACGACACCGACACGCAGCGCCTCTGCGCGCAGTGGCCCGGTCCGCTGTCCGTGCGCTGGGTGCCGGCCGCCGCGCGCAGCGCCGCGCGCCAGCGCAATCAGGGCGCCGAACTCGTCGCGACTCCACTCGTCTGCTTCATGGACGACGACATCGAATTTCCTCCCGACACGATCGAAAAACTGCTCGCGCCCTTCGCCGATCCTGCCGTCGGCGGCGTCGCCGGCCGCATCTCCGACCTCAGCCATCCGGTGCCGCGCGGATTGCTGTGGCTGTATTATCGCTCGCAGGCCGGTTACGCGCATCCGCACTACGGCGGTCGCGTGATCGGCGCGGGCATCAACCTGCTTCCCGCCTTCGCCGCCGAGACCGACGGGCTGATTGCGGCGGAGTGGCTCAACAGCGGACTCGTCGTGTATCGGCGCGAGTTGTTCGACCGTGAAAAATTCCCGGCGTTCGACGGCTACAGTTTTTTGGAGGACGCGCATCTTTCATATCGGATCGGCCGCACGCACCGCCTCTACTTTCGCGGTGATGCGCCGTATCTGCACCACGACCAACCGTCGTCGTCGGATCGCGATCGACGCGCGCTCGCCCGCAAGATCGTCCAGCACCAGCGGCTCTTCGCGCGCGAACTGCAGGGCTTGCGCGGCTGGACGCTCGCCTGGAAGCTCACGCTCCATCGCCTTTTCCAAAGCATCGCCGTCCTGCGCAGCCGCGACCCGCAACGCTGGCGCATGGTGCGCGGTTTTTGGGAAGCTTGAACATGCTCGCCACGATCTTCGTCCGGCTCGTCAACGGCCTTGCCTCGCGCAGTCGCGCCGCGTGGCTCCGCGCGCGCGGCACAAAAATTTCCGGCGCCGTCTGGCTCCGCAGCATCGACGTGCCGCGCCATCATCGCCGCATCGCGCTCGCCGCCGGCGCAGCGCTGGATCGCGGTGTGACTCTACTCGTCAGCGGCGCGCCCGACGAGCCGATCGCGATCAGCATCGGCCGCGGCGTCTACATCAACCGGCACGCGATGCTGGACGCATGCACGGAAATCCTCATCGGCGACGACACGATGATCGGCCCGTTCTGCTACATCACCGACCACGATCATACCGCGGGCAAAGACGGCCGGCCCGCTTCCGGTGCGCTCGTCGGCCGGCCGGTCCGCATCGGCCAACGCTGCTGGCTCGGCGCGCACGTCACGGTGTTGAAAGGCGTCACGATCGGCGACGGCGCCGTGGTCGGAGCCGGCGCGGTGGTGACGCGCGACGTCGCGCCCGGCGCCCGCGTGGCCGGCGTGCCCGCGCGCCCGCTGCCTCCACGCTGAACATGCGACTCGCGATCACGATCGCCACGCACAACCGACGCGAGGAGCTGGCGCGGACGTGCGCGCATTTGCGCGAACTCGACCCCGCGCCCGATGAACTCTGGATCTGCGCCGACGGCTGCACCGACGACACCGTTTCGTGGTTGCGCGAAAATCTTCCCGCCGCGCGCGTGCTCGTTCACGCCGCGGCAAAGCACTCGATTCGCTCGCGCGATGAAATGCTGCGCGCGTGCGACGCGGACATCGTCGTCGGTCTGGACGACGACAGCTACCCGCTCGATCGCGATTTCGTGGCGCGCGTCAAAGCGCGTTTCGCCGCGTGGCCAGTATGCGCGGTCCTGTCGTTTCCACAGCGGACCGACGAATTTCCGGCGACGTTGTCCCAAACCGATTTCGGTCCATGCCGCCGCGCCGGCAGCTATGTGAACGCCGCCAGCGCGATTCGCCGGCGCACCTATCTCGCGCTCGGCGGCTGGCCGCTCGAATTCGAGCACATGGGCGACGAGGCCGATTTCTCGCTGCGCTGCCTCGCCGCGGGCTCGGACGTGATCTACGACACGAGCCTCGTCGTGCGTCATCATTGGTCCGCGCGAATGCGCAGCGAAATCAGCAATCACCATCGTCACGCACGCAACGAAGCCTGGAGCATATTGCTGCGCTGCCCGGCGCCGTGGTGGCCGCTGCTGCTCGCGCGCCGCGCGGCCGGCCAGTTTTTTTATGGGTGCCGTCGCGGCCTGCGCTGGGTCGTGGCCGAGCCGCGCTGGTGGCTGGCCGCCGCGCGCGGCACGCCGGGCATCTGGCGCCAGCGCCAGCCGGTGAGCTGGCACGTGTATCGCCGCTGGCTGAAACTGCTCCGCGCGCCCGAGCCGCTCTGACGATGTTCGCCGCGCGCCTCAATCACTACGCGCTCGCGCTGCTGCGACGGATGCCGCGGCCGGCGCTGCGGCGCATCCGCGGATTTCCGCCGCTGGATTGTCGCGGCGAGTCGCCGGTGCTCGCGGTCCTGACCACGCCGCGCGACTGGCTGGAAGCGCTGTGGTGCGCGTATGGCTGGCGGCGCTTTTTTCCCGACGCGCTCGCGGTGCGGTTCTTTCTCGATGGCGAAGTGGACTCGCGGCACACGGCCGATGTCGCACACTTGTTTCCCGGCGCGCGCATCGAACAGCCGCGCCCGCTCGATGCGTCGCTCGGGTCGCCGGCGCTCGAAGCGATTTTCCGCCATCACCGCTTTGGCCGGAAGCTCCACGCGCTGCTCGCGCTGAACCAGCGGAGCCCGATTCTCTATTCCGATTTCGACGTGCTATGCTTTCGCGAGCCGGAGGAATTGCTCGCCAGCGTGAAGCAAGACGGCCCGCCGCGCTTCATGCGCGAGCAAAGTTACGAACACACCGATCCATGGATGGCCGCGCGTGCAGCCGCGGCCGGCATCGCGCTGCCCGCGCATTTCAACGCCGGCATGCTTTATCTGCCGCGCGGCGCGCTGTCGCTCGCACTCGCCCGCGAACTCGTCACCGGCTGGACGCCCGCCGTCGATCATCTGCTCACCGAGCAGACGCTGATGGCCGCACTCGTCGGCGCCAGCGACGGCCACGAGTTGCCGCCGGAGCGATACGTGACCTCGTGGGATGGCATGACCGTGTGGCAACGCGACCACACCGAAATCTCCGACGTCGTCATGCGCCACTATTGCGGCGTCGTGCGGCATCGTTTCTACGAGCAAGGATTGCCCTGGCTGGAAAAACGGATTCACACCGCGTCGCGCTCCGCGACCACACCTGCGCCCGCCGCCGAATCGACGTGAAAATCGCGATCAGCGCCACGAATCCGTGCCATCTCTACGATCTGGCGAAGGCGCTGCACGCGCAGCACGCGCTCGGCGCGTATTTCAGCGGCTATCCGCGCTGGAAACTTTCCCCGCCCGCCGACTTTCCGCTGCGCGCGCACTCGGCGCGCACGCTCGTCACCTATGGCGCGCTGCGTTTGCCCGCGGCGCTGCGTCCCGCGCCGCACCGGCTTTTCCGCTGGCAGGATGCCGGTTTCGACCGCGCAGTCGGACAGCAACTCGCCGCCGAAGACGGCGGGACGATTCACGCGATGCCGGGACAGGCGCTGGAAACATTTCGCCGCGCGCAGTCGCTTGGAATCGGCGCAGTGTTGAATCACGCCAGCGGTCCCGTGCGCGCCCAGCTCGCACTCGTGCGCGAAGAGTATGATCGCGCGGGCGTCGCGTTCGACGCGTCGCACGGTTTCGACGCCGCCTATTTCGCGCGCGAAGACGCGGAGTATGCGCTCGCGGGCCGACACTGCGTCGCGTCGAGCATCGTGCGCACGCAACTCGTGTCCGCGGGCATTCCCGCCGAGCGCATCTGGGTCGTGCCCTACGGCGCGGACCCCGAGCGGTTCAGTCCGCCGTCCGACAACGATCCGCGCGAACTCCGTCGCGTCGTCTACGCGGGGCAGTTGACGCTGCGCAAAGGCCTGCGGATCGCGCTCGCCGCCCTCGAGGAAGTGCGGCGCTCCGTGCCGGTGACGTTCGATCTCTACGGTCCCGCCAACCGCGACGTCGCCTCGCTCGTGCAGGAAATGCAACGCCACGAATGGATCCATCTCCACGGTGCGGTCGATCAACGCGCGCTCGCGGAAGTGTTTCGCCGCGGCACGCTGCTCGTGCTGCCCTCGTGGGAGGAAGCGTTCGGCCTCGTCGTCGTGCAGGCGCTCAACTGCGGCCTGCCGTGCATCGTCAGCGACCGCGTCGGCGCGGCCGACTTGATCGTGCACCGCCGCAACGGCTCGATTTTTCCCGCCGGCGACACGCAGGCGCTCGCAGCCGAGATCGCCTGGTGGCTCGAACATCCGGCGACTTATCGCGCTGAGCGGATCGACTGGCACGCGCCCGCGCAGCGGTTGCTCGAACTGTCGGCGGCATGGCGCAACGAATGAAAACCGATCCCAACGCCGCTCCCGCGCCCGCCTTTCGCGCGTCCGTGATCCTCGTCGCCGGCCTCGCGGCGACCTCGGTCTTCGCGCACGGCGCCACGCCGGTCGAGCTCGCGCACCAGCACGCGCTCGGCGTGGCCTTCAGCATTTTCGCCAGCCTGCTCGCCGACTACCGCGGCAACCTGCGCAACCTCGTGCGCGCCGACCTGATGGCGATCACGTCGCTGTATTTCCTGACGTTGTTCGAATTTCTCCTGCCGCAGCCCGACTTCAACGAGATGGTGAATTTACCCGAGACGCAGCTCGCGCTGGAGGCGTGCCTGTGCGGCTTCGCCGGCATCGCGCTTGGGCGCCACCTGAGCCCGCAGGCGCCTGACGCTCTCCGGAAACAACTCGGCGGCAACATCCCGCCGCGCGCATTTCTCACCATTTTCACGGCCAGCCTGGTCGGCGGTTACCTGCACATGCTGCTCGCGGTGAATTTCAACCTCAGCGACCTGCTCTACTATTTCAATGCGCCGCGATTCTACCAACCGTGGACGCGTGGAAAATTCGGCGACTGGAAAGCGCTGCTCGGCGAATTCGGCATGGTGCTTTATCTCGTGCCTCCGATCGCCGGCATCGTGTTTGCCAAACGCCGGGAGTATTCATCCGGCCAGCGGTTCTACGTGACGGCCGGCTTCCTCTTCACGGTGTATTACGGTTTCACCACCGGCACGCGAAATATTTTCGCCACCTACCTCGCGACCTTTCTCGTGGCATATGCGTTCGCGATGGATCAACGGAAGAAACGCGAACTCGTTTTCGTCGCCGGCCTCGTCGGCGTGCTGATGCTCGGCGCCACCGTGCTGATCCTCCGGTTTCGCAGCATCGGATTCAGCGCCTACCTCGCCGGCCGCACCGAGGTCCACGAGGAGGAAGCGAAGGCGCATTTCTTCGTGGACTACAACCTCTACGTCATCGCAAAGCTGACCAACGTCTTCCCCGATCGCTATCCGTATCTCGGCCTCGAGATTCCCTACCTCTCGCTGGTGCGCCCGATCCCGCGCGCGATCTGGTCCGGCAAACCGGAAGGGCTGAGCGTCTCGATCGAGGATGCCGTCGGCGTCGAAGGCCTCACGCTCGCCTCATCCTTCGTCGGCGAAGCTTACATGAGCGGCGGCCTCTTCGGTGTGTTTCTCACCGGGCTCGCCTTTGGCTCGTTCAACGGCTGGTGGAACCGCCTCGGCCGCATGGACAATTCCCCGTTCGGCCATCTCGTCTTCGCGTCGGGTTTTTTCTCCGCCGTGATTTCGATGCGCAGCATGTTCGTCTTCACCACCGCCATTTTACCGACCGTCGCCGCGCTCGCGATCGGGCTCTGGCTGCTTGGACGACGACAGCTGCGGCGACAAGCGGAAGATCCCAGTGGCTAAACGTCTCGTTTTTCTCAGCGTTGTCCCGTCTCCGTATCAGCGCGACGTCTTCCGCGCGCTCGCCGCGCGCGGCCGAATCTCGCTTCAGGTTCACTATCTCGAGCGCGCCGCGCCCGATTCGCCGTGGCCGGAGCCCGCGCTCGCCGCGTGGGAAAACATTCTGCCCGGGATCGTCGCCGGCCGCGGCCGCTGGCGCTCGCATCTCAACTGGCGCGTGCCGCGGCCGCGCGCGGACGAGACCTGGATTGTCAACGGCGCGATGACCGATCTTACGACTCAGCGCTTCATCCGTTGCACGGGCGGGCACGTCCCCTGGCTTTTCTGGGGCGAACTGCCTTCCCAACCGCGCGGCGCGTGGAAGCGATGGTTGCAACGCCGGCAGTATGCGCCTCTGCGCCGCGCGCGCGCGATCGTCGCCGTCGGCGAACGCGCCCGCGCCGCGTATGCGCGGCTCGCGCCCGACACGCCGGTGTTCAACCGGCCTTACGCGTGCCGCCTGGAGGCGTTCGCCGCCGCCGCTGCGCACCGCCCGCGCAACCCCGAGCCGGTTTTTCTTTTCTGCGGCCAGATGATCGCCCGCAAAGGCGTCGACGTGTTGCTGCGCGCGTTCGCGCGGCTTGCGCATGAAGGCGTCGCCGCGCGCCTGCTGCTCGTCGGTCGCGAAGCGGACCTGCCGCGTTTTCTCGCGCCACTGGCGCCGGAGATTCGCGCGCGCGTTTCCTACGCGGGCTTTCTGCCGCCGGACGATTTGCCCGCGCAATTTGCCCGCGCCGACGTGTTCGTGCTGCCGAGCCGGCACGACGGCTGGGGCGTCGTCGTGAACCAGGCGTTCGGCGCCGGCCTTCCCGTGATTTGCAGCGATGCCGTCGGCGCCGGCCTCGACCTCGTGCAGCCCGAGCGCAACGGCCTGCTCGTCGCCGCCGGCGACGAATCCGCCCTCGCCGCCGCGATGCGCAGATTCGCCACGTCACCCGCGCTGCGCGAAGCGTGCGGCGCCGGCGCAGTGCGCACCGCATCGACGCTCGCACCGGAGCACGCCGCGGAATTTTGGGAGGAGCTCGCGGAAAAAATCGCGCCCCGCACATGAGAATTCTGCTCGTCAGCTCCAGCTCCGGCTCGCGCGGCGGCGGCGAAATTTTTCTCCTCTACCTCGGCGAGGCGTTGCGCGCAGCCGGGCACACCGTCGCGCTCTGGGCGTCGCGCCATCCGCGCATGGACGAACTGGCGCGCCGCTTCGCCGGCATCGGCGAGGTCGTGCGCGTCGACTATCGCAACACCTACGATCACTGGCACCGCGGCGTGCTCGCCTCCACCGGCGAAAAAAATTCACAACGCATCGCCGATTCGTGGCTCGGCTGGCGGCCCGACGTCGTCCATCTCAACAAGCAAAACCTCGAGGACGGCCTCGATTTGCTCGCCGCCACCAACACGCTCGCGCTCCCGCATCTCTGCACCGTGCACATCACCCAGAGCGCGCGATTTCTCGGCGCGCGTTTTGCCGGCTGGCGGGATGCCGCCGCGCGCCGCGCGCTGCGTGCCTATCGCGGGCTGCTCGTCGTCACCGCGCCCGCGCGCGCGCCGGAATTGCAGGCCTTCCTCACCGACGTGCGCGCACGCGAAATCCCCATCGTGACCAACGGAGTGCCGCTGCAAAACGCGTCCACGTCGGACCGTTCCGCGCTTCGCGCGCGCGAAAATCTCCGGGCCGGCTCGTTCGCGATCGTGGCCCTCGGCCGGCTCGAGCCGCAGAAGCAGCCGTTGCGCTTCCTCGACTACGCCGCGCGCATTCGCCTCGCGTGCCCGGAGGCCGAATTTCGCTGGATCGGCAGCGGCCGGATGACGGAGGAATGGGAAGACGCCGTCGCCCGAAAAAAACTCGGCGGCATCGTGCAACGCATCGACTGGCACGACGACGCGCGCGCTTCGCTCCCTGCTTACGATCTTTTTCTGCACCCGGCGGCCTACGAGGGATTTTCCTTCGCGATCCTCGAGGCAATGGACGCCGGCCTGCCGTGCGCGATGGAGGCGCCGGTGCACGCCCAATTGCCCGCCGCGCTCCGCGACGTTTCGCTCGTCGTGAACGACGCAACGGATTGGGCGGCGTTGATCCGCGATCGCGCGCGCCTCGCCGAACTCGCGCGGCGCGCGCAGAGCATCGTGCGCGAGCACTATTCCACCGCCGCGATGGCCGCCGCCTACGCGCAGCTCTACGCAAAACTGTGTCGCGCGAGCTGAAAATTTTATTCGCCGAACCGCCGCCGCAGCGCCGCATCGGCGGCATCGAGACCGCGCTCGTCGGACTTTCGCACGCGCTCGCCGCCGAGCGCATCGCGGTTACTCGTGCCGATCGACTGACGAAGGATCTCGTGGCCAACGCCGACGTCGTCCATTTCCACGGCCTGTGGGAAACGTCGCACGTGCGCGCGCGCCGCTGGTGTCGTGACGCCGGCAAGCCCACGATCGTCTCGCCGCACGGCATGCTCGAGCCGTGGGCGTTTCGTCATCGGGGCTGGAAGAAGCGGCCGTATTTCTGGTTCGTCGAAAAACCATCGCTCGCCGCCGCGGACCTTCTGCTCGCCACAAGCACGCTCGAAGCGGACCGGCTCGCGCAGTGGTTCGCGCGTGATCGAATCCGCGCGCTGCCGCTCGGCGGCGATCCCGCGCCCGTGCCCAACCACGCGGATGCGCGACGGCGGCTCAAGCTCGGCGACGACGAGTTCGTCGTGCTCTTCCTTTCGCGCTGCCACGAAAAAAAAGGCCTTCATCTGCTCATCGCGGCTCTGCCCGAGGCGACGCGCGCCGCGCGCCGCAAAGTCCGCCTGATCGTCGTCGGCGACGGCGAGCGCAGCTATGTCGGCCCGCTGCAGGAGCAGACCTTCCGCTGGCCGGGCGACGCCGCCTGCACGTGGCAGGGTGCGTGTTGGGACGCGGCCAAGTGGGACTACTTCAGCGCCGCCGATCTTTTTTGCCTGCCCTCGTTCTCGGAAAATTTCGGGCTCGCGGTGCTCGAAGCGCTTTTCGCCGGCACGCCCGCGCTCACGACATTTGAAACGCCGTGGCCTGCGCTCCGCGGCGCCCTGCCGATTTCATTCACGCGCGCCAACGTGCCGGAGCTGACGAATGCATTGCAGGCTCGCTTCGCGGCGCCGCCATCGACCGCGGCAGAACGCGCCGCCACGCGCGCGGCGGCGATCGCATCGTTCGCGTGGTCCACGCTCGCTCCGCGTTACGGCGAACTCTACCGTCAGCTTGCCGCCAAGTCCTAGCCTCATGCCCATCGACATCATCCGGCATCTGAAAAACAAAAATTACCCGCCCGCCACGCAGGCGAAACGCGTCGGCTGGGGCGTGGTCGCGGTGTTGTTTCGCTCGAGTCCGAATTTTTTTCCCGGCTGGCGGAATTTTCTCCTGCGCTGTTTCGGCGCGCGTATCGGCCGCGGCGTGCGGATTCACCCGTCGGTGCGCGTGATGTTCCCGTGGAACCTCGCGCTCGCCGACCACGTCGTGATCGGACACGGCGCAAATCTTTACGCGCTCGCCCCGATTTCGATCGCGAGCCACGTGCTGATCTCGCAGGGCGTGCATTTGTGCGCCGGTTCGCACGACTACCGCCAGCCGCATTTCCCGATCGCGCACGCACCGATTACGATCGGATCGGGCACGTGGATCGCCGCCGAGGCGTTTGTCGGGCCCGGCGTGAACGTCGGCGCCGGCGCCGTGGTCGGCGCGCGCAGCGTTGTAATGAACGACGTCGCCGCGCGCACGCTCGTCGCGGGTAATCCCGCCCGCGTCGTGCGCCAGCTTTCGGAAACCGCGTGAGCGTCGCCGCGGACACCGCCGTTTCGTGGCGCGATCTCTGGTCGGGTTCCTCGCGCTCGGAGTGCTCGAGCAGTGCAGCGCTGCTCGTCGCCGTCGTCGCGACGTCGCTTTATCTGCTGCCGTTCTGGCGCGACGCGGGCGAACTCTCGCACGGCTACTTCGCGCCGTTCTGTTCGCTCGTGCTTCTGTGGCAGTCGCGGCAGGAGCCGGATTTGCTGCCGCGATTGCCGCCCGTCGTCCGCGCGGGTTGGGCTTGGTTGCTGTTTGTCGCCGGCGTCTCGATCGGCTGCGTCACCGCGATGGCGGCGCTCGCGCAAGGGCCGTTTCATCCGCAGACCGCTTTTCTTGCGGGATTGACGGTGACGATCCTCCTGCTCTCCGGCACCACGGCGCTTGCGCGCGCGGAGCATGCATGGGTCCGCTTCAACGGCGCCTCCCTCTGCGCCGCCGCGCTGTGGTGCTTTGTCGTGCCCTTGCCGAGCGGCACGCTCGCGCGCTTCACGCTTTTCCTGCGCGAGATGATCACGTCGGGCTCGGTGCGCACACTGCATCTCTTCGGCCTCGCGGCGATCCGGCAGGGTAACATCATCCACCTCGCCAACGGCCTGGTCGGCGTGGAAGAGGCGTGCAGCGGCATCCGCAGCCTCACCGCCTGCCTTTTCGCGGGCGTCGTGCTCGGCGGTTTCATGCTGCGCGGCATATGGCTGCGCGTCGCGCTTGTCGTCGCGAGCGTCGTCGTCGCGATCGCGGCAAACCTGGTGCGCTCCGTTTCGCTGTGCCTGATGGCGGCGCACGATGTCGACATCAAAGGTTTCTGGCACGACACCACGGCCTACGTCGTTCTCGGCGCGACCGCGCTCGTGCTCTTCGCCGGCTGCCTGTTGCTCGGTCGCGGCCGTGCCGCGCCGCAATCTCCCGCGAGCACCGCGCCCGCCGCGCGGTTGCCGCTCGTTCCCTACGCGCTGCTTTTCGGTTCGCTGGCGCTGCTCGCGTTGCTCGTCGCCGTCAAAATCGTCCCGTCCCCGGCGAACGAGCGCCCGCCGCCCGACCTCACGGCGTTGATGGTGATCGACGAGCCAGGCTGGCAGCGCCACGTCGATTCGTCGGTGTTCGCATTCGGGCCGGAGTTGAATACCTCGTGGCTGCGCCAGGAAACGTATCGCCGCGGTGATCTCGAACTGACGCTCTTCGTCGCGTTCTGGCCGAGCCAACAATCGACGCTCGGCTCCGTGACGCTGCACACGCCCGACATCTGCCTGCCCGGCTCCGGCTGGTCACCGCTCGCGCCCCCGCCGCCGATCGCGCGCTATCCGCTGCCTTCGCCGCTCCGCGTGTCGTTCACCGGCGACGGCGCGCCGCTGCACGTGTGGTTCTGGCATTTTTATAACGGCGAGCGCATCGGCCCCGTAGGACTCCATCCGTGGCAGCTCGCGCCGCTGCTGCTCCGCCGCGGCATCAGCGCGCACGCCCCGCAATGGGTGATCCGCATCTCGAGCAACCAGCCGCTCGAAAGCCTGCTCGACGAGCCGATCCTGCGCGAATTTTTCGCGCGCGTCCGCGCCGCCGGGCTGGCCGGAGCATCGAGCGCAAACTGACGATGGCGAACGACCGCACGCTTCACGCCGAAAACAACGACCTGGTCGGCATCGTCGCCGTCGGCCACGCGCTGTTGCTCGAGATTTTCCTCGCGTGGCGTTTCGGCGGCATGGATCCGCTCGGCCGGCGGATCGCCGGCTGCCTGTGCCTCGCCGCGCCGGTCGTGACGCTGCTCGCCTGGCGGCGCGCGGAAAAACGCGTGCGCGCCCGTTTCCGGTGGATCGCCGCGCCGCTCCTGTTGCTCGCTCTCGTCGTGGGCGTCAGTGCGTTGAATCCCAACATGCGTCTTCTCACCGCCGGTGACACGCCGGTCGGATTCGCGCCGCGCACCGAGCATCTTCGTTTCCTGCCGTCGACCGTCTGGCCCGCCGACACGATCGTCGATTTTCTTTTCAACGCCGGCCTCGTCCTCGTCGGGCTCAATGTCTTCCTCGCGCAGCCGCGCCGCGCCCACCTGCGCGTGCTGCTCGCACTGACGGCGATCAACGCCGCGATCCTCGCGTGTGCCGGCTCGGCGTTCAAGTTGCTCCACGCGACCGCGATCTTCGGCACGTTCCCGTCGCCCAACCGGCATTTCTTCGCGAGCTTCTTCTATTACAACCACTGGGGCGCGTTCGCGGTGCTCGGCGCGGCGGCGGCCGGCGCGCTCGCGTTGCACTATCGGCATCACGCGCGCGACCGCTGGCAGGATACGCCCGCCCTTTTTTTCGGCGTGCTCGCGCTGCTGCTGCTCGTGAGCCTGCCCGTGAGCGGCGCGCGCGCGTCGTCGCTGGCCGGCCTCGTGCTCGCCACCGTCCTCGCGCTGCACGCCCGGCCGCGGGTGGAAAAAGGCGTGCGCGCCTTCGGCCCGCGCGTGTTGCTGCCGCTCGGCATCGTCGCCGTCGTCGCCGGCGCATCGGCGTGGCTGGGACGCGAGGAACTGCGCTTCGTGCTTAGGAAAACCAGCACGCAACTCGAATCGCTGCACACCGGTGGCGTGGCCGACTGGCGCCTGCCGCTCTATCGCGACGCGTGGAAACTTTTCGAGGCGGAACCCGTTTACGGCTGGGGCTGGCATAGTTTCCGGTATGCGTTTCGGCGGGTGCAGTCGTTCGACGCCAAAATGGAAAACGAGCAAAAGGTGCCATCGCTCTTCCTCGACGCGCACGACGACTGGCTGCAGCTGCTCACCGAGCTCGGCCTCGTCGGCGCCGCGCTGGCCGTGGCGACGATGATCGGCGTCGGCCGCGCCGCCGGCTCCCGCTGGTGGCGTTTATCGCCGAGCCTGGAACTCGCCACCGGCTTCGGTTGCGTCGGCTTGCTGGCGCTCGTCGATTTTCCCTTCGCCTGTCCCGCCGTCGTCGTTTCCGCGTGGACGCTGCTCATGGCCGCAGCCGCCATCGCGTGCGATCGCGAGCTGGACGCGAGATCGCGGTGATGCGCCTCTACTTCGTCAACCGCTTCTACTGGCCGGCCGAGCAGGCGACCGCGCAGCTGCTCACCGATCTCGCCGAATCGCTCGCGACCGCCGGTTGGAGCGTCTCGATCGTCACCGGCGTCTCGTCCGCCGGCCTGCCCGCGCGCACCACGCACCGCGGCGTCGAAATCATCCGCGTCGGGCCGCTCACGGCCGGCGCGACCCGCTTCGCGGGGCGCGCGTGGGATTTCGCGCGGTTTCACGCCGCGGCCGCGCGTTGCCTCCGGCGCGAAGCGCGCCGCGGCGACATCGTGGTCGCGCTCACCGATCCACCGCTGATCGGCCTGACGGCCGCGCTCGTCGCGGCGGCACGCGGCACTCGCCTGATTCACTGGATTCATGATATCTATCCGGAAGTGCTTTATTCCGTGGCGCCCAACTTCAGCTCCCGCCTGCTGTGCCGCGCGCTTCGTCCGCCGCGCAACCTCGCCTGGCGGCGCGCGGCGGCGTGCGTGACCCTCGGCGAAACCATGGCCGACGTCGTGCGTCGCGCCGGCGTCGCCGCGGCGCGACTGCACGTCGTCCCCAACTGGGCGCCGCGCGGCGTCGCCCCCGTCGCCGCCGAAGCGCGAAGCGCCCGCCGCGAACAATGGGATCTTAACCGCCGCTTCGTCGTCGGCTACTCGGGCAATCTCGGTCGCGTGCACGACCTCGCCGGCCTGATCGAGGTCGCCGAAATCCTGCGCGACGATCCGCGTTTCGTTTTCCTCTTCGTCGGCGGCGGCGCAGGTTTGCACGCGCTGCGCGAGGCCGCCGAACGGCGCGGCCTGCCCAACGTGCGCTTCGAGCCGCCACAGCCGCGCGCCGAACTTTCCCTCACGCTGAGCGTGCCGGACATCCACGTCATCGCCGTCCGCGCCGGCTGCGAGTCGTTCGTGTTTCCGAGCAAGCTCTACGGCGCCGCCGCGGTGGCGCGACCCGCGCTCGTGCTCGCGGCGCCGGGCGCGGAGATTGCGCGCCTCGTCCGCGCCGCCGGGATGGGCCTCGCCTTCGCGCCAAACGAAAGCGCCGCCATCGCCGCCGCGCTGCGCGAACTCGCCGGCGATCCCGCGCGCCTCGAACAATTCGGCGCCGCAGCCGCCCGCTTCCACGCCGCCGGCGGAAATGGCGACATCGCCGCGCAACGCTGGCAGGCGTTGCTCGCCGCCGTCGCCGGCAGCGATTCGCCCGTTTCCCGGCCGGCGCTTTCGCCGTCCGACGCCGCGTCGGCGCCCCACGCATGAACACCCGGCGCCGCACCGCTCCGTTTGCGCTCGCACTGGCCGACGTCGCCTCGCTCGTCGTCCTGTTCAACGTCATCGCGTTTTTTCGCGGCGTCGTCCCGTGGAATGCGCCGATCCTCGCGCCGTTGATCCTGCCATGCGTTTTTTTCCTCACCGCGCTCTACCTGATCGAGGGCTACAACGCGCAGGCCGACTTCCTGTCGCTCGAGTATGCGAGCCAGCACATCATCGCGCTGGTGCTCGTGACGCTCGCGACGCTGCTCGCGACGTTCGTCGTGTTCCCCGCCGGATTTTCGGTGAACCAGAGCCGCAGCGTGATCGTGCTCGGCTACCTCACGCTCACGCCGCTCTCGATCGGCTATCGCCGGATGTGGCATCTGCGCGCCGGCCCGGAGCGCCGCGAACGCACGCTCGTCTTCGTCGGCGACGCCGCGAGCTGCCGTGAATTTCAGCTCGAGGCGCAGCAAATGAAAACGTCGCAGCCGCTCGTGCTCTGCGCGCTCGAGGGCGACGGCGCGGCCGATCCGACGCTCGCGAATCTCCGCGCGACGCTCGCCGCCGTCGCCACCGGCACGATCGATCCCGAAGCATTGGTGCTGCGGGAAGCCAACCCGCGCCTTCCGCCCGACATCTCGGACGCCTTGCTCAAGCTCTACTTCGCCGGCGTTCCGATCTACACGCTCGAGCTCTTCCACGAAACTTACTGGCGCAAAATCCCGCGCTACCGGCTTAATCAAATCTGGCTGTTTCAGGAAGGCTTCCAGATCACGCGCGAGCCGGTGTTCGCCCACGCCAAGCGCCTCGCGGATCTGCTCCTCGCCGCGCTCGGTTTGCTGCTGGCGATTCCCGTGCTCGCGATCGCGGCGCTCGCGATCTGGGTCGGGGACCGCGGTCCAGTTTTCTTCGCCCAGACGCGCATCGGGCGGAATCGCGTGCCGTTTCGGATGTTCAAGCTGCGCACGATGCGGCCTGCCGCGACCGGCGACGCCTACACGCGCGAGGGCGACGATCGCGTCACACGCGTCGGCCGCTTCCTGCGCGTCAGCCGCATCGATGAGATTCCGCAGTTGTGGAATGTCCTCCGCGGCGAGATGAGCCTCATCGGCCCGCGCGCCGAGTGGGACCGGCTCGTGTCGATTTACGAAAACGAAATCCCCTGCTACCACTTCCGCCACCTCGTGAAGCCCGGCATCACCGGCTGGGCGCAGGTCAACTACCCGTATGGCGCCAACCTCGAGGACACCGTGCGCAAGCTCGAATACGACCTCTACTACATCCGGCACTTCTCCTTCTTCCTCGATGCCGCGATCGTGTTGAAGACGATTCACACGATGCTGTTTGGCAAGGGACGCTGACGCCGCTTCGCCTTTTCCAGCCCGCGCGACCCGAAAGCCAGGAATAATTCCTGGCTTTTTTGTTTCTCAATTCGGCTCCCCTTTCGGCCCGTTTCCGCGTTTCCTCTCGCTCACGTTTCCCGAATGAAATCCTACGACTTCCTCGTCATCGGCGGCGGCAGCGCCGGCTTCAATGCCGCGCGCGTCGCCGTGTCGCTCGGCCTCAAAACCGCGATCGTCGACGGCGCGCGCGAACTCGGCGGCCTCTGCATCCTGCGCGGCTGCATGCCTTCGAAAACGCTGCTCTACTCGGCCGACGTGCTGCACCTCGCGCAAAAGGGAAAGAAATTCGGCCTGAAAATTCCGCACGCGCGCGCCGACATGAGGGCGATCCACGCGCGAAAGAAAAAAATCATCGGCGAATTCGCCGAGCATCGCGTGCGGGCGCTCGAGTCGGGCAAGTTCGATTTGCTCCGCGCGCAGGCGCGCTTCCTCGATGCGCACACCGTCGAACTCTCGGACGGCCGCCGCCTCCGCGCCAAATTCATCCTGATCGGCACCGGTTCCAAAGTCAGCACGCCGCCCGTCGCGGGCCTGGCGGATGTCCCGTTCTGGACAAGCGACGACGTGCTCGATCTCGATTTCGTGCCGAAGAGCGTGATCGTCCTCGGCGGCGGCATCGTCGCCTGCGAGCTTGCGCAATTTCTCAACCGCATCGGCGCACGCGTGACGCTCGTCCAGCGCAGCCGCAACATTCTGCGCGACCACTCCGCGGACGCCTCGACCGTCGTGCAGCGCGCGTTCGTCGACGAAGGCATCGAGCTTTTCGCCGGCACGCAATTGCAGCGCGTCGCGCACGACCGCCGCGGATTCACGGTCGAGTTCGTGCACGACGGAAAACTCGTCACGCGCCGCACCGCGCACCTTTTCAACGCCCTCGGCCGCGAGCCCAATATCGCGCCGCTCAACCTCGCCGCCGCCGGCGTGACCACCCGCGCCAGCGGCCAGATCGTCACGAATCGCTGGCAGCAAACAAGCATGCCGCACATCTACGCCGCCGGCGACTGCGCCGGCCCGGCGGAGATCGTCCACGTCGCGATCCAGCAGGGCGAACTCGCCGCCCGCCACGCCGCCGGCGTGAAGACGATCAAACCCGTCGATTATTCGCTCCTGCTCAATGTCGTGTTCACTGACCCGCAGCTCGCGACGATCGGCCGACTGCAACGCGACCTCGACGAAGCGGGCGAGCGCCACCTCGTGGCGAGTTATCCGTTCAACGACCACGGCAAATCGATTCTGATGGACGCCAATTACGGCTACGTGAAGGTCATCGCCGAGCCCGTGCGCGGCCGCATCCTCGGCGCGGAAATCGTCGGCAAGGACGCCGGCGAACTGATCCACTGTTTCAGCGGCCCGCTCGCGATGAAAGCCACCGTCTTCGATCTGCTGCGCGCGCCATGGTATCATCCGACGCTCGCCGAGATCATCACCTATCCGCTCGAGGAGATCGCGGATCAGGTGAAGCGCGAGTAGCGAGATTGGTGCCCGCGAAAACGCGCGCAGCGCCGGACGTCAGCCGGGAAAATTGTAATACGACCGCAGCACGGCGAAGCCGACCACCGCGCCACCCGCAAGCCTCGCCGCCGCCCAGGGACCGAACGTCATTCTCGGTGCGAGCAGCGGCACGCAGAACGGCAGCGCGAGCGTGACATAGCGGCTCGAGAATTGATGCGCGATCGCGCCGCAGCTCAGGCAAACGAGCGCGGTGCCCAGAATCAGTCCGCGCGCGCGTGTATCGCATCGGCGCGCTTCGCGAACGAGCAGGCCGATGAACGCGCCGCCGGTCGCGATTGTCGCCGCGGCAAGCATTCGCTCGGCCACCGGCGCGAGCGTCGGCCCGAGTGCGCGCAGCACCGAGCTCAACATCGTCAGCGGCGGCGAGGCGATCAGGGCGTTAAAAACGATCGCCACCGCGCCGGCGCCGAGCGCCAGCTTGCGGCCACTCCACCACCACTCCGGCGCGAGGAGCAGCGCCGCCAGCCCCACATAGGCGAACCCGAAAAGTGCGTGCGCGATCGAAAACGCTCCGCCGACGTGCTCCTGTCCTGGCGGCAGCAGCCCGCGCCAAATCCAAAACACCACGAGCATCGGCGCCAGTCCCGCGACCAGCACCGCCGCGCCTGCCATCCAATCCACGCGCCGCTTCGCGGCGAGCAGCAAGAGCGCGGGCGCCACGATCAGCACCGACTGGCGCACCGCGACGGCGATTCCGAACGCGACGCCCAATACCGCCCACCACACGGCGCGCCACCGCCACTCGCGCTCCCCGTCGCGCGCCAGTTCGCCCGCCGCATACACCGCCGTCGCGAGCATCGCGGCGGCCGGCATTTCGGTGAGCGCCATTCCGGCAATCACCCACGTCATCGGCACCGCCATCACGCCCAGCGCCGCGACGCCGCTGTAGCGTCGGCCTGCCGCCCCGAGGACCGCGATCGTATAGGCCAGAAAAAAAAGATTCGGCCCGCGAATCCACGGCACCGGCCAGCCGTGCGCGCCGATGAATCGTTGATAAAAAAGCCCGTAGAATGGTCCGACCGCGCTCGCGCTCGCCTTCGTCAACCACGCGCGCAGCGATCCCGCGGAAAACCAGTCCGCCGCATGAGCGAGATGATAGACTTCGTCGTAGAACGGCGCGCGCGTGCGCGTCAAGGTGTAGACCGCCAGCGCCACCAGTGCCGCGACGCCGATCCCTCCGTAGAATCGCGTCGACCCGCGCACGCCCGGAGAGTGGTCGCTCATCGGCGCGACGCTGCAATCACTCGCGCGCCAGCGCGAGCAGATCCGGCAACTCCACGCGCTTCTCGTAAAGCGCCTTGCCGACGATCACTCCCTCGAGATTCGCGTAACGTCGCGCGAGCGCCGCGAGCATCACGATGTCTTCGCGCCGGCTCACGCCGCCGCTCGCGATCACGTTGAATTTTCCCGCCGCGAGCATCGCTTCCTGCGCCGCGAAATTCGGGCCGGTCAGCATCCCGTCCGTGCCGATGTCGGTGTGGATCAGCGTGCGCACGCCGAGTGCGTCCATGCGTCGCGCCAGCGCGAGCGCGCTCATGGCCGCGGTCGCGACCCAGCCTTTCACCGCCACCTGGCCGTTCTTTGCGTCGATGCCGATCGCGATCTTCTCGCCGAAGGCTTGGACAAGTTCGCCGACGAACGCTTCGCTTTCCGCCGCGCGCGTGCCGATCACGACGCGGCTCACGCCGCCCGCGAGCGCGCGCTCGACGGTCGCGCGCGTGCGCAGTCCGCCGCCGAGCTGGACTTTCATGCCCAGCGCCGCGATCGCCTGCACCGCTGCGAGATTTTTCGGTTCGCCGGCAAACGCACCGTCGAGATCCACGACGTGCACCCACGCGCTGCCCGCGGCGCGAAATTCCGCGGCGACGTCAGTCGGATTCTCCGCATAGATCGTCTCTTGGTCGGCGCGGCCCTGCGTGAGCCGCACGCAGCGCCCGCCCTTGATGTCGATCGCCGGGTAAATGGTCATGCGCAAAAACGTTTTGCGCCGGCGCGCGGCGGTGCGAGACTAAACCTCATGTCGTCCTACAAAGTCCCCGCGTTTCTCGCGGAACTGCTCCACGCGCGCTCACCCTCCGGCTACGAAGGCGAGGCGCAGGCCGTCTTCGACCGGCACGTGAAACCGGCAGCGGACGCCTACACCGGCGACGCGCTGGGCAATCGCCTCGCGACGCTCAACCCCGACGGCGACCCCGTGCTCATGCTCGCCGGCCACATGGACGAACTCGGCCTCATCGTCACCTTCGTCAACAAGGACGGCTTCCTTTATTTCGATACGATCGGCGGCCACGATCTCAGCGTGATCTCCGGCCGGCGCGTGATCATCCAGACGGCGAACGGCCCGGTGAAAGGCGTCACGGGCAAGCGCGCGATTCACCTCATGGACGAGGAGGATCGCAAGAAGGTCCCGAAGAAACACGAAATCTGGATCGACATCGGCGCGCGCTCGAAAGCCGAGGCGCTCGAGCGCGTCAGCATCGGCGACGCGGCGACCTACGACCACGAGCTCGATCTTGTGCACGGCAGCATCGGCACGGCGCGCGCCTTCGACAACAAGGTCGGCGCCTACGTCGTCGGCGAGACGCTCATCCGCCTCGCGAAGGAAAAGAAAAAAACCGCCGCGAAAATCGTGAGCGTCGCCACCGCGCAGGAGGAAATCGGCGTGCGCGGCGCGACGACCTCGGCCTACGCCGTCAACCCGCACCTCGCGATCGCGATCGACGTCGGCCACGCGACCGATCACCCGGATTGCGACAACCGCAAATACGGCGAGACGAAACTCGGCGGCGGGCCGATCCTCTGCCGCGGGGCCAACATCAATCCGAAGATTTACGACCGGCTGCTCAAGGCCGCGAAGAAACTGAAGATCCCGTATCAGATCGAAGCCGATCCGCGGCCGACGGGCACGGACGCGCGCGCGATCCAGATGGGACGCGGCGGCGTGGCGACGGGACTCGTCAGCATTCCGCTGCGCTACATGCACACCCCGAGCGAGCTGGTTGATCTGGAGGACGTGGAGCGCTGCGTGCAGCTGCTCGTGGAATTCGCGAAGAGCCTCGAAAAAGGCGACTACGCGCACTGGTGAGGCGAAAGCCGCCTGGTTGCAGCGATCTTCGCGATTTGCGCCGCACTTTTTCGCACGGCGGTTCTCCGCGGCTGAAAAACATCGCGGCGTAGAGCCGCTCCTACACCAGGTCAGCGGACGGCGCCCGGCTCAAGCCGCGTCCTGCTTCGGCTCGGCCTTAGCCACGCGGCGCATCGTCGGCTTGCGCCGACCCGCGACCACCGCGGAATCGATCACCACTTCGGCGACGTCGTCGCGTTGGGGCAGCTCATACATCACCTCGAGCATGAGATTTTCCATGATCGAGCGCAGCGCGCGGGCGCCGGTCTTCAGCTCGATCGCTTTCGCCGCGATCGCCTTCACGGCGTCGGGCGTCAGCTTCAGCCGCACGCCGTCCATCGCGAAGAGCTTCGAATACTGCTTCACCATCGCGTTCTTGGTGCGCAGCAAAATCTTTTCGAGGTCGGCGACCTGGAGCTGGTCGAGCACCGAGACGACCGGCAACCGGCCGATGAACTCCGGAATCATGCCGAAGCGAATCAGGTCCTCGGGCGCGAGCGCCTTCATCATCTGCTCGGGCTTGAGCGCCGCTTCCTGCTGCGCGGCGATCGACGAGAAGCCGAGGCTGCGCGTGCCCATCCGCCGCTGCACGATCGCATCGAGCCCCACGAAGGCGCCGCCGCAAACGAAGAGGATGTTCGACGTGTTGATCTGGATGTATTCCTGATTTGGGTGCTTGCGGCCGCCCTGCGGCGGCACGTTGCACGTCGTGCCCTCGAGAATCTTCAGCAGCGCCTGCTGCACGCCTTCGCCGGAAACGTCGCGCGTGATCGACACGTTTTCCGTTTTGCGGCCGATCTTGTCGATCTCGTCGATGTAGATGATGCCGCACTCCGCCTTCTTCACGTCGTAGTTCGCCGCCTGCAGCAGGCGCAGCACGACGTTCTCGACGTCCTCGCCGACGTAGCCCGCTTCGGTGAGCGTCGTCGCGTCCGAGATCGCGAACGGCACGTCGAGAATCTTCGCCAGCGTGCGCGCGAGCAGCGTCTTGCCCGAGCCGGTCGGGCCGACGAGGAGGATGTTGCTCTTCTCGACTTCGACTTCGCTGAACTCCGGCGAGATCGCCGGCGAGTCTTTCGCCGACTGGCCGGCATCGAACATCAGCCGCTTGTAGTGATTGTAGACCGCGACGGAGAGAACCTTCTTCGCGTGATCCTGGCCGATGACGTAATCGTCGAGCGTCTTCTTGATCTCGGACGGCTTCACGAGCCGCACCGTCGGCTTGGCCTCGACCGCCGGCGTCTTCACTTCGCGGTCGATGATCGTCTTGCAGACGTTGACGCACGAATCGCAGATGTAGACGCCCGGGCCCGCGATGATCTTCTTCACTTCGGCCTGCGACTTGCCGCAGAACGAGCAGAGGGTCATGCGCGCGGATTTTGCCATGGCGAAAGGGTGTCTACTGGTTGGGCGGTGTCGAGCCGGGAGTGCGCGGGAGAATGCTTACAAATCCCGTTGTCGTTACCCGCGGGAAAAACTTGAGCGGAAACCGCCCGACCCAGCTTGGACAACCGCCAGCGGAAAAGGCTGCGAACCCGCGGAAGCTTTCTTCGCGTAGGCCGCCGCCGCGAGCAACGGCTCAGGCCGCACTCTGCACGACCGCCTGCGCGTCGCGCGTCGACTCGACGACGTGATCGACGATGCCGTAAGCCTTCGCTTCGGGCGCGCTCATATAGTAATCCCGATCCGAATCCTTCTCGA
The DNA here is from genome assembly GCA_035545575.1 of Opitutaceae bacterium. Classification (GTDB taxonomy): domain Bacteria; phylum Verrucomicrobiota; class Verrucomicrobiia; order Opitutales; family Opitutaceae; genus ER46. Next base: position 22,423 of record DASZYB010000074.1, on the reverse strand, counting down.
TCTGCTCTGCAGACTTGCCGGTATGCTTCGCAAGCGCCTCATTCAATGTCTTGCGCCAGCGTAGAATTTCTTTCGCCGCGATCGCGATGTCCGCTGCTTGACCACCCGCGCCGCCGCTGGGCTGGTGGATCATCACCCGGCTATTCGGCAGCGCGAAACGCTTTCCCCTCGTGCCCGCAGCCAAGAGCACGGTGCTCATGCTCGCGGCCATGCCAATGCAGTAGGTGACGATGTCGCACTTGAGGAAGTTCATCGTGTCGTAAATCGCCATCCCGCCGGTGACCACGCCACCCGGCGAGTTGATATACATGTGGATGTCCTTCTTCGAATCTTCCATCTGCAGGAAAAGGAGCTGCGCGATGACAGCGTTCGCAACGTCATCATCAATTGGCGTGCCGACAAATATGATCCGATCGCGGAGCAACCGCGAGTAGACGTTCATTTCGCGTTCACCGCGGCCGGTGTTCTCAACAACAGTCGGAATGTGGTAGTAGCTCACGAGTTTGGTGGAGATGGAAAGGCCGCTCAGGCCTTCGGCTGAACGGTCGTGACCTTAGCCTTCGACACCAGAAAATCAACCGCCTTGTCGAAAATGATCGATTGCTGCACCGCGCGCAGATGGTCGCGGTCGCTCGCGAGCGACTTCGCCAGCTTGTCCGGCTTCTGGCCCGAGCGCATCGCCTCGCGATAGAGGTAGTTGTTGATGTCGTCCTCCGTGACGGTGATTTTTTCCGCCTCGGCGATCTTCGCGAGGACGAGCTGGAGTTTCACGCGGTTGTGCGCGGCCTTCCGCGCGCCCTCGAACAACTCCTTCTTGTCCTTCTCGAACTGCTCCTGCGGCACGCCGCGGCGCATGTTCTCCTCGATGAATTGCCGGAGCACGCCCTGCGTCTCCGCGTCGACAAGCGAATCCGGCACCGGGAAATCGACCTTGCTCGCGAGCTGATCGGTCACCTGCCGGCGTTGCGCCGTGCGGTTCTGATAATCCTTCTGGAGTTTGAGATTGTTCCGCACCTGCGCCTGCAGGCCCGCGAGGTCGTCGACTTGTTGTGATTTGAAAAACTCCGCGTCGAGCGGCGGCAGCACGCGCTCGCGAATCTCCAGCACCTCGACGGCATACGTCGCCGTCTTGCCGGCCAGCGCCGGCGCCGCCGCAAAATCCGCCGGGAAAACGATCGTCACGTCCTTCTTGTCGCCGGCCTTCAATCCCGCGAGCTGCTTGCCGAGGCCGGGGATGACGCCTTCGTTCGCGCCTTCGACTTCCTCCCACGTCTGCGGGACTTTCGCGTAGAGCTGCTTGTCCGGCGCGATCTCCGCGATCGGCTGGCCGTCGATTTTTCCCTCGTAGCCGAGCTTCACATAATCGCCCTTCTGCGCCGCGCGCTCCGCCGGCTTGAAATCCGCGCGCTCGCCGCGCAGGCCCTGGATCACGTTCTCGACTTCCTCGTCGGTCGGATCCGTCGGCGCGATCTCCGTCGCGAGTCCGTTGTAATCGGGCAAGGTGAAATCCGGGCGCACGTCCAACGTGATCGTCACCGCCGCGCTTTGGCCGGGCTCGATCTTTCCTTCCTCGACGTTCACGATGTTGATCACGTCGAGCTTCTCCTTCTCGAGGCCGTCGCGATACGCTTTCGCTACGACCTTCTGCCGAAATTCGTCGGCGATCTCCTTGCCGAAACGCTTCGCGATCATCGCCGCCGGCGCCTTGCCCGGACGAAACCCCGGCAGCCGCGCGTATTTCGCGATTTCGCCGATCACGGCCTGGTGCTCGGCGTCGACTTCGCTCGGCTCGAGCGTGACGACCAGGCTCTTGCGGGTGGCGGACACATTGTTCAGTTGGACATTCACGGGAGAAAAATGCGGACGGGTTTCGGACGTAGAATCGGGCACGCTACGCTCTGAGTTGCAGCGGTCAATGCCCGATTCTGCGCGCTTGCGCGCGGCGGCGCCGAGGCGTTTCGTCGCCTCGATGTCCAGCCTCCGCCAGATCGCCGCCGCGCATGCGCCGCTCGTGTTTCTGGACGCGGCGTCGAGCCGGATTCAAGTCGGCACGTGGCTCGCCGCCGGCGCCGGGCGCTGGCACGCGAGCGACGAGGAAGCGGGCATCGGCCTCTTTCGCGGCGTCGAACAACTCGAGTTGCCGATCGCCGCCGCCGGCGCGTTTGTGTTTTGCGACGGTCCCGGCTCGATCCTCGGCATCCGCACCGCCGCGATGGCGATCCGCGCGTGGAACGTCCTCGAGCCGCGGCCCGTGTTCGCCTACTCGAGCCTCGTTCTCGTCGCGCACGCGCTTGGCCGCTCCGACCTCGCGCTGATCGCGGATGCGCGCCGCGATTCGTGGCATCACTATCGCCTCGGCGGCGCGCTCCGCCGCGTCGGCTCGGCCGAGCTCACCGCGCCGCTCGCGATGCCGGAAAATTTCCGCCACTGGTCGCCGCTGCCGGAAAACGTGCAACGCGTCCCCTACTCCCTGCCCGACTTGCTGCCGCGCGTGCTCGATGCCGATATCTTTCGCGCCACGGAAGAACCCGACGCCTTTCTGCACGAGGAACCGAGCTACGTCACGTGGACGCCCCAAATTCACCGCGCGCCATGACTTCCGTTTCGCACGCCTCTCATCCGCTGCGCTGCTGGGCCGAGATCGATCTCGCCGCGCTCGAGCGCAACCTGCGGCTCATCCGCGCCTCGCTGCCGCCGCACATGCGCTACGTCGCGGTGGTAAAGGCCGACGCTTACGGCCACGGTCTGCACCACGCCGCCGCACGGCTCATGCACGCCGGCGCCGATCTCTTCGCGGTCGCCAACGTCACCGAAGCCGCCGCCCTGCGCGAGCTCGGCCCCGGCTGGCCGATTCTCATCCTCAGTCCGCTGCTGCCCGAAGAGGACACGATGCTCATCGTGCACGATCTCGCGGCGGCAATTTCCAGCGTCGACGAAGTCGAGCGCTTCGAGTCCGTCGCGCGCGGCGCCGGAAAAAAAATTTCCGTGCACCTCAAGATCGACACGGGCATGGGCCGGCTCGGCGTCTGGCATGAGGAGGCGCCCGCGCTCTGCGCGAAGATCCTCGCTTCGCCGCACCTGCGGCTCGCCGGCGTGTTCACGCATTTTGCGAGCCCCGACGACGACACCGCGTTCACCGCGGAACAGCGCCGTCGCTTCCTCGCCGCGCTCGAAAAATGCCACGGCCTGAAACTCGCCGAAATTTTCGTCCATGCGGACAACAGCGCCGGCATCGAGACGATGCCCGGGGCCGCGCCGGCCGGCTCGCGGCAGGCGAATCCGTTCAACGCCGTGCGCATCGGCCTGCTCCAGTTCGGCGTGCTGCCGCATCCGAATTCGCTGCTCGCGCAAGTGCACACCGAGCCGGTGTTCAGTTTCTGCACGCGCGTCGGCCTCGTGAAAAAACTCCCGCGCGGCACGACGATCAGCTACGGCCGCATGCACACGCTCGCCCGCGATTCGGTCGTCGCGATTCTCTGCGCCGGCTACGCCGATGGTATTCCTCGCGCCGCGAGCAATCGCGCGCACGCGATCATCCGCGGCCAGCGCTGCCGCGTGCTCGGGCGCGTGACGATGGACCAGACGATTGTCGACGTGACCGATGTCGCCGGCGTCGCGTGCGGCGATGAAGCCGTGCTCGTCGGCCGCCAGGGCCGCGAGGAAATCACGCTCACCGAATTCAGCCGCGCCGCGGAAACCATTCCGTGGGAAACGCTCACTTCGGTCACGAAACGCGTGCCGCGCCTTTACAAAACCGCGCTGGGGGTCTGAGTTTCTCCGAGATGAAACCCGCGCGCGAGGGTTTCGTCTTTGAGCCCATGACGACGACGCTTTCGTTCAGCCCGCAGGAGGCGTGGCAGCCGCTGCCGGCCGAAGAGTGGAATGTCGATGCCGCGCGCCATCTGCTGCGCCGCGCCGGCTGGACCGCGCGGCCCGACGATGTCGAGCGCGCCCGCCGCGAAGGCCTCGCCGGCACGCTCGAGCGCCTGTTTCCCGGCGATCCGCCGCTGCTGCCGAAGCCGCGCCTGGTCGCGCGTTTCGAGGAAAGCGCGCCGGAATTGCAGCGCAGCCTGCAAAAAATGTCCGGCGAGGAAAAACTCCGCAGCCAGCGCGAGCTGCAGGAGCGCGGCCGGCTCGCGATTCAGGAGTTGAGCCAGAAATGGCTGCAATACGCCGCGCAGCCGGAAAACGCCGTCGCCGCGAAATGGGTGCTGTTTCTCAGCGATGTCTACGTCGTCTCCGCCGAAAAAGTCCGCAACGCCGGCCTGATCTACGAACATTTCGACATCCTCGCCCGCCACGGCCTCGGGCCCGCGCCGGCGCTCTCGAAAGCCGTCTCGCGCTCGCCCGCGATGGTGATCTACCTCGACCTGCAACAAAGCCAGCGCAAGGCGCCCAACGAAAATTTCGCGCGCGAGCTCTTCGAGCTCTTCGTGCTCGGCGAGGGCAACTACACCGAAACCGACATCAAGGAAGCCGCGCGGGCCTTCACCGGTTATCGCACGCTGCCGCAGCAGAACGGCAGTTTCCGCTACGCGCCATTGCAGCACGATCCGACGCCGAAAACCGTCTTCGGTGCGACGGGCAACTTCACGGGCGACGACGTGATCGATCTCGCGTATCAGCAAAAGGCCGCCGCCACTTTCCTGCCGCACGAGCTCGCGAAATTTTACCTGAGCGACGCCCCGCTGCCGGCGGAACACCTCGCCGCGCTCGGCGACGCGTGGCGCGCGAGCGGCTTCGAGTTGCGCGCGCTCGCGCGGCAGTTTTTCGGGAGCCGGTTGTTCTTCGCGCCGGAATTTCGCGGCAACTTCATCAAGAGCCCGCTGCAATTTTATCTCGGGCTCGTCCAGGACTTGCAGCTCGACGTCGCGCCGCTGCCGCGACTCACGCTCAACCCGATGCGCCAGATGGGCCAGCTCCTCTTCTACCCGCCAAACGTCCGCGGCTGGGTCGGCGGCCGCAACTGGATCAACTCCGCCACGATCACCGCGCGCCGCCAGCTCGTCGAGGCGTTGTTCGCGCCGCTCGACGAAGCCTCGCTCAACGCCGACGAACAGATCGAGCTCGTCGCCGCGCGCAGCAACGGCGCCGCCAACTTCACCGTCGCCGACGACGCGCTCACCCCTCTCGCCGGCGCCGATCCCGCAGAGACCGCGACCCGCCTCTGCCACGCGCTGCTCGCGGGCGACGTCTCGCCCGAAGCGCGCGAAGCCATCCGTCAGTTTCTCGCCACCGACGCCGCCAATCCCGCGCAACGCCAGCGCCGTCTCCGTCGCGCGACGGTCACGCTGCTGCAATCGCCCGAATACCAAGTCTGCTAAATCGCTCCGCCCATGGCCTCGAACTCCCTCAGCTCGTTTTTTCCGACGACCCGCCGCGAATTTCTGAAGCTCTCCAGCCGCGGCATCGGCCTGCTCGCCTTCAGCCGTTTCGCGCCGCAGTTCCTCGTGCAGTCGACGCTCGCCGCGGCACCCGCGCCCGAGAAGGACCGCAGCATCCTCGTCCTCGTCCAGCTCGCCGGCGGCAACGACGGACTCAACACGCTCGTGCCGTTCGAAGACGCCGACTACTACCGCCTGCGGCCGACGCTCGGCATCCCGAAGGACAAGGTGCTGCGCGTCTCCGACGCCGTCGGGCTGCATCCCTCGTGCACCGCGATGCAATCGCTGTTTGGCGACGGCAAGCTCGCGATCGTCCAGAACGTCGGCTACCCGAATCCCAATCGCAGCCACTTTCGCTCGACGGAAATCTGGGAAACAGCGAGCGCGAGCGACGCGTTTTCCTCGACCGGCTGGATCGGCCGCTTCCTCGACAACGCCTGCGCCGGCGTGCCCGCCAGCCCGAGCGGCCCGGGTTCGCCGGACGAACACGATCCCGTCGCGATCCACCTCACGAGCGGCATGCCGCAGTCGTTCTCGAGCGAGCACGAACATCCGACCTTCGGCTTCGTGGGCGGCGGGGGCAACCGCCGCGACAACGACGACACGCGCAAGCTCCTCGAGACGATGATCGAGAAAGCCGATACGCCCGTCGTCGCGGACGGCGGCAACTCCACCTTCCTGCGCCACACGCTCATGGACACGCTCGTCACGGAAAAGAAGGTGCAGCGCGTCATCGGCGACTACCGGCCGGGGTCCGCCTATCCGGCAAATCCATTCGCCGCCTCGCTGCGCAACGTCGCCGCGCTGATCGCCGCCGGCCTGCCGACGCGCGTGTATTTCGTTTCGCTCAGCGGCTTCGACACGCACAGCAACCAACTCACGCAGCAGGCGAATCTCCTCACGCAGCTCTCCGACGGCCTCGCCGCATTTCAAAAAGACCTCGAGGCGCACCGGCTCGACGGCCAGGTGACGACGATGACGTTCTCCGAATTCGGCCGCCGGCCGAGCGAGAACGAAAGCCGCGGCACCGATCACGGCACCGCCGCGCCGCTCTTCGTGATGGGCTCGCGCGTCAAAGGCGGCCTGCACGGCACCGCGGCGTCGCTGAAACTCGAGCGCAACCAGGACCTGACGTTCAGCACCGATTTCCGGCAGGTCTACGCGACCGCGCTCGATCGCTGGCTCGACTGTCCATCGGAAAAAATCCTCGGTGGAAAATTCGAACCGCTGCCGATCGTCTAAAGCGGTTAAAATAAAATCGTAGCCGCATCAGACATGTAGGTCGGGGTTTATCCCCGGCGTGTCGGGCGTAAAGCCCGACCTACAAAAACGACTACGGCATTTTGAAACTGCGCTAGGAAACGGATTCCAAACTCCCGTCACGCTCGGCGGGAGTTTGTCTGGCGCAGAGTTGGGTCAGCACGCAGCGGCCTCGCCGCGTTTTTCTCCCGGGCAACGCGACGAAGCCGTCGCGTCCCCCGCCCCGTGCGCGTTGGAACGGCGCTATTTCCCGATTCCGTGCACGCGAAAGCCGAGCGCCGCGAGCTTCGGGAGGTCGAGGATGTTTCGCCCGTCGAAAATCGCCGCGGGCTGGCACATCGTCTTGAAGATTTTCGCGTAATCGAGCGTCTTGAATTCGTCCCACTCGGTAACGATCGCCAGTGCATGCGCGCCGTGCGCCGCCTCGTAGGCGTCCTTGGCGATCGTCAGCCGCGCGGCGTCGGGCGCGGTCGCGCCGTTCGCCGTGCCGAGCACGTCGTGCCGAATCTCCTCCGCCGGCACTTTCGGATCGTAAACCGTCACGCGCGCCTGCTCCGCCAGCAGATCGCGACAGACGGCGATCGCGGGCGATTCGCGGGTGTCGTTCGTGTCCTTCTTGAAGGCGAAGCCGAGCACCGCGATTTTTTTGTCGGCGACGGTGTTGAACAAGCCGCGCACGATCCGCGTGCCGAAGCGCCGCTTCTGCCAGTCGTTCATCTTCACGACGCCTTCCCAATAGCTCGCCACTTCCGGCAGGCCGAAGTGCTCGCAAAGATAAACGAGATTCAGGATGTCCTTTTGAAAACACGAGCCGCCGAAGCCGACCGACGCTTTCAAGAACTTCGGCCCGATGCGCGAATCCTTGCCGATCGCATTCGCGACTTCGTCCACGTCCGCGCCCGTCGCCTCGCAGAGCGCCGAGATGGAGTTGATCGACGAAATCCGCTGCGCGAGGAACGCGTTCGCGACGAGCTTCGAAAGCTCCGACGACCAGAGGTTCGTCGTGATGATCCGCTCGCGCGGCACCCAGTGCGCATACACCTCGACGAGTTTCTGCAACGCCGCCTCGCCCCCCGGCGTCCGCTCGCCGCCGATGAGCACGCGATCCGGCGAGACCAGATCCGCCACCGCGGTGCCTTCGGCCAGGAATTCCGGATTCGACAACACCTCGAAGCGATGGCCGTCGGAATTCGCGCGGAGGATTTCCTTGATCGTCTCCGCGGTTTTCACGGGGATCGTCGACTTCTCGACGATGATCTTCGGCCCATTCGCGTGCTCCGCGATGGTGCGCGCCACCGATTCGATGAAGCGCAAATCCGCCGCGCGGCCCGCGCCCACGCCGTAGGTTTTCGTCGGCGTGTTGACCGCGACAAAGATGATGTCGGCCGCCTTGATGCCGCCGTGCACATCGGTGGAAAAATGCAGGTTCTTCCCGCGCGTCTGCTTCACGACTTCGTCGAGGCCGGGCTCGTAGATCGGCAGCGTGTCGGAATTCCACGCGGCGATCCGCGCGGCGTTCATGTCGACCACGCGCACTTCGATTTTCGGCGCCTTGAGCGCGATCATCGCCATCGTCGGCCCGCCGACATAACCGGCTCCAATACAGCAGATTTTCATTCGGGTAAGTCGCGCGAGCCTTGGAGCGCGCCGCGCCGAATCCAAGACGAAAGCTGCGCCGCTCGCCCCGCGCTCGACGAGAAAATAAAAAAGGCGGGCCGGCGCCCGCCTCGTGATTCAATCGGCCCGCTGGTCACGCCGGATTCGGCGCGGGCGTCGGGCCCTCCGGAATCGCGCCCGGAGGCGCGACCGGTTTCTCCGGCGCTTTCTTTCCCGCGGGCTTGCTCTCGGGCTTTGCGCCGAGGCTCGGCAGGATCGGCGAGCGAATCTCGCCGAATTGCAGAATCTCGAGGACGTGTTTGCCCTCGATCGTCTCGTGTTCGAGGAGCGCCTCCGCGATCTTGTCGAGCGCGCTGCGGCGCTCGCCGATGATCTGCGTCGCGCGCTTGTATTGCTCGTCGATGATGCGGTGGATTTCCTCGTCGATCTTGCGCGACGTCTCCTCGGAGATGAGTTCGTTGCGCGTGATTTCGCGGCCGAGGAAAACGGTATCGTGGTGATCGCCGAGCGCGATCGGGCCGAGCGCGCTCATGCCCCAGTCGCACACCATGGCGCGCGCGAGCTGCGTCATGTATTTGATGTCGCCGGAGGCGCCGTTCGAGATGTCGCCCATCACGAGCTCCTCGGCGATGCGGCCGCCGCAGGTCGAGGCGATCTTGATTTCGCACTTCTTCTTCGACTGCGTGAGGATGTCCTTTTTCGGGATATACATCGTGCTGCCGAGGCTCCGGCCGCGCGGGATGATCGTGACCTTGTAGACGGGCAGGTGTCCGTCATCGAGGACGGCCTGGACGAGCGCGTGGCCGGCTTCGTGGTAGGCGGTGAGTTTCTTCTCCTCGTCGTCCATCAACCGTCGGCGTTCGCGGCCGAACTGCACTTTCTCGCGCGCGTCGTCGACGTCCGCCATCTCGACTTTCTTCTTGCCGCGCCGCGCGGCGAGCAGCGCCGCTTCGTTGAGCAGGTTCGCGAGGTCGGCGCCGGAAAGTCCGGGCGTGCCGCGCGCGATGATCATCAGGTCGACGTTCTCCGCGAGGCTGATCTTCTTCGCGTGCACGCGCAGGATTTGTTCGCGGCCGATCAGGTCGGGCAGGTCCACGTAAATCTGCCGGTCGAAACGGCCCGGCCGCAGCAACGCGCTGTCGAGCACATCGGGCCGATTGGTCGCGGCGATGATGATGACGCCTTCGGTCGTGTCGAAGCCGTCCATCTCGACGAGCAGCGAATTGAGCGTCTGTTCGCGCTCGTCGTTGCCGCCGCCGAGGCCGGCGCCGCGCTGGCGGCCGACGGCGTCGATCTCGTCGATGAAGATGAGGCACGGCGCGCTCTTGCGGCCCTGCTCGAACATGTCGCGCACGCGGCTCGCGCCGACGCCGACGAACATTTCCACGAAGTCCGAGCCCGAGATGCTGAAGAACGGCACGTCCGCCTCGCCCGCGACCGCTTTGGCGAGCAGTGTTTTGCCCGTGCCGGGAGGGCCGACCATCAGGATGCCCTTCGGAATCCGGCCGCCCATCTTCGTGAACTTCTTCGGGTCCTTCAAAAATTCGACGACCTCGGAGACTTCCTCCTTCGCCTCGTCGCAGCCGGCGACTTCGGCGAAGGTGATCTTGTCGCGATCGCGCGTGAGCAGCTTCGCGCGGCTCTTGCCGAAACTGAGCGCGCCGCGGCCGGCCTGGCGGAGCTGGCGCACGAAAAGAAAATAAAGCAGCCCGATGATGATGAGGAACGGCAGGACGTTCGTGATGATGACGCCGAGCATCGTGTTCGGCTGCTGTTCATCGAACAGATGCGATTCCTGCAGCTTGATGAGGTTCGCCTCGGGCAACCAGCCGACCGCGCGAAACTGCTTGTAGGCCGCCGTCTCGTCCTTCCGCGATTCGCCGATGATATTGACCCAGTTCGCACCGCCGCTCGGATCGCGCCGGATCACGGCGCCCGGCTTCACGTTGTGCGCCTCCGCGCGCTCGACCACATCCTGGATTTTCAACGCCTCCGGGGTGCTGGAGACGCTGGGCGCGAGCACCAGCAACGCGATCACCGCCGCCACGAGCACGAGCCAGAAGACCAGCATCTTGGGTTGAAAGCGGTCCGGCGGCAGGTTTTTCAGCGCGCGACGGGATTTTTTATTTTCGGAATCGGACATTTCCTTGGGTTGGACTGAGCGCGAAACGTGGATGTTCCGGGAGCATAAGTCAATTGGCACGCCGCTGGAATCGCGCGCGCCGCTTTCCATGGCGCTCCGTCCGCAATACTCCTCGACGAATCAGGGCAAAATGCATCGCCCCAATGCTATGCCGCGTCGTTTCGCCCCGCGCCACGGCCTCGAGCAACGCCTCGAACGCCTGCCGCGAAAGCTCGCCCACGCCGCGTTGCGCCAGCAGCCAGCGGTGAAGCGCGCGGCGGAGCAGCGCCCGCGGTTTTCCCGCCAGCAAACGCAAGGGCAGCGCGCCGTCCTTCTCGATCGGCGCCAATTCCGCGGCCCAGCGCTCGAGCGCCTCGTCGTCCTCTTCCAACAACTCTCTCGCGCGCGCCGCGCCCGCCACCGCGTCGCGCTGCGCCGTGGCGATCCACGCGGGGACGACGTCGCGCCGCACCCGATTGCGAAAAAAATCTCCGCCGGCGTTCGTCGCATCCTCGCGCCACGGGATGCCGGCCGCCGTGAGCGCGGACGCGATTTCCGTTTTCTTCAGGGTCAGGAGCGGCCGCAGGTGCACGCGCCCGCGCGCGTGACGCTGCACCGGTCGCGGCGCGGCGAGCCCGCCGGTCCCGCTGCCGCGCGCCAGCCGCATCAGCATCGTCTCCGCAATATCGTCCTGCTGATGCCCGAGCCAGAGCACGCGCGCCTGGCCCTCGAAAAACGCCAGCCGCGCCGCGCGCGCCTCCGCCTCGCTCGCGCCGCGCCGCGCTTTCGTCCACGCGCCGCTCACGAACTTCACGCCGAGCGCCGCGCTCACGCGCCGGCAAAACGCCGCGTCCTGCCGCGATGCGCGTCCGCGCAGCCGGTGATCGAAATGCAGCGCGAGCAAACGCCGCCGCCGCTCCGGCCAGTGCGCCCACAGCAGCAGCAGCAGCGCGAGCGAATCCGCGCCGCCGGAAAACGCCACGCCCCATTTCTCGCGCGCGGATCGCCGTGCGGCGAAGGCGAGCACGGCCGGATGCAGCCGCGCGCGCGGCACGCGCGCCGCCAGCGCGTCAGCCGCACGTTTCCAAAACTCCAGGTCTCGACGTGGCACGGGCATCCTGCCCGTGTTCTGAATCACGGGCGGGACGCCCGTGCCACTCCAATCAGCCGAACGCCAGAAATTCCTTCCCGAAATACGGCACTAGCACCGCGGGAATTTTCACGCGCCCGTCGGGCTCGAGGTTGTTTTCGAGCAGTGCCGCGAGCACGCGCGGCACGGCGAGGCCGGAACCGTTCAGCGTGTGCACGAGCTCGGGTTTGCCCGAGTCCTTCGCGCGAAAACGGATTTGCGCGCGCCGCGCCTGAAACGCCTCGAAGTTCGAGCAACTCGACACCTCCAGCCAGCGTTTCTGGCCGGCGGACCACACTTCGAGATCGTATTTCTTCGCCTGCGCGAAGCCGAGATCGCCGCCGCACATCAACAGCACGCGATACGGCAGATCGAGTTTCTGCAGCAGCCGCTCGGCGTCGCCGCGCAACTTGTCGAGCTCCTCGTAACTCGTCGCCGGGTGCACCCATTTCAGCAGCTCGACCTTGTCGAACTGGTGCAGCCGGTTCAGCCCGCGCACGTCCTTGCCGTAGCTGCCCGCCTCGCGGCGGAAACACGGCGTGTAGGCGCAGCGGTAGATCGGCAGCGCGGCTTCCTCGACGATCTCGTCGCGGAAGAAATTCGTCAGCGGCACCTCGGCCGTCGGCACCGCGTAGAGATGGTCCGGCGTCGTTTCATACATCTGCCCTTCCTTGTCGGGCAACTGGCCGGTCGCGGTCGCGCTCGCGGCGTTCACGAAGATCGGCGGGTTCACCTCCACGTAGCCGGCCTTCGCATTTTCATCCAGGAAGAAATGCAGCAGCGCCCGCACGAGCCGCGCGCCATCGCCGACGTAAAACGGAAAACCCGCGCCCGTGACCTTCGCGCCGCGCGCGAAGTCGAACAGCTTGTCGAAGCCCGGAATCTCCCAGTGCGCCTTCGCGTGCGGCCGCGGCGCGTCGTGCGCGCCGTGCAGCGCGAACACGACGTTCTGCTCCGGCGTCCTGCCCTCCGGCACGCTCGCGTGCGGCAGGTTCGGCAGCGACAGCATCGCGGTGCGAAATTTTTCCTCCGTCTCCTTGAGCTGCGCCTCCTTCTCCTTCGCCTGCGCCGACGCCGTCTTCATCTCCGCGATCTTCGCCTGAAACTCCGGCGAGCCTTTCGGCAGCGCGGCCATCGCGGTGTTCGCCGCCTTCTGCTTCGCGCGCAGGCCCTCGACTTCCTGCAACTGCGCGCGCCACGCGGCGTCGATCGCCAGCACGGCATCGAGGTCGACGTCGAGGTGTTTCTTGGCGATCGCCGCACGGACGGTGTCCGGCGTTTCGCGGATGAGCTTGGGATCGAGCATGGGAAGAACCAACCAGTGTGCAGCCCGCTCCGTCGGAATAAACAGAAAAGTCGCGCGATCGAACGCGCGGCCGTGGCCCGCCCCGCCCGCCGCCGCGCCGACCGCACGACCCACCCGGGAAACTCGTGCGGCCTCGTCCGAATCCCTTACTTCGCCTTCAACATCTCGGCCGGCCACGCCGCGCTCAGCACCGTTTCTTTCTTGGGGTCGTCCGCACGCCGCAGCACCAGGTCGCACTCGTGCGCGGGCTTCACGCCATCCTTCTCGGAGTTGCGGCGCGTGAAGCTGAACTCCTCCGCGTTTCGCCACTGCGGCGCGCCCGAAAGGTCGCCGCCAGCCGGCTGCACTTCGTTGATTTCGCCGGTCACGATTTCCAAAACCATCACCTCCCCATTTTCGCCGCCAAACAGCACGCGCCGTCCGTCCGGGCTCGGCTCGAAAAACGTCAGGCCCTGCGGCAGCCTGTTCTCGCCGCTTCGCGGAACCAGCCGCACCAGCGTCGACTGCCGCGACGGATCGATGGCGAAGAGCTGCTCGCGCTCGTTTCCACCGTCGGCCTTCGAAATCGGCAGTGAAATTTCCGCCGTGTTGAAAAGTATCCGGCCATCGCGCAGGCACCGCACGCGGATCTGTCCCGTGAGGATGCACCCCGCGAGCGCCTGCGGCTCCGGATCGAGCGCGACCTTGCCGTCGTCCGCAAAAACGCGCCGCACGATCAGCGCCCCGAGTTGCGGGACCTGGCCGTTGCCGGCGCTTTCGGCCGCTCCTTGCACGTAGGCCACCGAACGCCCGTCGGGCGTCCAATCGGGAAACGATGCCACCATCGTCGCGACTTCGACGACTTCCGTCGCGTCGATCGGCGTGACCAGCAACCGAACGTTCCCTTGCTTCTCGAGCGCGGTTTGGACGACGAAAGCCACCGCGCGGCCGCCCGGCGCCGTGCGGATGTCCGCATAATCCGAGAGGCCGTGATAAAGCACCGCCCCGAGCTGGAGTTGGTCGTTTTCGATTCGGGCCACGACGAGCTGGCGGACGTCGACGACGGCCTGTCCGTCGATTTGCTTCCACGTTTTGTCGTCCACCTTCGCGCGTAATTCCGCGCCGTGTTTCTGTGTGAGATACAGCGCCAGCACGTTGGTGTTGTTCAGCTCGAATTCCTTTGCGGCCTCTTCCCACGCCGTCCCGGCCTGGATTTTTTTCCAAACCGCTTCGGCGGCGAGCGCGACTTCCTGGGTTTTGGCGGCGCCGATTTCCTGCGCCACGGCAGGCCAGTCGAAAACATGCCGCGCGATCGCCAGCACGAGGCGCTGTGAGTCGTCCAGCCACGCCACCCGCGTGACATCCTCCGCGAGCTTGGGCGAAAGTTTTCCCTCCGCATCGGTAAGATAAAAATCGCCGTGGTTCAGCACCGCCGCTCGCTTTCCGTCCGGTGACCAGACGAGCCGCTGTTCGTCGAAACCGCAGCCCGCCACGAGCGCGAGAGCGAGCGCCAGCAGCGCGAGCGCAGGCCCCCGGCGCCCGCGTGACATGATTTTCGTTTTCATCGTGAGTCCTTGGTTGTGCCGATCCGGTCGATCTTCCCCCAGTCGACGGTCGTGCGCGGCGATGCTTCGCCGCCCCGGCGATTCGCCTCCGCTTCGCGGCGGGCTGCGATCCAGAAGGCCGCCGCCGGTGACGGGCTCGGGCTCATCGCGCGCACGCGGACGGGTCCCGCGACGGTGATCGCCGCCGGCATCGACCGCGGGGCGCGCATCGCCCAGCCCGCCGCGAGGCCGAGCGCGACGCACGCGGCGAGCTTCATCACTTCCACGCCCGCCGACCGCCAGCGCCACGCCCGGCGCACGCGCGCCAACCCCGCGCCCGAATCGCCCACTTGAAAATTCTCCGCCGCGACCGTCGCGCGCGCGAGCTGCAGCGTCGCCGCCCATTCCTCCGCGCAGCGCGCCGCGGCGGGATCGCGCGCGAGATGTTCGTCGACCATTTCGGCGACTTCGGGCGCGAGCTGTCCGAGCGCGCGGTCGAGCAGCAGCATTTCGAGATTTTCGGTTTTCATGTGAGAGCGGTTCTGGCGTTTTTCGTTTCCGGCGCCGGATGCAAAATTTCCTGCAGCCGCTGCACCGCGTGGTGCAGCCGCGATCGCACCGTGCCCACCGGCACGCCGAGCACCTCGGCGATTTCCTCGTAGCTCAGCTCCTGCTGCAGCCGCAGCAGCAACGTCTCGCGCTGCGGCTCGGCCAGCCGCGCGATCGCCGCGCGCATCGCGTCGAGGCGTTCGTCGCTTTCGTCGGCCGGAGCCGCCGCCTGCTCCGGCAACTCCACCCACTCGCGCCGGGCGCGCAGCCAGTCGAGCCCGACATGCCGCGCGATCCCGAAGACATATGCGCGCGCCGAAACCGATTCCCCGAGGCGGTCCGCGCGCCGCCAGGCCCGCACGAACGTGTCGTGCACCAGGTCGTCCGCCGCTCCCGCCAGCGCCGGCTGCCGGCGAAAGTAGCTCCGCAGCGCCGGCGCGAGCTCGCAGTAGAGACGCTCCATTTGAGCGCGGGCGAAGTTCATGGCTGGGGCATGCGCGCGGGCGACACGACGGTCATACCTCTTACGTCGCGCGCCGTCACCAAAAAGTTCATCCGCCCGCGCGCCGCGGCGGCCGGGTCACGCCCGCGTGCCCGCGGCCGCCACAAAATGCTCCGCCGCCGCGCGAATGAATTCGTCGAGCGTGAACGGCTTCTGCAGCAACCTCACCCCGTCGATCTGTGCGATCTTCTCCGCCACCCCGCGCGCATCGAAACCCGTCACCAGCACCACCGGCAGCCGCGGCTGCAGTTTCCGCAATTCGCCCAGCGCGCCCAAGCCGTCCAGGCGCGGCATCGTCACATCGAGCACCGCGCCCGCAAACGGCGCGGGCGCCTGTTTCGCCAGCGCCACGGCTTCCATGCCGTCGGCCGCCGCCACCACCGAAAATCCGTGGCGCCGCAATGTCGCCGCGGCCGCGAGGCGCACCGATTCCTCGTCGTCGGCGAGAAGCACCGTGCCGCCTTGCACCCGGATCGGCGCCGGCACGGCGCCGGCCGGCGGCGGCACCGCGTCGACGGCGACGGGAAAATAGGCGCGAAACGTGGTGCCGCGTCCGACCTCGCTCTGCACGTCGAGCGCGCCGCGGTGATTGCGCATGATGCCGAGCACCGCGCTCAAGCCGAGTCCCCGGCCCGTGAATTTCGTCGTGTAGAACGGCTCGAAGATCCGCCGCAGCGCGTCGGTCGCGATCCCGGCGCCCGTGTCGCTCACTTCGATGAAAACGAAATTCCCCGGTTTCGCCTCGGCCGGATGCGCCGTCGCCGCGAGCGCCGCCGCGTCGAGCGCGGCCTGGCCGGAGCGCAGGCGGATGCGCCGCGGCGGCTCGCGCAGCGCCTCGGCGGCGTTGAGCACGAGGTTCATCACGACCTGCCGCAGGCGCGCCGCGTCGCCCTTGATGAGCGGCGGCGTTTCCGCGAGCTCGACGGCGAAGTCGGCGTCTTTCGGCACCGAGACGTGGAGCAGCTCGAGCGATTCGCGGACGAGGAGGTTCAAATCGAGCGGCGCCATGCTCACGCGCGTGCGACCGGCGTAGGTCAGCAGCTGCTCGCAAAGCCCCGCCGCGCGCCGCGAATTCTCCTCGATCAACTGCAGGTGCATCTGCAGGTCCGAGCCGGCGGGCGCATCCAGCCGCGCGAGCGAGGCGCTGACGAGCACGCCGGTGAGGATGTTGTTGAAATCGTGCGCCACGCCGCCCGCGAGCACGCCGAGGCCTTCGAGCCGCTGCGTCTCCTCGAGCTTGCGCTCGATGTTGCGCCGTTCCGTTTCGCCGCGTTCGCGCTCGGCGACTTCCTCGCGCAACCGCTGGAGCGCCGCGCTCAAGTCCGCGGTCCGCGCGGCGACGCGCTCCTCGAGTTCGCCGACCTGCGCCTTCGTCTGCTGCCGCAGCGCCCATTTTTCGACGAGCGCGTGCGCGAGCTGCAGCACTTCGATGTTGTCGAACGGCTTCTTGAGAATCACCCAGCGGTCCGCCGCGCCGAACTGCGCCGCCATGTCCGTCCAAGAATAATCGGAATACGCGCTGCAGATCACGACCTGCAGGTCGGGATCGATCGCCCACAAGCGCTGCGCGGTCTCGATGCCGTCGATGCCGGGCGGCATCCGGATGTCCACAAACGCGAGCGAAAACGGCGTCCCGCCCGTGCGCGCCGCGCGCGCCAGCTCGATCGCTTCCTCGCCCTGCAACGCAAACGACAACTCGAAATTCTCCCGCCGCCCGGGCGACCGCTGCGCGGCATCTTCGAACAGGGCGCCCTCGACCGCGCTCAACGCCGCATCGGCCGCCGCGCGCACGAGGATCTTCTGGTAGTCGTCGTGGATCGCGCGATTGTCGTCGACGATCAGAATGCGACGGCTCGAGGCGCTCATTTTCGCTCGTTCCCTCCGCCCCCGGACATATGCCGGCCCGCGCCGGGTCCCATCGCGACAGAGCCGCGACGCCGCGACCATCGGACGGACCAGTTGGGAGAGGACATGGACTATCTTTTCATCGGCCGTCCGTTTCGTTTCTTGAGCGGCAAGGCGCCCGCTTCAACGCCGCTCGAAGCGCGCGCGCGCGCGGCCGAATCGCGAATATACTTCCTTGGCCGAGAGCAGTTTCAGATCGCCGACCGGCGCCTGCACGACGACGTTGCCCGGCGCATTGAGCGGATACGGCCCGAAAAGCCGCGGATCGGTCGGCCCGAAAATCGCAAGCACGCGCACGCCGAGCGCCGCGGCGAGGTGCATCGGGCCGCTGTCGTTGCAGATCACCCAGTCGGCGCGTTTGACCAGCGCCGGCAGCGAGACGAGGCTCGTGTTGCCGGTGAGATTGAAAAACTGTTCCGGCGGAAACGACCCGCGGTCGTGCACGTAGTTGCTCCCGGCCCAGATCACCTTGCGCGTCTTGTTTTCGCGCAGCACGAGCTCGGTGAGCTGCTTGAAGCCGCCCCAGCATTTTTCCGCGCGCCGGCTGTCGGGGAACATCACGATCGGCTTCTCGCCGCCGCGGCCGTGCGCGAAGCGGAGGTTGAGACTGTCGACCTCGCGAAATCGCAGCGCGCCGCGCAATTCGGGCTTCGCGCCGAGCACCGGACAGAACTGCAGCAGGATGTCGATCGCGTGGCTGCGCCGGCCTTCCGGCGGCAGCGGGACTTTTTCGTTGTAGAACATCCCCGCCATCTCGCGCGCGTCCGTGCGACCGACCTTGTGCGTCGCGTGCACGCGCGAGGTCATCAGGCCCGTGCGCAACAACCCCTGCAGGTCGAACACGTAGTCGAAATTCGTTTTCCGCAGCTCCTTCGTCAGCCGCAGGAATCCCTTCGCGCCGCCGTTGCGCTCGAAAACATAAACGCGATCGACCGCCTCGCATGCGCGCACGATCGGCGCGAAAATCTCCCGCACCACCCACGAGATGCGCAGGCCGTCGCGCTGCGCCTTGAGCGAGGTCGCCACTTGCAGGCCCTGCACGATGTCGCCGAGCGAGGACGGTTTGATGATGAGCAGTTCGGTCATGAAGCCGGCGCGCCGCGATCGGTGTCCGCGCCGCGCTAGGTTTGACGGTTTTTCGCCGCGGAAATCAAACGGAATTGCTAAGCATCGCGCGGGACTCATACGTCCCTTGTCCGCGTGCAGCTCCTTTTCCTCAAACTTCTCGGCTGGGTGGTCGCGCACACGCCCGAAGCCGCGCTGCGCGCGCTCTCCGCCACGCTCGGCGACCTGATCTTCGTCCTCGCCCGCCGCCGCCGCCGGCTGATTCTTTCCAACCTGCACCACGCGTTTCCCGAAAAATCCGCCGCGTGGCACCGCGCGATCGGGCGCGAAAGCTGCCGGCGCCTGATCGAAACCGGCCTCCTCTCGCTCGCCACGCCTTTCCTCGACGAACGCCGCTATCGCGAAATCATCTCCGCCTCGCCGGAACTGCTCGCCTGCTTCGCGGAGCATCGCGCGTCGCCCGCTGCGACGCTGATGTGCTCGCCGCACCTCGCGTATTGGGAGGCGCAGACCGCGATGCCGCTCGTCCTGCCGGCGCCCTTTCCCGAATTCGGCACGATCTTCCGCCCGCTCGACCACGCCGCCGCCAACGCCTTCGTCAAAGCCTCCCGCGAGCGCTTCGGCATGAGCCTGCTTTCGCGCAAGGACGGCTTCGCCGAGGCGCTGAAAATTCTTCGCCGCCGCGGCTTCGTCGGCCTGCTCTTCGACCAGAACGCCGGCCTCCAGGGCGCGCTCACCACGCTCTTCGGCCGCGTGTGTTCGACGAGCGAGCTCGCCGGCGTGATGGCGGAAAAATTCGACGCGCGCGTCTACGGCCTGTTTCCGCGCCGCCGCGCTTTCTGGCGCATCGAGATCGGCGTGCAGCGCCTCGCGTGCGCCTCGGACAGCGCGAGCGTCACGCTCGCGCTCAACCGCTGGCTCGAAGAACGGCTGCGCGCCGACGACAACCTCTGCGCGTCCTGGCTCTGGGCGCACGACCGCTGGCGCAATCAGGACATGCCGTCAAAGCGCCTGCGCCTCGAGGCGAAACGCGATCTGCTCGCCGCCGATCTCCGCGCGCGCGGCCTCGCGACGCCGCCGCGCCGCACGCGCATCTGGATCCGCCTGCCGAACTGGCTCGGCGACGTCGTCATGGCCGTGCCGCTGCTCCGCGCGCTGCGCGCCTCGCGGCCCGACGCGGAAATCACGCTCGTCGCGCGCGCGCATTTTTTGCCGCTCCTCGCGAGCTGGTCGGTCGCCGACCGGCTCCGTCCGCTGCCGCCGCGCGGTGCCGGCTACTTCGCCCACTTCTGGAAATTGCGCGGCGAGTTTCCCGACGTGGCGCTGCTGTTCACGAATTCGTTTCGCGGCGACGCCGAAGCCTGGCTCGCCGGCGCACGCCAGCGTTTCGGCCTCGCGCGCCCCGGCAAATCGCGTCCGCTTCTCACGCACGCGTATCGCGTGCCCGCCGATTTCGACGAAGCGGCGCATCATCAACTCGAACTCTGGGAAAATTTCCTCCGCCACTTCGGCCTCGGCCAGCCGCCCGATCGGCAGCCCGTGAATTCCCCAGGCGAAACCACGCACGCCAAACTGATCGGCCTGATTCCCGGCTCCGAGAACAACCCCGAAAAGCGCTGGCCCGTCGGTCACTGGCGCGAATTGATCGCCGCGTTTCCCGAGGAGCAGTTTGCCGTCTTCGGCACCGCGAACGACGCGCCGATCACGCGCGCCGTCGTCGAAGGCTTCGATCCCGCCCGCGTGCGCGACCTCGCGGGCAAAACCGATTTGCTCGCCTTCGCCGCCCAGCTCCGCGCCTGCCGGCTCCTCGTGACCAACGACACCGGCGGCATGCACCTCGCGAATCTCCTCGGCGTGCCGCTGCTCGCGCTCTTCGGCCCGACGAATCCGGTCCGCACCGGCCCGGTTTTCTCCGCGCCCGTGAAAATTCTGCGGCCCGATCGCGGCTCCACGCTGTCCGATCTCGCGCCCGCAACCGTCATCTCCGCCTTGCGCGAAACGCGCGTCGCGCCCTCATTGGCTGGCCGACCGTAGTCGTTCCTCGTTTTTCTGCCGTGCCTCTTCTCACCGTCACCGATCTCCGCACGTATTTCCACACGCGCAGCGGCGTCTATCGGGCGGTCGACGGCGTGAGTTTTTCCCTCGAGCGCGGCGAGACGCTCGGGATCGTCGGCGAATCCGGCTCGGGCAAATCCGTCACCTGCTACTCCATCATGGGCCTCGTCCCGCAGCCGCCTGGACGCATCGAAAGCGGCACGGCGATGTTCGACGGCGTCGATCTGCTGCACTGCACGCCCGCGCAGGCGCGGGGCATCCGCGGCAAGCGCGTCGCGATGATTTTTCAGGATCCAATGACGTCGCTGAATCCCTACCTGAGGATTTCCGACCAGCTCATCGAGCCGTTGCTGATCCACGAAAAAATTTCCAAGGCCGATGCGCAGCGCCGCGGACTCGCCGCACTGGAGGCGGTCGGCATCAACGACGCCGAGCGTCGCATGCATCTTTATCCGCACGAATTTTCCGGCGGCATGCGGCAGCGCGTGATGATCGCGATGGCGCTGATCACGAAACCCGAACTGCTCATCGCCGACGAACCGACCACGGCGCTCGACGTCACCGTGCAGGCGCAAATCCTCGAGCTGATAAAAAAAATGCAGCGCGAGCTCGGCATGGCGGTGATCTTCATCACGCACGACCTCGGCGTTGTCTCCGGCCTGTGCGATCGCGTGCAGGTCATGTATGCCGGCCGGCTCGCCGAATCCGCCGACACGCGCACGCTCTTCCACACGCCGCGTCATCCCTACACGCGCGCGCTCCAGCGCTCGATCCCGGCGCTTCAGCCGAAAGGCGCCGAGCTCTACACGATTCGCGGCATGCCGCCGGATTTGTCGAAGCCGCTGCCGGGCTGTCCGTTCGCGCCGCGCTGCGAATTCGCCGTGGAGAAATGTGTCACGACGCCCGTCGCGTTGCGCGAAGTCGCCCCCGGCCACGCGCACGCGTGCCTGCGCGCGCAACTCGGGGAAATCTGATCCCGCCCACTCTTCGCCATGTCCGATCCGATTCTCGAGCTCGCCGACGTCAAAACTCATTTCCCGATTCAACAGGGATTCGTTTTTCGCCGGCACATCGGCACGGTCAAAGCCGTCGACGGCGTCACGCTGACGATCGCACGCGGCGAAGTGCTCGGGCTCGTCGGCGAATCCGGCTGCGGCAAATCCACGCTCGCGCGCGCGATCCTGCAGCTTGTGCCGACGACCGCGGGCGCGGTGATTCTCGAGGGGAAAAATCTCACGACCGGCTCGGCGGCGGCGTTGCACGACGTGCGCCGCGAGTTGCAGATGGTTTTTCAGGATCCGTATGCGTCGCTGAATCCGCGCAAGACCGTCTTCGCCACGCTCGCCGAGCCGCTGCTCGTGCATCGCGTGTGCGCGCCCGCGGAAGTGCCCGCGCGCGTCGCCGAGCTCATGCAACTCGTCGGGCTCGCGCCGCGGTTCATGCAGAAATATCCGCACGAGTTTTCCGGCGGCCAGCGCCAGCGTATCGCGATCGCGCGCGCGCTCGCGTTGCAGCCGAAGATCATCGTCGCGGACGAACCGGTCTCCGCGCTCGACGTGTCGATCCAGGCGCAGATTCTCAATCTCCTCTTGCAGCTTTGCCGGAAGATGAATCTCTCGCTCATCTTCATCGCGCACGATTTGTCCGTGGTGAAACACATCTCCGACCGCGTCGCCGTGATGTATCTCGGCAAGATCGTCGAACTCGGCCCCGCAGCCGACGTGATCGAGCGGCCGCTGCATCCGTATACGCGCGCGCTCGTCAGCGCGATCCCGACGGCGAATCCCGATGTCGAGCGCACGCGCCAGCGCCTCGTGCTGCCCGGCGATCCGCCGTCGCCGATCGATCCGCCCGCCGGCTGCGCATTTCATCCGCGCTGTCCCTTCGCCCAGGAAAAGTGCAAAGCCGCCGTGCCACCGCTCCTCGCCGCCGGCGATCCCGCGCGCACCGTCGCGTGCGTGCGGCTCGGCGAAATTTGATTGGAAACCGTAGGGCGTCTGTCTTGC
>DASZYB010000073.1:0-2110 GCA_035545575.1 Opitutaceae bacterium | reverse complement strand
GGAGCGCCTGCGCGCCGCGAAGCCGCCGGCGACGCGCGCCGACGCTTACTTCGACCTCGCGACCTTCGTCGAGCGCACGCGCGAGCTCGCAAAAAAGGAGGGCATCGAGATCCGGCCGGAGGCGGAGCGCTGCGGTTTTTCGCTCTACGCCAACGAGGGTCCCGACGTCGAACACATCGAGCCCGTCTTCCGCCAGCGGCTGGTGCTCGAGCACGTGCTCGGCGCGCTGTTCGAGGCGCATGCGCGCGCGCTGCTCGCGGTGAAACGCGAATCGCCCTTGAGCAAACGCGAGCGCGACGAGCGCGATGCCGCGCTCGCCGCCGCGAATGGCGTGCCGCCCGCCGACGCGATCGCGCCCTCCGCGACCGACGACGCCGGCGATTTCTTCGCGATCGATCCGCGCGCGAGCGTGCGGGCGCCGGGCTTCCTCGATGCGACGGCTTTTCGAGTGACCTTCATCGGGCAGACGGCGGCGTTGCGCACGTTTCTCAACCGGCTCGCGGCGTTCGAGCTGCCGCTGCTCGTCCGCGAAGTGCAGGTCGAGCCGGCGACGTTCGAGGAGCCCGCGCCGGCCTCGCCCGAGGAGACGGCGGCGAGCGAGAACGCAAAATCCACTCCCGCGTCCGTGGTGCTCACCGCCGAGGCGCCCGCGCGCAAACCGCCCGCGAAAAAATCCTCGCGCCGCCTCTCGACCGCGGCACCGATCGTCGCGAAGCCGTTTTCGAAATTCACCGTCACGCTCGAGTGCATCGAGCTCGTTTCTCCGGCGGACAATTCGGCCACGCCGCCCGCCGAAAAGCCGACGACATGATCTCGCTGCGTAAAATCTCATTTCCGCCGCCGACGGCCCGCGACCGCCGAAACCAGCGGCGTCGCGGCTTCGCCGACGGCCGTGGATGTGCGCCGCGGAAATAGACCAACGCACGCGAAAACCATGTCCCGGCCGTCCAACCCTCGACTGCTCGTCTTCTCCGCGCTCGCGCTCGCGTTGGGTTCGGCGGCGACGTTTGCCGTGCGCGGCTGGCGCGAAAGCGGCGGTCCCGCGCGTGCCGAAAATATCGCGCTCGCGGCGGAGCCGTATGTGCCGGCTTTCGCGGAGCCGACGGCGTTGCGCAACGACACCTGGAATCCGCCGCCGCCGCAGACGCGCGGCCGCGACTGGGTTTACGACGCGTTCACGCCGCCCGAGATTTTCTACAACGCGCGCGCGCGGCAGTTCACCGTGAAGCCGCCGGCGGGCCTGGGCGAGGACGAGCCCGAGGAGCCGTTCGGGCTCGAGCTCGTCGCGGTGCGGCCGGAGCCGTTTCGGTTGCAGCTCATCGGCTACGCCGGCGAGGAAGGCCACTGGCGCGGCACGTTTGAAAACGTCGCCACCGGCGAGGTGTTTCTCGCCCCGGCGGGCCGGCGCGTGGCCGCGCTCGCCCTTTCGATCCAGCGGCTCGACGTGAGTCCCCAACCGGTTGCCGTGCCGGAGAGCATGACGACACGGCAGCGCATCGCGACCGCGGTGGTGCACGACGAGCGCACCGGCCGCGACCTCCAGCTCACGCAGCGCGAGCGGCAGCTCACCGACACGCTGTCGGCCGTGGTCGCGACGGCGGGCGAGGGCAGCGCGCGCGAAGTGCGGGCGGGCGAGACATTCCGGATCGGCGAGAGCGCGTATCGGATCGACCGGATTCAGTTGTCGCCCCCGGTAATCGAGGTCACCAAGGAATCGCCCAACCTCGCGCAGCCCGATCGTCGCACGCTCGCGCCGCGCGAGGTCGACCCGGCGGACAACGCCGCGCCGTCTTCTTCCAGCCAAGCTTCCGAATGAAAAATCGCCCGTTACCCCGAGTGCTGTTGGTGCTGCTCGCCCTCACGGCGTGTGCCGTCGTCGTGCCCGCGGCGCGATTGCGGGCGCAGAATCCGACCGACGCGAAAATCAAGCTGATGTCGGACGCACTCCGCGCGCGCGATGCCGGCGATCTCGTCGGCGCGCAGCAGGCGCTCGCCGAGCTCGCGAAACTCGCGCCGAACGACGCTTCCGTCGCCCGGCTGCGCTCCGAGATCGAGGCGCAGGCCGCCGCGCAGCAAGCCGCGCTCGCGCAGCAGGCCGCCGCGCAGCGAG
>DASZYB010000072.1:0-90254 GCA_035545575.1 Opitutaceae bacterium | reverse complement strand
CCCCCCTACACTGAGCTTCGCCCGCCGCTGACCCATTTTCATCTTGCGCCGCTTCGCAGTCGTTATTTTACCGCAACCTTCCGCCTGAAACCTCGCGGAACCTTATCCGTCTCGCTGGTCTCACCGCCCAATCCTCCGCTTCGTCCCACTCATGATTGAAGTCAAAGGTCTGGTTAAAACCTACGGCGCCAAGCGCGCCGTCGATGGCGTCAGTTTCTCCGTCAAGCGCGGCGAAATCCTCGGCTTCCTCGGGCCCAACGGCGCGGGCAAGTCGACGACGATGAAGATGCTCACTGGCTTCCTGCGGCCTGACGCCGGCACCGCGACCGTCGACGGCCTCGATGTCACCGTCGATCCCGTCGGCGTGAAACGCCGCGTCGGCTACCTGCCCGAGAGCGCGCCCGCCTATCCCGAGATGACGGTGGAGGAATTTCTCGGCTTCATCGCCGAAGTCCGCGGCTTCCGCGGCCGCGAGGCGAAACGCGACCACGTCGACCGTGCGATCGCGCTCACGCACCTCGCGCCCGTCCGCAAGCAGACGATCGAGACCCTCTCGAAAGGTTTCAAGCAGCGCGTCGGCTTTGCGCAGGCGCTGCTCCACGATCCGCCCGCGCTCGTGCTCGACGAGCCGACCGACGGCCTCGATCCCAACCAGAAGATCGAAGTGCGCTCGCTCATCAAGAGCATGGCCGTCGAGAAGACGATCATCCTCTCGACGCACATCCTCGAGGAGGTCGAGGCGATCTGCACGCGCGTGATCATCATCTCGCAGGGCAAGGTCGTCATCGACGAAACGCCCGAGCGCCTCCGCGCCCGCAAGCCCGGCGCGCGGCTCGACGAAATCTTCCGCGAGCTCACCGCCTCCGACGTCTGAAGAACGCGAGATTGCAAGAACGCCAGAACGCAAGACGTCCTCTTCCCATCTTCCCGTCTTCCGAGTCTCTCCCGTCTTCCCTGTCTTCCGAGTCTTCCATGTCTTCCGAGTCTTCCATGTCTTCCGAGTCTTCCCCATCTTCCCCGTCTTCCCGATGAGCCAGATTTCCCCCGTCTTCAAACGCGAGTTCGCCGGCTACTTCCGCTCGCCGGTCGCCTACGTTTTTCTCATCGGCTATCTCCTCATCTCCGTCGGCCTCGCCTTCTTTCTCGGCGGCTTCTTAAAGGCCGGCATCGCGTCGCTCGAGAGCTACTTCACATTTCTGCCGTGGATTTTCGTGATCCTCGTGCCCGCCGCCGGCATGCGCCTCTGGGCCGAGGAAAAACGCACCGGCACGATCGAGCTGATTTTCACGCTGCCGGTGACGACGCTCGAAGCGGTGCTCGGAAAATTCCTCGCCGCGTGGGCGTTTCTCACGCTCGCGATCCTGCTCAGTTTTCCCATGGCGATGACCGTCGGCTATCTCGGCCGGCCCGATTGGGGCGTGGTCGCCGTGAGCTATGTCGGCGCGATTCTGATGGCGGCGAGTTATCTCGGCATCTGCTCGCTCACCTCGGCGTTCACCAAGAATCAGGTGATCAGCTTCGTCATCAGTTTCATGGTCTGCCTTGTGATCGTGTTTCTCGGCTGGAGCATTTTCAACGGCATCATGGAACGCGTGCTGCCGGTCTGGCTCGTCGACCTGCTCGCGAATTTCAGCTTCGTCACGCACTTCGATGCGTTCACCAAAGGCATCGTCGATCCCAAGGACGTGATCTATTTCCTCTCGCTCACCGGCCTCACGCTCTTCCTCAACGTCGTCGCGCTCGAGCGCTGATTTCCAAGCCATGAAACGCAAAGAGGCAAAGCGCGGAACCAAGCTTCGCAAAGTCCGGCCGGCACCTGTGCCCGTGCTCTGCGAATCTTCGCCCGCTTCGCGCCTTCGCGTTTAGTTTTATTTTTCGCCGCCGTCATGAAATTCGGAAGCAAAGCCCTCGCCATCGTCCTCCTCTTCGTCGGCCTCGTGCTCGTCAACTACCTCGCGTCTTCGATCCCCGCGCGCCTCGACGCCACCGCCGACTCGATCTACTCGCTCTCCGACGGCACGAAGGCGATTCTCGCGAAGGTCGAGGAGCCGGTCACGCTCGACCTCTATTTTTCGAAGGACGCCACCGGCCTGCCGATCGCGTATAAAAACTACGCCGCGCGCGTGCAGGAGATGCTCCGCCAATACGTCCGCGCCGGCCACCGCAAGCTCACGCTCAACGTCATCAATCCCGGCCCCGACACGCCGGAGGAGGAAAAAGCCACCGCCGCGGGCCTCACGCCGCAGGTTTCGCAGCAGGGCGGCGAGCAGTTTTTCTTGGGCCTCGTCGTCACGCAGGCCGACCAGCAAAAAACGATTCCCGCCTTCACGCCGCAGCGCGAACAGTTCCTCGAATACGATCTTTCGAAACTGATCTACAGCGTCCAGCAGCTCGACAAGCCCAAGCTCGGCCTGCTCACGAGCCTTCCGCTCCAGGGCACGAGCCCGCAGCAGATGCAAATGATGATGATGATGCGCCAGCAGCCGCAGCCGAGCCAGTTCATCATCGAGGAATGGTCGCAGTCGTTCAACATCGTCACCGTCGAGCCGACCGCCACCGAGCTACCCGCGAACCTCGACGCTCTCGCCGTCATCCATCCGGAAAACGTTTCGAACAAGCTGCAGTTCGCGATCGATCAGTTTCTCCTCGGCGGCAAGCCCGTCTTCCTCGCCGTCGATCCGGCTTCGCAATATTTCAAGCGCCAGGGCGGCCAGCAGGCGATGTTCGGCGGCCCGCAGCCGAATGTCTCGAGCGATCTCCCGGCGCTGCTCAACGCCTACGGCGTCGCCTACAGCCCGTCGAAAGTCGTCGGCGATCTCGAGAACGCCACGCAGGTCCAGACCGGCGCGGGCGGCGTCGCGCGTTATCCGATCTGGCTCAGCCTGCGGAAACCCAACTTCAGTGCGAAGTCGCCGCCGACCGCGCAGCTGAGCTCCGCGATCTTCATCGAGGCCGGCAGCCTCGCGGCGAAACCCGGCAGCACGACGACGTTCACGCCGCTCGTCGAGACCTCCGCGCAATCCGGCGAGATCGAGAGCATGCTCCTGCAATTCGCGCAGCCCGACGACATCTCCAAGCAGATCACGCCCAGCGGCAAAAAAACGATCGCCGCGCTCGTCACCGGCAAGTTCAAGAGCGCCTTCCCCGACGGCGCGCCGAAGGACGAGCCGAAGCCCGACGAGAAAAAAGACGATCCCGCCCAGCCCGCCGAAAAGAAGGATGAGAAAAAAGATTCTGCCTCTAGCCCCTCGCCTCTCGCCCCTAGCCTGAAAGAGTCCAAGTCCACCTCGACGCTCTTCGTCATCGCCGACACCGACTGGCTCTTCGACGACTACTCCGTCCGCAAATTCAACTTCTTCGGCCAGACCGCCGCCGAGCCGATGAACGACAATCTCGCCTTCGCCTCGAACGCCGTCGAGTTCCTCGGCGGTTCGCAGGATCTGATCTCGATTCGCGGCAAGGGCTCGTCGCTGCGGCCCTTCGACGTCGTCCACGCGATGGAAGTCAACGCGCAGCAAAAATACCAGGACCAGCTCACCGCTCTCGACGCGCGCCTCCAGCAGGTGCAGACGAAGCTCAGCGAGTTGCAGGGCAAGAAGACCGAGGGCAACCGCCTCGTCGCCACGCCCGAGATGACGAAGGCGATCGAGCAATTCCAGAAGGAATCCGCCGAGATGCGCGGCCAGCGTCGCGAAATCCGCCGCGCGCTCCGCGAAGACATCGACCGGCTCGAAACACGCCTGCTGCTCGTCAACCTGCTCACCGTGCCCGCGTGCCTCGTGGTTTTCGGCGTGTGGTTCTCGCGCCACCGCCGCCGCTAACGTTCCTCTCAGCTCTCACTCTCAAACCATGAGACTGAAAACTCTCGTCCTTTCCGTCCTCGCCCTCGCCGCGCTCTCCGCGGTCGTCTTCCTCGTTCGCCGCCCCGGCCCGCCGCCTTCCGACGATGCGCGCCTGCACCAATCGCTCGTCGATCGCGCCACGATTGAAAAAGCCGCGAAGCTTCGCCTGAGCGATCAGGGCAAAACCGTCACGCTCGCACGCCAGCCCGACGGCTCGTGGCGCGATGCGTCGTATTTCGACCTGCCCGCCGACTTCTCGAAACTGTCCGGCTTCGTCGGCAGCCTCACCGACGCGAAAGTCGACCGTCTCGTCACCAGCAACCCCGAGCGCATCGCGCGCCTCGAATTCAAGGACACGAAGATCGAGCTGCTCGACGCCACCGACAAACCGCTCTGGTCCGTCACGCTCGGCAAGACGCCCGACACCGGCGGCGGCCGCTTCCTTCGTTTCGGCGACGAACAGAAAGCCTACCTCGCGACGTTGAACGCGTGGCTCGATCCCGAACCGAAGAACTGGGCCAACTCCGAGCTCCTCAACCTCAAGCCCGACGACGTCGCCAGGCTAGAAATTCCCTTCGCCGACGGCGGCCCTGTCACCGTCTCGCGCGCGAAAAAAGACGACGCGTGGGCCGCCGACAAGACACCCGCCAACCAAAAGGTGAAGGCCGATAAAATTTCCTCCACGCTCACGTCCGTCGGCAGCGTGCGCTTCTCCGACACCAACAACCTCGACGATCCCAATGCCGCCGCCGCCAAGGCCAACCAGCGCGTTTTCAAGCTGACCACCTTCGACGGCAAGACCTACACCGTCGCGCTCGGCCGCAAGCCCGAGGAGAAAAAGCTCAAGCCGCCCTCCGCCACGACCGACGGCAAGACCGGCCCCGCCGCGCTCGGCAGCGTCGCCGACCTCGCGAAGAAGGACGAGCCCGCGAAAGAAGGCGCCGACGCCGCCGGCGAAAAGAAATCCGCCGACGACAAGAAGCCGCTCGCGCCTGAATTCGAAACCATTCCCGCCGGACCGGTTTTCGTTTTCATCTCGAGCAGCGACGCCGCCGCGCCCGTCAACGCGCTGATGCAGAAGCGCACCTTCCAGGTTTCCGACTACATCTTCACCGGCCTCCCGCAAAAACCCGACGAACTCTTCGAGCCCGCGCCGCCGCCGGCACCAAAGCCCGACGAGAAAAACGCCGACGCGAAGAAGCCAGACGCGAAAAAATGAGACGGCGCGCGTTGTTTAGGAGCTGATTTCAAAACTCCTGGCTTCTTGTGGGGACGCGACGCCCTCGTCGCGTCGCCTCGGAGAAACACGGCGAGGGCGCCGCATCCCCAACTCGGAGAGCGGTGTCTCGCGGACGAACCGCTCGTCATGCCGCATTCGCCGCTTTACGCGTGCGCCGCTTTCGCGTTCCGTCGCGCGCACCAGCAATGACGCCCGACCGGCCCATTTCCGAACTCTTCGCGCAAGCGCGCCCGCTGCGCTCGCTCGAATTTTTCCCACCCCGGGACGACGCCGGCGTCGAAGCGCTGCGCGCCGCCGCGACTGCGCTCAAGCGCATGCGCCCCGACTTCGTCTCCGTCACCTACGGCGCCGGCGGCACGATGCGCGACCGCACCGCGCAGGTCGCCACGCTGCTCAAATCCGAATTCGCGCTCACGGTCATGCCGCACCTCACATGCGTCGGCCATTCGCGCACCGAGCTCGGCGAGATCGCGGACGGCATTCACGCCGGCGGCTTCCGCAATATCATGACGCTCCGCGGCGACCCGCCGAAAGGCGCCACGGAATTCCACGTCCCGCCCGACGGTCTGCGCCACGCTAACGAACTCGTTGCGCTCCTGAAATCGCGTCACGCCGATTTCTGCCTCGGCGTCGCCGGCTATCCGGAAAAACATCCCGAGGCGCCATCGCTCGACACCGATCTCGCGCACCTCAAGCGCAAGGTCGACGCCGGCGCGGCCTTCGTCACCACGCAGCTCTTCTTCGACAACGCCGTTTACTACCGCTTCGTCGATCGCTGTCGCGCCGCCGGCATTACGGTGCCGATCGTGCCCGGCATCATGCCCGTGCTTTCGCTGAAACAGATCCAGCGGTTCACCTCGATGTGCGGCGCCACGCTGCCGCCGAAGCTGATCACGCGGCTCGAAGTCGCCGCGGAAAACACCGACGTCGTCGAGATGGTCGGCATCGACTGGGCGCTCACGCAGATTCGCGATCTCCTCGCGCACGGCGCGCCCGGCTACCATCTCTACATCTTGAATCGCGCCAAAGCCGCGCTCGCGCTCGCCGCCGGCCTCGCCTGAGCGGTCGTCATGGATCGCGCTTGTCCGCCGTCCGCTCCGCTCGTAGGTGGAGGGCCGATGGATGCCGCCGCCGAGCCCGTTCGCGCCCGTTCCGCCGCCGGCGCGAGCCGCTGGCCGTGGGCGCTCGGCCTCGTCGCTGTCGTCCTCTGGGTCAACCTCCCGGTGCTCGGCTTCGACTGGCTGATGTTCGACGACGACATCAACATCCTCGTCAATCCCTTCCTCGGTCGCGGCGCCGCGAGCACGCTCGCGTGGGCGTTTCAGAATCTCGACTATATGCGGCGCTACCTGCCGCTCGGCTGGCTCGGCTTCGATGCGCTGCTCGCCATCGACGGCTACAACGCCACCGTCTTTCACGCCGCGAGCTGGTTGCTCAGCGGCTTGAACGCCGCGCTGGCGTTTTTCGTTTTCGAAAAACTTGCCCGCTCCCCCACGAACGGCGTCGTCGACGAGCGCGTTGCGGCGTCGCGCTCCTCGTTCGTTCCCGCCCTTGCCGCCGCTGCCGCGCTCGTCTGGTCGCTGCACCCGCTGCGCGCGGAAAATGCCGGCTGGATTTCCGGGCTGCTTTATCTCGGCAGCACGACCTGCGCGCTCGGCGCGGTGCTGCTTCATCTCAGCCGGGAAAATTCCTCCGCTCGCCGCGCACGCGACACCGGGTGCGGCATCGCCGCAAGCCTGCTCTATCTCGCTTCGCTGCTCGTCTATCCGGTTTTCCTCGCGCTGCCCGCGCTGCTCGTGGTCCGCGCGGCCTGCATCGCGAAATCAGCGCGGCGCGGCGCGACCGACGAAATGCGCCGCACCGCCAGCTGGTGGCTCGCCGCCGGATTCGCCGTCGCGATGAATGTCTTCGCGCGCTTCACCGCGACCGACGCCTACGCGCCCGTCGCGTCGCTCGGCGCCTCGGCCGGCGGCCACGCGTTTTTGGGCATCGCGCTCACATTCCTCCACTACATCGCGCGCACGATCTGGCCGGGACACGTCGTCGCTTTTTACGGCGCGACCGATCGGCTGCTCCCGCCGCCCGTCGCGTGGCTGATTGCCGCCGCGCTCGCGCTCGCGGCGCTCGTGCTGCTGCGCCGCGCCTCGACGCGTCGCGCCACGCTCGGCTGGATGCTCGCGGGCGCGATTTCGCTGGGCCCGTTCGTGGTGCAATCCAGCGGAGACTTTCACGCGAGCGACCGCTACGCGGTGTTGTGGCTCGCCGTGTGGTGCGCGGCTTTCGTCGGCGCTGCGCGCATGCTTGATCGCAAGAACCAAGCACTTCTTCTCGCCGCGGCGCTGGCGGCGCTTGCGTTCTTCATGCCGCTCTACCGCACCGCACTCGCCAACTGGCGCAACACCGCGACCCTTCAGGCCTCGATCGATCTCGCGACCGCGGCGTCGCCCGATCCCGGAATGAGTTTCGCGCGCCCGGCCCGCGCGTTTTGGTGGCTCGGCAACGTGCCGGAATCCGAGCGCCGCCTGCGCGACGGCCTGCAACGTTATCCGCAGTCGCCCCGCCTGGCCGAAACAAGAACCTCGCTCGAAGCGCTCTCCGCGCGCTGGCACGAACGCATCGGCGCGCACACGGAAATTCCGCCGCTGGCCGTGCTGCACTTCGAGCTTGGCCGCGCGTGGCTCGACCGCGGCGAATCCCGCGCCGCCGCCGCGCATTTCGCGCGGGCTCTCACGCTGGCGCCGACGTTCGCCGACGCCGCGCGCGCCTATCGCGAAGAGACCCACGACACGGCGCGCTGAATCATCCGCCCGCGAACACCGGCCGGAATCCCGCCTCGCTCAGGATTCGCGCGATCGTCTCGCGCTGGTCGCCCTGAATCTCGATCGCGCCGTCCTTCACCGTGCCGCCGCAGCCGCAGGCGGCGCGCATTTTTTTCGCGAGCGCCTCCTTCTCCGGCAATCCGATCCCGACAAATCCATCGATCACCGTCACCGTCTTCCCGCCGCGCCCGCCCGTCTCGCGCCGAATGTCGACCCGCCCGCGATTTTTCGCCGGGGTTTCCGCCGGTGCATCGCCGCGCGACGCGACGCCGCCGACCGTTCCGGTTTCCGGTTTCCGGTCTCCGGTTTTCTTCGGCAGCCCCGCTCCGCTGAGTGCGGCAAACGGATTCTGCCCCAGCGGCGCGCCGCCATCGGTCGGCAATTTTTTGTCCATATTTGTTGATCGGTTCGGCCGGGTTTCCATTCCGCAATCCGAAATCCGCAATCCGCAATTCACTTGGGCCGCCCGCCGCAAACGCCGACCGGAATGTTCGTCTCGCCGCCGAGAAACATCAGCGCTTTCGCGTAGCTGCGGTTCTCGAGAAAGTGCACGAGCTGCGGGTGCAGCCCGGCGCGGCCGCGCGCGAGGAATTCGTCCAGCCGCGCCATTTCGCCGGCGATCGTCGGTCCGTCGCCCGCCTTGATGCCCGCCAGCAGTGCGGCGAGCGAATCCCTGATCTGCGTTTCCATCGAAAGTTTTCTCCGTTCTTATCCGCCTGTTACCGACGTTAAGCGGGATTGCAATCCCCGGCCACCGCCGCGGCGGACTTGTCTCCGCGGGATTCCCGTGGTCCATTTCCCGTTCTCCTTCTCCACGCGTGCCCTGCGGGCGTCCCCGTGCGATGCCTGCGCCGCGGTGGAGTTTCCCACATTCAATGAACCGCTCTTCCGTTCCCACCGCCGCCAACGCCGCCATCATCGAGGCCGCCTACGAGCGCTGGTCGCAAAATCCCGACGCCGTCGATCCGACGTGGCGCGCCTTCTTCCAGGGCTTCACGCTCGGCAGCAACGGCGCCTCGCCCTCGGTCGCCCTCGCCTCCGTCACCGAGGGCCCGGTCCACGCCGCCGCTTCCACGCCGATCATCGACAGCCTCAAGCAGTCGCGCGTCCACCATCTCATCAACACCTATCGCGCGCTCGGCCACCTCGAGGCGCACCTCGATCCGCTCAACGACGCGCCGCCCGCGCACCCGAAGCTCTCGCTCGCGCAGTTCGAGCTCGGCGAGGCGGACCTCGACACGTCGTTCGACATCGGCACCTACCTCGGCGGCGGCCAGATGAAGCTGCGCGACATCCTCCTCGCGCTGCGCACGACCTACTGCGACCACGTCGGCGTCGAATACATGCACATTCAGGACCCCGATGTGCGCACCTGGCTGCAGGAGAAAATGGAATCGACGCGCAACCAGCCGGATTTCTCGAAGGCCGAAAAGGTCCGCATCCTGCGGCGCGTCCACAAGGCCGAGCTGTTCGAGCGGTTCCTGCACACGAAATACGTCGGCCAGAAACGCTTCTCGCTCGAGGGCGGCGAGACGATGGTCGCCGCGGTCGACGCGATCATCGAGCATTGCCCGCAGGTCGGCGTCGAGGAAGTCGTCATGGGCATGGCCCACCGCGGCCGGCTCAACATCCTCACGAGCGTGATGCGGAAAAATTTCGACGTCCTCTTCGAGCAGTTTTCCGAAAACTACATCCCCGACGCCGTCGGCGGCGATGGCGACGTGAAATACCATCTCGGCTACGAGGCCGTGCTCGATACCGCCGCCGGAAAAAAGGTCGAGGTCCGCCTCGCCGCGAATCCTTCGCACCTCGAGATCGTCGACCCGGTCGTCGAGGGCAAGGCCCGCGCGCGCCAGCGCATCCGCGGCGACACGCAGACGCGCACGCGCGTCCTGCCGCTGCTGATTCACGGCGATGCGGCGTTTGCCGGCCAGGGCGTCGTCGCCGAGACGCTGAACTTCTCGCAGCTCCCCGGCTACCGCACCGGCGGCACGCTGCACTTCATCATCAACAATCAGATCGGCTTCACCACCGAGCCGAAGGACGCACGCTCGACGCGCTACTGCACCGACGTCGCGAAAATGATCGAGGCGCCGATCTTCCACGTGAACGGCGACGATCCCGAGGCCGTCTGCATGGTCGCGCAGCTCGCGCTCGAGTTTCGCGCGAAATTCCGCCGCGACATCGTGATCGACATGTATTGCTACCGGAAGCATGGCCACAACGAGACCGACGAGCCGGCCTTCACGCAGCCGCTGCTCTACAAGAAAATCGCCGCGCATCCGCAGGTCTCGACCGTGATCAGCCAGAAACTGATCGCCGAAGGCACGATCAGCGCCGGCGAGTCGGACGCGATCAAAGCCGAATACACCGCCGCCCTCGAAAAAAATCTCGAGCAGGCGAAAGCCGCCGAAGTCGCGAAGACCGCGAAGCGCGCCGCCGCGATCGAGCAGCGGAAATTCGTCGGCTCGACCGCGGTGTTCCAGCCCGACTACCATTTCAAGAGCGTCGTCACGCGCGTCGCGCCCGAGGCGATCGACCAGGTCGTGCGCGGCCTCACGACGGTGCCGGCGGATTTCAAACTCAACCCGAAGATCAAACGCTTCCTCGAGGCGCGCGTGCAGGCGCACAAGGAAGGCGGGCCGATCGACTGGGGTTTTGCCGAGGCGCTCGCGTTCGGCACGCTGCTCGTCGAAGGCACGCCCGTCCGGCTCAGCGGCCAGGACTGCCAGCGCGGGACGTTCAGCCATCGCCATGCGGTGCTGCACGACATGGAAAACGACGCCACTTACACGCCGCTCAAAAATCTCGCGGCCGATCAGGCGCAGTTCTGCGTCTACAACTCGCTCCTCTCCGAAGCCGGCGTGCTCGGCTTCGACTACGGCTACTCGCTCGACTACCCGGGCATGCTCTGCATCTGGGAGGCGCAGTTCGGCGATTTCGCGAACGGCGCGCAGGTCGTCATCGACCAGTTTCTCGCGAGCGGCGAATCGAAATGGCAACGCACGACCGGCATGGTTCTCCTGCTGCCGCACGGCTACGAAGGCCAGGGGCCGGAGCACTCGTCCGCGCGGCTCGAGCGTTTCCTCCAGCTCTGCGCCGAGGACAACATCCAGGTCGCGAACATCACCACGCCCGCGAATTTTTTCCACGCGCTGCGCCGCCAGATGAAGCGCGATTTCCAGAAGCCGCTCGTCGTCATGTCGCCGAAATCGCTCCTGCGTCATCCCGCGTGCGTTTCGCGCCTCGACGATTTCGCTCAGGGCGGTTTTCAGGAAATCATCGGCGACCCGCTCTACACGCCGTCCGCCACGCGCCCGCCCGTCGAAATGAAACCCGCCGAGCGCGTGATCCTCTGCTCGGGCAAAGTCTACTACGACCTCGTCGACTATCGCGCGAAGCACAAGATCGCCGACACCGCGATCGTCCGCATCGAGCAGCTTTATCCGCTGCACCAGCGCCGCCTCACCGAGATCGCGAAAAAACACGCCCACGCCAAAATCGTCTGGGCGCAGGAGGAATCCGAAAACAACGGCGCGTGGACGTGGATCGCGCCGCAACTCGAGGCGACCTTCGCGCGCGCCCCGCTCTACGCCGGCCGCGACGCCTCCGCCTCGCCCGCCGTCGGCTCGCTCGCGCTCCACAAGCTCGAACTCGCCGCGCTCCTGAAGCAGGCATTCACAATCTGAGTTATCTTTCTCTTTCCTCTTTCTCTTTATCTTTCGTCAGGGAAAGAGGGAGAAAGATTAAGAGAAAGAAAAAAGATTTCACCATCATGCCCCTCCTCGAAGTCAAAATCCCGCCGATGGGCGAATCCATCAGCTCCGGCATTCTCGCCAAGTGGCACGTCAACGACGGCGACGTCGTGAAAAAAGACCAGCCGCTCTTCGAACTCGAGACCGACAAGATCACGAGCGAAGGCACCGCCGAAACCGCGGGAAAAATTTCCCTCAAGGTCGCCGTCGGCGACGAAGTGAAAATCGGTCAGGTCGTCGCGACCATCGATCCCGCTGGCGCCAGCTCCGGCGGCACGGCAGCCGGCAGCGCCGCGTCGGGCACGCCGACTTCGACGATCGCAAATCCCTCCGCGCCCCCCGGCAGCACGCAGGTCGAAGCCGCCACGCCCTCGCCCGCCGTCCGTCGGCTCGCCGCCGAAACCGGAGTCGATCCCGCCAAAGTGAGCGGCACCGGCAAAGGCGGCCGCGTCACCAAGGGTGATATGCTTGCAGCCGGCGAAGCGAAACCTGCGGCCGCACCCGCGTCCGCCGCCTCGATCGAGAATCCAAAATCCAAAATCGAAAATATTTCCGCGGCGGCGAAGCAGACGCGGAAAAAACTCTCCCCGCTGCGCGCGAAAATCGCGCAGCGTCTCGTCGCCGCGCAGCACGAGGCCGCGATGCTCACGACGTTCAACGAAGTCGACATGTCCGCGGTGATGGCGCTGCGCGCGAAATACCAGGACGACTTCGTCAAACGACACGGCCTCAAGCTCGGTTTCATGTCGTTCTTCACGAAAGCCGTCGTCCACGCGCTGCGCGAAGTTCCCGCCGTGAACGCGCAGCTCGACGGCGACAGCATCGTCGAAAACCACTACTACGACATCGGCGTCGCCGTTTCGACGGAGAAGGGCCTGATGGTTCCCGTGGTGCGCAATTGCGATGCGCTTGGCATGGCCGACATCGAGAAGGCGATCGCCGACGCCGCGAAGCGCGCACGCGAGGGCAAGATCACGCTGCCCGATCTCGAAGGCGGCGTGTTCACGATCACCAACGGCGGCATCTTCGGCTCGATGCTTTCCACGCCGATCATCAACCCGCCGCAGAGCGCGATCCTCGGCTTGCACGCGATCAACGAGCGGCCCGTCGCGGTCAACGGCCAGGTCGTCATCCGCCCGATGATGTATCTCGCGCTGAGCTACGACCACCGACTCGTCGACGGCAAGGAAGCTGTCACCTTCCTCGTCAAAGTGAAACAGGCGATCGAGGATCCCGCGCGATTGGTGATCGGGATCTAACCTGAAGTAGTGAGTAGCGGGTAGCGAGCAGCGAGCATCACGCGCCTCGAGCCTCTCCTACTCGCTACTCACTACTCGCTACTCCCATGGACTCCTTCGACCTCATCGTCATCGGCGCCGGCCCGGGCGGCTACGTGTGCGCGTTTCGCGCCGCGCAGCTCGGGCTGAAAGTCGCGCTCGTCGAAAAACGCGCCACGCTCGGCGGCACGTGCCTCAACGTCGGCTGCATTCCCTCGAAGGCGCTGCTCCACTCGAGCGAGCACCTCACGTGGGCGCAGCAGCACGCCAAGGAACACGGCATCAAGCTCGGCGCCGTCGAACTCGACCTCGCCGCGTTCCTGAAGCGGAAGGACGACGTCGTCGCGAAACTCGTCGGCGGCGTCGCGCAGCTCGCAAAGGCGCGCAAGATCACCGTCGTCACCGGAGCGGCCGCTTTCGTTTCCGCCAACACGATTGAAATCGCCGGCGGCGCCGCGTCCTCGTCGCGTCAAAAACTCACCGCGAAAAACATCGTCATCGCCACCGGCTCCGCGCCGGTCGAGCTGCCGTTCATGAAGTTCGACGGCAAAGCCGTCGTCTCGTCCGACCACGCGATCGCGTTCGATTCGATTCCGAAAAAACTCGTCGTGGTCGGCGGCGGCGCCATCGGACTCGAGCTCGGCTCCGTCTGGTCGCGCCTCGGCAGCGACGTCACGGTCGTGGAATTTCTTCCGAAGATCGTCGCGACCTACGACGACGACATCGTCCGGAATTTCACGCGGCTGCTCCAGAAGCAGGGGCTGAAAATCGAGACGGGTGCCAAAGTCACCGGCTTCGCCAACGGCGCCCTCACCGCCGAGCGCGGCGCGGAAAAACTTTCCTTCCCGGCGGACAAAGTCCTCGTCGCCGTCGGGCGCCGGCCGTTCACCGATGGACTCGCGCTCGAAAAAGCCGGCGTGCAACTCGACGAAAAGAAGCGCGTGAAAGTCGACGCGCATCTCCGCACCAGCGCGGCCGGCATCTGGGCGATCGGCGATGTCATCGCCGGCCCGATGCTCGCGCACAAGGCCGAGGAGGACGGCGTCGCTGTCGCCGAGTGGATCGCCGGCAAGGCCGGCCACGTGAATTGGGATCTCGTGCCCGCGATCGTCTACACGTCGCCCGAGGTCGCGAGCGTCGGCCTCGGCGAGGACGAAGCGAAGAAACGCGGCCTCGCGGTCAACGTCGGCAAGTTCAACTTCGCCGCCAACGGCCGCGCGATCGCCGCGGGCGCGACCGACGGCTACGCGAAGATCGTCGCCGACGCGAAGACCGACAAAATCCTCGGCGCGCAGATTCTCGGCCACAACGCCGGCGAGCTCATCAGCGAAGTCGTCACGCACCTGGAATACGGCGGCAGCGCCGAGGACCTCGCACGCACGATCCACGCGCACCCGACGATGAGCGAGGCCGTGAAGGAAGCCGGCCTCGCCGTGAGCAAGAGCGCGATCCACGCGCTGTAAGTCTAGACCTTCGGCGTATAGCTGGAGACGCGACGCCTCGTCGTGCCTGCGTTGGCAGAAACGCGCGAGGGCGCCGCGTCCCGATACCTCTATCACCATCCGCGCGACGCGCGATCAATCTGGTCGCACGGCGAACCCGCCGAGCGCGCCACCGCCGTCGACGCGCGCGTTATCTCGCGAGCCAAAATATGCCCGCGGTTCGGCAGCAATTGCGCAGTGATCCCCATTAAGTCGCCTAAAATCGTCCGATATTTCAGGGTTGCTGATACCTTTGTTCAAACTTCCACGGGCCGACATGGCGTCATGGCAGGAAGCGCTACGCCTGCTCCTGGCAATCGCTTTGCTTGCGCCTGCTTTGGAAGTGAACGTCGGCGCGGCAGAATCCCAGCCGGACGCTCCCGCCTACGCTCTTAATTTCTACAACGTCTATGCCGGCTTGCCGCACAACAGCGCGCAAGTCCTTGCCCAAACCCGCGACGGCTATCTGTGGGTCGGCACCGAAAGCGGACTCGCGCGTTTCGATGGCGTCCGTTTCGTCACATTTCGCACCGCCAACACTCCGGAGCTTCCCTCGAATTTCATCCGGCATCTTTTCGAGGACCGCGACGGCTGGCTTTGGATCGGGACACAGAACGGGTTGTGCCGCTATCGCGACGGCAAATTCGAGCGACGCGGGTTGATCGGATCGCCCGTCGCCGGCATCGCCGCGGACCGCGCCGGTCACATCTGGCTGGCCACGCAGGGCAACGGCTTGGTCGAGCATCGCGACGGCGAGTTCATCTCGCACCTCGGCGACGCGGGGATGCCGGCCGAAAAGGACATCCGCTCCGTGTTCGTGGATTCGAGCGACCGGTTGTGGTTCGCCATCCGCGGCAAAGGCGCGCTCTGCCTCGAAAACAACCGCGTCACACAATTCGACGCCGGTTCGTTTCCTTTTCTCGATTTCGCCCGGATCGTCGAATCTCCCCGCGGCACGCTCTGGATCGGCACCGACACCGAAGGCATTCTGCGAGTGCGCGACGGCCAGCTGCGGCACTACGGTCGCGAAGACGGCCTGGGGCCCGAAGTGCTCAGAAATATTTTTGCCGATCAACGCGGCCAGATCTGGGCGATTCTCGACAAGGCGCTCTACGTTCTTTCCGGACCGGACGGGAAAAAATTCACACCCGCGCCGACTCCCGGCATCGAATACCCGCGCAATCTGATCCAGGATCACGAGGGCAGCTACTGGGTCGCCACCGCGGGCGACGGGATTGTCCATCTGCGCCCGTCGGGCTTCCGGATGGCGACGGCCGAGGACGGCCTGCTCGGTGGAAATTCCCGCACGGTCGCCGTCGATCGCGCCGGCGACACCTGGGTCGGTCTTCCGAACACCGGACTTGTCCGGATCGCTCCCGACGGTTCGACGACGGTGCTCGACCTCGGCGCTGGCGCGGCCGGCGAGGTCTGGTCGATATTGCCCGCGCGCGACGGCACGGTCTGGATCGGCACGCGCGATCGCCTGATCGCGTGGCGCGAAGGACGGCAGGAAACATTTCCGCAATTTCAACGCTGCCGCGCCCTCTTCGAAGCGCACGACGGCACGATCTGGATCGGTTCCGAAAACGCCGGCGTGACCCGCTGCCGCGATGGTGTCTTCACTTCGATGGTCGATGCGCTGCGGGCCCGACAAGCCGTGCCGACGACCGGCATCCTTACCGCAATGGCTTTCGCCGAAAGCGCCGACAATACGCTTTATATCGGCCTGCGCGAAAACGGCGGACTCGCCATCCTCAAGGACGGGAAAATCGTCGTTCACCAGCGGCCCGAGACCACCGAGATCCGCGCGATCCATCCCGACGCCGCCGGCGATCTCTGGCTCGGCACCAAAGGGCGCGGCCTGACCCTCGTCAGCGGCGACCAATGGCTGAATCCCGAGACCTTTGCCGAAAGTTTCAACGACCACGTCTCCGCGATCGTCGCCGACGACGAAGGCCGCTTCTGGCTCGGCACGCCCAAGGGACTCGTGTGGGTGAAACGCGAACATCTGTTGTCCGTCGCTCACGGTCGCGAATCGGATCTGAATTTTCGCCTCGCGCTGGCGAACGACGGCGTGCGCCCGGCCATCGTCGGCGCCGGGTCTTTCCCCGATTCCGCGAAAGCTCCCGACGGCACGCTTCGCTTCGTCACCAAGCGCGGTCTCGTCGTCGTCAATCCGCGGGAAATCGCATTCAACGCGATCGCGCCGCCGGTCGCGATCGAGCAGGCGATCGCCGACAACCATGCGATCGACCCGCAACCGGAATTGCGGCTCGCCGCCGGCACGCACGCGCTGACGATCGACTACACCGCCCTGAGTTTCGTCGCGCCGAGCCAGGTGCATTTTCGCTACCGCCTCGAAGGCCACGACTCCAACTGGACCGACGCCGGCCCGCGGCGCACCGCGTTCTACACGACGCTGGAGCCGGGCTCCTATCGTTTTCACGTTGTCGCCGGCAACGAGGACGATGTCTGGAATCTCAAAGGCGCCAGCGTCGCCGTCATCCAGCTGCCCTTTTTCTATCAGACGCGATGGTTCTACGCGCTCCTTGCCCTTGGTCTGCTTGGCGCCGGCTTCGGCGTTTTCCGGTGGCGCACCGCTGCGCTGCAAAATCGAAACGTCGAACTCGAACGCCACATCGTCGAGCGCACCGCCGAGCTCGCCAAGTCCTACGAGGCGATCCGCGCCTCCGAATATTTCTACCACTCGCTCGTCGAGAGCCTGCCGCAGATGATCGTGCGCAAGAATCCCGCGGGGCGCATCACGTATGCGAACTCCGCCTTCGCCGAGATGTTCGGCCGCGCGCCCGGCGATGTCGTCGGCCGCACCGAGCACGAACTCTATCCGCCCGCGCTCGCGGAGAAATATCGCGCCAACGACGAACGCGCGATGGCGCGCCGCGAGACGATCGAGTTCGAAACGATCGCCGACACCCCGCAGGGCCGGCGCTTCCTGCACGTGAAACAGGTGCCGCTCTTCGAGCGCGACGGCCGCGCGATCGGCGTCCAGATGCTGTTTTGGGACATGACGACGTTTCGCGAGATCGAGGACAAGCTGAAGCACGCCCAACACCAGCTCGTCGAGACCTCGCGCCTCGCCGGCATCGCCGAGATGGCGACCGGCATCCTGCACAACCTCGGCAACGCGCTGAACAGCGTGAACACCACGTCCAACACCCTCGCCGAGCGCATCCGCCACTCCAAAGTCTCCTCGGTCGCCAAAACCGCCCAACTGCTCGCCGCGCACAACGACCGGCTGGCGGAATTTTTCGCGACCGACACCCGCGGCCGCCAGTTGCCGGGCTACCTGAAACTCCTCGGCGAACACCTCGCCACCGAGCGCGACGACATCCTGCACGAGCTCGAAGCGCTGCAAAAAAACGTCGACCACATCAAGGAACTCGTCGCCACGCAGCAGAGCCACGCGCGCGTCGGCGGCGTGAAGGAGACGCTCCCCGCCTCCGAGCTCGTCGAATACTCGCTCCGCCTCAACGAGGCTTCCCTGCAACGCCACACGATCGCCGTCGTGCGCGAATTCGAGGCCGCGCCGCCCATCACCGTCGAGCGCCAGAAAGCGCTGCAGATCGTGAACAATCTCCTCCACAACGCCCGCGACGCGATCGACGCGCGGCCCGGCGGCGGCGAGCGAAAGATCACGCTCGCGGTGCGCTCCGCCGCCGCGGGCCGCGTGCAGATCGTCGTCAGCGACACCGGCGTGGGCATCGCACGGGAAAACCTGACGCGGATCTTCGCCTTCGGCTTCACGACGAAGAAGGACGGCCACGGCTTCGGCCTGCACTCGAGCGCGCTCGCCGCGCGCGAAATGGGCGGCTCGCTCCACGCCGCGAGCGACGGGCCCGGCGCAGGCGCGACGTTTGTGCTCGAGCTGCCCGTGGACGGAGACCCGGCCCCGCCGGCCTCCTGAGGGCGGCACGCGATCGGTCAACGCGCACCGCGGCGGAAAATTCAGTCGACGTCGACCGCGCGCCCGCCCTCGCGTTTGTCGTAGCTGCGAAAGGCGAACATCGTTTCGCTCTCGAGAATTCCCTCCGTTTTCAGCAGCTCGTCGGTGATCACGGCTTCGATCTTGTCGATCGAATCGCACTTGACGATCACCAGCAGATCGAAGCGTCCCGACACGGAATACACGTCCGTGATATCCGGAATTTCGAGGAGTTTCTCCGCCGTGCCGGTCACCCGTCGGTGATCGATTTTCAACATCACAATCGCGGTAGGCATGCGCGAACGATAACGAAACGCGCCGCCGCCGCCAGCTTCGAGCCGGAGCGCGCCACGGCGAAAGCCGGGCTAATCCGCCACTCACCGCGCCATGATAGCCGGCACCGCCCGCCTTCGTGCTGACGCGGGATGTTTGCGCGCTCCTCCGCCGGGAAAATTCGAATCCCGGTTTGGCGGTTCATCGCAAAACCCGTTCTGCATTGGAGTGGGGACGCGACGCCCTCGTCGCGCGGTGCGGACGAAAACGCGGCGAGGGCGCCGCGTCGCCGCTCACTCCGTCTGCACTAATTCCGCGGCCACTAATTCCTCCCCACCCCGGAAATTTTGAAATGAATTTCCTGGCTCAGCCGCCAATTCAGCTCGCCGGCTTCTGCTCGTCCGTGGGGCCGGGCTCGGCCGGCGCTTCGCTGGGAGCGGCCGGTTCGGTGGTCGCCGTCGGAGTTTCGGCTGGAGGCACAACGGATTCCGCGGCCGGCGCACCCGCTTCCGCTTCGCTCGCCGCCGGCGCCGTTTCGGTCGCGGGCGCTTCGGGAAAGTTTTCCGGATCGTGCTCTTCGCTTTCGATTTCTTTTTTGCGCGCCTCGACCATCGGCGGCGGCGCGAACAGGCGTCCGTCGATGAACTCGGTCACGTAGCCTTCGCGCACGAGCCACATCAGGTCGCCTTGCAGGCGCGAGAGCCGCGCGCGGTCTTCGATCGAGAGCATCGGCTCGGCTTTCGCAGGCTCCGCCGCCGGGGTTTGCGGCGCGGTCTCGCCCGGCGCAGCTTCGGCCGCGGGCGCCGCGGCCGGCTCGGCGGGTTTCGGCGCGGCCGGCAGGCCGAGGAATTTCGTCTGCAGCTCGCTCGCGCGGATCATCGGGTTTGTCTCGATGAACGAGATCAGCGCGCCGATCGAGTCGGCGAACGTCTGGCCCGGCACGCGGAATTTCCGCTTCACCGCGCAGACATACGAGACGCCCTTGGAGCCTTTCTTGAAGATCGTGAAATGCTCGCGCCGCAGGCGGCCGCGCAGCGCGTTGGCGGTGTCGAGCGGGAAACGCCGCTGGCGCTCGAGCGCGCCTTCGATCGCGCGGCGGATTTCGCCGGGCGGGAGTTGCTCGGCGATTTTGCCGTGCACGCGCGCGTGCTCGACGGTGCGCACGACTTTGTCGCGGGCCTGCGTGAGCAGATAAAGGCGCGCATCCTCGAGCGTGTCGAAGGTCGGGACCACCGCCGCGGCGGGCGCCGGCGTCGCAGCGGGAGCAGCCGCCTCTTCCGGCGCGGGATTTGCCGCGGCTTCGGTTGGCGCAGCGGCACCTTCGCCGCTGTCCGGACGCGGCGAGGGCGCCGCATCCTCGGCACTCGGCGCGTTTGCCGCCGCCGTCGGCGCTTCGGCGGAAGCGGGCGCGGCGAGTTTCGCCGCCGCTGCCGTCTTCCACGTGTAGCGCGTGGCCTTCTTCATTTTCGCGAGCCACTGGTTCACGACTTCCGG
This sequence comes from Opitutaceae bacterium, assembly GCA_035545575.1. Lineage (GTDB taxonomy): Bacteria > Verrucomicrobiota > Verrucomicrobiia > Opitutales > Opitutaceae > ER46. The sequence continues at coordinate 70,130 of DASZYB010000072.1, read as the reverse complement.
ATCGCGAATCGTCTCGATCCGGCTCTTGAACGCCTCGAACGCCATCCGCGGCAGCTTGGCCGCGTGATGCTGCTGCACGATCTGGTTGTAACGATGATAATTCGGCGGCCCGAGCAACTCGCCCGTGACGCCGCACTTGTTGATCACCTGGAAATTTCCCTTCGGCGGCTCGATCTCGACTTCGGCGGTGTCGAAAAATTTGTCGAGGTGCTTGCTCAGCACGTGCGCGACCGCCGCCTCGTCGCTCTCGAACGGCATGCCGTCGGGCACGGAAAGGTAGAACGCCGGCTTCGGCTTCGGCGCCACGGGAGCGGCCGCAGCAGGCGCCGCGGCGGGCGCGGGCGTTTTGCCCGCGGCTTCGGCGGGCGACTTGTGCGCGACGACGACGACGAAGCGGTCGGTCTTCGCGACGACCGTGCGCGCGATCTCGAAGAGTTCGACCGTGCGGCAGGATTTCCGGATCGTCTGCACGAGCGTGTTGAAGCTCGTGTCCTCGGGGTAAAACGTGACGTTGTAGAACGGACTCTCGTAAGGCCCGCGCGGTTCGCCGCGATCGAAACGCGGCCCGCGGTTGCCACCGTAGCCCTCGCGGCGCGGTCCGCCGCGAAATTCGCCACCGCCGCCTTCGCGCGAGGGACGGCGATCGCCCGAAAATTCGCGCCGCTCGGGTGCCGCGCCACCACCGCTCGGAGCGCCGCCGGGTCCGCCGCCCGCGGGCCGGCGAAACGTCCGCCGGTCGCGCCGATCCGGTCCATCGCCCTCGCGCCGCGGCCGCTCACCTTCATCGCGTCGCTCACGACGCTCGCCGGGCGCGGTTTTATCCTGCGTCCACTGCGTGCCGAAGCTGAAACCCTGCAGTTGGCTCAGATCGAGTTTGTTGAAATCCGCGGGCGGATTCTCCTGGGGAGCGTTGTCGTCCATAACGAAACGGGCTAAAAAAAGCGGGCGTGAGCCCGCGAAGGTTTGGCTTGGTGATGCTGAGGCCGGTCGTAGTCGGCGACAGTGTCGCTCACGCGCGAGAACTGGCAAGCAGTTTCCCGGCGTGGGACGGAGCGCGCCGGCGCGTGCGCGCAAGACACTTTTCGACCCGAAAGGACGCGCGCGGTCGCTGCACATTTTGCCCTTTTTCGGCGGCTGCCGCACCGCCGCGGCGCCCGCCGCGCGAAAACGATTTCAGGGCTGGACAAGCTTTGGGCGATGGCTCTTAGTCCGCCTCCCCTTCGCAACTGCTCAGGTGGTGGAATTGGTAGACACACACGTTTGAGGGGCGTGTGCCGTAAGGCGTGCGGGTTCGAGTCCCGCCCTGAGCACCAGCCTTCGCCAAAGCGAAGCGAAAGCGAAGACCGCTTGGGAAAATTTCAACCCGGCGCGGCATTGCCGGTGCGAAGTGAGCTGCGGCCGGCGCAGCCCGCCCGAAGCGACGCGATTCGCTCCCGGCCGCGCGTGCTTCGTGTCACTGCTGCTGCCGGTCCTTCAAGGCGCGCGCGAGATCGGCGGCGAAAAAAGGCCCGCGATAAATCATCCCGGTATAAACCTGCACCAGCGTCGCGCCCGCATCGAGTTTCTCCGCCGCACCGGTCGCATCCATGATTCCGCCGACGCCGACGATCGGCAGCCGCCCGCCGGTGGCGCGCGCAATATAGTTGATGATCTGCGTCGAGCGCGCGCGCAGCGGTGCGCCGCTCAAGCCGCCGGCTTCGTTGACACTCGCGAAATAGCCGGGCCGCGCGAGCGTGGTGTTCGTCGCGACGATGCCGTCGAGCCCGAATTCCGCGATCACCTCGAGCACGGCGTCGATCTGCGGCCACGTGAGATCGGGCGCGATCTTGAGGAGAATCGGCACGCGCGCCGATGGCGCCTTCGCCGCGCGCGCGCGATTCGCCGCGGTCACGGCGCCGAGCAATTCGCGCAGCCGCGCCTCATCCTGCAGCTGGCGGAGATTCGGCGTGTTCGGGCTCGAGACGTTGAGCACGAGATAATCCGCGTGATCCGCGAGCAGCGCGAAGCTCGCGAGATAGTCGGCGGTGGCCTGCTCGATTTCGACGACCTTCGATTTGCCGAGATTGACGCCGACCGGAATCCGCCGCGTGCCGCGCGCCGGCTGACGCGCGAGCCGCGCCGCCACGGCCGCCGCGCCGTCGTTGTTGAAACCCATCCGGTTGATCACGGCCTCGTGCGCGGGATAGCGGAAGACGCGCGGCTTCGGATTGCCCGGCTGTGACAAAGCGGTGACGGTCCCGATCTCGACATGCCCGAAGCCGAGCGCCGCCGCCGCCGGCCACGCGCGCGCGTCCTTGTCGAAACCGGCGCCGAGCCCGACGGCGTTGGGAAACTTCAGCCCGAACGCCTCGATCGGCCGCGAGCGCGCCGCGGGCAGCTGCGTCCAGCGCTCGAGCGCGTGACACACCGGCGGCAGCGCCGCGAGCAACGCGAGGCCCCGGACGGCGCGCTCGTGCGCGTGCTCGGGATCCATGCGGAAGAATGCCCGGCGGACCAGCCGCTCATAGAATTTTCCCATGACGTAGCACGGTGAAATTCCGCTTGTCGTTTGGCAAGTGTCGCGCGAGTTGATCGCGGCGCACGCAGGCGGTTTTTCCCTCTGAAAATCGCCGCGCAAAATACTCCCGGCCGCGGGGCGCTTTTGTGCTTGTTTTTTCAACCTCCCCTCGCACGCTGCGCGAAAATTTCAGTCTCCCACTTCCCTGACCATGGCCAAAGCAATTTCCACTCTCGACTGGTGCATCGTCCGCCTCGGTGACGACCACAACTGGTGGGTCGCCGAAACGAGCGACCCCGTGCGCTGGGACGTGGATGGCCTGAGCATCGTCGACCCGCGCCAGCTCTCGCATCTCATCGACCTCGTCGATCCCCTGCGCGACTACGGCTTCGACCAGGACGTGTTCGAGAGCGCGTTCATCCCGTTCCGCATCGACAAGGATCTCGGCAACGGCAAGGTCCGCCTCAAGCGCGTTAAGGAGTCGCTCTTCGAATCGGAGGAAAAACTTTTCGCGCTGCCCGACGTGCTTGACGAGGAGAACGGCCCCTACGCCGACCTGCTCGACCACCTCACGCGCTGCCGCGTGAAGATGCTCAACGACCTTTTCAACTTCGAATCGAAGCTCTCCGTCGACGAGGTCGAGGACGAGATCCGCGAGGACCAGAACAGCAATTTCATCCAGGGCCACGCCGTGCACACGTTCGAGGAGCTCACGGCGATTCTCGACTACATGCCCGCCGGCTATGATGCCGACGAGGAGGCGCCCGCCAAGGGCATCGAGGACGAAGAGGATGACGACCTGCCCGAGCTCGACGCCGAGGAAGAGGAAAAACTCAAGAACGACGAGTCGCTCAAATGGGACGAGGACGAGGAGGCCGAAGGCGAAGAGGGCGAAAAGAAAAAAGCCGAAGGCGACAAGGACGACGAGGACAAGGACGACGACGAAGAAGACGACGACGAGTCCGACGACGACGACGAGGAAGACGACGAGGGCGAAGGCAAAAAGGCCCGGCGCAAGACCAAGGGCAAACGCTGAACCAATCTCCCGGCGGGCTGCGGCCCGCCGGTTTTTTTTGCCGGCAGCGCGGCGTTGCCTTTTGCACCGCATTCTCGCACCAAGAGCGCCGTATGTTTTCGCGTCGTGCCTGGGTCGTTGGATTTGCCGTTGCGTTGCTCGCCCTCGCTGGCTGCGCGAGCGGCGGTGGCGCCACGAATCCGGAAATCCCCGCCAGCACGTCGACCGCTCCGCTCCGTCCCGGCGACAGCCTCACGATCGCGCTTCAGGGCGTGCCCGACCCGAGCACCAACGTCGTCCAGATCAACAATCAGGGCCTGATCACGCTGCCCTACATCGGAGTCATCACGGCTGCCGGCGCCAGCGATTCCGAACTCGCCCAAAGTATCCGCGAAACCTATCTCGCCAAAAAAATCTACACCACGGTCGACGTTTCCGTGACCGTCGCGGAACGCTCGATCTACGTCGACGGCGAGGTGCAACGGCCGGGCCGCATCATCTGGACGCCGGATCTCACCGTTTCGAAAGCGATCCAGGCCGCCGGCGGTTTCACGCTCTATGCGAAAGAAACCGCGGTCAGCCTCATCCGCGACAAAGCCGCCTACCCGATCGACGTGAAGCTCGCGCAGAAAAATCCCGCGCAAGACCCGCACCTTCTGCCCGGCGATTCGCTGCACGTATCACGCTCGCCGTTTTGACCGCGTTGCGGCCGAGTTGAGTTCGACGCCCCCGGGAACGCCGAGCTCCAGCTCGGCAAACGTAACACCCCGTCACGGCCGACAGCTACGGCGCGAGCGCGCATGGCGAACGCGTGAAGCGCCTACCGCAGCGCCGCCGCCATCTCCTTCGCGAAATACGTCAGGATCATGTCGGCGCCGGCGCGCTTGATCGCGAGCAGCGATTCGTTCCGGCAGCGCGCGAGATCGAGCCACCCGAGTCGCGCGGCAGCGTGGATTTGCGCATATTCGCCGGAAATCTGATACGCTGCGATCGGCTTGCGCGTGACGTGCCGCACTTCGCGAATGATGTCGAGATACAGCCCGGCCGGTTTCACCATCACGATGTCTGCGCCTTCCGCCCCATCGAGGATCGCCTCCGTCACCGCTTCGCGGCGATTCGCGGGATTGAGCTGATACGTCGCCTTGCTGAGCAGCCGCGTGCCCGCGGCCTGCGCGCTGCCGACCGCCTCGCGAAACGGCCCGTAATACGCCGAGTTGAATTTCGCCGAGTAAGCCATGATGCCCGTCCCACTGAAGCCGGCCGCATCGAGCGCCTTGCGGATCGCGCCCACGCGACCGTCCATCATGTCGCTCGGCGCCACGAGATCGACGCCGGCGCGCGCCTGCAGCACGGCCATCCGCGCGAGGATCCCGACCGTGCGGTCGTTATCGACGTCGTCGCGCGCAGCGTTGAGCACGCCATCGTGACCGTGCGACGTGTAGGGATCGAGCGCGACATCCGTGAGGATCGTCAGCTCCGGCACCGCTTTCTTCACCGCGCACACGGCGCGGAGCACGAGTGCGTCTTCGCTCAACGCCCGCGTGCCCTCGTCGTCCTTGAGTTTCGGATCGAGCTTGGGAAACAACGCCACCGCCGGCACGCCGAGCTTCTGCAACGCGCGGCACTCCTTCACGAGATCGGCGACGTTCAGGCGAAACACGCCCGGCATCGACTTGATCTCCTGCGGCGGCGCCCTGCCCTCGACGACAAAGAGCGGCGCGATGAAATCGTCCGGCCGCAGCACCGTTTCCTCGACGAGCGCGCGCAGGCTCGCCGTGCGGCGCAGCCGCCGCGGACGCTGGGTGAGTTCCAGTTTGAAATTATCCGGCATGGTGAACACACGCAGTAGAGCACGCCGCCGCGCGCGTCGCTAGCGCATTTTCGCCGCGCGGCTTGCCGGCCGCCGCCCGTTTTTTGTGGTCGGCGCGGCGTTCGCCCCTGCGCCGCCGTTTTTCCGTTTCCGCTCCGGCGGAAAACCTGTTAGCTCCCGCCCTCTTTCGCATGCCGATCCGACTTTTTGACTCGCTCTCCCGCGAGCTGCGCGAACTCCAGCCCTCGCATCCCGACGGCGTCTTCCGCTTCTACAACTGCGGCCTCACCGTCTATGCCCCGGGTCACATCGGAAATTTTCGCACCTTCGTCGTCAACGACATGCTGCGACGCCTGCTCGAACTCGAGTTTGGCGCCGACAAGGTAAAGCACGTCCGCAACCTCACCGACGTCGACGACAAGACCATCAAACGCGCCCGCGACGAAGGCCGCCCTCTCGCCGAGGTCACGAAGCAGTGGACGGAAAAATTCTGGGCCGATTGCGCGGCGCTCAACTTGCTCAAACCGCACGCGGAGCCGCGCGCGACGACGCACATCAAGGAGCAGGTCGACATGATCGACGTGCTCATGAAAAAGGGCAACGCCTACCGCGCCGCCGACGGCTCGGTATATTTCAAAGTCTCGTCGTTCGAAAACTACGGCCGCCTCTCGCGCGTGCATGAGCGCGAACTCCAGCTGGGCTCCGCGCTCGCCGGCAAGTCCCAGGCCGTCGATGCCGACGAAAAGGAGGACGGCTCCGATTTTGCCCTCTGGAAAGCCTACAAGATCGAAGACGGCGAAAATGCATGGGAAAGCCCGTGGGGCCGCGGCCGCCCGGGCTGGCACATCGAGTGCAGCGCGATGAGCAAATCGATCCTCGGCGACACCATCGACCTCCACACCGGCGGGGTTGATCTGCTTTTCCCGCATCACGAAAACGAAATCGCGCAGAGCGAATGCTGCAACGGCGTGCTGTTTTCACGGCATTGGTATCACAGCGAACACCTGCTCGTGGACGGCAAGAAGATGAGCAAATCGCTCGGCAATTATTACACGCTCGACGATCTCACGGCGAAGGGTTTCTCGCCAATGGCGGTGCGCTACGCGTTGCTCGCCGGCCATCCGCGCAAGCAGCTCAACTTCACGCTGGATTCGCTACACGCGGCGGAGAGCGCGTTGGAAAAACTCAGAAAATTTGCCCGCGCATTTCTCGCGTTTGGTGCGACATCAGAAAAGGAGTTCTCGGAATACTGGCGGACCTATCCATCGAATGAGTGGGTGTTCGGCGATGAGCCCTATCGCTCACTCACTTTTGATGATTTGAACGTCCCGCTGGCCCTCGGCCTTCTATTCAAACGCCTGGAGAACTACGATCTTTCGAGCCATCGAGGCTCCTATAAATTCCAACTTGAGATCGCGAACTTGAGTAAACTTCTGTTTGCGCTCGGACTGGACTTGTTCGCCAGCGAACGGACCAAAACCGAAACCCCTGGGAATGTCACCGCCCTCGCCGAAAAACGCTGGGCCGCGAAGCAGGCGAAGGATTTCGCCACGGCTGACGCGCTGCGCAAGGAGATCGCGGCCGCCGGTTGGTCGATGCTCGACCGCAAGGACGGCTACTCGCTCGAGCCGGCGAAAAAATAAATCCGGCCGAGTTGCGACCTCGCGTGCACGGACAAGGCACGGGCACCCGAGAGCTCGGAGGCCGTCAACGCGGATAAACTCCGCGCCCCCCCATGCCTTCTCTGTTGGCCATGGTGTTTCCAAAACCCGTTTCTCGCGCAGGGTCTCGAACGCGCGCCACTTCAGAAAATCCCGGGGCCAAGAATCGGGAATTTCCCGGGTAAGACAGCATTGGCGGGCGGACGATTTGAGTCCGGGATGGTGCGTTCGGTCGCGCATCCGTTTCCAGTCCCCGCGGATGCGCGCGTCATGTCCGGCGTGGGACGTTTCGTCCATGAGCTTTCCCCACGCGGTTTCCCGTTTTCTCCTGCTGCTGCTCGGCGTCGCCGTGAGCTTCCCGCCGCGCGCGCGCGCCCAGGCGGCCGGCGCCACCGGCAGCGCTGCGCTGAAGCAGCTCAGCCTCGACGACCTGCTGAAAACAGAGGTGACCTCCGTCTCGAAATTTCGCCAGCCGCTGATGGACGCCGCTACCTCGATCGACGTCATCACCAACGAAACCATCCGCCGCTCCGCCGCGCTCACGCTCCCCGAGGCGCTGCGGCTCGCGGACAACCTCAACGTCGCCCAAAAAAATCCGCACGACTGGGCCGTGAGCGCGCGCGGCTTCAACTCGAACCTCGGCGACAAGATGCTCGTGCTGATCGACGGCCGCGCGGTCTATACGCCGCTTTTCGCGGGCGTCTTCTGGAATGCCCAGGACTACATCCTCGAGGATGTCGCCCGCATCGAGGCGATCAGCGGTCCCGGCGGCACGCTCTGGGGTGCGAACGCGGTGAACGGCGTCGTCAACATCACGACCAAGCCCGCCGAGGAAACGCAGGGCCTCTACCTCGACGCCGGCACCGGCACCACGCTGCGCGAGACTGCCGCACTCCGCTACGGCGGCACCGCGGCGCCGAATGTCTTCTTCCGCGTCTACGGAAAATATTTTTCCGAGGGCCCCGCGCGACTCGCCTCCGGCTCGTCCGCGGCCGACGTGTGGCATCAGGCGCAGGGCGGCTTCCGCCTCGATGCGATGCCCGCGCCGGGAAAAAAATTCACCCTGCAGGCCGACAGCTACGGCGGCGACCTCGGGATTCAAGGCAGCGGCGTCGCGCGGATCGCCGGCGGCAACCTGCTCGGGCGCTGGACCCAAACCGCCGCAGATGGCGCGGAGACGCGCCTGCAGTTCTACGTCGATCGCACGCACCTCTCCGATCCGTTCGCCGCGACCGGGTTCGCCGCCGCGGGTTTTCTGAAAGACGACCTCGACACCTACGACCTCGATTTCCAGAGCGGCGCGCTGGCCGGTCGCCATCACGTCGTGTGGGGCCTCGGCTACCGCCACGTCGTCGATCGCGTGCGGCAACAGGCGCCGAATTTCGGCTTCGTGCCCGCGCACGACGACGAGGATCTGGCCAGCGGATTTGCGCAGGATGAGATCGCGCTCAGCGATCGCGTCGCGCTGATCGCCGGCACCAAGATCGAGCACAACTCCTTCACCGGTTTCGAAATCGAGCCCAATCTCCGGCTGCGCTGGAATCCCTCGCCGCGCTGGATGATGTGGACGGCGGTGTCGCGCGCCGTGCGCACGCCGACGCGCCTCGATCGCAATCTCGCCGAGCCGGTGGCGAATCCGCTGATCAAGGGCGGGCCCACCTTCGGCTCCGAAGGACTCGTCGCCTACGAACTCGGCTGGCGCGCCGAGATGGGTCCGCAGGTCGACGTGTCGCTGTCGGCGTTCTACCACGACTACGATCACCTGCGCGGGCTCTCGCTCACGCCGCGCACGCTGTTGCCTCTCGTCTACAGCAACAGCCTCGAAGGCGAGACGCACGGCGCGGAGTTGAGCGTCGACTACCGGCCGCTGGCGCGGTGGCAGCTCGCGGCGGGATTCTCGCTGCTGCGCGAGCACGTGCGCGTGCGGCCGGGCCGCACGGATTTTTTCAACGCGCTGGATGAGACGGAGGACCCGCGGCAGCAATTCTCGCTCCGCTCCTCGCTCGACCTGCCGAAGGGCATCCAGTTCGACACGCATTTCCGCTGGATCGGCGCGCTGATCGTGAACAGCGGCGGGCGGCCGGCCACGGTGCCCGCCTACGCCGAGCTCGACGCGCGGCTCACCTACCCGATCTCGCTTTTTGCCGATGTCTCGCTCGCCGGCCAGAACCTGCTCGACGCGCAGCATCCCGAATACGGCGCGCCCTCTCCCGCGCGCGAAGAGCTCCGCCGCAGCGTCTACGCGAAGCTCACGTTCCGTTATTGAGAGCCGCCGCGCGCCGGGTTGACAGCGGCGCCGTTTCGCGACCGTGTTTCGGGTTCCGGCCCTGCAATCGTAGGCAGGACCACAACTCATACCGACCATGGCCATGACTCCGCTCGAAGAACTTCGCCACTCGTGCTCGCACGTGCTGGCGACCGCGCTCCTCCGCGTCTTCCCCGATGCCAAGCTCGACATCGGCCCGCCGACGGACACCGGGTTTTATTACGACGTCGATCTCGACCACAAACTCACGACCGAGGATCTCGCGAAGCTCGAGGCCGAGATGAAAAAGGTCGCGGACGAGAACCAGCCGTTCCTCCGCAAGGAAGTCTCGCGCGACGAAGCGACGGAGATCATCAGGAAAATCGGCCAGGAACGCTACAAGCTCGGCCGGCTCGCGGACATTCCCGAGGGCGAAAAGATTTCGTTCTACCAGAACGGCGAATTCATCGATCTCTGCGCCGGCACGCACGTCCGCTACACGTCGAAGCTGAAGGCGTTCAAGCTGCTCTCGATCGCGGGCGCGTATCACCGCGGCGACGAGCACAACAAGCAGCTTCAGCGCATCTACGGCACGGCGTTTCCGAGCAAGGAGGAACTCGCGAACTATCTCACGCAGCTCGAGCAGGCGAAGCTCCGCGATCACCGGAAGCTCGGCAAGGAGCTGAAACTTTTCCACATCGACGAGGACGTCGGCCAGGGCCTGATCCTCTGGACGCCGAACGGCTCGATCGTGCGCCAGGAATTGCAGACCTTCATCAGCGAGGAGCTGCGCAAGCAGGGCTACTCGCAGGTGTTCACGCCGCACATCGGCAAGCTCGAGCTCTACAAGACCTCGGGCCACTTCCCTTACTATAAAGAGTCGCAGTTCTCGCCAATCTTCGAAAACGAATCGCTGGCCAAGGCCCTCGGTGAAAACTGCTCGTGCGCGGACGCGTTCGCGCGGCTCGAGGCGGTGTCGTCCCATCTGCGCGACGCGATCAACGCGCGCACCGGTCGCGAGGCGATCGCACCGGATCGCGTGAAGCCCGACGACCAGTTGCTCGACGGCTTCATGCTGAAGCCGATGAACTGCCCGCATCACATCAAGATCTTCGCCTCGCAGCCGCACTCGTATCGCGACCTGCCGGTGCGGCTCGCGGAGTTCGGCACCGTTTACCGCTGGGAACAGAGCGGCGAGCTCAACGGCATGACACGCGTCCGCGGATTCACGCAGGACGACGCGCACCTGTTCTGCACCGAGGAGCAGGTCGCGCAGGAAGTGCTCGGCTGCCTCTCGCTCGTGAAGATCGTGCTCTCGACGCTCGGCATGGCCGACTATCGCGTGCGCGTCGGCCTGCGCGATCCCGACTCGAACAAATACACCGGCGACGCCGCGAACTGGGACAAGGCCGAGAACGCGTGCCGCGAAGCTGCGAAGACGCTCGGCGTGCCCTTCACCGAGGAGCCGGGCGAGGCGGCGTTCTACGGGCCGAAGATCGACTTCGTCATCAAGGATGTGATCGGCCGCGAGTGGCAGCTCGGCACCGTGCAGGTCGACTACAACCTCCCGATCCGCTTCGATCTCTCCTACATCGGAGCCGACAACGCGCCGCATCGCCCGGTGATGATCCATCGCGCGCCGTTCGGTTCGATGGAGCGTTTCTGCGGCGTGCTGATCGAGCACTTCGCGGGCGATTTCCCCGCGTGGCTCGCGCCCGAGCAGGTGCGGCTCGTGCCGATCAGCGACAAGACCAACGACTACGCGCGCGCGCTGCTCGCGCGCCTCCGCGCCGAAAATTTCCGCGCCACGCTCGACGAGCATTCCGACAAACTCGGCGCGAAGATCCGCCGCGCCGAGCTCGACAAGGTGCCTTACACGCTCGTCATCGGCCAGAAGGAGGCGGAAGCGAACAGCGTGTCGGTGCGTTCGCGCGCCCGCGGCGACGAAGGCGTGATGACCGCGGACGCCTATCTCGCGAAATTGAAAACCGAAGTCGCGACCCGCGCGTTGCCCGAGAAAAAGAAAACCTGAGTCGCGCCTCGGTGCGATTTTTTGCGCGTCCACGCGGGTCCCGAAAACGGCCCGCGTTTTTTCGTTGTGCTCGGAATGGCTTGCATCTAGGACACGTGTCCTAGAATCTGGTTTTCCAGCTGAAATCCCCCAACTCGGGCGGCCGGGTCGCGCTCTTTTTCCCTGACGAGCAAACGTTGTTAGGAACCCTAAACATGAACCAAACCAAACTACCTCGAACCCTGTCCCGAGCTCTCCTGACGCAGGTCTGCGTCGGCTGCTTCGCGGCCTCGTTCGCGCTGGCCCAGCAGGCACCCGCTCCCGACGCGGCTACACTCGCGAAATACGACGCGAACAAAAACGGCGTGCTCGACCCGAACGAAGTCGCGGCGATGAACGCCGCCCAGGGCAAGGGCGCCGGTGCGCCCGTCGAAAAAATCGCGCCGGCCAGCAAGGACGAGATCGTCACCCTTTCTCCCTTCGAAGTCGTCTCCGACACGAAGGGTTACTACGCCGCAAACACGATGTCGGGCACCCGCTTCAACACGAAGCTCGATGACCTCGCCTCCTCGATCACCGTCGTCACGAAGCAGCAGATGCAGGACTTCGCGATGCTCGATATCAACGACATCTTCCTCTACACCGCGGGCACCGAGGGCACCGGCACCTACACCGACTATACCCTCGATCGCAACGGCAGCATCGCCGACAACGTCCAGCTCAATCCCGCCAACGCCAATCGCGTCCGCGGCATCGCGCCGGCCAACGTCTCGCTCGGCAACATCGAGACGATGAACCGGGTGCCGATCGATCCGATCACGATCGATTCCGTCGAAATCAGCCGCGGCCCCAACGCCAACGTCTTCGGCCTCGGCAATCCGTCCGGCACCGTCAACGAAGTGCCCGCCGCCGCCAACGTCACGCGCGATCGCACCGTCGCCGAATTCCGCGGCGACAGCTACGGCGGCTGGCGCACGAGCCTCGATGTCAACCGCGTCCTCGTGCCCAACCAGCTCGCGATCCGCGCGAGCGCCGTGTTCCAGCACGAAGGCTTCGAACGCAAGCCCTCCGGCGTCGATACCGAGCGCTACAACGGCATGGTGAAGTTCCAGCCGTTCAAGAACACCACGATCAGCGGCGCCGTTTATTACTACCACTCCTACGGCAATCGTCCGAACGCCATCCCGCCGCGCGACAATCTCTCCTACTGGATCGCCAGCGGCAAACCCACCTGGGATCCCGTGACCCAGCAGATCCACATCAACGGCGCCACCGTCGCGACCGTCACCGCCGCCACCTACAACGGTCCCGATTACTTTTCCGCGACGTATCTCGGCAACGACCGCAACCAGATGTTCATCGACCAGAATGGTCTTTCCTACTGGGCGGCCGCGCGCGGCACCACCAGCACCGTGAGCCCCGCCGCTGCCACCCTGCAGGCAGCGCGCTACCTGCAACCGACCGCCGCCGCCGGCGCCGTTTTCTCCGGCACCGCTCCGCGCCCGTTTGCCCAGCCGCTGTTCAACACCACGCCCACCATCAGCGATCGCAGCATCTACGACTGGACGTCCATCAATCTCTCCGCGCCCAATCGTTTCTGGGACCGCACGCTCACCACGAACGTCCAGCTCGACCAGATTTTCCTCGCCACGCCGACACAGACCCTCGCCGCGCAATTTGGATTCATGCGCGAGGACTCGCAGCGCTGGGCGCGCAATCTCCTCGGCATCGCCAACGACAACGGCCAGTCGGGCCAGCTCACCGTCGACATCAACGAGCGCCGGCTCGACGGCTCGGCGAATCCGTTCTTCCTCCGCCCGTATGTCGGCACCGACAAGCCGCGCACCGTCTCGCAGCCCGCGAAGTGGGACACGCTCCGCGCGCAGGCCGCCTACCGGCTCGACCTCACGCGCAACGAAGGCCTGCTCCACTATCTCGGCTGGTTCCAGGCGACCGGCTACGATGAATACAAATACCGCATCAACCGCCAGTATTCGTATCGCGACGCGATCGTCTCCGATGCGTCGTGGATTCCCGCCGGCACCTATCGCGGCACGAATTCCGTTCCCGCCGGCACGCCTCCCCTGATCGCGCTGACGCAAGGCCTGTATCGTTATTACGTCGGCGATACCAACGGCAACAACGTCGACTACGCTCCCGGCAACTTCAAGTATGGCACCTACCCGTTCGTCTGGGGCAACGCCGCCACCGGCGTTTTCACCACGAACAACCTCACGCTCGGGCCCGCCGCCGCGGACAAGTCCGGCGGCACCGCGAGCTCAAACGCGCCCAACACCAAGGTCGTGTTGAAGACCCTCGGCGGCGTCATCCAGAATCACCTCCTCGGCGACCGGCTGGTCACGACGCTCGGCATCCGCCACGACGCGGTCTACACCAAGTTTGGCAACGCCGGCGCGCCCGTCACCAACGCCTATCTCCTGCCTGATGGCATCACCTTCGATTCCTCGATCATCGACACGTGGGCCGCGGGCGATTACTACCACACCGGCGGCCAGACAACCAACGTGCAGTTCGTCGCGCGTCCGTTCGCGGATACGCCCGTGCTCGCCTCGGTCGCGCAACAGGGCGCCGGCGGAAAGTTCCTCAGCGATGTGCTCGGCGGCCTGTCGGTGAACTACAACCAGTCGCGCAGCTTCCTCCCGACCGTCCCCGCGCAGGATCTTTTCAAAAACCCGCTGCCAAACCCGACCGGCAGCGACCGCAGCTGGGGCTTCGGGCTGAATCTCCTCGATGGCAAGCTCGTCGTTCGCGTCAGTCACTACGATGACTACCAGCGCGACGCCCAAACCAACGACATGAACACCATGGCCGGCCGCGTCCTGCGCGTCGATCTGCAGACGACCGGTGCGGGCAGTCCCACTCCGCAGCTCAATCTCCACGACAATGCCTTCCACTGGGTCCAGTTCACCAATCCCACCTGGACCACCGACCAGATCACCGCGGAAGTCGCGCGCATCACGAAATTCTCCGCCGCCGATGCCACCTACTACACGAACGCCTCCCCGCCGATCGGCGCCACGGCCGACGTTCACTCCGTCGGCACGGAACTCGAGGTCAACGTCAACCCGAACCGCTACTGGACGATCACCGGTTCCGTCACCGACGCGAAGGCCGCGAACCAGCACGTGTCTTCGGCCTTGGTCGACTGGATCGCTCAGCGCCTGCCCGTCTGGACGACGCTCGTCGATCCGACGATCACCGACGCCAACGCCGCCACCGAAGGCAACCCGCAAAAACTGTGGTGGCTGCATCGCTACTCCACCGCGCCGGTCCTCGGCACCGTCGCCTCGTTTTCCGCCACGTCGCAGACGCCCGCGGAAAATTACCAGGCGTTCGTCGGCGCGCCTTTCGGCATCATCAAGGCGCAGGAAGGCAAATCCAACCCGCAGGTCCGCCGCTACAACTTCCGCGCGAGCACATCCTACCAGCTCGCCGGCATCACGGAAAACCAGTGGCTCAAACGCGTGAGCGTCGGCGGCGCATTCCGCTGGGAAGACAAGGCCGCCATCGGCTACTACGGCGTGCAGTCGCTCCCCGCGATCATCAACGATCTCGATCCCAACCGGCCGATCTACGACAAGTCGCACTACTACGTGGACGCGTTTGTCTCCTATCGGATGAAACTCTGGGGCGATCGCATCGGCGCGACGTTCAAGCTCAACGCGCGCAACATCGGCGAAAACGGCCGCTTGCAGCCGGTCGGCGCCTTCCCCGACGGCACGATCCACACGTATCGCATCGTCGATCCACAGCAGTTCATCCTGACCGCGTCCTTCGATCTCTGACGACGCACGGACGATCCTCTTCGAGGGCGGGCTTTCCAGCCCGCCCTTTTTTTGCATCCTGATTTTTCCGTGAGATGAAAGGCCCGTCCTCGCCGCCGCGCTCCGCTTCGGTTTCGTCGTCGCCCGCGCGCCGCGCCGATTTGCTCGATGCGTCGCCGTTCCGGACTTTCGCGTTGCTGCTCGGGCTCGTCTTCGTCGCGTATTTTCCCGCGCTCTCCGGCGGCATGCTGTGGGACGACGCCGGCCATGTCACGCGCCCCGACCTGCGTTCGCTCGACGGACTCGCCCGCATCTGGTTCGAAGTCGGCGCCACGCAGCAGTATTATCCGGTGCTCCACTCCGCCTTTTGGTTCGAGCATCTGCTCTGGGGCGACGCGACGCTCGGTTATCATCTGGTCAACATTTTCCTCCACGCGACCGCCGCGTTTCTTTTCGGCCTCGTGCTCCGCCGCCTCGCCGTGCCCGGCGCGTGGCTCGCGGCGCTGCTCTTCGCGCTCCATCCCGTCGCCGTGGAATCCGTCGCGTGGATCTCGGAACAGAAAAACACGCTCTCCGCCGTCTTCTATCTCGCCGCCGCGCTCGCGTATTTTCGCTTCGATGCCGAACGCCGCCCGAAAGACTACGCGTGGGCCACTGCGCTCTTCGCGCTCGCGATCCTGGCGAAGACCGTGACCGCGACGCTGCCCGCCGCGCTGCTCGTTGTTTTCTGGTTTCGCCGCGGCCGCATCGAGTGGCGACGCGATGTCCAGCCGCTGCTGCCGTGGTTCGCGGCGGCGCTCGTCATGGGCGCGATCACCGCGCATTTCGAACACGAGTTGATCGGCGCGCGCGGTGCGGACTTCGCCCTCGGCGTCATCCCGCGCCTGCTCCTCGCCGGCCGCGTGACGTGGTTTTACCTCGGCAAACTCCTCTGGCCGGCCGACCTGCTTTTCGTTTATCCGCGATGGTCGATCGACGCCTCGTCCGCCGCGCAATGGATTTTCCTTCTCACCGCTAGCGCGTCGCTGGTCGCCCTTGCGTTCTGGAGCCGCCGACAACGCGCGCCGCTGGCTGTCGCGCTGCTGTTTGGCGGCACGCTTTTCCCGGTGCTCGGATTTTTCAACGTCTACCCTTTCGTGTTCTCCTACGTCGCCGACCACTTCCAATATCTCGCGAGCCTCGCGATCTTCGCCGCCGCGGCCGCGATCCTGACGGGCGTGCTGACCGCGCGTCCCGCGTTCGTGCGCTGGTCTTCGCTGGCGCTCCTGCTTGCGCTGCTCGGCGGGCTTACGTGGCAGCAGAGCCGGATGTATCGCGACGTGTTCACGCTCTACGAAACGACGCTGCGCAAAAATCCTCGCGCGTGGCTCGCGCACCACAACCTCGCCCTCGCGCTCGCGGCGTCCGGTCGCGTCGCCGAGGCGCTGCCGCACGCCGAAGCCACGCTCGCGCTCAAGCCCGACTACGCGCCCGCGGAAAACAATCTCGGCGACGACCTGCTGCGGCTCGGTCGCGCCGTCGAAGCGATTCCGCACCTCGAGCGCGCGATCGCGCTCCAGCCCGACTACGTCGCCGCGCACCGCAACCTCGGCTTCGCGCTCGCGATGTCGGATCGCACGGCCGAGGCGCTCTCGCATTTTCAACGCGCGGTGCAGCTCGATCCGAACGACGCCGACGCCGAACTCAACTGGGCGCTCGGCCTGATGTTCACGCAGAGCTTCGAAGTCGCCGAGCCGCACTTTCGTCGCGCGCTCGCGCTCGCGCCGGCCTCCGCGGATTTCCACGTCACCTACGGCCGCGCACTCGCCCGCGCCGGGCGGCTGGACGATGCGATCGCCGAATTTCGCGCGGCGCTCGCCGCGGATCCCAATTCCGCCGATGCTCACGCCCAGCTCGCCGATGCCTTGCGCCGAACGGGCAGGGCGAGCGAAGCCGAAGCGCACCTGCGCGCCGCGCCGCCGCTCGCGCCAAAATAAAACCGGCGCCGCGAGGGCGCCGGTCGTTCTCCTCTTCGCGCAGCGCGCCGCGTGGAGCCGTTTCAAAAATGCGGTAGCCCTTTTTGTAGGTCGGGCTTTACGCCCGACATCGTCGGGGATAAACCCCGACCTACCTCCCCGACGCGGCTACGCATTTATTTCAACCGCTTAGATCGCGATCTCGCCGCGTTCGTCGGTCCGGATGCGGATGACCTGCTCGAGCGGCGTCACGAAGACTTTGCCGTCGCCGATCTTGCCGGTCTTCGCCGAGGCGACGATCGCATCGATCGCTTTCGCGGCGACGTCGTCGGCGACGGCGATTTCGATTTTCACTTTCGGCAGGAAGTCGACCGTGTATTCGCTGCCGCGGTAGATTTCCGTGTGGCCCTTCTGGCGGCCGAAGCCCTTGACCTCGGTGACGGTCATGCCTTGCACGCCGACGTCGGCGAGCGCGGATTTCACTTCCTCCAGCTTGAAGGGTTTGATGATGGCGGTGATGAGTTTCATGAGAGAAGCAGTTGGAGCGGGATCGTGGCGTCAGGCCTTGGGTTCGTAAATATATCCTTCCTCGCCGTGATCGCTGAGGTCGAGCCCCTCTTGCTCGGATTCGATCGTCGGCCGGAGCCCGATCACCGTCTTCACGGCAAACGCGATGATCGCCGTGCCGACGAGCGCCAGCACGAGCGTGAGCCCGATCGCCTTGAGCTGCTCGAAGACCAGGCCCTGCGCAAACGCGTCGGTCACCTTGTCCTTGAGATTGGTGGCGAGATTGGCGTTGGCCGCGTTCCGCGCGAACAAACCCGTCAACAACGCGCCGAGCGTCCCGCCGATCGCGTGCACGCCGAAGGTGTCGAGCGCGTCGTCGTAGCCGAAGGCCGGTTTCAATTTCGTGCACGCCAGAAACGGCACGAGGCCCGCGACGACGCCCAGCGGCACCGAAAGGCTCGGCGTGATGAAGCCGCACGCCGGCGTCACGACCACGAGACCCGCGACGGCGCCCGAGCAGAAGCCGAGCACGCTCGCCTTGCGCCGCGTGAGATATTCGAGCGCCGCCCACGTGAACGATGCGACCGCGGTCGCGAGCGTCGTCGTGGTGAACGCGTTCGCCGCGATGCCGTCGGCCGCGACGGCCGAGCCGGCGTTGAAGCCATACCAGCCGACCCAGAGCATGCCGGTGCCGATCATGCAGAGCACGAGGCTGTGCGGCGGCATCGGCGTTTTGCCAAAGCCGAGGCGCGGGCCGATGATCAGGCAGAGCAGCAACGCGGACCAGCCCGACGACATGTGGACGACCGTGCCGCCGGCGAAGTCGATGGCCTTGATCGAGGCGCCGGCATTCCACACGCCGTTCATCAGGCCGTTCACGCCCCACACCATGTGCGCGAGCGGAAAATACACGACGAACATCCACACCGTCACGAACAGCAGCAGCGCGGAAAACTTCATGCGCTCGGCGATCGCGCCGACGATCAGCGCCGGCGTGATGATCGCGAACATCAGCTGATACATCGCGAAGACGTTGTGCGAAACCCACGCGCCATAGTCGGCGTTCGGCGCGCTATCGACGTTGCGCAAAAAGAAAAACTCGCTCCCGCCGAGCAGGCCGCTGTTGAAATTTTTTCCGAACACGAGGCTGTAGCCGAACGCCCACCAGAGAATCGTCACGAGCCCCGCGATGCCGAGGCACTGCGCCATGACCGAGAGGACATTCTTCGTGCGCACCAGACCGCCGTAGAAAAGCGCGAGGCCGGGCAGCGTCATGAAGAGCACGAGCGCCGCGCTCGTCATCATCCACGCGTTGTGGCCGGGACCGGCCGTGCCGAGCGTGGTCATCTTGAAATCCTTCGGCAGATTGCCGTCCTTGTCCTTGAGCGTCGCGACGGCCGCGGACGGATCGGTGTTGGCGAAATACGCCTCGATCGCGGCGAGCCGCTGATCGTAAGTCGGCGTCGCGGGATTCGCGGGCGGCGCGGCCGGCGCCGGCGCCTGCGCAAAACTGGAAAGGCTCGCGGCCAGCGCGAGGCACGCCGCGAAGAGAATAGGGAGGGGGTTGAGTCGCGTGATGTTCATGGAGGAAACGGACTCCTCCATGAGCAAAATCAATGCCGTGCGTGAATAGAATGCATGGTTTTCCGCGGCATACGTCGAGTTTTTCGAAGCCGGCGTGCTCCGACCGCGATTCGCTGCTAAAAAAACAGCCGGACTCCTTTTCGGAGTCCGGCTGCGTGCCAGTTGCCCGGCTAAAAACGATGGCTCACACGGCAGACTCGCCGCGCTCGTCGGTGCGGATGCGCACGACTTCGTCGAGCGGAAGGACGAACACCTTGCCGTCGCCGATCTTTCCGGTCTTCGCCGATTTCACGATCGTATCCACGGCTTTCCCCGCTGCCTCGTCGGCGACCGCGATCTCGATTTTCACCTTCGGCAGAAAATCCACGGTGTATTCGCTGCCGCGGTAGATTTCGGTGTGGCCCTTCTGGCGTCCGAAGCCCTTGACCTCGGTAACGGTCATGCCCTCGATGCCGGCGGCCGCGAGCGCCTCCTTCACTTCCTCGAGTTTGAACGGTTTGATGATGGCGATGATGAGTTTCATGCGAGATGGATGATGCTGGCTGCGTTGAGGATTCCGGGAAATACGAGTGTGGCGCCGCGCGAAAACAGCGCAAGGCTTCCTTCCGCGCCACCCCGCCCGTCACAGGCAAAACCCATCGCGCCGCCGTCGTGGTCGAGTGGCGAACCGGACGGTGACTGGGAATCTTGCTTCACGAGCGGGAGCGTGGGCGGGTGAACGTGTAGGATCGATCGGCGATGTAGCACAGGGCCGATCCACAGGGAGCAAAGCCTGTGCCAAGCCTCGTCGTCGACGCGTTATCCGACAAAGAATCGCTGCTTCCACGACGCGCGCGCGATTGCCGCACGCCGCCGACGCGCCCCAGCGTTCCGCTCACTCCGGCATCACGGTCGCGATGTGCAGTTCCTTCAGCTGCCGCGGCGTGACGGGCGTCGGGCTCTGCGCCATGAGGTCCTGGCCTTTTTGCGTTTTCGGAAACGCGATCACGTCGCGGATGCTCGTCGTGCCGCAGAGCAGCGCCACCATACGATCCAGCCCGAACGCGATGCCACCGTGCGGCGGCGCGCCATACGTGAAGGCCTTGAGCATGTAGCCGAAGCGGCTCTCGACGACGTCGGCCGGAATTTTCAGCACGTCCTCGAAAACTTTTTTCTGCAGCGCCGGCTGGTGAATGCGGATCGAGCCGCCACCGAGCTCCATGCCGTTCAGCACGACATCGTAGTGCTGCCCGCGGACTTTCTTCGGATCGCTGTCGAGCAGCGCCGCGTCCTCGGCGACCGGCGCGGTGAAGGGATGGTGCGTCGCCACGTAGCGGTTTTCCGCTTCGTCGTGGGTCATCAACGGAAAATCGATCACCCACAGAAATTTCCAGTCGTCGTGCCGGATCGTGAGCTTGCCGCGTTTCTGCAGCAGCGCCGCCGCCTCGAGCCGCAGCCGGCCGAGAATCGCACACGCCTTCTCCCACGGCGCCGCGGCGAAGAACACGATGTCGCCTTCCACGAGGCCGAGCTGTTGCGTGAGCGCCGCCTTCTCGGCGTCGGAGAAAAATTTCACGATCGGCGATTTCCACTCGCCGCCCTCGACCTTGATGAAGGCGAGGCCTTTCGCGCCGAGCGATTTCGCGATGTCTTCGAGATTCTTCAGCTCGCCCTGCGTGATGTCGGAAAGGCCTTTCGCGTTCAGCGCCTTGATCGTGCCGCCGCCCGCGGCGGTCTGCTGGAAGACCTTGAATGCGGAATTGCGGAACAGCTCCGTGAAATCGACGAGCTCGAGCGCGAAGCGCACGTCGGGCTTGTCGACGCCGAAGCGGTTCATCGCCTCGTGAAACGGCATCCGCGGAAACGGCGTCGGGATGTCCACGCCGAGCACGTCCTTCCACACTTTCTTCAGCATGCCCTCGAACAGCGCGTAGATGTCCTCGCGCGTCACGAACGACGCCTCGACGTCGACCTGCGTGAATTCCATCTGCCGGTCCGCACGCAGATCCTCGTCGCGGAAACAGCGCGCGATCTGGAAATACTTTTCCACGCCCGCGACCATCAGGATCTGCTTGAACTGCTGCGGCGACTGCGAGAGCGCATAGAACTGTCCCGGATGGATGCGCGACGGCACGAGATACTCGCGCGCGCCCTCCGGTGTGCTCTTGAAGAGCGCCGGCGTCTCGACCTCGATGAATTCCTGCGCGTCGAAATAATCGCGGATCGACTTCGTCGCGCGATGCCGCACGAAAAGATTCTTCCGCATCTTCGGCCGGCGCAGATCGAGGTAGCGATACGTGAGCCGCAGGTCCTCGTTGACCTTGTCGCCGCCCGCGTCGTCGAGCGGAAACGGCGGCGTGTCGGAGATGTTATAAATCTCGAGCGACGACGCGACGACCTCCACCTCGCCCGTCGGCAGATTTTTGTTTTCCGTGCCCGCCGGCCGGCGCACGACCTTGCCCGTCACGCCAATCACCGACTCGGGCTTCAGGTGCTTCAACTGCTCGCCGAGCTGCGCGTTTTCCTTCGGTTCCAGCTGGATTTGCGACACGCCTTTGCGATCGCGCAAATCGACGAAGATGATGCCGCCCTGATCGCGGATCGTATCGACCCAGCCGAGGAGCGACGCCGTCGCGCCTAGGTCGGCCGTGGTGAGCTGGGCACAGTGATGGGTGCGCTTCATGGAAACGAGAGCCGGCCAGCACAACCGACGCACACCCCGGGGCGCAAACAGAATTTCCGGCCGCCGGCACGATGCGCCCGGCGTCGCTCAGGGTTTCGCCGGTGGCACAAAAATCAACGCGAGACGGAAGCCCACGTTGGGATGACTGTTTCCAGGCACCTCCGATCCACGGCGCGTCGATGTGCAAGCGAACGCGCCGAAGTTGAAAGTGCCGCCGCGCAGCGCATGCCGCTCGCCTTCCGCCGGACCGAGCGGATCGCTCAACGCGCCTCCGCGATAAGCGCCAAACCAGTCGAAGCACCATTCGGAAACGTTGCCGCGCATGTCGCAAAATCCCCACGCATTCGGCTGCTTCTGGCCGACGGGATGCGTTTCACCGCCGCTGTTCTTGTCATACCAATCGGTTGCCTCGAGATCGCCGGCCTCCGTCTCAGCGCCTGCCCGACAGGCGTATTCCCACTGCGCCTCCGAAGGCAGCATATAATAATAATTCTCGGGAATGCGGCCCGCCTCACGCTCACGCTTGGTCAGGCGCTGGCAAAACTGCATCGCTTCCTGCCACGAGACGCATTCGAGCGGCAGATCGGCGCCTTGGTGCAATGAGTTGTTGTGCTCCCATAAAATCCGCCACTGCGCCTGTGTGATCTCGGTGCGGCCTAGCCAATATCGCCGCGTCAATGTGACATCGGTAAGCGGCTCGCCGCGATTTGCCGAGCCTCCCATTTTTAGTGTCCCCGGTTCCACCGCGATCATCGTGACTCCGAGGTCCGGAATATCGAAACGCGATCCTTTCAACAGATTCGCCGCCTTCGTGGCTGGCGCCGCTTTCGCCGCCGCAGCAGCCACCGGCGGTGATGGTGGCGGCGACGATCGCGCCGGCTCGCTCGCCAGAGCCGGTTTCGCAGCCGGTGCGCCTTCCTGCACCTTGCCTTGAAACAGGTTCACTGTGAACTGCACGGTCTGGCCGGCGATGACATCGAAGGCGTGCGTCACCGTGCGATTCGCCGCCGTGATTGTCGCCGAATGGCTTCCCGCCGCAAGATCGCGAAATTCCCACCGGCCCTTCGCCGCCGCGCCCTCCGGTGCAAGCCCCGCGATCGAAACCTGGCCGGCGAGTGGCACGCAATATACAATCACGCTTCCCGTCTGCGGTGCGGCTTCATCCGCGCTGACAGGACACTGCCCAAGTCCACCGAGCCATAAAATTATCGCGCCAAAACCAATTCGCCAACGTTCGCCTCCGAGGGAGAAAAAGTTCATAGCGGCCGGGAGGAAATATTCTCCCCGCCGGGCCGACAACCCGATTCGGGCCACGGTTTGGAAAAATCGCGTGAATAACCAAGCTCCGTCGCCGGAGACGACGCGACCTGATTCCTCCTCGCGCGAATGTCACCCCGCAACCAGGCTCTCCCCCGTCATCTCCTTCGGCTTCGGCAGGCCCATCAGCGCGAGCACGGTCGGCGCGATGTCGGCGAGGCGGCCGCCCTGGCGCATTTTGGTTTTTCCAGCAGCGAAGTTTTCCCCGACGACGAAAAATTCCACGAGGTTCAGCGTGTGCGAGGTGTGCGGGCCGTTCACCGTGAAATCCCACATCTGCTCCGCGTTGCCGTGGTCGGCGCCGATCACAGCGCTGCCGCCCATTTTCGCGAGCGCCTCGAGCAGCTCGCCCACGCCGCGATCCGCCGCCTCGACCGCCTTGATCGCGGCCGGCAGCGATCCGGTGTGGCCGACCATGTCGGGATTCGCGAAATTCACGACGACCAGGCCGTATTTGCCGGAGAGGATCGCCTCCTTCGCCACGCGCGTGACATCGACCGCCGACATCTCCGGCTGCAAATCATACGTCGGCACCTTCGGGCTCGGCGGACACGCGCGCTCTTCGCCGGGAAACGGATCCTTGCGGTAGTTGTTGAAGAAAAAAGTCACGTGCGGGTTCTTCTCCGTCTCCGCGCAGCGAAACTGCGCGATGCCGGCGTCGCTCACGACCTGGCCCAGAATGTTTTTCAGCGGCTCGGGTTTCCGCGAAATCACGTTCACCGGCAGGCCGGCTTCGTATTCGGTCATCGTCGCGTAGTAGAGGTCGAGCTTCGGGCCGCGGTCGAAGTCCTTGAAGCCGTCGATGACAAACGCCTTCGTGATCTCGCGCGGCCGGTCGCCGCGATAGTTGTAGAAGAGCACCGCGTCGCCGTCGCGGATCGTCGCGAGCGGCTGGCCGTCGGCGCCGACGATCCACGTCGGCACGATGAACTCGTCGCCTTTCTGCGAATCGTTGCTCGGCTTGTCGTAATACTGCTGCACTGCTGTCGCCGCGCCGGGCGCGGTCGCGAGCGATTGTTTTCCGGTGAGCATCCAATACGCCTTGCTCACGCGATCCCAGCGGTTGTCGCGATCCATCGCGTAGAATCGCCCGCACACGCTCGCGATTTTTCCGACGCCGATCTGCGCGCACTGCGCGTCGACCTGTTTCACGTAGCCGAGTCCGCTGTGCGGCGGCGTGTCGCGGCCGTCGGTGAACGCGTGGATGAACACCTGGTTCGCGCCGAGCCCGTCCGCCTTCGCCTGCCGCAGGATGCCGTAGAGATGCTCGAGCATGCCGTGCACGCCGGCGTCGCTCACGATGCCCATCAAGTGCAGCCGCGCGCCGGGCCGCGACCGCAGCCGCTCGATCGCCGCGCGCCACACGGGATTCGCGGCGAGTTTCCCCTCGGAGAAAAGTTTGTTCAGCCGCACGAGTTCCTGGTCGACGATCCGGCCCGCGCCGATGTTTTCATGGCCGACCTCGCTGTTGCCCATGACGCCGTCGGGCAGGCCGACATCGAGGCCCGAGGCCCTGACCAGCGTGAACGGATACTTCGCGTGCAGCATGTCGTCGCACGGTTTCTGCGCGAGGAAGACGGCGTTGGTGTCGTTCTGTTTCGGGTCGGGGTTCTTGCCCCAGCCATCGCGGATGATCAGGAGGACGGGCTTGCGCGGAGTGTTCATGAATAAAAACAGTCCAACTTCGCACGCTGGCCCGCATCGTCAAAGGCGAAAGTGCGCGTCGCCGCCCGCCGCCTCAGCGGTTCGCCGCCCACGGCTTGATCATCCAGCCGACGCGCAGCGTGCCCGGATTGCGCACCTTGTAGTCGCGCAACGTCTCGCCATAGCCGTAGAGCCACTGGAAAAGCAGCCAGCTCTGGGGGAAACACGGCACGCCATAATCGATCTGCACGAAATGGCGGCCCCACTCGGTGCCTTGCCGCGCGAGCACGCTGACCATCTGTCCGCCGGATTCACGCGATCGCCAGGTGACGAGCAGATCGGCGCGTCCGCGGTAGTGCGAAATGTCGGGATTGTTGTCCGCGACAAAGAAGGGGACGAAGAGTTTCGGCGCGAAGGTGAAGATCCCGAACCGCTCGTCCTTCCACGTGACCTTCGGCGTGAAATAAAACCGATTCATGCTGCGCGACAGATCGTCGTTGTTGGCGGGGCTCCGCGGCGAACCCGGATCGGGGCCGCGACCGTTCGACTCGTGTTCGACGCCGAACGCTCCGCCCACCGTCGCGTGATCAGACTCCGGCCAGGACCGCGGCGGGATCGTCCACATCAGTCCCGGCCGGTAGGTCGAGTCGCGAAACGGAAACGAATAGGAGTGCAGATCCCACAGTGACGTCGTCGTGAGCGTAAACGCGGGCGCCTTCCACTGGGTTGGATCGGAGCTGAAACGAAACAGGAAGCTGAGCTGAAACCGGGCGTCGAGCCGGTGGATGGTGTGGAGCACGCGCGTGTTGAACGCGAAATAAACCGGTTCGTTGTCGCGCAAACCGGCGCGTGTCGCGTCGCCCGCCGCCCGGTCCGCCGCCACCTGCGACGGGCTGACCTGATTTTTCTCTACCGGCGCGGCCACAGGCTCGCTACTCGCCGGGGCGGCGACCGGCGCTGCCTTGGCGATGGCATCGAAGCTCGGCGTTGAAACCACCGATACCATCGCGCGCAGCTCGGGCCCGCCACCGGGCGGATTCGTGACCAGCAAGGTGGGCCCGCTCAGGCCCGGCGGCAGGTTGCCCCGGTAGACCCATTCCTGATACGTGCCGTCGTCCACGGGCGCCGCGGCGCGTTCGACGCGCACCTCCGTGGTGTTGTCGCCGCTGGTGGCGCGGATGACGAGGGCGGCGGGACCGGCATACGCCGGGACGCCGGGTTCGCGCCGCACGATCAGCGTCAGTTCGATTTCGCTTCGCCCGCGGATGCGCCGCACCAGCGCATCGGACGGCACGAGCATGAACCGGTAGGGAGCGCCCAGCGCCCCTGCGACACAGACGACGAGGCCCGCGACCAACGCAGCCGCGATTCGGGAACGAGCGAAGGGCATGGAGAGATCGGAGTTGAAGGGAAGCCGTCCGCCGGCGCAGGCGGCGCGGAATCGTTCCGACTCAGTGATTCGGATTGCGGAACGCAATGCCGAATGACTACGGCGGCGCTTTGGAAAAGTTCCCCGCGCGGCTCGGGGTATGCGCCCCACGCTTGGCGCGGCTCAAAAAAAACGGCGGCGTGTCGATAGTGGCAGCAAGACTGCTAACCGGAAAGAAACGATGTCCCTGATCATTCGAGATCAACTCGTGACGCCCCCGACCTGGTTCGCCTCCTTTCGCGATCTCACGCTTTACTGCCACGTGTTCCTGCGCGCCGCGGTGGTGATCGAATCGCAGGAGCCCGACCTCTACTGGAAATGGATGCGCCCGCGCGGCGGCATGGATTTCGTGGAGGATTTCGTGCGCCCCGGCACGGAGGACGGCGTGCACCTGGATTTCGAGCCCAACTATCCGCGCTCCGTCATCACCGACCGCATCGCGCCGGAAAACGTCCACCGCCTGATCGCGCAGATCCGCTTCTGCAGCGGGCTGTCGTGACGCCGCACCCGCGACTCGGACCCGCGACTCAGGCCGTCGCAGTCGCAGCCCGACGGCGGCGACGCCACCCGGCCGCTCCAAGCGCCGCCGCACCGATCAGCGCGGCATAAGTCGAAGGCTCCGGCACGGCGCTGACCGTGCTGGTCAACTGGAGCTGGTTGCTGACGATCGAAAGGGAATAATTCGCCGACGTGCCGGCCGGCAGAGAGCCGAAAACAAAATCCGTGGTGTCGAAACTGCTGCCGGCTATGCTGGCCCCGGTGAAATCGAAGAGCGTGTAGGTGCCGGCCACGAACCCACCCGAATTGGAGAGGTTGAGCGTGATGCTGCCGGTCACGGGGCCGGACAACGTCCCGCCTGTCACGAAAATCTTGTCGCTGCCCGTGCCGACATCAAAATCGAGGATCGAACCCGAGTTGAGCGTAAGCCCGCTGGTAAATGTAAGCGTGCCGACACTCACTCCGGGCGCGAGGTGAGCGCCGGATTGGATGGTGCCCAGGCCATTGATCGTGCCTGAGCCACCGAGGATCGCGCCATTCCCGACGCTGACCGCGCCCGCGAGCGAACCGTTCACGAATAACTTGCCGCCGTTGACCGACGTCGTGCCCGTAAAAAGATTCGCGCCGCTGAGCACTAGCGTGCCGGGGCCCGTTTTGGAAAATCCACCGGTGCTCGCTGCGCCCGCGCCCGACATCGTCAGGGTTGTGCTGCTGCTGTTGACGGAAACGATGGCGTTTTTCCCGGAATTGATCGTGAAGTTTCGATCCGTGCTCGCCGTGTTTCCGTTGTATTGCAGCGTGCCGCCGTTGAAGACCAGATTTGCCGCCGCGTTGGTTGCCTGGCCCAGGCCACCGGCGACGCCGCCATTACCGATGGAAGAGACCGCAAGGACGCCACTCGTAAGGGTGGTCACGCCCGTGTAAGTGTTGGCGCCGGTTAGCGTCTGGATCTGCGTGGGACCGGAGGCGTTTCCGGCCATGGTGAAACCGCCCGTGCCGCTGATGACGCCGGAAAAACTGCCGGAACTGGACTGGCCGGTGATCGTCAGCGTGCCGGAGCCGAGGGCGACGTTGCCCGTTCCAGCACCGCTAATGAAGTTGCTCGCATCCGCCAAAAGGCCGACAACCGGATTTGCCGAGGTGAACGTGAGCGTCGAATTGTAGCCAATGTCGACGAAGAAAGTGCCCAGACCGGAGTTGCTGGTCACGGTGGTGTTCGCTTCGACATAGGTGCCACCGGAGTAAGTGTTGGCGCCGCCGAGTGTCGTCGGCCCCGTAATGTAGAGCCGACCATTGCCGCTGTTATTGCTGATATTGCCGGTCAAAGTAAGGGAGGTGGTTCCGGCGGTGAAATTGCCGTTATCGTCCGTCGTGCCAGTGCCGATGATGAGGTTGTCGGTGACCGCGATGTTATTACTCAGCGTTACGCTGCCCGTCGAGACGCCCAACCGTATGTCGCTGGCACTAGCGGTAAGGGCGGTGATCGAGCCTGTGCCGAGCGCATTGCCATTGTCTACCAGCAGGCTTCCACCTTGAAGGGTAGTGCCTCCCGTATAGTTATTGTTGCCAGTGAGGACCGTCGTTCCGCTCGCTCCGCTCATTCCGACAACGACTGAGGTGATGCCATTGGTTGTGGTCAGCGGCGCATTGATCGTGAATTTTCCCGTATCGTCGTTGAGGCTCACCAACCGCAGCACGCCGTCACCCGGCGCCTTGATGGTGACACCACTGCCAATGGTGACGCCGCTGGCGGTGCCAAACGTAATGAAATCGAGGCCGCTGAGGTCGATGTTGTCGTTCACCGTGCGCACGTCGGCAGCGTTGACCGTGGTTCGATTCAAAAGGTCGGACAAAACCGCATGCGAATCGAGGCCAAGGATCGAGGTAGATGTGTAGCCACTTTGAAGATGGCTCTGGAAGTCGGCAAAATTCGTGTAAGCCGTCGCATTTTCCGTAATGCCGACATAAGAATCAGCCCCTAATGAAAAATTCTTGGATGGCAGTGCATTCGCCGAATCCAAAATAGCACCGGAATTGCTCACTGAAAGCTTGCCCGTGAACGTGTTGTTTCCCTGAAAAATAACCCCCATTCCCCCGTTCCCCGCGCCATTGGAATTCGGCGAAGTGACGTTCACGACGGTGCCCGCTCCGTGCTCCAGCAGGTTGCTTTGCACGACTAGAACGCCTCCCTGGCTGCCGAGACCCGCGAAGTCGTAGCGCGATCCCGCTGGTGTAATCGCTCCCGTCAACACGGCTCCGGTAGCGGAACCGAGACTGACCTGGCCACTGGTGAAGCCGCTCAGGTCGAGAGCGTCGGAGTAAACATGCACGGCGGTCGCCTGGTCACCGGTATCGAACCCGATGGTGCCGTTGAAATTGGTCTTGTCCGTGATCAAAGCGAGCAGCGCGGTAGGCGTCGGAGTGGTGCCGCCGATGTCCGCCACACTGACGTAGCCACCGTTGATAGCCTGCACCGAGACCGCCGGAAGGGACGAAGTCGTGCCGAATCCGATGCCGGCATTGTCAGCGATCATGCTGTCGAAGTTGCTGGTGCTGCTTTTGAAAACCACCGCCGTCTGGCCCGAGCCATGAACCGTCAAAGCCGTGTTCGCTGCCGTCGCGCCGAAGGTGCTGTCGAAAACCACCTCGCTGCCTCCGACGTTCAAGGTGGCCGCGCCGGAACTGGGCGTGATCGTGGCGGCGCTGGTAAATTTGATCTGGCCGTCGCTCGTGCTCGAAAGCGCGCCGCCGAGGGTAGCACCACTCGCGAGCGAGACGGTATTGGCAATCGAAAGATCGGAGCCATTTGACGGCGCCAACGTTCCAGAGCTCGCCACGGTGATGCTTCCCGTTCCGGCGCCGGTCGACTGCCCAAGATAAAGCGTGCCGGCATTGATGGTCGTGCCGCCGCTATATGAATTGTTTCCATTGAGCGCCAGGTAACCGGAGCCCGCCTTCGTGAGGGCAAAGGCTCCCGACACGGATCCACTCACCGTGAGATTTCCGGCCGTCGGCCCGTTCGTCGTCCACGTTTGATTCGCCGTCAACGCGATCGGCAGGTTACCATTGAAGTCGACCGAAGAGGTGCCGGTGCTCGTGCCGGTGTTATCGAGGGTGATGCCGCCCGCTCCGAGATTGATCGATCCGCTACCACTGCTGCTGAAAAAATAGTGAGGGAAAGCGCCAGTGAAACTTATGCTGTTGGCCGTGATCGCGATCCCAGCGCTGATGCTGGACTGCGAAGTAGAACTGAAGACCAGATCGTCGCCGGCCGCGATGCCCGGCGTCCAGTTGCTGGAGTTGCCGAAGGTGTTGTTCGAGGGGCTGCTTTTCCAAGTGTCCGTCGTCGCTTGAAGAGCAAGCGGAGCGATCAAAGCACCAACGAGAAAAAGTGGGAAGTGGGGGGACTTCATCGGGGAAAACTCCTAGGCCTTCGTGCACGCTGCAAGGGCGAAAGTGGGCGTAATTCCGCGTATGCGAGAAGTTAATTGGCAGGCTGGACGACTCGAAAACGTCATTAAATGTAGCAGTAGCACGAAAGCCAGCCGCAGGCCAAGTCGGTGGCGGACGTGAAATTTTCCAAAACACTCGACGAGCGGCCTCGATCCGCCGCAGCCCCATTGGAGTCGGGAGACGTCCGCGTAAATTCGTCTTCTCGTCGCCCCACGGGGAAAACTGGCTAGGGACGCGAAGTCGAACGTGTGGCAGCTTCGAACGCTCGCCAGCTAGCTTGCCCGAGGCCGGCACTCGCCATCCGCAAAAAGATCGATTCGTGTCCGCAGCATGCGGGCTCAGTCGTTGAGTCAGTGAATTAGGTCCAAAACCAACCCAACTCCCTCATGTCCACGAACACCATCCGCCTCCACCGCGTCCTTCGTTCGACGCCGGAAAAAATCTATCGCGCGTTCCTCGATGCCGACGCCAAAGCCAGGTGGCTGCCGCCGCACGGCTTCACCGGCAAGGTCCACCATCTCGAAGCGAAGGTGGGCGGCACCTACAAGATGTCGTTCACCAATTTCACCACCGGCCAGGCCCACTCGTTCGGCGGAAAGTATCTCGAGCTCGTGCCGCACGAGCGCCTCCGCTACACGGACAAATTCGACGATCCGAATCTGCCCGGCGAAATCGTCGTCACGGTCACGCTGAAAAAAGTGCTCTGCGGCACCGAGCTCCACATCGTGCAGGAAGGTGTGCCCGCGGTGATTCCGGCGGAGATGTGCTACCTCGGCTGGCAGGATTCGCTTTCCCAGCTGGCCGATCTTGTCGAGCCGGAGATCGCAAACTGAGCCGCGCTCAACGCCCCGTGCCGACCGCGGGCGCGAGCAGCACCTTCGTCCCTTTCTCCCATTTCAGCCCCCAGTCGCGAATCGTCCTGAGCACGGGCCCCAGCGCCCGGCCCTTGGCGGTGAGCCGGTAGGCCGGATGCCGCGAGCCATCCGTCGCGGCCGTCAGCTCCACGATGCCGTGCTCGCGCAACCGCTCGAGCCGCTCGCTCAGGATGTTCGTCGGGATGCCCTCGGGGCCCGCGGCGAATTCCTTGAACCGCTCCCGCCCGAGCAACAGGTCGCGCACCACGAGCAGCGACCAGCGGTCGCCAAAAATATCCATGCTGCACGCGATCGGGCAGACGGAACGGCGAACGGGCAGAGCGGAGGCGCGGGCTTTGGGCATGCCGGCACGATGACGCTCGCGAAAGAACTTGCAACTCACAAGTATGTTTACTTGTTCTTTGCAAGTATTACATCCGCTCCTCCTTCCCCGGCACCCCGGCTCTCCCCGCCGGGCGCCGGCCTGCCGCCGTCCGAGTTGCTCGTCGCGCGCGTGCTCTTCGCCGTCCGCCGCCGGCTCGTTTCCCGCGCGGAGACCGAAGCGCAAATCGCCGCCGAGCGCTCCCGCGTGGACGCGCTCGTGCGCGAGTGCGGTCCCGTCCGCGCCCGGCAGCGCGTCCTGATCCCGCGCCCGCGCGGACTCGAGGACAGCAGCCGCTATTGGTCGGTCTACATGACGCTCGATCACCTGCGCATCGTGAACGCCGGCGCCGCCCGCGTGATCCGCGAATTGCTCGCCGACCGCGTGCCGCCGGTCGCGGCCACCACCGCGGCCGTCAAACCATCAGCCGACGTCGACGAACGCGTCGTGCCCGCCTTTCAAGCCTCCTGCGACGACCTGCTGAGCGCCGGCAAGGACGCCCCCACCCTCGCGACCCGACTTCGCTACGCGCACCCGTGGTTCGGCCCGCTCAATGCCGCCGCCTGGAAATATCTCGGCGGCATGCATCTCGCCCTGCACCGCGGACAGATCGAACGCATTCTGAAGACGATGGCCGAGAGCAAATCCACGCATCGCGTCTCCGTGTAGGAGGTGGCCGCTACGGCGTCGGATTGACGATCATCTGCGCGGTCACATCGGCGCCCGTCGCGTCGACAAGGCGGCCCTGGCTGGTTTGCGCGGGGAGCGATTTGTTCGCGGAGGTCACAAGCTGCTAATGAAATACACGCGCGATCATCGTGCGGCCTCATTCCGCGCGAGGAGACGCGCCTCAGCCGCGCACTCCGAGTGCATCGACCGGATGGGGCTTTTGTTGCTTGAGTCCGTCAGGCTTCTGCAGCGGCGGGCTCTTCTTTTCCTCCTTTACCGCAGGAGGAGCGGAAGACGGCGGCGCCGGCGCAGCACCTGGGCCGGGCGCGACGCTGGCGGGAACGGTGGTCGCGGTCTCGACCTTTTCGGTGGCATCCGTTTTCGCGCCGGGGGCGCTGGCTTCCGGAGTTATTCCGAGAGTCCGCTCCAAATCGTCTTTCGCTTCTTGGACCTCCTGATCGGTGATGATCAAAGGCCGCGTATCTTCGGAGCTTTGCTTCTTGGGCGCAGGCTCGCTCGCCACCGCGCGGACGGCTTCTTTCGCCGGCTCCGCCGGTTTGCCGAAGTCTATAATTTCTCCCGGCTTCGCGACCACCTCGGGTTCGGCAGGCGCGGCCGGTTTCACGCTCGAACGCGCCGAACCTGGAGCAGCCTCGGGCGCGGAAGGGATTTTTGCCGATACCTGCTGAACGATTGCTCCGACGAGCGCGAAAGCCTGCGGCAGCAGCGCGTCGGCCGGCTGATGACGATCCGGGTGGAGCACGGTGGCTTCGGCCAGCGACACGGCAAGTTTCAGCAATGCCGGATTCGCGCGTGCGTTCGGGGAGCTGGCGAGCTGCACCGCGGCGGCGTGCAGCCGGAGCAGGATCGCCTCGGGTTTCGCGTCGTCGTAGACGGACGCCATCGCCGCGCCCATTTCATCCGCGAGAGCGCGCACCGCCGGATCGTTTGGCGCGGGCGCGCCCAGCGTAAGCAAAGGAAGGGCCGCGAACATCAATCCGCCGGCCCAGCCTCGATGGAATCGAGTCATCATAGAGGCGTCGGCGGGGGAGCCGCGCCGTTACGCGCCGCTCATTTCGTATTGCCGACCGCCTTGTCGAGATCCTCGGCGCCCTGCCGGCCAAGGTCCTCGCCGCCCGGGACGCCTTTCGCCTGGCCCGCGAGTCCGACGCCCATGGCCGCCATGTCGATTCCCTGCCGGACACTGCCCCAAAAGCCGGGTCGTTCGCCGCTGGCAGTGGTGCATCCGGACGAGAGCAACAACAAGGCGCTGCCGAACAAGGAAACGATCAGGGACAGACGGAACGAAGCGCCACGAAGCGAGCGCGAGGATGAATGCGGGACGTGCACTTTCATGTGGGGGGATTGGAGTTGAGTTCTGGATTGGTGGATTCGCCGGCCGCTGAAGCGGGCGGCAAAATTGGTTCAGTGGCGCGAAACGACAGCGGGATTGGCGATCAAAGCTGACCGGCCAGCTCCGCATATTTATCGCTCGCATGCATACAGAGCTTTGCCTGCTGGAAAAACGCGCCGGCCTGTCCGTCCGAAGGCAGAGGCCGATCGGAATTCTCGTCGATCGACCGCATGTCGCGCCCATGCTGGTAGTCCTCGAGCGCCTTTTTCATCATCGTCTGCGCCATCTGGCCGAGGTAGCCCTTGTTGCGGTATTGCTCGGGCAGATCCTGCAGCGTGAGCGAGTCGATCTTCTCGACCTGCGCCTTGACCGCCTCGCCGAGCGGCACCGCCTCGATTTTTTTGCGCACGTCAGCGCTTATGCTTTGGTCGTTTGCCGCCGCGAAGACGACTGTGACGCAGGTAAGAAGGACCGCGCTGAATAAGCGCGGGAGGTATGTCGAACACATGATTTGGATCGGTTGGACTGAGGTGGGAACTAGCTATTCCGAGCGAACGAAGGCGGCGCTGCTGCCGGCGAACGCGGTTTTGATTTCACTCCATCTACGTTAATCGAGATCACGGAACGCGCGCTATGCGGGTTCCGACGTAATTTTCTTCCGGCGCGGCCGGTTTTGTAAAAAGAGCCAATGACGCGATATAGGGTTGCCGTTTTCGCAGCGCGGCGCGTTTCGTGCTCCCGCTCCCCCACCCCGGATGCACAGCGCCCACACCTCCGCGCATGACTGGCGTTCCGCCGCCGATTTCATTGCCGACGCGACGATCGCCGAATCATTCGAAGAATTCGCCGCGACGGTAATAAAGCGAACGCGCGCTCTCTTTGCGGCCGATCTCGTGGTCCTGAATTTCTGCGACTGCGATCAGAATTTTATCGACTATCGCCTGGAGCCCGACCTTTCACGACAACTCGCGCCATTGTTCGAGCCTTTCAAGTTGCACTGGAGCGACCATCCGTGGGAAGACCCGAAGCTCTGGCGACGCATCTTGGCGGAAGGTTGCGTGACGTTGCTTTCGGACTATGTCTCCTCGCGTCGCTTTCGTGAGACAGGCCTGTGGCGTGAGGTGTATTCACATCTCTATGCGCACCGCCAGTTGTCATGGGCCGGACAAATGGGAGGAAATAATGTTTGGACGATTTCTGCCAACCGGCTCGGCAGCGACTATGGCCCACGTGATCGCGAACTCGCGCGCTTCCTTCAGCCCCGACTCAATTCGATCGGGCTGCGCATAGCGCGCCGCGACCATGGAAGCCGGATGGCGAATGCCTTGAGCGGCTTTTTTCTACATCGGCAGAGCGCATTCGCGCTCCTCGATGCCAAAGGCCGCATCGTTGAAATCACCGCGACGGCGCAGGCCCTGCTCGCGCGCGCCACTTCGCGCGTTGGAGCGAATTTTGATGGGCTGCCGGATTCCTGCCCCGAGCTTCGCGCCGAGCTGTTCCGGCAGAAGAAGAACGCTCGCCGCTTGTTTGCCGTGGTGCAAATCCCGACCGTGGCCACGGTGTTGGTGCTTCGGCTGGGCCATGATCTCACGCTCGTCCTGTTCGAGGACCCCGCTCCCACGGGAAAAGCTTCCGCGGTTCGTCTCACGCGGCGCGAAGCCGAAATTCTCGGCTGGCTCGGCGAAGGAAAAAGCAATCCCGAAATTGCAGTGCTGCTCAGCATCAGTCCCCGCACGGTCGAGAAACATTGCTCTCATCTCTTCGCGAAGTTGGGCGTCGAAACGCGCTTCGCCGCAGCACTGCTCGCACGCTCCAACGGGGCGGCCGTCCCACGTTAAATTGCGGTTCGCCGATCGGTAGACGGTCGCGAAACAGCGCTACGGCGTCGGATTGACGATCACCTGTGCGGTCACATCGGCGCCCGTCGCGTCGACGAGCCGGCCCTGGCTGGTTTGTGCGGGGAGCGACGTGTTCGCGGAGGTCGCACCCGCCACCATCAGCAGTTGCGTGAACCCGCTCACCTGCACGGGCTGGCCGTTGGTGCCGGATATCGTTCGACCACAAATTCCGCCGTATAAACCGCAACGTTTGCGCGCGGCGGCCGTTTGACTTCGCTTCGTTTCTCCCGAGAAATCGGCGCGTTCCATGCCCAAACGCGCCGTCCTTCTCGTCAACCTCGGCTCGCCCGATTCCACGTCGGTCGCCGACGTCAGCAGCTACCTGCGCGAATTCCTCGGTGATGAGCGCGTGATCGACAAGCCCGACTCCGCCCTGCTCCGCCGGCTCCTCGTCAACGGCCTCATCATCCCGCGCCGCGCGAAAAATTCCGCGCACGCCTACGCGCAGGTCTGGACGCCCGAAGGCTCGCCGCTGCTCGTGATCTCGCGCCAGGTCCGCGACAAACTCGCCGCCACTCTGGGCGCGACGACGCCCGTCTATCTCGCGATGCGCTACGGCAATCCGTCCATCGCCTCGGTCGTCGCGCAGATCGCGGCCGACGGAATCGATGAGCTGCTGCTCTTCCCGCAATACCCGCACTACGCGATGTCGTCCTACGAGACGGTCGTCGTGCGCGTGATGGAGGAAATTGCCCGGCAGGCGCCGCGCGTGCGCGTCGCCACCGTGCAGCCGTTTTTCGCCGACGCCGATTACATCGCTGCGCTCAACACCGTGGCGGCGCCGTATCTGGCGCAGCCTCACGACCACCTGCTGTTCTCGTATCACGGCCTGCCCGAGCGCCACATGCGCGAGGCGGATTCCTCGCACGCGCACTGCCTGACGGTGCGCGACTGCTGCACGACCTGCTCGCCCGCGCACGCCACGTGCTACCGCGCGCAGGTGTTCGCGACGACGCGCGCGCTCGTGGCGGCGGCCGGGATTCCCGCGGCGAAGCACTCGCTCGCGTTTCAATCGCGCCTCGTCGGCGAGCCGTGGCTCCAGCCGTTCACCGACCAGGAGCTCGTCCGGCTCGCCCGCAGCGGCGTGAAGAAACTCCTCGTGATGTGCAACGCCTTCACCGCCGACTGCCTCGAGACACTCGAGGAAATCCAGCAGCAGGGCCGCGCCACTTTCCTCGAGGCGGGCGGCGAATCGTTCCAGCAGATACCCTGCCTCAACGACCACCCGGCCTTCATCGATTTTCTCGCCAAACGCACCGAACGCTGGCTTACTGCCGGCCGCGTGTGAACGACCCAGCTTCAGCGTCCACGACCGCGTCCGCTCCCGCGCGCGACTCCGATGCGCTCGCGGTGCTCGTCGTCGACGCCGCCGGCCGCATCGTCTCCGCCAACACCAGCGCCCGCGCGCTCTGGCAGACCGGCGACGGCGAACTCATCGGCGAAGCGTTCGCCTCGCTCTTCGCGTTCGAAATCACGTCGAACGACCCCGAATTTCTCGAGGCCCAATGGGACGTGCTGCGCACGAGTGCGCTCGACCGCAGCGCGGCACTGGCCGCGCAACCGCGTGAAGG
Organism: Opitutaceae bacterium; assembly: GCA_035545575.1. Taxonomy (GTDB): domain Bacteria; phylum Verrucomicrobiota; class Verrucomicrobiia; order Opitutales; family Opitutaceae; genus ER46. Next base: position 33,329 of record DASZYB010000072.1, on the reverse strand, counting down.
CGCGCCGCGCGAGGTGCGCGTGCGGCTCGAGAAAATCCTCGGCGCACCGAACGGCTACATCGCCACGATCCAGCCGCCGCGCGCGGCGGCCGCAACGAATTCCGCGACCGCGACCGGCGCGGACGACGCGATCGCGTTTCCCCTGCTCGCCGAGAAAGGCGCCGCCGGATTTTTCGACCTGCACCTCAAGGTCGGCCGCGTGGTGTTTTCGCCCGCGTGGAAAAAATTGCTCGGCTACACCGTCGCCGAACTGCCCGACACGCTCGACACGTGGCATCAGCTCATTCACCCCGACGACTCCGGCGCCGCGCCCGACAAGATCAGCCGGAAGCTCGCGGCCGCCGGCGCCGCGTCGCGGCCGTTCAGCGTCGAGTTCCGCATGAAGCACCAGCGCGGCCACTGGGTGTGGATCCAGTGCATCGGCGTGCAGGTGGTCGACGCGAACGGCGAGGTGGAGCGCGTGGTCGGCCTGCATCTCGACGTCACCGAGCGCAAGCAGCTCGAGGAGGAATCGCTCGCCAACGACGCGCGCCTCCAGGACCTCAGCAGCGCGGGACCGCTCGCGGCGTTCGAGCTCGATTTCGCCGGCGAAATTTTCTGGTTTTCGCCGGCGTGGGAAAAATTGCTCGGCTACGACGAGGGCGAGCTCGCGCCCGCCACGGCCTCGTTCGCCGCCGCGCTGCCGGCCGAGGAAGCGTCGGCCGGCGTCGAGGCGTGGCTGCTCGCGCGCTCGCCCGGCGAGCATGATTTCGTCGAAGCGGTGAAACTCCGCGCGAAGGACGGCCGGCCCGTGCCGGTGCTCCTCGGCCTGCACCGCAGCGTGACGAAAAAACGCGAGCTCACGCGCGCCGTCGGTTTCGCGGTGCCGCTGCCCGCGGAAGCGATGCGCGAGGAAGGCGCGCTGCCCGCGCTGCTCGCGCACGAAGCCTTCGGCGCGCTCGCCGAGGCCGTCCTCGTCGCCGATCCGCGCGGCAAAATTCTTTTCGCCAACCCCACCGCGCTCCGCCTCCTCCGCGTCACGCCCGAGCAGGCGCGCACGCAATCCGTCGCCGACGTGCTGCGGCTCGTCAACCGCCAGAGCAACCGCCCGAGCGACGATCCCGTCGATCGTGCGCTCTCCGCCGACCAGCCGCTGCCGCTCATCAGCGACGACGCGCTCGCGCCCGCCGTCGAAGGCGACGCGCCGCTGCCCGTCGTGTGGACCGCGCGCGCGGCATTCGGCGCCGACGGCAAGGCGCGCGGCGTCGTGATCGTTTTCCGCAATCCCGAGGAGATGACGCTCACGCCCGAGGAACTCGTGAAGGCCAACCGCTTCGAGTCGCTCGGCCTGCTCGCCGGCGGCATCGCGCACGATTTCAACAATCTCCTCACCACGATTCTCGGCGCCGTCTCGCTCGCGAAGGACAACCGCGATTACTCCGCGCTCGGCGACGCCGAACAGGCGTGCACCACCGCGAAAGGCCTCACGAAACAACTCCTCGCGTTCGCCAAGGGCGGCGCGGGCACGCAGTCGGTCTGCGGCGCGAAGGAAATTCTGCAGGACTCGATCAAGATCGCCGCCGCCGCCTCGACCGCCGTCGTGAATGTCGACGTCCCCGAGGGCACCGAGCCCGTGCTCGTCGATCGCGCGCAGATTCTGCAGGTGTTCCAAAACCTGATCGTCAACGCGCTGCAGGCGATGCCGCCGCCGCCGCACCAGCCGCAACTGCAGATCCGCGCCGGCAACATCGCGCTCGCCGAAAACCAGGTGCCCGCGCTCGCGGCCGGCGACTACGTCGAGTTCGAGGTGCGCGACAACGGCAGCGGCATCAAGCCCGAGCACGTCGAGAAAATCTTCGATCCGTTCTTCACCACGAAAAAGCACGGCACCGGGCTCGGCCTCGCGACCGTGCTCTCGATCGTGCGCAAGCACGGCGGCCAGATCGGCCTCGACACCGAGGTCGGCAAGGGCACGGCGTTCACCGTGTATCTGCCGAAGGCCGACAAGCCGGTCGAGGTCCAGGCGCGCAAGGCCGCCTCGCTGCGCTTCGGCACCGGCCGCGTGCTGTTCATGGACGACGATCCGAAAATTTCCGCGCTCACCGCGACGATGCTCCAGAGCCTCGACTACAAATTCGACCTCGCGAAGAACGGCGACGAGGCGATCGCGCTCTACAAACGCTATCAAAACATCGGCCGGCCCTACGACGCCGTGATCATGGACCTCACCGTCGTCGGCGGCATGGGCGGCGAGGAATGTTTTCAGGAGCTGCGGAAACTCGACCCCGAGGTCCGCGCGATCGTCGCGAGCGGCTACGACAACGACGACATGGCGCGCCAGTTCCTCGACAAGGGTTTCTGCGGCTATCTCACGAAGCCGTATCGCGTGACCGATCTCGGCAAGGTGCTGAAGACGGTGCTCGGCTGAAGCGATTCGCCGGCCGCGCGCGCGGCTCACGCCGCCGTCGCAAACGGCGGCCGCGTCGGCGGACGTTTCGTCGCCGCGAGTTCCCGCGCGCGCGCCGCCGCGGTCTCGAGATCGGCGACGACGTTTTCCGCGCCGACGCGCTCGAGGAAACCCGCGCGATCCATCACGGCATACGGCTGCGTGTGCGGGCCGCAGAGGATCAGGTGCTTTTTGTGCCGCGTGAGTTTCTCGTGCAGCTCCTCGAGCCGGGCGAGCGCGGTCGAATCCATCGCCGTGACCGCCGCCATGTGCAGGATGATCACGCGCAGATCGCCGCCCGCGCGACGCAGCACGGTCTCGAGCTTGTCCGCGGCGCCGAAGAGCAGCGCGCCGTAGACGCGGTAGACCACGACCTCCTTCGGCAGGTTTTTCACCTGCTCGTGCGCGCCTTCGCCCTCCGCCGCGATCGTGCGGATCTCGGTCGTGTCCGCGACGCGTTTCACGAAGAGCGCCGCCGCGAGCATCATGCCGATCTGCACCGCGGTCGTCAGGTCGAAGCACACCGTCAGCACGAACGTCGTCAGGAAAACCAGCCCGTCGCTCTTCGGCTTGCGGCTGAGCAGGCGAAACTCGTCCCACTCGCCCATCCGCAGCGCGACGACGATCAGCACCGCGGCGAGCGTCGCCAGCGGCACGTCGCTCGCCAGCGGCGCCGCGACGAGCAGCACGAAAAGCAGAAACAACGCGTGCACGATGCCGGCGACCGGCGAGACCGCGCCGTTGCGGATGTTCGTCGCCGTGCGGGCGATCACACCGGTGACGGGCACGCCGCCGAAGATCGGCACGACGAAGTTCGCCACGCCCTGCGCCATCAATTCCTGATTCGAGTCGTGCCGGTCGTCGATCAACCCGTCGGCGACCACCGCCGACAACAGCGACTCGATCGACCCGAGCATCGCGATCGCAAACGCCGGCCCGATGAGGACGTTCAGCGTGCGCCAGTCGAAATCCGGCCACGCCGGCCGCGGCAGGCCCTGCGGGATGCCGTGGTATTTGCTGCCGATCGTCTCGACCATCGGCCAGCCGAGCACACTCACCGCGACCGTGCCCGCGACGACCGCGACGATCGAGCCCGGCACGCGGCGGCTCCATTTTTTCGGCCACAGCTCGATGATCGCGAGCGATGCCGCACCGATGAGGATCGTCTGCCAGTTGGCCGAGGCGGCGACTTTCCCGAGCGCCACGAGCTTCGGCAGGAACTCCGCCGGCTCGTGCTCGATCTGCAGCCCGAAGAATGCGCGAATCTGCGTCGTCAGGATCGTGATCGCGATCCCGCAGGTGAAACCCATCGTCACCGGCTGCGGAATAAAACGGATGAGCGAACCCAGCCGCAGCGCGCCCATCAAAAACATGATCGTCCCCGCGATCATCGTGCAGACGAGCAGATTCGGCAGCCCGTAGCGCGACGCCACCAGCGCCACCAGCCCGACGAATGCCCCCGCCGGTCCGCCGATCTGCACGCGCGAGCCGCCAAGCGCGGACACGAGAAATCCGCCGATGATGCCGGTGTAGAGTCCCGCCTGCGGCGACACGCCGGACGCGATGCCAAGCCCGATGCTGAGCGAAAGCGCCACGACGCCCACCGTCAGTCCGGCCAGTGCATCCGCGAAAAATTTTTCGCGCGAATACGTGCGCAGCGCTTCGAGCAACCTCGGGCGAAACGAGAAAAAGCGGACGGACTCGGGAGCGGAATCGTTCATCGCGGGCGGCTACAAGATGCCCGCCCGGCGTGCGGTTCAGCAAGCAACCGTGCTTGTCATTTCCTGCGCATGGATTGCCACGCGCTCACTCGCGCCACGTGAACGCGTGGCACAGCGCCACGCCCGCCGCATCGGCCTCGTCGGGCGCCAGCGTGCGCGCATGCCCGAGCAGCGCCATGACCGTGCGGGCAACCTGCTCCTTGCTCGCGCGGCCGGCGCCGACGACCGCCTGCTTCACGCGCAGCGGCGGATATTCGAAAATCGGCCGCTCGCGCAGCGCCGCGGCCGCGATCGCCGCGCCGCGCGCCGCGCCGAGGATCTGCGCCGTCTGGAAATTCTGCACGTAGATCGTCTGCTCGAGCGCCACGTGCCGCACGTCCACGCCCTCGAGAAATCCGGCCACCGCGCGATGAATCTCCGCCAGCGCCACCGGCATCGCCTGCTTCGCCGGCACGCGCACCGTCGCGCAGCGCAGCAACAGCGGCGCGCGTCCCGGCGCGAACTCGATCAGCGCGAGCCCGGTGCCGCGCAGCGACGGATCGATCCCGAGCACGAGCCCGGCAAACGCCACGCGCGGCCGCACCGCGAGCGACAAGTGCGCCGACGCTGCCCGCCCGGAGCCGGTGGCAGTCGCGCCGTGGCGGGGCGACGCGACCGTGGCCGGCACCGGTTTTCCCGCCAGCTTCGCCGCCCACATCTGCCGCACGTTCATTCGCGCCATGACGCATGCTTAAACGCCCCGCGCGCCGCCGGCGCAAAACAAGAATTCGCCGCCACGCGCCACGCCTCCGCCAGGCCGCTAAAAAAACAGCTTCGCCCCCGCCGCCGCGCCGAGCAGGAGTGCGATGTTTTCGAAGACGCGCTGGTTCATCTTCACGAGAATCTTCCGCCCGATCCACGTGCCGAAGAAAACCACCGGCGCGAGCCAGAGATTCAGTGTGAAACTCTGCGCGTTGATCAGCCCGAGATTCACCATGAATGGCACCTTGAACCAGTTCAGCAGCATGAAAAACACCGCGCCCGTGCCGACGAAGTCCATCTTCGGCAGCCGCATCGCGAGCAGGTAGATCGTCATCAACGGCCCGGCGGCGTTCGCGACCAGCGTCGTGAAACCCGCGAGCACGCCGATCGTCGGGGCGAACCACGCGCCATGCTCCGCCTCGTGGCCGAACATCTTCCGCCGCGCGAGGTGCAGCGTGACCAGCCCGACGACGATCGCGCCGATCAGCACGCGCGCGCCGTGCTCGCTGATCCGCCCGAGCGCGAAGTAGCCCGCGACCACGCCGAGCGCCGCCCACGGAAAAAGTTTCCAGAGGTGCGACCATTTCGCGTGCTGGCGATACGACGCGACGGCGACGAGGTCGCCGAAACACAACAGCGGCAGCACCGCGCCGGTCGCCTGCTTCGGCGGCATGATCTGCGCGAACAACACCACCGCGAGCATGCCGAGCCCGCCGATGCCGGTCTTCGACACGCCCACGATCAACGCCGCGAGAATCGCGACGGCCCACTGCGCCGGCGTGAGGTTCATGCGTTCGCTCCTGCGGCTCTCCACCTGTAGGGCGTCTGTCTTGCAGACGCCGCTCTCCACATCTGTCTGGCAGACGCCGCCACTCGGAACGGCGTCTGCAAGGCGGACGCTCTACCTGGAAGGTCGGCTTCGATGACCATGGTCTCTTTCATGCGGCCCTTTCCGTGAACATTCCGTCGGCCACTTCGAAGACCTGCCACGCGCCGAGTTCCGCATCCGGCAGGTGTGTGCCCGTCGCGAACACCTGCGACTCCGGATCGATCGCGGCCCAGAAGCGGCGCCGGCGTTGCGGGTCGAGTTCGCCGAGCACGTCGTCCGCCAGCAGCACGGGCCGCACGCCGGTCTTCTCGTGAAACCACGCCGCCTGCGCGAGCCGCAGCGCGAGGACGAGCGAGCGTTGCTGGCCCTCGGATGCGAAGTCCTTCGCCGCCGTGTGCTTCACCGTGAAATGAAAATCGTCGCGGTGCGGCCCCGCGAGCGTCGTGCGAAATTGCGCGTCGCGCGCGCGTCCGCTCTCGAGCCGCGCGAGCAGCGCCTCGGTGGAGGCCTCGGCGAAATTCGGCTCGTAGGCGAGCCCCGCCGGCTCCGCATCGACGCAGAGCTGCGCGTAGCCGCGCTGCAGGATTGTGCCGAGCGCCGCGAGCGCCGTGCCGCGCGCCGCGATCAATTCCGCCGCGGCCGGCGCCAGCGCCTGCTCGAAGGCGGCGAGTTGATTCTCGTCCGCGCCCGTCGGCCCGAGCTTCAGCAGCGCATTCCGCTCGGCGAGCGCGCGCGTGAAGGTTTGCAGCGCGCGAAAATATCCGGCGTCGGTCGCCGCGAGCGTCAGGTCGAGCCAGCGCCGCCGGCCCGCCGGCGAGCCGCGCACGAGCTGCAGATCCTGCGACGAAAACACGACGGTCGGAAAACGCCCGAGGTAGTCGCCCAGCCGCGTGATCCGCTCCTGGTCGCACCAGACTTCCTTGCCCTCGTGGCTGAGTTTGACGGTGACGTGCGTCTCGCCGAACCGCTCGTGCTCGAGTTCGGCCGCGATCGCGGCGATCTTCTGGCCGTGGCCGACGAGCAGCTTGTTGTCGCTCGTGCGAAACGAGCGCAGCGCCGTGATGAAGCCCGCGGCCTCGAGCAGATTGGTTTTCCCCTGGCCGTTCGCGCCGACGAAAAACTGCTGCCGCCCGGCGAACGCGAGCGCGGCGAAGCCCGCGTTGCGAAAGTGCCGGAGGGTAAGTTTGCGCAGGCGCATGCTCGGCGGAACTGAACAGAAGGTGCCGGCGGAAACCAAGGATTTAGGCGGGCTCGTGACGTTTCCCCTCGCCCAGGCCCGCGCCCGCGCGAAAGGCTCGACGCCCGCGCGCGCCGGGGACTTTCTCGCTTCTCTCTACCGCCACATGTCTTCGCCTCCTTCCCGCGATCCGCTGCACGGCGTCACGCTCGAGCGCCTGCTCTCCGGGCTCGTCGCGGAGTTCGGCTGGGAGGAACTCGCCCGGCAGGTGCCGATCCGCTGCTTCCAATTCGACCCGAGCATCAAGTCGAGCCTCGTGTTCCTCCGGCGGACGCCCTGGGCTCGCGCGAAGGTGGAGCAACTTTACGTGCAGTGGAAAACCGCCGGCGCCTGAGCGCGCGTTCTTTCTCCGCCCGCCTTCGCCCTTCCTTTTTTCGATGAGTCGCGAAACCTGCTACCGTTGCTTCTGGCCGAGGGCGCTCTGCTGGTGCGCTTCGATCACGCCGATGGCCACGCGCACGCGGTTCGTGTTTCTCCTGCACCCGAAGGAATTCAAGCGCGAGAAGGCCGCGACCGGCCGGCTCACGCACCTGTGCCTCGCGAACAGCGAGCTGCTCATGGGCGTGGAGTTCGACGCGCACGAACGCGTGCAGGCGCTCCTCGCCGACCCGCGGAATTTCCCCGTGCTGCTTTATCCCGGACGCGACGCGCTCGATCTTTCCGCTGCGCCGACGCCGGCCGAGCCGCGGCTGGCCGCGCTGCGCGCCGCGCTCGCCGAGGGGCGGCAGCTCGTCGTGTTTCTCCTCGATGCGACGTGGGCGCTCGGCCGCAAAATGCTCCGCTGCAGCCCGAGCCTGCAACGCCTCCCGCGCATCATGTTCGCCACGCCCGACGCACCGAGCCGCTTCGTGATCAAACAGCAACCACACCGCGGCTGCCTTTCCACGCTCGAGGCGACGCACGAGTTGCTCGGCGCGCTCGAGGGCGCGGGCCTCGACCGCTACCCGCTGCCCGAGCAGTTGCTCGGCTTGTTTCAACGCATGCAGGATTTTCAACTGCGCTGCGCCGCCGATCCGGCGCGCGATGGCTACCGGCGCCATGCGTATCGGCCGCCGGCCGAGCGCAAGCCGCTCCAGGGCCGCAGCGGCGCGCGGCGGATGAAAATTTTTCCTGCCGTGAAAAGCGAATGAGCGCGCGTGAATCCGCTCCCTCGCCTCGGCCGCGTGCATCCGCGGTGCAAAAAATCGGGCTGCATCCGCGCAACCGGCATCGCGCCGGCTACGATTTTCCCGCGCTCGTTCGCGCCAGCCCCGAGCTCGCGCGCTTCGTGCGACCGAGCCCGGTCGGAACCGACACGATCGACTTCGCCGATCCCGCGGCAGTGCTCGCGCTGAACCGCGCGCTGCTGACACACGCCTACGGCATTTCGCATTGGGAGATTCCCGCCGGCTATCTTTGCCCGCCGATTCCAAGTCGCGCGGATTACATTCACCGCGTCGCGGATTTACTCGCGGGCGCGGGCGACGCGACGCCGCGCGGACCGGCGACCGCCGTGCTCGACATCGGCGTGGGCGCGAACTGCATCTATCCGATCGTCGGCGTCGCCGAATACGACTGGCGCTTCGTCGGCTCCGACATCGATCCGGTGGCGGTCGCGTCGGCCCGCCGGATCGTCGCCGCAAATTCCACGTTGGTAGATCGCGTGGAAATCCGACACCAGCGCACGCCCGCGGAAATTTTCGCCGGCGTCGTGAAGCCCGGGGAAACGTTTGCCGCGTCGATCTGCAATCCGCCGTTCCACGCGTCGGCGCGTGACGCCGCGGCTGTCGCCACGCGAAAGCTGAAAAACCTGCGCCGCGGAAAAACACGGTCGCGGATTTTAAATTTCGGCGGCCAGAGCAACGAGCTTTGGTGTCGCGGCGGCGAGGCCGCTTTCATCCGCCGGCTGATCGAGGAAAGCGCCCGCCAGCCCGAACTCTGCCGCTGGTTCACGACGCTCGTGGCGCAGCACGATCACCTCGCGGGGATTTACCGCGCGCTGGCGGCAGTCCGCGCTGTGGACGTGCGCACGATTCCACTGGAGCACGGACAGAAAAAAAGCCGGATCGTGGCCTGGACGTTTCAGCCCGCGCGTCCGACGCGTCCCGCCAACTAGGTCTTCCCCTCGCAGCTTCCCTCGTCTAGGTGAGGGAAGGAAAAATCAATCATGACCTTCGACGCCTCGCTCGCCGAAACGCTTCGCACCTTCCAGGCGCTCCCGACCCTCCGGGCGGAGATCGATCGCGCCGGGGAGATGATCCTCGCCACGCTGCGCCGCGGCGGAAAATTGCTGATCTGCGGCAACGGCGGCAGCGCCGCGGAAGCCGCGCACTTCGCCACCGAGCTCGTCGGCCGCTATGCGAAGACGCGCCGCTCGCTGCCCGCGCTCGCGCTCTCGAGCGACGGCTCGCTCGTCACGTGCATCGGCAACGATTTCGGCTACGACGCCGTCTTCGCGCGGCAGATCGCGGGACTCGCGCGGCCCGGCGATCTCGTCGTCGTGCTCACCTCGAGCGGAAACTCCGCGAACATCATCGCCGCGCTGCGCGAGGCAAAGCAGCTCGGCATCGAAAGCCTCGCTTTCCTCGGTCGCGGCGGCGGCCAGGCGAAGGGACTCGCGACCTGCGAGCTCATCATGCCCGGCGCGAGCGGCGCGGCGGCGCAGGAAGCGCACCTGTTTTTGATTCACCACTTCTGCGAGCGGATCGACGCCGCGTTTCCGGGCTGAGCGCCCACGCGACGGCGAGTGGCTCTGGCCGCTGCCGGAAACGCAACAAATGAAAACGCCGGGACGCGCTCGCACGCATCCCGGCGTTTCTGCGCGCCGGTTGTGGGCGGCAACGCAGCCGGGCTAAAATTTGCGCGTATACTTCGCGTCCCACGTGCGGCCGACGGCCGGGATCGCGATCGTGCTGCCGAATCCGCTCGGCTGGAAATAAAGCTGGTCGGTCAGATTTTTTCCGGAGACGCGCAGCTCCCATGTTTTCGCCGTGTAGCCGAACGACCCGGAGAACGTGAGCGCCGACGGCAGAAAAATATCCTGCAACGCCGAAAGCGGAAAGCCCGCCTGATAATTGCTGCCGACGGAGAAGTCCCAGTGTTTGCCGACGGAGAAGTTGCCGAAGAGGCTGAACACCTTGTCCGGCGAATAACGCCGCGCGTATTTCGGATCGGCCGGCAGCGTGACGGTGATGCGGCCGCCATACGCCGCGATCGGATCGTAGCCCGCCCAGGCCGGCGTGACCTGCGTGCTCGCGACGGCGGTGATCGGATCGGTGAGCGAACGCTTCCAGTCGGCGGCCGCGGAGAGATTGAAGTGCGCGCTCGGCACCCAGCGGATCTCCAGGTCCGTGCCGTCGCTGCGCGTGTTCTGGTATTGATCGAGCGTGGCGTTGTAGGCGGAGCGGTATTGGTTGAAGGTCGAGACGGCGAGGTAGAGGCGGTTGTCGAACAAGCTCGCCTTCACGCCGGCCTCTTTCAACTCGGACGGCTGGAGAATCTGTCCGCGCACGAGCGCGATGGTGAGGCCGCCGGAGCTGCCCGGAATGATCGTCCGCGGATGCGAATAGGTGATATACGGCCGCACGCCCTTGAAAATTTCGTGCGAGAGGCTGACCGAAGAGAGCGAGTAAGCTTTGTCGGAGCCCTCGGCCCAATCGGCGGCGGGACGGACGTTCGTCGCGGGCGCGCCGACGCGCGCGTAGACGCTGTCGAGCCGGCCGGCGACCATGAGGTTGGTTTTTTCCCAGAACGTCGCATCGAGAATGAGGCCCGCGCCGCTCTCGGTGTGCTGGCTTTTCGTCGCGCTCTGGATGCCGGCATCGTCGGGCGTGTCCCATCCGTTGGTGATGCCGTAGTGGCCGTCGGTGAGGCGCGTGAGATCCCAGCGCGAAAAAATCTGCTGGTCCGAGGACGTGATGTTGTAGGTGTCGAGATAGCGGACGTTGAGCGCACCGAGCGCACTGAACTTGAACCACGACGGGAGCTGCCGCGGCGTCCACTCCGCCGTGAGCTTTTCCTCCATCAGCGTCGCCTCGTGCGCGCGGAAATACGCGATGTCGGACAGCTTGTGGTGGAGCTGATACTCGGCGAAGAATTTGCTGCGGAAGACGAGCGACGAGTCCTTGTCGTTCACCAGGTCGGCGAAGCCGATGAAGTCGCGGCCGTGGCCGTCGCGCTCGATGAGGATCTGCCGCGGGTCGAGCTTCACGACGTGCACGGTCGCCGGATCGAGCGCGTAGCCTTTCGGCAAGGCGGGCCGCGCGCCGGTGAAGGCGATGTTCTTGTTCAGGTCGCCGGCGGCGAGAATCTCGTTCCGCGAGAGGAGGCCGTCGTTGTTCGTGTCGAGGTTGTTGAGCGGCACGCCGGTGATGTAGTTCCGGTTGTCGATCAGATCCTGCGTGATCCGATTCCAGCCGGCGAGGCCGGTGCCGTTGAAGTTCTGGTAATTCACGCCGGACTCCAGGCGCAGCGCGTCGGTCAGGTCGACCGTCATCGTGCCCTGAAAAATCTGCTGCTTCGTGAACGAGCCGATATAATAACTCTTCGAGTCCTCGACCGAGCTGTAGACGTAATAGCCGGCGCGCTTGCCGAAAATTTTCAGCGGGCCGCCCTCCTCCACGCTCACCTGTTTCTTGCCGTAGCTGCCGAAGGTCGACGTCACCTTGCCCGTGTTCTCCGCCATGTAGCGGCCGGTGCTGGCGCGCGCGGATTTCGGCAGGTAATCCATGTAGCCGCCGACGCGGCCGCTGCCGTTCACGGCGGACGGCGGCCCGCGCACGACGCTCACGCCGTCGCTGGCGCCGATGACGGTCGGCATGTTCGAGCCGTTGGTGATGCGCTTCATGCCGCGGTAATAAACATCCGCGCCATCGCCGCGCACGTCGACGGCACCCTGGATGCCGAACGAAAACGCCGTGTAGGTGCTCGGCGCGAATTTCCCGAGGTCGACGAGCTCGTTGATCGCGTATTTGTCGATCATCTCGCTGCCGACGACGCTGATGGAGCGCGGCGTCTCGAGAATCGGCTTCGCGAGTCCGAACACGGACTCGCTCGAACGCGGGATGAGGCCTTTCGGATCCTTGTCGTCGGAGGTGACGAATTTTTCCAGGACGACGATATTCTCCTCGGCGTCCTTTTCCTTCTTCTCCTCGGTCTGGGCCGCGAGACAACTCGCGCCGGTCAGTATTAACATTGCCAAGCTTACGCAGCGAAGGTTGATGAACATAGCCTGATCGGGTTCACGGTCATTGTGGTTGCGAAACGGTGATTAGCGTCGCCGCAGATTCAGCATCCGATGTGCCGTGGCTCGATCAGGCTCCCGCGCTGAAAAAGTTTCATCGCGGCGTGCGCAGCGATGCGCGGCATTCTCCGGCGCGCCGCCCGCTTCGCTCTTCCGCGACGCGGACAAGAAAATGGCGCGGCGACGTCCAGCCGGCCTGGATATGCTCCACGCCGGCGTTTCGTCCCCGCGCCTGCGAGCGCGATCTTGCCGCGCGAACACCCGACGCGCCGTGCGCCGCGCTTTCGCGCGGTCGTCCTCAACGCGCGCGATACCAGTAGGTGTTCGTGTCGTTCACGAAAATTTTCTTCGGCACCATCGCGTGCACGCCCAGCACGCGGTCGACGACCTGCGTCACGTGATAGTCCACCGCGATGCTCGACAGCGAGTAGGCGTGGAAGATGTCGAGGCCCTGTTTCTCCTTCAAAAACCCGAGCGTCTCCTCGATCGCCTGCTTCATCGCCTTGTTCAGATCGGGATCGAGCCCGAAGAGGATGTAGTCCGTCGGCGTCTCCGCGCGCGGCATCGCGAGCTTCTGCCCCTTGTGCAGGATGAACTGCAGCGTGCAGGTGTCCGCGGTCTCGATCGCCGAGCCGGTCACCTCGCCGTCGCCCTGCACCGCGTGCGAATCGCCGGTGTAGAAGAGCGCGCCTTTCTGGTAGACCGGCAGGTAAAGCGTGCTGCCCGCGACGAGTTCCTTGCAGTCGAGATTGCCGCCGAAAGTGCCCGGCGCGGTCGAGCGGCGGTTCGGCCCTTCCGAGTCGGGCGGACACGTCGCCATCACGCCCATGAACGGCCCGAGCGGGATCTCGATGTCCTTGTCGAAATGGCCGGCGTTGCGCTTGAGATCGAGCAGCGTGACCTTCGAAAACGGCCGCGGCACGCTCGGCGCCGGCGGCGTGAGCGGGAGCGCCTTCGACGCGCTCTCGAAACTTTCCGGGGCCGACATGCCGAGCGAAAGCCCGCCGCGCCCCGGCGAACCGCTCGTGCTGCCGTAGGGAATACGAGGCGTCACGTCGAGGATGCGCACTTCGAGCGAGTCGCCCGGCTCGGCGTCCTCGATGTAGACCGGCCCGACGAGCAAGTGTCCGCCGGCGGCGGGCGTGCCCGGCGGCGCATTCGGCGGCGGCGGCAGTCGATTCTTCGTTTCCTTCAGCACCTTCATCGTCTCCGCGAGCGCGGGCGTGGTCGCGACGGTCGCGTCGATCCCGTTTTCCTTCAGCCACGCGTCCATCGTCTCCTCGGTCAACTCGCCGCCGCCGTAGCGCACGCCGCCGCCGCCGTCGATGCGCACGATCGCGCCCGACTTCACCGTGGCCACCGGTTCCTTGGTCGACGAGAAGTGTCCGAGGATCGCGGTCTCCGGCGTGAAGGGCACGGTGCAGTCCGCCTTGATTTCCATCGCGTGCGCCGCACTCGCGACCGCCAGCGCGAGCAGGCCGCCGGCGAAAGCCTTGCGTGTGTTCAGCGCGTTCATTGCGCACCTCCCAGATTCGCCGCGACGACCGCCGGCGCAGGCTCGCTCACGGCGAGATTCATCGCGCCGGACGCCGGGTTGAACCAATACGTCGAGGCGTCGCTATCCTTCACGAAGATGCTCTTCGGAATCATCGCGTGGATGCCCTTCGTCTGATCGACGACCTGCGTCACCTCGAAGTCCACGCCCACGCTGCCGAGCGCGAGCGCGTCGAAGAAATCGAGCCCCTTTTTCTCCTTGAGAAACTCGAGCGTCTGCATGATCGCCATGCGCATCGCGACGTTCAATTCCACGTCGAGCCCCATGCAGATGTAGTGCGTCGGCGTCTCGGCGCGCGCCACTTTGATCGGCAGGTCCTTGCGCACGATGAACTGCATCGTGACGGTGTTGCTGCTCTCGATCGCGGTGATGCTGATCTCGCCGTTGCCCTGCGCGGCGTGCGGGTCGCCCGTCTGGAACAATGCGCCCTCGGTCTGCACCGGCAGGTAGAGCGTCGCGCCCTTGCCGAGGTATTTGTTGTCGAAGTTGCCGCCGATGTCTGGATACGGCGGCGTGGAGCTCAGTTTCCCGCGCTCCTTCGCGGGCGCGATGCCCATCACGCCCTGGAATTGCCGCAGCGGAATCTCGATGCCGGGCGCGAAGAGCGCGACGTTTCGCTCGAGGTCGAACTTGATCACCTTCGCATACGGTCGCGGCACCGCGTCGGGAATTCCACCCGAGCCCGGCCGGCCGGAATTGATGCCGTAGGGCGCGCGCGATTTGATGTCGAGGATCCGCACCTCGAGCGTGTCGCCCGGCATCGCGCCCTCGACGAAGATCGGCCCCGTCATCATGTGGCCGCGGATGCCCGAGGGCGGCACGGCTTTCTTGATCGCGAGGATGTCCTGCACGACTTCGAGGTCGAGCGGGATGCCGTTGTCCTTGAAAAATTTCGTCGGATCGTCGTCGCGCGCGCCGCCGCCGCTGATCGTGTCGATCTCGACGATCTCGCCCGATTTGATTTTGAGCACCGGCGGCGTGTCGGCGGAGAAGTATCCGGAAACCATGTTCTCCGGCACGGAGCGCAGGTGATAGTTGACGGAATAAGGCGCAGCGGTCAGCGCGACCGCGAATCCAGCCAGCGCCACCGCAGCCGCGGCGGCGCGCACAGCACGACGACATTTCATGACGAAGGTTGGTTGAAGGAACGGCCGCGACCGTGGCCGCGCCGAGGTGATTAGCGTCGCACTCCGCCGAGCTACTAACGTGCCACGCCATTCGACGCGCGCCGCGAACTCACTCGCGGAAAAACGATCCATGCCACGCGGCGCGCGGATGAAAACGTTTCATCGCTCGCAAGCTTTACGCGCGCGACGCGGGGCGCACGATGCGGTCTGCTTTTTCCGCGCGGCGCTCGACCCGGTGGTTCGTTTCCGCCGCGCGGTTTGTCCAACCCTGTCCGGTCACCTCATGAAAACCCTGTCGTCCCTTCTCGTCGCCACGCTCGCGCTGGCGGTGATCTCGCCGGCGCGCGCGGAGCTTTCCGCCGCCGCCTGGCTCGAAACGTATTACCTCGATCCGCAGCCCGCGGAATTGCCGCACGCGATCCAGCGGCTCAGCCGCGAAGGCTACTTCGATCGCGCAGGCAACATCCCGATCGCGATCGGTTTCATCAGCACGATCTTCGCGCAGCACCCCGAGCGCGTCGACGCGTGGCTCGTCGAGCTCAACGGCCTGCCGCTGAAACACCAGCGGCTCATCGCCGCCTCGCTCTGGCAGGCGGGCCATCCGCTCGGCGCCGAGCTGCTGCCGCGGCTCGCCGAATTCCAGGCCGATCGCGCCGCGGTCGCGTCGCTCGCGAGCAAGCCGAGCACCGATATTCTCGATACGCCCGTCGTCTCGCCGCAGTCGATGAACCTGCGCTGGGGCGCGTTTCTCGCCAGCGGCGACGAGCGGCACATCGTCGCGGTGCTCGAGGCGATCGGCTCCGATATTCCCGCGCTCGGCGCGACCGCGCAGCGCGCCCTCGCCCAGGATGCCGCCGCGCATCCGCGCGTGCTCGAGATTTGCCGGGCGCAACTCGAGCGCGAGCCGGAGGAAATCCGCAGCGCGCTCCGCGCTGCGCTCAACGACGCCGCGCCGGCGCATCCCCGCAGCTAGAACATTTCCGCGCGCGACGCTCAGCCGCGCCCGGCCCTGACACCAGTGAAACCGGCTCCCGCGCGGGAGCCGGTTTTTCGTTTTCCGCCCTTCGATCATGCGCCGGTTGCGCGCGTCGATCCCGACCGGGGAATTTTTTTCATGATGGGCGCGTCGGTGACCGCCGGCACATCGGCTGCTCGACGGCGGTTGTGATTCCCACGTTTCTTCGCTGCATCGCGTGCGCGGCGCTGATGTTCGCACCGGCGCGGGCTGAAACGCCCGCCGTCGGAATCGTCCGCTCCACCGAGTGGTCGCCCGCCGATCCCGCGCGCGAGGGCGCGGGCGAATTCGAAGTCTGGCTGCGCGTCGCGCAACTGCAGCGCGAACATTCCGCGGCCGGCCTCGTCGCGGTCGGCAACGGCAATGGCGTCCTGCGTTCCGGCGGCGAACGGGCGCTGCGCCACGTCGTGCTCAACGGGGTCGTCGTCGTTCGCGTGGCTGCCAGGGGCGAGGTCGCGCGAACGCCGGACGATCTTTTCGTCGACGCCGGAGCGCTCAATGCCGAGCACGCGGCGAGTCTCCTCGCCCGCTGCCTCGCCCGTTATGGGGCGCCGCCGTGCGCGGCCGACGCGGATCGCCCGAGCGCGCGCGAGATCGCCGCGGTGCACGCGCACCTCGAGAAATTCCGAACGGAGTTCGCCGCCGCACAGGCGGTGCGCGTCGCGCAGCGTTGAACATCCGCTCGCGCGAGCGCGCACGCTGCGCCGCGTTGCTCGTCACGGCGCGACGAGCGCCGCGCGCGGCTTGCGCCGGACACGACGCGGGCCGGCGGACAACTCGATCACGAGTTCGGCCGGTTTCTCTTCCGCGTCGAGGAGCAGATAGGCGCCGCAGTTTTCGCACAACGGGAGGTCGGCCGATTGCCGGAGATTCGCGACCGTGGCATCGGCGACGCGGAGATGACACGCGCTGCACACGCCGTGGCGCACGAGCCCCACTCCCTTCCGGCCCGCCGCGAGCAGCCGCAGGAAATGCATCAGCACCGGCGCGGGAATTTCCCCCGGCGCAACTTCGAGCGCCGCTCGGTTTGCCGGCGCGGTGACGCCCGCGGGCGCGAGTTGTTTTTGCAGTTCAAGGAGCCGGTGAAGGATGGAGGTCATGCGGTCACTTCGGACGCACCGGTTGTGCCGAAGCGGCCGGGCGCCAACTAACCTGTTGCGCCGGGCGCGATTCCGATTCGCGAAGCTCCTCGCGCGCGCCGACACCCGCGGCCGGAGTGCAGTCTTTGCACGGGCGCCGCGGAAAATGTGCAGCGCCGGTCCGCGCAAAAAAGCGACAGGTCGTCGGACCTGTCGCCGAATCGCCGCCCTTCGCGCACGCGAGCGCGCGCCGGGGCGAACCCTTTTTTTATTTCGGGAGGGGCGACGGCGTCACCGGCGCGACGGCCGCCTTGCGATTTTTGCGCAGCTTGGCGAAGAGTTTCGGTGCAGCCGGGGCCGGCGGAACCGCGGGAGCGGTGGCAGCGGGCGGAACCGGGACGACGGGAGTGACGGACGGCGCGGCGGCGCCGGAGACAATGGTTTCAGTGGTCATGGCAATTTGGTTTTTGTTTTTTTGATCCCGACAGGGACGGTTCCTAACCGCAGCTCACGTGCCCCGGACTCCCGCTGCCGCGCAAAGCCATGTCCGGCGCCGCACTTCCCCTCGTCGCACGTTTTTCGCGCGTTTCCCGGGCGGGCCGGTAGCGCAGTTTCTGCACGGCCCGGCGGTCGCGCGGTGCAACGCGCGTTCGCGCCGGCCCGCGGCGTCACGGGCCGAGCATTTCGTAGTGCTTCAGCGTATATTGCAGCGTGCGCCGGCAGATCCCGAGCAACCGCGCGGCCTCCGTGCGGTTGGGCGTCACGTGCGTGAGCGTCTGCCGGATGAGAAGCTTCTCCGCCTCGGCAAGCGTCATGCCCGGCCGCAGCGCGAAGGCCGGCGCCTGCGCGTCATGCGCACGCAGGAAGTCGGGCAGCTCCGCGACGCCGATCGTCGCGTGCGCGCACGTGACGACGAGGCGCTCGACGACATTGCGGAGCTGGCGGACATTGCCCGGCCAGGGAAAACGCTGGCACACCAGGATCGCCTCGGGCGCGAGTTTTTTCCGGCGGCGTTTGTGCTTCGTCGCGAAATGGTCGAGGAACGACTCGATGAGCAGCGGAATGTCCTCCGCGCGCTCGCGCAGCGGCGGCAGCACGATCGGCACGATCTGCAGGCGATAAAAAAGATCCTCGCGAAACTTTCCCTCCGCCACCGCGGCCTGCAGGCGTTTGTTGGTGGCGGCGATCACGCGCACGTCGACGCGCACGAGCTCCGTGCCGCCGACCATGCGAAACGCGCCATCCTCGAGCACGCGCAGCAGGTCGCCCTGGCCTTTCGGCGGCAGGTCGCCGATCTCGTCGAGGAAAAGCGTGCCGCCGTCCGCGAGCTGGAAGCGCCCGGGCTTCGCCGCGTGCGCGCCGGTGAAGGCGCCCTTCGCGTGGCCGAACAATTCCGCCTCGAGCAGCGGCTCGGCAAACGCCGCGCAATTCACCGAGATGAACGGCATCTTCGCCCGCGGGCTTTTCAGGTGAATCGTCCGCGCCACGAGCTCCTTGCCCGTGCCGCTCTCGCCCTCGATCAACACCGTCACCTCGCTCGCCGCGACTTCCTCCGCCAGCGCCAGCACGCGCCGGATCGGCTCGCTCTCGCCGATCAGCAGGCTCGGCTCCGCACGCTTGCGCAGCCGCAGGCGCAGCTCGTTGTTCTCGCTCACCAGCGACTGGAACTCGAGCGCCTTGGCGACGAGCGCGCGGAGCTCCTGCATATCGAGCGGCTTGGTGAGATAGTCGTAGGCGCCGCGCTTCATCGCGGCCACCGCGCTCTCGACCGTGCCGAAGGCGGTCATCAAGACGAACTGCGTGTCGCGGCTGCGCTGCCGCGCCTCCTCGAGCAACTCGATGCCCGTGACCCGCGGCATCCGCACGTCGCTCAGGATGAGATTGTAGAGTCGCCCGCGGATGAGCTCGCGCGCCGCCGCCGCGTCGGTCGCGGCATCCACCGTGTAGCCCTCGCGCCGCAGCGCTTCCTGCACGCCGACGCAGAGCCCGCGTTCGTCGTCGACGACGAGCAACCGCACCTTGCTCTTATCCACGGACCCTTTCCGCGGCGCGCAATGGCAGCTGCAGCGTGAAAACCGCGCCGCCGCCGGGCCCATTGGCCACGCTCACGACGCCGCCATGCCCGAGCATGATCTGCTGGACGATCCACAGGCCGAGGCCGCTGCCTTGATCCTTCGTGGTGAAAAACGGCTCGAAGATCGCCTGCTGTTTTTCCGGCGGAATGCCGGGCCCGGTATCGCGCACCTCGATCGCGATCGTGTCCGCCGCGGCATCGGTGCGCGCCGACACTGCGATCCGCCCGCGGCGGCCGATCGCCTGGATCGCGTTGAGCACGAGGTTGACGAGGGCCTGCGTGAGCTGCACCGGATCGGCGGCAAACAGCGGCAGGCCCGCCGGCACGTCGAGCCCCAGCTCGATCTCGTGCGCCGCGGCCTCGGGTCGCAGGAGATTGCAGACGTGGCCGGCGACGCGCGCGACCGCGACGGGTTGCAGGTTCACCGCCGAAGGCCCGGCGAGGCTGAGAAACTGCTTCACGAGATTGTCCAGCCGCTGCAGTTCGCCGCGGATGATTTCGAAGTGCCCCGCCGAGCGCTCCGCCATCTGCGGCGCCGAGCGCGCGACATCCTCCTCGACGAGTTGCACGTGGATCGCGAGCGAGCTGATCGGATTACGCAGCTCGTGCGCGAGCCGCGCGAGCAAGCGCGAGAGCAGGAGTTGTTTCTCCTGCACGGCGGCGGCGCTGACCGCCTGCTCCATGGTGCGGGCGAGGATCTGTTCCATCCGCCGGCAGCATCGCACGCACGACGGCGCGCTGGCTGCGCATTCGTTGCGATTTTTGTTTCTTGCGCTGGATCGCGGCGCCGGTTCGTTGTGGCCCTTCATGAGCACCACTCCCGCCCCCGCCGAAAACGCCGTCCTCAAAACGAACTACGGCGAAATGACGCTCGCCTTCTGGCCCGACGTCGCGCCGAAGCACGTCGAGAACTTCAAGAAGCTCGCGCGCGAAGGCTTCTACGATGGCACGGCATTCCACCGGATCATCAAGGGCTTCATGATCCAGGGCGGCTGCCCCAACACGAAAAAGGGTGCGCGCGGCATCCCCGGCACCGGCGATCCGGGCTACAAGGTGAAGGCCGAGTTCAACGACCGGCCGCACGTGCGCGGCGTGATCTCCGCGGCGCGCTCGTCGGATCCGAATTCGGCCGGCTGCCAGTTTTTCATCGTGCACGGCGACGCGCGTTTTCTCGACCGGCAATACACCGCGTTCGGCCAGCTCGTCGCCGGCGACGATGTGCTCGAAAAAATCGCCAACGTCCCGACCAAGTCCGGCGGCGGCGGCGAGAAGAGCACGCCGATCGACCGCGTCGAGGTCGAGAGCGTGAAGATCGTGCCCGCCGCAGCTTGAGCGGAGACGGGCTTCGGTAACGGGCTCGTGTCCTGTAGGGCGTCTGTCTTGCAGACGCCTTCATAGCGCGCGCCCTAGCGGCCCAGCCGTAGGACGTTGTCTCGCCCGACGCCGCGTCATCGTCGGTTGCGAGCTCGTTTCGCAACCGCGCGCACCACGCCGCCGCGCGGCATAAAACGGCGCCTGCAAGACAGGCGCCCTACAACGATCGCGCGCGGCGTCGATTCACCGCTGCTCCTGCTCGATCGAGACGACGCGGCCTTGCTTGAAGATCACGCGGAACCGCTCGTGTTCGCGGCGACCCGGATACGAAAGGTAGTAAGGATAGAGCGGATCGCCCCACATGTAGTAGCGGTGATACCAGCCGCGGTAGAGCGGCGCGCCATCGGGCTCCTGGTAGGTCACGTAGCTCCAGATTTCGCCGACGCCGTCCGCGTCGACGCGCGTGCTGTAATGGTCGGGCTCGCCGAGCGCGAGTCGCACCATCTCGGCGGTGAAACCCACGCCCACCTGCCCGTGCTTGATCATCTCCTGCTGGTCCGGTGGGAGCTGCGCGAACAGCTCGGGATTTTCGCGGATGCGCGTCGCCGGCGTCGAACAGCCGGCCGCAAACAGCAGCGCCGCGCTGCTGGCGAGGAGAACGAGGAATCGAGGCGTTTTTGCTTTCATAAAGGGAGGAAGGGAGCCGCCGGCCGGGCCTTTTCGCCGGTTCGTTTTTCTCGTGCGTTGGACCGGAGGCATTTCATCTTTGTTCAGTCGTGAAACTGCTTCTGCTCTGGGACATCGACGGCACGCTCATCGCCTCGGGCGGCGCGGGCATGCGCGCGCTCGAGGTCGCGCTGCGTAACGTGTTCGGCGTCGCCGGTTCGCTCGCCGACATCGATTTCGCGGGCCGCACTGATCGGTGGATTATCCGGCAGGTTTTCCGGAAATTCGGTTTGCCGGCGACCGAGGAGAATTTCTCACGCTATTTCGAGGGCTATGTCGCAGCCTTGCCGGCCGAGCTGGCGAATCCCCGCGCGCGCGTGTTGCCCGGCGTCGCCGCGCTGCTGCAGGCGGCGGCCGCGCACGGGGAAATCGCGCAGGGCCTGCTCACCGGCAACATGCGCCGCGGCGCGCAGGTGAAGCTCGCGCACCACGGCCTGTGGGAGCATTTCGCGTTCGGCGCGTTCGCCGACGACAGCGAGCACCGCAACGACCTCGGCCCGCATGCGCTGCGCCGCGCGCGCGAACACCACGGCGTCGAGTTCTCCGCCGCAAATGTCTGGGTGATCGGCGACACTCCGCACGACATCGCGTGCGGCAAAGTCATCGGTGCGCGCACGCTCGCGCTCGCGACCGGCGGCTACGCACTCGAGCAGCTACGCGCGCACGCGCCGACCGTCGTGCTCGAGGATCTCGCCGACACCACCGCCGTCCTCCGCCTGCTCAGCCCTTAGCGTTGTGGCCGAGCTGAAGCGCTCCCGGAAACGCCGAGCTCCCGCTCGGCCCCGAACCCGACGGCAGCGGCGCATTCGCCCCCGCTCCCGGCATCTTCGCCTCAGCGCACGACCTGCTCGATCGAGGCGACGTTGCCGTTGCGATCGAAGACGACGCCGAGTTTCTCGTCAGAGCGGTAGCCCGAGGTCGTGCTCACGCCGATACTCGTCGCGCTGTGCCGCCCGATGCTTCCGATGCCGAAACCGAAACTCACCCGCGGGCCGCGATCGCGATAGCTCCAGACCTCCGCCGTGCCGTCGGCCGTCGTCCGCGTGAACACGCGATCCGGCTCGCCGAGCGCGACCGCGACCTGCTCGCGCGTGAAGCCGACATCGATCTGCCCGCGGACGATCTTGTCCTGCACCGCGGGCGGCCACGCGTCGAACGCGGCGCGATTTTTCGCGATCCGCGAGTCCACCGAGGCGCATCCCGCCGCCAGCAGCAGCGCGGCGCCAAAAATCACCGGGGAGAAAAATTTTGTTTTCATGGGGCGGAAATTGGTTGGCGGCTCGCGGCCGAACGCCAATAACGACACCGACCCCGCCCACCGGGTTCGTTTTCCCCCACACGGTTTCCATGTCCCGCACGTTCACCATCGCCCTCGGCTCGGATCACGCCGGCTTCGCCTACAAGGAAGCCATCAAAGCCATGCTGCTCGAGGCGGGCCACACCGTGCGGGATTTCGGGACGAACTCCGACGCCGCCTGCGATTATCCCGATTTCATCCGGCCGGTCGCCGAAGCGGTCGCGCGGGGCGAGTTCGAGCGCGGCATCGTGCTCGGCGGCTCGGGCAATGGCGAGGCGATCGTCGCCAACCGCGTGCGCGGCATCCGCTGCGGCGTGTGCTGGAACGAGCAGCTCGCGATCTGGAATCGCGCGCACAACGACGGCAACATTCTCTCCATCGGCCAGCGCACGATCAGCGAGACGCTCGCGCTTGCCATCGTGCGCACATGGCTCGCCACCGAGTTCGAAGGCGGCCGCCACCTCACGCGCATCCGCAAAATCGACGGCGCGTGAGCCGCGCGCCGCGGCCGCTCACGGCGCGTAGGAAATCGTGTAGCCGCTCGCGGTCGTGAGCGTGAGCGCCTTGCCCTGCGCAAACACGAGCTGCCGGTAATCCTCGCCGTCGACCGGCACGAGCCGGCGCACGTATTTCGTCTCGCCGACGAGCTCGTCGAGCGTCGCGGTGGTCCTGCCATTCTCGAGGTAAAACTGGTCCGCGGCGGCGGCGAGCTGGCGAAGATTGTTCAAGAGCGCGCGTTTCACTTCCGGCGAGGGCTCCGCCGCGGTGCCGGCTTTCACCTTTCCCTGCTTGAGGTGCAGGCGCAGCGTCTCGCCGTTGCGCGTCAGCACGACTTCGTCCGTTTTCGCGTCGAACGCGCTGACGACGTAACCGGCGAATTCCTTGCCGACCGCGACCCATTCCGTCGGCCGGTCGGTTTTCGCGAGCGCCACGCGCACGTCGCTCCCGCCGCCGAGCACGCCGACGAATTCGATCCCGGCGCCCGCCTCCGCCGCGAGCGCCACGGTCGCGAGCCCCGCGGCGGCGAACATCGCGCCGAGCGCCCGCACGGCGAAGCGCGCGCGCCGCATAAAACCGGACCGTGGCTCATCCGTGCCTGGCATCGGCCGCCACTGTGGCAACCGCCGGCACGCTGGCAAGATCCGCGAGGCCGCAGGTCGCGCCAGATCCCGCGGAAACGATGGAACGGTTTTGTCAGACAAACACGGACAACCGTTCTTCAGGGAGACTGACAAAGTAATCAGACCCGCACGGATAATGAGAAAACGCCGCCGTCGGCATGCTGGACGGCGCTATGATTCGATTCCTCAGTGCCGTCCTCGGTCTGTTCGTTACCTCCTTTACCCTCAACCTCACCACCGCCACCGCTCGCGCTGTCGAAGACACGTGGGATTACAGCGTGCAGGTGAGTTCGTCCGTTCAAGCCTCGCCCGCCCGCATCACGCTGTCCTGGCCGCAGGACACGATCGCGATCCCTGCGAGCTACACCATCTATCGCAAGGCCCCGGGCGACACGTCATGGGGCAGTGGCGTCGTGCTCTCCGGCAGCGCCACGTCCTACGTCGATACGAGCGTCGCCGTCGGCACCGCTTACGAATACCGCATCGTGAAAGCCGGCTCGTCCTTCACCGGCTACGGCTACATCGAGACCGGCATCGCCACGCCGCTCGTCGAGAATCGCGGCAAACTCGTCCTCCTCGTCGACAACTCCGTCGCCGCTTCGCTCGCCTCCGAGCTCGCGCGGCTGCAGCAGGATCTCGTCGGCGACGGCTGGACCGTGCTCCGCCACGATGTCGGCCGCACCGATTCGGTCCCGAGCGTGAAGGCGCTCATCAAGGCCGACTACGACGCCGATCCGGCGAACGTGAAATCCGTTTTCCTCTTCGGCCACATCCCCGTGCCCTACTCCGGCCAGCTCAATCCCGACGGCCATCCCGATCACGTCGGCGCATGGCCGGCGGACGTCTACTACGGCGACGTCGACGGCAACTGGACCGACAACTCCGTCAACTACGTCCAGACGATCAACACCGATCCGGTCGACGCCGCGCGCATCAGCAACGTCCCCGGCGACGGCAAATTCGACCAGACCGACATCCCGTCGAACGTCGAACTGCAGGTCGGCCGCGTCGATCTCTCCAACATGGCCGGCCGCCTCTCGTGGGGCGGACCCGCGACGTTCCCCGGCGAACTCGAGCTGCTCCGCAAATATCTCAACAAGGATCACAACTTCCGCCACCGCGTGACCAACGCGCCGCGCCGCGCGATCCTCGGCGATTACTTCGGCGTGCGCGGCGGCGAGGCGTTTGCCGCTTCGGGCTTCCGCGATTTCGCCCCGCTCGTCGGCGCGAGCAACATCCGCAATCTCAACACCGAGTTCAACGACCAGCAGGGCGTGTGGATCCCACAGGTCGCCGCCAGCGACTACCTCCTCGCCTACGGCTGCGGCGCCGGCAGCTACACCGCCATCAGCGGCATCGGCAGCATCGGCGCGTATCACATGGGCGACACCGTCGAGATGGTGAACAGCAACGTCCGCGGCGTCTTCAATCTCCTCTTCGGCTCGTGGCTCGGCGACTGGGATCACGAGGACAACATGCTCCGCTCCCCGCTCGCGACCGACTACGGCCTCGTCTCCGTCTGGTCCGGCCGGCCGCACTGGTTCATCCATCCGATGGGCCAGGGCGCGACGATCGGCGCCGTCACGCAGATGACGCAGAACAACGTCAACACCTACGAGACCGCGATCAACAGCGCCGCGCACCGCATCCACATCGCGCTGATGGGCGATCCCGCGCTGCGCCTCCATCCGGTCGTCCCCGTGAGCGCGCTCAACGGCACGACCAACGGCGGCAGCGTGTCGCTCACGTGGACCGCCTCGTCCGATTCCGCGATCGTCGGCTACCACGTTTACCGCGCCGGCTCGGCCGCGGGCCCGTTCACGCGGCTCACGAGCGCGCCGATCGCCGGAACGAATTTCACCGACGCCAGCGCACCCGCCGCTTCCACCTACATGGTCCGCGCCGTGAAGCTCGAGGACACCACGAGCGGCAGCTACTATAATCCGGCGCAAGGCGTGTTCTGGTCGATGGACGGCAGCACGACCGCCACGACGACGACCTCCTCGCCCGCCACCACCACCGGCACGACGAGTAACACCCCCAGCCCTACGACCTCGTCGACTTCGAGCGCACCGGCGACCACCTCGACTTCGTCGAGCTCCACGCCCGCCGCCAGCACGACGACAAGCGCCACGACCACGACGAGCGCGGCGAATTTCGCGCTCGCGTGGGTCGACGACGCGCTGCCCACCGGCGCGACCGGCATGAGCAACGGCGACCCGTGGACCTGGATCACCAGCAACCCCGCGCCTTTTTCCGGCGTGCAGGCCCACCAGTCGGCGCTCGCCTCCGGCCTGCACGAGCATTCCTTCGCGTGGGGCACGCCACTCGCCGTCAACTCCGGCGAATTCCTGACCACCTACGTGTATCTCGATCCGGCGAATCCGCCGAGCGAGATCATGCTGAGCTGGTTCGCGGATAACTGGGAGCACCGCGCGTATTGGGGCGCGAACAACATCAGCTACGGCACCGACAAGACCGCGAGCCGCTACGCGATGGGCGCACTGCCCGCCGCCGGCCAGTGGGTCCGCCTCGCCGTCCCCGCGAGCGCCGTCGGCCTCGAAGGCGCCAGCGTCACCGGCATGTCCTTCAGCGCCTACAACGGCCGCGTCACCTGGGACGCCTCGGGCAAGGACGTCGCCGCGACGTCGCCCGTGCCCGACACCTCCGCCTCCACCTCGATCACGCTCGGCAACGGCACCGCCAGTGCGACGACCGCCGCCCTCACCAGCACCGACACGGTCTGGATCGACGACGCGCTGCCCGCGCGCGCGATCAGTGGAGGCAGCGGCGGCGATTCCTGGAACTGGATCGCCGGCAACCCGACGCCCTTCGCCGGCACGAAAGCGCACGCCTCCGCCGTCGCGGCCGGCCTGCACGAACATTTCTTCGCGTGGACGACCGCGCCGCTCAACGTCGCCACCGGCGAAAAACTTTTCGCCTACGTCTACCTCGATCCGGCGAATCTCCCGACCGAGATCATGCTGAGCTGGTATACGGATAGCTGGGAGCACCGCGCGTTCTGGGGCGCCGACAAGATCGGCTACGGCGCGAAAAACACCGCCAGCCGCTACAACGCCGGCGCGCTGCCCGCCGCCGGCCAGTGGGTCCGCCTCGAGGTGCCCGCGAGCGCCGTCGGCCTCGAAGGCACCGCGATCACCGGCATGAGCTTCAGCACGAACGACGGCCGCGCGATCTGGGACAGCACCGGCAAAGCCACCGCCGGTAACAGCAGCAGCCCTACGACGACGCCGTCTTCCGGCGGCACGACGACGGCCACCACCACGCCGGAAACGATCTGGTTCGACGACGCGCTGCCTGCGGGCGCGAGCGCCGGCACTTCCGGCGGCGACGCGTGGAACTGGATCGCCGGCAATCCCGCGCCGTTCGCCGGCGCGCAAGCCCACCAGTCCAACCTCGGCAGCGGCCTGCACGAACACTACTTCGCGTGGGGCGCCGGCCTGAGCCTCGCGACGGGCGAAAAACTTTTCGCCTACGTCTACCTCGACCCGGCGAATCCGCCGAGCGAGATCATGCTGAGCTGGTTCGCGGATAACTGGGAGCACCGCGCGTATTGGGGCGCGAACAACATCAGCTACGGCACCGACAAGACCGCGAGCCGTTACTCCATGGGCGCGCTGCCCGCGACCGGCCAGTGGGTGCGGCTCGAAATTCCCGCGAGCGCCGTCGGCCTCGAAGGCCAGACCGTCACCGGCATGAGCTTCAGCCAGTTCGACGGCCGCGCCACCTGGGATAAAACCGGCAAGGGCGGCAACAGCACGAGCACCAGCGCCGGCAGCGGCTCGACTTCGACCGACACGACCTCGGGCGGTTCGACCTCGTCCGGTGGCGGCACGACCTCCGGCGGCTCGACTTCTTCCGGCGGCACCACCTCGGGTGGCACGTCGTCCGGCGGCACGACCGCGGGCGGCACCACGACGACTCCTTCCACCGCCTTCGCCGAAAACATGGCCACGCGTCTCCCGCAGGTCGGCGACAACCATCTCCGCATCCTCACGCCGACGATGCTCGAGCTGCAGCGCATCACCACGAAGGACGCCGATCCGGCGCCCTCGCCGATCTGGAACTTCGTCGACGGCAACGGCAACCTCGCCGCCCCCGCCGCGTCCGAATTCGCCGTCACCGTCAACGGCCAGTCCGTCGCCGTGAAGTCGATCGGCTTCCGCCGCCGCGTCGCCTACGCGCCGCTCAACGTCCGCGATCTCCGCATCGACAACTCGCTCTACGTCGAGCTCGTCTCGCCGGTTTCCGACGGCCAGGCCGTCGAGGTGAAAAACCCGAGCGGCGCGCTGTGGACGGCCGACATGAAATTCGCCGCCACCGCCGACCCGCTGCGCTACAGCCCCGCGATCCACGTGAACCAGGAAGGCTACGTGCCGTCGTTCCCGAAGAAAGCCATCGTCGGCTACTATCTCGGCAGCAAGGGCGAGCTCGATGTCGCCGCGGGTGCGGGCTTCAAAATCGTCAACGCCGCCACCGGCATCCAGGTCTTCGCCGGCACGCTCACCGCGCGCGCGGATGTCGGTTACACCTACTCGCCGACGCCTTATCAAAAAGTGCTGCAGGCCGACTTCAGCGCGCTCACCACGCCCGGCGAATATCAACTCGTCGTCTCCGGCGTCGGCGCGTCGCTGCCGTTCCTCATCGACGACGGCATCGCGATGGGCTTCCTCCGCACCTACGAGCTCGGCATCTATCATCAGCGCTGCGGCACCGACAACGCGCTCCCCTACACGCGCTTCGTCCACGACGCGTGCCACCTGCTCCCGGCCGAGGTGCCTTCGCCGCAGTCGTCGTATCAGTTCACCTGGACGACGATCGCCTCGAAGAGCGGCGGCAACACCACGCAGACCGCACCGCAGCTCACGAGCGAGGACTCGCAGCTCTATCCGTTCGTCAACAAGGGCACGGTCGACGTCACCGGCGGTCATCACGATGCCGGCGACTATTCGAAATACACGATCAACGTCGCGCAACTCGTGCATGAGCTGACGTTCACCGCCGACTCGATCGGCGGCGCGTCGAACTTCGACAACCTCGGCATCCCCGAGAGCGGCGACGGCATCAGCGACATCCTCCAGGAGGCGAAGCGCGAAGCGGACTATCTCGCGAAACTGCAGGACGCCGACGGCGGCTTCTACTTCATCGTCTATCCGAAGACGCGCGAATACGAAGGCGGTGTCACGCCCGACCACGGCGACCAGCAGGTCGTCTGGCCGAAGAACACCTCCGCCTCCGCCGCGGCCACCGCCGCGCTCGCGCAGATCGCATCGTCGCCGAAGTTCAAGGCTGCTTACCCGGCCGAAGGCGCCGCATATCTCGCAAAGGCGAAAGCCGGCTGGCAGTTCCTCATGGCCGCCATCGCCAAATACGGCAAAGCCGGCGCGTATCAGAAGGTCACGTTCTACGGCGACGAGTGGAATCACGACGACGAGCTCGCGTGGGCCGCGTGCGAGATGTATCTCGCCACGGGCGACACGCAGTATCAGCAGAAGCTGTTCGAGTTCTTCCCGAACCCCGCCGATCCCGCGACGTTCCGCTGGGGCTGGTGGAAATGCTGCATGTCGTGGGGCAACGCGATTCGCAGCTATGCGTTCGCCGCGCGCTCCGGCCGTCTCAGCGCCGGCCAGCTCGACGCCACCTACCTCGCCACGTGCGAAGCGCAGATCAAGGCCGCCGGCGACGACTCGCTTCGCTGGTCCAACCAGAACGCCTACGGCTCCTCGTTCCCCGAGGAAACCAAGCACGTGCTCGGCGCCGGCTGGTATTTCTCGCTCGACCAGGGCTCCGACATGGCCGTCGCGTATCAGCTCAATCCGAAGCCCGAGTATCTCGACGCGCTCGTCGCGAACATGAACTACGAAGGCGGCACGAATCCCGTGAACGTCACGTTCCTCACCGGCCTCGGCATGAAGCGCCAGCGCGAGATCGTCAGCCAATACGCGCAGGCCGATCGCCGCGTGCTCCCGCCCGACGGCATTCCGCTCGGCAACGTGCAGGCGTCCTTCGATTACCTCTGGTATTACAGCGCCTCGGGCAACGAGCTCTCGAAGCTCAGCTTCCCGAGCGACGACAACAACGCCGCCGTCAAATATCCGTTCTACGACCGCTGGGCCGACGCGTATAACGTCACCACCGAGTTCGTCACCGTGAACCAGTCGCGCGCGCTCCTCGCGCTCTCCGCGATCGCATCGCAGACCGCCGCGAAATCCACGCCGTGGAAATCCGGCCCCGCCGTGCAGATCGTCGCTCCCACGACGACCGTGCCCGTCGGCGCGCCGCTCACGCTGAGCTTTTCCGCCGCCGGCCTCGATCTCACGAACGCCCGCATCGTCTGGGAAGCGCGCGACAACGAGCCCGACTTTGGTTCGACCTATACGATCGTGCCGCAGAACAACGGCGCGCAGTGGGCGGAAGTTGAAATCACCTGGCCCGACGGCCGCCGCGTCTTCGGCACCGCGACGTTCCAGGCGAACAGCCCGATCATCAATTACGTCGACGACGCCGTCCCCGCCGGCGCGATCACGAGCACCAACGGCGGCGACTCGTGGAGCTGGGTGACCGCGAGCCCGGCCGCCGAGTCCGGCACGAAGTCGCACCAGTCCGCGCTCGCGGCCGGCCTGCACGAGCACGCGTTCATGAACGCGAGCAACGCGCTCGTGATCGGCACCGGCGACAGGATGTTCGTCTATGTCTATATCGATCCGGCCAACGCGCCGCAGACGCTCATGCTCAGTTGGAACGACGGCAGCTCGTGGGAGCACCGCGCCTACTGGGGCGCCGACAAGATTTCCTACGGCACCGCCGGCACCCCCGGTCACTATAACGCCGGCGCGCTCCCCGCGTCCGGCCAATGGGTGAAGCTCGAAGTGCCGGCGAGTGCCGTGGGTCTTGAAGGCAAATCCGTCAACGGAATGAGCTTCTCCGCCTTCGGCGGCCGCGTCACGTGGGACGCCGCCGGCCGCTCGTCGACCGACTAACGGTAGGGCGCGTTATCCCTAACGCGCCGTCGCCTCCAACCTTTAGCCTCAACCAACATCAAGGCACCCAGGTCTCCAGACCGATAACACCAGCAGAAAACTTTCGGCGCGGCAGCACTCCGCCGCCGAACATAGCATCGGCGCCGGGCGGTCTCCAAACCGCCCGGCGCTTTTGTTTGAGCCACGGCTCGGAAGTGGCACGGGCGTCTCGCCCGTGGTTCCCTCGTGGCATGGGCGTCCCGCCCATGATTCTTCGCCCACCCATTCCCTATCTCCCGTCCCCCGTCTCCCACCTCCCGCCTCCCGCACACCGCCTCGCCCGAAACCCAGCGACCAAGCCCTCCACTTCCTCGTGCCCTCCCGACCCATCTACCGGATTTCCGGTAGACGCAGTCGTTTTTTCGTTCCGCCCGCATTCACTATTCTCCGTCCCACTTCGTCGGCGCCACACCGGAACCGACGCGGCGAAGCCGTCCCCACTCCCCGTCGCCTCTAGCCTCCGCGCTCTCCTCCCGTCTCCAGCCTCCTGCCTCCCGACTCCGTTCTCCTGCCTCCCGCCTCCCTTCTCCCTCCCGCCCCCCATCTCTCGCCTCTAGCCTCTGGCCTCTCGCCTCTCTCCCCCCGCCCCTCACCCCGCATCCAACGGCGAGCGCACCCCGAGCCCCGGCTTCTGCATCACGTGTGTATATATCTGCGTCGTCTCCACGCTCTCGTGCCCGAGCAGTTCCTGCACCGTGCGGATATCCGCGCCGCCCTCGAGCAGATGCGTCGCAAACGAGTGCCGCAGCACGTGCGGCG
Source organism: Opitutaceae bacterium (assembly GCA_035545575.1). Classification (GTDB taxonomy): domain Bacteria; phylum Verrucomicrobiota; class Verrucomicrobiia; order Opitutales; family Opitutaceae; genus ER46. The sequence goes on along the minus strand of DASZYB010000072.1, from coordinate 2,048 downwards.
TCACGCGCTTGTCGGTGCCTGCCGTTCGCGCCGCCCCGCGGATCGCGTTTTGAAACGTTCCGTCCAGCACGTGATGCCGCCGCCGCGTGCCCGTCGTCGGATCGACCGCGAGTTCGCGCGACGGAAACAGCCACTGCCATTCCCACTGCTCGCCGCCGCGCGGATATTTTCGCGCCAGCCCCTCCGGCAGCCACACGCCGGGAAAATTCGCCGCGCGATCCGCCGCGTGCAACGTCCGCAACCGCGCGATCTGCTCCGTGAGTTTCTCGCGCAGCGATTCCGGCAGCACCGTGATCCGATCCTTGTCGCCCTTCCCGCCGTGCACGTGCAACTGCCCGCGCTCGAGATCGAGGTGATGAATCCGCAGCCGCAGCAGCTCCATCAGCCGCAGCCCCGCGCCATACATCAGCTCCGCCATCAGCCGGCTCGTTCCCGGCAGCGCCGCAAACAACCGCTGGCACTCCGCCCGCGTCAACACCGTCGGCATCCGTCGTCCATTCCGCGCGCGCCGAAACTCGAATTGCCCCGCCGCCCGATGCAGCCCCTCCTCGAGAAAAAACACCAGCGCGTTCAACGCCTGCTTCTGCGTCGACGCGCTCGCCCGCTGCTCGACCGCCAGCCGGCTCAGGAACGCCGCGATGTCGTCGCCCGACGCCGCATACGGCGAGCGCGGCAACAAATGACGCGCAAACCGCGCCGCCCATTCCCGATACGTCTGCTCCGTGCGCCACAAAAATCCCCGCCGCCGGATCGCCCCGATCAAATCGCGCTCCCAGTCCGCCCCACCCAAATCCTCGCACGCCAGCGCCGGCGCCGCGCCGCTGCTCCGCGCGGCGGAACTGCCCGCCCCGCTCGCACTCACCGCGCTGCCCGCGGTCACATTTCGCTGCACCGCGACGCGCCCGCTTGCCTCCGCCCTGGCGACGTCGTCTTCCTTCACCGCCTCCGCCCGGCATCCACTTGGCCCCACTCGCTCCGCTGCATCCGGCTCGCCATTTCCTTCACGGCTTCGCTTCCGCGCCGCCCGAAAAAACCACCGCAACGCCTCGCGCGCGTCACCCCGCTCCGCCCCTTCATGCGCCAGGTAATACTTCGCGACGCCGATCGTCGCCACCGTGTGCCGCTTCCGACACCACCGCAAAAACGCGATGATCTCAAACCGATGCGCCTCCTTCTCCGCCGGCAAAATCGCCGCCGCCCTCAAGGCCTCGTTCCACTCCGGAAACGAAACCGATTCACTCTCCCGCTCCGATGCCACTTCTGCTAAAGCCATACTCGCACTTGATCCTTCCGCGGCCACACTTCTCAAGCGCCCCACTTACCGGAATTCCGTGAGCCCACCTGAGGTATTTTCCTGCTCAACATTTTACGCCACCCCGCCCAACCTCTCCCGCCACCAATGCCCCTCGTCCCCCTTCCTCATAAACCTCAACTCAGTTGGGCCCAATAACACTGTTGGGCAAAAAGAAATTTCCCTCCGTTATGAGCATGAAGACGCACATTCTGCTGCAGCGCGCGGGGCGCGATCAATTTGGCGATTCGAGCGGGGACTACACGTTTTACCGCTCCCCGGGCTTAAGCCGAAAAGAAAGAACGGACCATCACGCTGCGGTGATGGCGTTCCACAATCAGTATTGGAAGCCATGGCAGAGTTTCTGCGCCGACAAGACGTCAAAACAGGTCTGGTTGGCTCTCTGTCCGAGAGGAAGTCCGGCTTTCTCCACATTTGAAAAGCAGCGACGGGCATTCGTCTCCTTCGAGGAGTTCCTCAGATATGCGTTAGTTTTGTATCGATGGCATGCACTTGCAGCGATGGGGATTTCGGACGAGAAGCGTCGGGCCATACTTGCGCGTTACGAGGTTTTGTCCCGCTACTATCTCGAGCCGAAAGTCGGAGAGCGGAAGCCGGGAAGATCCGCAGGATATGTCCCACGCTCCTACTGAGAAGAAAGAGCCCAACCAGGCGTCAGAGCCAACGCTACCGTCTGTCACGATCCGTGCTGCTGCACGGCTCGCGCCAGCCGGCAGCGTGGCTCACCTTTAACGTT
>DASZYB010000071.1:0-62976 GCA_035545575.1 Opitutaceae bacterium | reverse complement strand
GACATCGAGCAGCTCGCCGACGGCGTGCTGAAAAATCTTTCCGGCGTCGAACCGACGCTCGTGACGCAGCTCCGCGACGCGCTGCCCGCGCTCGCGCTCGAGATCGCGCGCCGCCTGCTGGCCGGCTACGAGCCGCCGGCGGAGGTCGTCTCGCGTTTGTGCGAGGAAGCGCTCGGTGAACTTTTTCCCGAGCGCGACAACCTCGAGCTCGTCGTCAGCGCACACGACGCCGCCTTGCTCGAGAAAATCAATCCCGACTGGCTGCGCCGCTATCCGGGCCTGCGCATCCGCGCCGAAGCCACGCTCACGCCCGGCGATTGCCAGGTGCGCAGCCGTTTCGGCCTCACCGACGCGCGGATCGCCACGAAGCTTTCCGCGCTCGAGCACAATCTGGTGCCGGCGTGACGGCCGGAAATCCCAAACGCCAAACTCGCAATGCCAAAAAAATCCCAAACCCCGATGTCCGGTTTTTGGCCGAATTTTGAAGCTTCTTTGGCGTTTGGACGTTTGGCGTTTGAAATTTCTCTCCGCGACCGATGCCCGCCTCACCCATGATATCCACCGTCGCTCCGCTCGTTGACGTGCTCCGCACGCAGGTCCGCCACCTGCCGCCGGTGCAGCGCGTCGGTGCGGTCACCGGCGTGGCGGGACTCATCATCGAGTCGGACGGACCGAATGTCGGCCTCGGCGAAATCTGCCAGGTGCGTTCGGTGCGCGACGATTTCAACGTGCGCGCGGAAGTCGTCGGCTTTCGCGAACACCGCGTGTTGCTCATGCCGCTGGGCGAGACGGCCGGCCTGCACGTGGGCTGCGAAGTCGCCGCGTGCGATCGTCCGCCGTTGCCGCGCACCGGACCGGAAATGCTCGGCCGCGTGCTCGATGCGCTCGGCCGGCCGTTCGACGGGCTCGGCATGCTGCCGGTCGACCGACTCGCCGGCTCGAACGGCACGCCGCCGCATCCGCTGCGCCGCCAGCGCATCAAGCAGCCGTTCGTCACCGGCGTGCGCGCGATCGACGCGTTCATTCCTTTCGGCCGCGGACAACGACTCGGGCTCTTCGCGGGCTCCGGCGTCGGCAAGTCCACGCTCATGGGCATGATCGCCCGCGCGTCCGAAGCCGATGTCGTCGTGATCGCGCTCGTGGGCGAGCGCGGCCGCGAAGTGCGCGAGTTCATCGAAAAGGATCTCGGGCCCGAAGGCATGAAGCGCGCGATCGTCGTCGTGGCGACGTCGGATACGCCGGCGCCGCTGCGGCTCCGCGCGGCGTTCACCGCGACCGCCATCGCCGAGGCGTGGCGCGAAGCGGGCAAAAACGTTTTGTTCATGATGGACTCGGTCACGCGCTTCGCGATGGCGCAGCGCGAAATCGGCCTCGCCATCGGCGAGCCGCCGGCGACGCGCGGCTACACGCCGTCGGTGTTCGCGCTGCTGCCGCGGCTGCTGGAGCGCTCGGGAGCAGGGGAGCGCGGCGCGATCACGGCGCTCTACACCGTGCTCGTCGAAGGCGACGACATGAACGAGCCTGTGGCCGACGCGGTGCGCGGCATCCTCGACGGCCACATCGTGCTCTCGCGCCAGCTCGCGCACTTCAACCACTATCCGGCGATCGACATTCTCGAAAGCGTGTCGCGTCTCACGCGCGACGTTTGCACCGAGGAGGAAGTCGCCCTCGCCGGTCGCGCGCGCGAGCACCTCGCGCTCTATCGCAAGAACGAGGATCTCGTCTCGATCGGCGCCTACCAGAAAGGCGCCAACGCCGCGCTCGACCAGGCGATCGCGCTGCACGAGCCGCTGCGAAAATTTCTCCGTCAAGCCGTGCACGAGCACACCGCTCGTGCGCAAACGTTCGCCAACCTCAAACAGCTCCTCGCATGAAACGGTTTCGTTTTCCCCTGCGTCCGGTGGCGGTTTTGCGTGCGCATCGCGAATTGCGCGCGCGCGAGGCCTTCGCGGCCTCTGTCCATGCCTACGTCCAGTCGGAGGAGGAACTCGCGACGGTGCGGCAGCGCATCGCGCAGTTCGAAAACGCGCTCTTCGCCGGCCGCCGCGAACGGTTTTCCGCCGCGGCCGAGGCGCACCAGCTCGCCGCGTATCGCCGCGAGCGCGGCGCCGAGGCCGAGCAGGAACGCGCCGTGATCGTCGCGCGCGAAGCGATGCAGAAGCGCCGCGTCGAATATCTCGAAGCCCATCGCAAACTCCAGGTCGTCGAGCGCCTCGAGGCGAAGGCGCGCGCCGAGCATCACGTCGCGACGCTGCGCGCGGAACAGGCGGAGTTCGACGACTTCGCCGGCCGCCAGGCGCACCGCCGCGCCCTTTCCCGCTTATGATCGCGAAACTCGCACACCCGTTTGCCGCCGCCGGCCTGAGCCTCGTGCTCAGCATCGTCGTCGGCGTCGGCCTCAGCTGGCGCGCCATCGAGCCGATGCTGCAACGCGCCGCGGCCGCCGCGCGCGCGGCCAAGGAGCCGACCGAGCTGAAAAAGAAGGGCTGGGATTTCTGGACGATCGAGATCGAAAACCTCTCGAACGAGCTGAAGGAGGAACGCGTGCGCCTGCGCAAGCAGTCCGACTCGCTCGACCAGCGCGCCGCGCGCCTTGCCGCGGAGGAAAAGGAATTCGCGAAGCTGCGCAGCGACGTCGAATCGCTGCGCAAGGAAATCGCCGACCGCGTGATCGAAATCTCCGCCGACGAAGCGAAGAACATCCGCACGCTCGCGCAGACCTACACCAATCTCTCGCCGCGCGCCGCCGTCGCGATCATTCGCGAACTGGACGACACCACCGCGGTGAAAATCCTTTCGCTGATGAAGCCCGACGTCGTCGGCCCGATCTTCGAGGAAATGAGCAAGACCGCCGTGAACGACACGCCGCTCGCGCGCCGCGCCGCCATTCTGTCCGAGAAACTGCGCCTGATGAAGGCGAACAAGCCCGCATCGTCCTGAATTTTTCTTCCCGCGTCACGGATCGACGCGGTCGTCCACCATGGAGGGTTCTGCGTCATGCAACTCTCCACCGTTCCCACTTCGCCCGATTTTGTCGCCGCTTTCGTTGGCCTGCCGCCCGGCGCGCCCGGAATTCTGCCCGGATCGCCGGCTCTCGAAAACGGCGCTGCCGTTTCACCGGACCCCGGCGCAGCGATGCCGGCGCTCCCGCCGCAACTGCTCGACTTCGCCGCCGTGTTCGCCGGCGTGGCGACGCCACCGGACGCGCCGGCCGCCCCCGCTTCTGCCGACGCCACGCCGGAATTTTCCGCGGTCACTCCGCGTTTGCGGAATTATTTTCCGGCCGCACTCGTCGGCGCGACGGGCGAAAGCGTTTTCGCGTCGCCTGCGCCAGCCGCGCCAACAATTTCTCTCAGGGCGAATGCGGCGCCGGCGGAGAAATCCGACAGCACCACGACACTCGCGGCCGCTGTAAGCGCACCGGAAGCGAGCGCGACGAATCCGACTGCGCAACCGTTCTCCGCTGAACATGTCGCGCCTTCAGTGTGTCTGCCGCCGGCAAAGACAAAAGCGAGCGGACTTCCGGATGCACCAGACGTTTCCTCCGCGCCGATCGCGGAGTCGACGACTGCCGGCGCCACGCCGAATGAAAGAAACGCAGCGCCGAAATCCAGCCGCAGAGTGCCCGGTGAACATCGGGCGCCGAATTCTGAAAAGCAGAAAACAGCGGGCTCGCAGCCTGTCGATCGTGCCTTGGCGCCAACGAGTGCGACGGTCGACCTGCCCACTACGCAGAACACCCGCGCCACGGACACCTCGGACGCGTCGGTCGAGCGATTTTTCCCGCGCGAGAAAAACGCGGCGTCGCGCGTTTTTTCTCCCGCACCGGAATCGCCTGCTTCGACTGGAACGGCCGAAGCGTTGTCGGTTGCCGCCGCGCCGTGCGAATTCACCGCGGCTTCCCAGGTGCCGCTTGCGCCGCGAATGATAGCGCGGGATGAAAGCGCGATCGTCGAAAGTCCCGCCCTGGCGCGACCGAGCTTACCGGCGCGCATGGCCGAATTCACGCCGCGTGCCGGACCTCGCGCGCAAAACTCGCTCGACGCGCAGGCCGATTCGGCTGCGCCGGACGCTTCTGTCGCGACCGGGCGCAGCGAGTTTCCCAAATTCGCCGTGCCGCTCGATGCCGCGCCCGCAAACCCGATGCCCCTTGGCGCTGCGCCGCAGGATTCCGCGGCGGGCGCGCATTTTTCGGAAACGACCGCGCCAGCGATTCCGTTCGTGCCGGAGCAGAACGTCGAGGAGCGGAAAACTTCTCCCAACGAAATGGCTTCGTCGTCGCGCGTGTCGACTTTGGGCGGGGAGCCGACTCGGGCGCCCAGCGGCGCGATGCATGCGCCCGTCGGCCCGCTTTCGATCGCGGCAAATTTTGCCGCGGCGAAAACGGAAAATTCCGCGCGCGATTTTTCGCCAAAGGAAACGGCGATTAAAAAAATTGTAGAGGCTGAAACCAAGGAAGTTACAGGACGCGCGCCGCAGCTTGGCACCGGCGTTGCTAAATCGGCGGACGCCATGCCTTCTTTCACGCTGCCCCACCGCGAAGCGCTCGCGTCGCCGATTGCGCACGTGGAAAACATGGCCGCTCCCGAGCGTGTGACGCCGACGCAGGATGCGGCGCCATCGTCCGCGGACAGCACGCCCGCGGCGCAACGCGCGGTCGAAACGGTGCTCTCGCTGGCGGAGCGTTTCGCCAGCACGGACCGCCACACGGTGAATCTCCATTTTTCAATCGGCGGAAGCGACCTGCAGGTCCGCGTCGAGATGCGAGCCGACGAGGTGCGCACGGCCTTCCGCACCGAGTCGCCGGAATTGCGCGATGCGCTCGCCCACGAGTGGCAGGCGATCGACTCGCAGGCGGGCGATCGCGCGATTCGTTTCGCGGATCCGGTTTTTTCGTCATCGCCGTCGACGCAGGACGGCGCGTCTCAACAGCAACCGCAACACCGCGAGCCCGCCGCGCGCCCGCTGCCGGCCGACGACGCACGCCTTTTCCGCGGCGCCGGCCATCGCGATGCGAACGCGACCGCCGACGCCACGCCCGCGCGCGCGGCGACTCCGATCCTCGGCCACGCCGCGCGGCTCCACGCCTTCGCCTGAATCACCATGTCCGTCTCCTCGATCTATTCCAACTCCCCGAGCACGGCCGCCGACACGACGGGGACCACCGCCGTGCGCACGCCGAAGCAGACGCTCGACGCCGGCGATTTCCTGAAACTGCTCTCGGTGCAGATGCAGAATCAGGATCCGACGGCGCCGATGGACAACAACCAGCAGATGGAGCAGATCGCGCAGATGACGTCGATGCAGGGCATGACGCAGATGGCTCAGAGCATGAGCAGCCTCAACAGCGGCCAGACGCTCGTGCTCGCGAATTCCTACCTCGGCCGGCAGGTCTCGCTGCTCGACACCGACGGCCAGACGGTAAGCGGCCAGGTGACCGCGGTCGACGCGAGCGGCGGCACGCTCCAGCTCCAGGTCAACGGCAGCTATTACCCGCTCACCGCGATCACACGCGTCGAACTGCCGCCCGCGCCCGCCGGCGGCACGACGACGAATTGATTTTTCACGGACGAATCCAACGCAACGCAATCCTCCTAATCACCGACTGTCATGTCACTCATCAGCACCCTCACCTCGGGCGTCAGCGCCCTGCGCAGCTTCTCCACCGGCCTTCAGACCATCGGCAACGACATCGCCAACGTCACCACGACGAGCTACAAAAAGGGCCATGTCAGTTTTGCCGATACGTTCGCCGGCGTGGGCGTGCAGTCGACGGGCGTGACGACGACCTTCACCCAAGGCGCGCTCGAGAACACGGGCAACGTCACCGACCTCGGCATCTCCGGCAACGGCTTCTTCATCGTGAAGGACTCGTCGGGCAACCAGTTCGCGACGCGCGACGGCTCGTTCCACTACGACAGCACGGGCAAGCTCGTCACGAGCCAGGGCTTCGCGTTGCAGGGACTCTCCGGCGGCACGGTGGCGGACCTCGCGCTCGGCACGCCGCCATCCGGCACGCAGTTGAAATCGATGAGCATCGATACCGCAGGCAACATTACCGAATTCTATTCGGACGGCACGTCCGCCGTCACGGGCCAGGTGCTGCTGCAGAACTTCAACAACACCGCCGCGCTCACCAAGCAGGGCAACAATCTCTACGGCGGCCTCGATCTCGCGGGCCCGATCGGCGGCAGCGTGTTCGGCACGCCGGCGAACAACACGCCGAACTCGAACGGCCTCGGCGCCATCCAGTCGGGCACGCTCGAGCAGTCGAACGTCGATCTCACCGAGGAGTTTTCGAACATGATCACGATGCAGCGCAGCTTCCAGGCGGGCTCCCGCCTCATCACCGTCTCCGACAGCGTGCTGGAAGACATCGTGAACCTGAAGCAGCGGTAAGCGCTTCCGCTCGAAAGGCGGAGGCGGCGGCCCGCGCGCCGCGACGTCCCCACGCCTTTCCCTTTTCACTTTCAACGCCTCGTCCCAATGCCTCCTCCTCCCAAAGCCGAAGCTCCCGCCGCCGCCGCGAAGAACGAACCCGTCGCGCTTCCGGCCGCCGCCGCCCCCGCGCCCGCCGCGCCGCGCGGATTGATGGCCTGGCTGCCGGCGATCGTCACGGTGCTTCTCGCCCCGGTCGCGACGTGGGCGACGGTGGAATTCGTGTTGCTGCCGCGCCTGCAGAAAAAAATTGCCGCGCCGCCGTCCGCCGAGGCGAGCGCCGAGTCTGCGGCCGATGCCAAGGGGGAAAAGGGCAAAGACGGCAAGAAGGACGTGCCCAGCTACGAATTTCAGAACCAGGTCGTGAACCTCGCCGGCACGATGGGCACGCGTTTTCTGAAGACCAACATCTACATCGCCGGCGCCGATCCGAACATCAAAGCGATCTTCGACGGGGCGAAGCCGAAACTCATCGACATCACGCAGTCCGTCCTTTCCTCGCTGACGCTCGCCGACATCGAGGAGCCCGGCTCGAAAAACGTGATCCGCGCCAAGCTCGTCGAGGCCTACAATCAGGCGCTCAACAAGAAAGTCGTCGCGGAGGTCTACCTCACCGACTTCGTCATCCAGTGATTCGCTGACGCGCCGAGGCCCATGGCCGACGATCCCCAAAAACCGGCGACCGATTTTCTCGATCAATCCGAGATCGACAAAATCCTCGCGCAGACCGCGGAGGTTCAGCCGCCGAAAGGCGTGATCCTCGACGGCTCGATGCCCGGCATCGCGCCCAAGATCGAGCCCTACGATTTTCGCAATCCCGCATTTCTCTCCGAGGCCGAGCTCCGGCGGCTGCGGTTGCTGCACGAGGATTTCATCCGCTACCTGAGCGCGCGTCTCTCGCTCTACCTGCGCATGGAGTTCGGCCTGAAGATGGCCAAGCTCACCACGGTCACGTATTCGAAATTCACCGATTCGCTGCCCAATCCGACGCATCTCAGCCTCTTCAAGGTCGAGCCGCTGGTCGGCGTCGGCATCCTCGACATCAACCCGCGCCTCGCGCTCACCATCGCCGACCGGCTCCTCGGCGGCCGCGGCCACTCGGTGAAGGCCGAGCGCTACCTCACCGAGATCGAGATCGCGCTGATCGAGGACGTGATCCTCATCCTCCTCGAGGAATGGTGCGCGCAGTGGAAGGCCGAGCAGGAATTGCGGCCGATGATCATCGGCCACGAAAACAACGGCCGGTTCCTGCAAACCTCGCCGCGCGACGCGATCATGCTCGCGATGGCGCTCGAGTGCAATTTCGGCGACTGCTCGGAGCAGATCCAGATCGGTGTGCCCTATTACACGATCGAGCCGGTCGTGAAGAAAATGCAGGCGCGGCGGCAGAAGGACACCGCCGTCACCACCACGGCGAAGCGCGCCGAGTGGCAGGCGTCCTACGATCGTATCACGGTGCCGGTGCGGGCCGAGTGGGATGCGTTTGAGCTTTCCATTCGCGAGATCGCCAGCCTGCGCGTCGGCGACGTGATCGAGATGAATCCGGCCGTCTGCACCGCCACGCGCGTGCTGTTGAACGGCGCGCCGAAATTCATCGGCACGGTCGGCCTCGATACGGACCACGTCGCGATCCAACTCACCCGTAAACTTCCCGCGGAGGAAAACAACCATGCCAAACCTGACGGACGAAAAGTCACTTGATATAGTTCTCGATGTGAGAGTGAAGGTCACCGTGCAGCTCGGCTCGGTCCAGCTGTCGATGCGCGACGTGCTCGAGCTGGCGCCCGGCTCCATCGTGCAACTTCAACAGCACGCGAGCGACCCCGTCGGGCTCTTCGTCAACGACAAGCTCGTCGCCTACGGCGAAGTCGTCGTCGTCGAGGACAACTTCGGCATCAAGATCACCGAGCTCGTCGGTAGCGCGCGGCCGTGAGCATGCGCGTGCGCCTCATGCTCGCGCGACCGTTGTTCGCGCTCGCGCTGGTGTCGACCGCCCTGGCCGCGGACGACAACAAGATCATTTTTCCCGGCGGCAGCGGCGCGGGACCGGCGCCGGCGGCGGCCGCCGGCGGCAGCCTGAACACGCTCACGCTCGTCCTCGGCCTCGCGCTCGCCGCCGTCGGCGGCTGGCTCGTGTGGCGGAATCGCCGCGGCGCTCCGGTCGGGCGCGATGCCCGCGCCCTCGCGATCGAGGAAACGCGCTCGCTCGGCAACCGCCAGTATCTCGTCGTCGCGTCCTACGAAGGGAAAAAATTCCTGCTCGGCGTCTGCGCCGGCCAGATCAATCTGCTGTCGCGCCTTTCCGGCGCCGTGGACGAAGAGGGCGGGGCGTCGTGAAAACGTTCCGCGTCTTCCTCGTTGCGATCGTCGCCCTGTTCCTCGGCGCGGCGACCGAGTCGTCCGCGCAGACGCCGGTCTCCGGCGTCGTGATTCCCGCGGCGCCGCCGGCCGCACCGGCGAGTTCCAATCTCACCGGCGCCACGCCCACGACCGCGACCGCGCCGACGCCGCTGCGCCTGAACATCGGCCTCGAAGGCACCGGCCAGACGGGCGAGGTGAGCGTCGCGCTGCAGATATTGATCATCATGACGCTGCTCTCGGTGGCGCCGTCGATCGTGCTGCTGATGACGAGCTTCACGCGGATCGTGATCGTGCTCGGTTTCGTGCGCACCGCGCTGGGCACGCCGAGCGCGCCGTCGAACCAGATCATCGTCGGCCTCTCGCTTTTCCTGACGTTTTTTCTGATGGGCCCGGTGTTCGATCGCGTGAACAACGAGGCGCTGCGGCCGTATCTCGACGGGAAAATCACGTCGGTCGAGGCGCTCGACCGCGCGACCGTGCCGTTGAAGCAATTCATGCTGAAGCAAACGCGCACGCGCGACGTGGAATATTTTCTCGAGCTCGGCGGTTTCGGCCCGACGGCGGTGAAGGACCTGCCGATGCGCGTGGTGATTCCCGCGTTTGTGATCAGCGAGCTGCAGACGGCGTTTCAGATGGGTTTCCTGCTGTTCCTGCCGTTTCTCGTCATCGACTTCCTCGTGTCCTCCGTGCTGATGGCGCTCGGCATGATGATGATGCCGCCGATGACGGTCGCGCTGCCGCTCAAGCTCCTGCTCTTCGTTCTCGTCGACGGCTGGCATCTGGTCGTGCGCTCGCTCGTCACGAGTTTCGCCTGACGTTCCCCGGGAAGACCAACGGTGAATCACATTCAAAATTTCCGCTCATGAATCCCGACCTCGCGATCGATCTCTTCAAATCCACGGTGATGTTTGCGCTGTATGTGGTGGCGCCGTTTCTCGGCGTGACGCTCGTGGTGGGACTCGCCGCGAGCCTGCTGCAGTCGGTCACCAGCATGCAGGAGCAGACGCTGACCTTCGTGCCGAAGCTGCTCGCGCTCGCGGGACTTTCGCTCGTGATCACGCCCTGGCTGCTGCGCGCGCTTTCCGAGTTTACGATCACGATCATCACGCGGATGGGCGCGCTGGGACATTGAGGCGCCGCCGCCACGCCCGAAGCGCATGAGCGTGGAGTATCTCTTCGCCTGGATGGCGATCATGCTGCGATCGATCGGCATCATTTTCCAGCTGCCATTGATCGCCGGCCGGCCCATCCCGATCATGGTCCGGCTCGGGATCGGCGTATGTTTTGCGACGCTGCTCGCGGGCATCGTGCCCGCTGCGCCGCCGCCGCTTGGGGTGTGGCCGCTGGTCGCCGCGGTCGCGATGGAAGTCATCGTCGGTCTGGCGCTCGGCTTTGTGATGCAGATGGCTTTTGCCAGCGTCGAGATGGCCGGCCGGCTGATCTCGAGCGAGGTCGGGCTGATGGCGATGCCCGGCATGGGCGTGCCGGAGCCGACCAACGAGCCGCTGGCCGCGCTGCTGTCGACGTTCGCGGTGGTGATGTTTTTTCTGCTCGGCGGACATCATGCCGTGCTCACCGCGCTGGCGCGGAGTTTTCAACTCGTGCCCGCGGGACGCGCGGCGTTCGAGGCGGGCGCGGGCGATTCGCTGATCCGCGGCACCGCGCACGTGATCGAGCTCGGGCTGCGCATCGCCGCGCCGTTTATCGCGATGAATTTTCTGATCACGCTCGCGTTTTCGGTGCTCGGCCGCGCGGTGCCGAAGATGAATGTCTTCATCATCAGCTTTTCCGCGCGCGCGTTGATCGGGCTCGGGCTCCTGAGCACGGCGGGCGCGCTGATCGCCCGTTATCTTTACGTCGAATTCGGCGACATGCCGCTGCGCATGCTGCAACTGCTGCCGTCGCGCTGAGCGCGGAAAAGGCGGCCGGCAAATTTTGCCGCGAATTTTACCTTCCCTCGGGAAAAACCTTCGATCGGCGTGGGCGGCGCGAACATAAAATCGTAATTCGCTACCCGCTAGCTGCTAGCGCGCGACAGGGAAGCCGTGGCATCGGCGTTGCTAAATCGGCCCACGACCCGCATGGCCGAAACGGACCACGATCAAAAAACAGAGAAACCGACCGAGAAACGCCTGAACGAGGCGCACGAACGGGGTCAGTTTGCGAAGTCGCACGAACTCACGGTCCTGTTTCCGATCGCCGCGGTGCTCGGGGTGTTCACGCTGACGGGGCAGTCGGTTTCCCGCGAAGTTTCCGAATACGCGATCGGCATGTTCTCGCGGTTCGCGACGACGCCGGTGGAGCAGGGGACCGTCGTGGTGCAGCTGAGCGAGGTGATTTTCACGCTGGGTCGCGCGCTCGGGCCGCTGCTGCTGGCGATCGTCGGCGCGGTGCTGCTCGCGAGCGGCATCCAGAGCGGCTTCCGCCTGACGCCCGAGGTCGCGGGAATCAAGTTCGAGCACCTCGACATCGTCGCCAATTTCAACCGCACGTTCTCGAAGCAGGTTTTCGTCAAGTGCGGCATCGACCTGCTCAAGCTCGGCGCGATCGGCACCGCGCTCTGGCTCGGCGCGCGCGGGTTGATGTTCGATCCGTTGTTCAGCGCGCCGGTCGAGGCGGGCTATCTCGGGCAGTTTCTCAGCCACGCGACGATCCTGTTCCTCACGCGCCTGCTCTTCGCCCTGGGCATCGTCGCCGCCGTGAGCTACGGCTACGAAAAATTCAAGACCTCGCGCGAGATGATGATGACGCGGGAGGAAGTGAAGGACGAGCGCAAGCAGGCCGAGGGCGACGCGCACGTCAAACATGCGATGCGCCGCATGGCGCGCCGCCTTATGCAGCGCCAGATGCTCTCGGCGGTGAAGACGGCGGATGTCGTCGTGACCAACCCGACGCACTTCGCCGTCGCGCTGAAATACGAGCGCGGCAAGGACCACGCGCCTGTCGTCCTCGCGAAGGGCGAGAATCGTTTTGCGCAGCGCATCAAGGCGCTCGCCGCCGAGCACGGCGTGCCGACCGTCGAGAACAAGCCGGTCGCGCGCCTGCTCTACGCGATGGGCCAGGTCGGCGAGACGATTCCCAGCGAGCTCTACCAGGCCGTCGCCGAGATCCTCGCGGTCGTCTACCGCACGCACCGCTACTACTTCCACCGCCTGAAGTCGCGTCGCATCGAGGCGTCCGCCTAAGCCATGAGCACCGCGGCTGAATCCAATCCCGTCACGACGCTGCTGAAGCGCGCCGATCTCATTTTCACGGGCGGCCTGTTTCTCACGGTCCTGCTGCTGATCCTGCCGGTTCCGCCGCTGCTGCTCGACACATTCCTCGCGATGAACATCGGGCTCTCGCTGCTCGTGCTTCTCGCGATCATCTACGTGAAGGATCCGCCGGAGTTCTCGGGATTCCCGACGCTGCTGCTCGCGCTCACGCTTTTCCGCCTCGCGCTGAACATCAGTTCGACGCGCCAGATTCTGATCAACGGCTACGCGGGCCACATCATCGATTCGTTCGGCCACTTCGTCATTCAGGGCAACTACATCGTCGGCGCGGTCGTTTTCCTGATTCTCGTCGTCATCAATTTCGTCGTCATCACCAAGGGCGCGGGCCGTATCGCCGAGGTGAGCGCGCGGTTCACCCTCGATGCGCTGCCCGGCAAGCAGATGGCCATCGATGCCGAGTTGAACGCCGGCATCATCGACGAAGTCCAGGCGACCGCGCGTCGCGTGAAGGTGCAGAAGGAGGCCGATTTCTACGGTGCGATGGACGGCGCCTCGAAATTCGTCCGCGGCGACGCGATCGCCGGCATCATCATCACGCTCGTCAACGTCATCGGCGGCTTCGCCATCGGCGTGCTGCAGATGGGCTACTCGCTCAGCGAGTCGCTGCAGAAATTCACGCTGCTCTCGATCGGTGACGGCCTCGTCTCGCAGATTCCCGCGCTCATCCTCTCCGTCGGCGCGGGCATCCTCGTCACGCGCGCCTCGGAGAATTCGAATCTCGGCACGCAGCTCGCCGGCCAGCTCTTCCGCTATCCGCGCGCGCTGAAGATCGCCGCAGGCATGCTCGCGTGCTTCGGCCTCATGCCGGGCATGCCGATCGTGCCGTTCTTCGGCCTCGCGGGCATGGCGGCGTTCCTCGGAAAAATTTTGAAGGAGCAGGAACTGAAACACGGCCACGCGCACGGCGCCGAAGCCGCGGCCGCCGCCGCGAAAGCCGCCGGCACCGTGCCGAAGGGCGGCGCCAAAACCGAAGGCGGCGCCGCGGCGAACGCCGGCCCGACGTCGAACGGCCCCGAGGATGTCCGCAAGCTCATCGAGGTCGACGTGTTCGCGATCGAGATCGGCTACGGCCTGCTCAGCCTCGCGGACGCGAAGGGCGGCGGCGAATTGCTCGCGCGCGTCACCGGCGTGCGCAAGACGCTCGCGCGCGAGAAGGGCATCGTCGTGCCGCCGGTTTCCGTGCGCGACAATCTCGAGCTCGAGCCCAACGACTACCGTTTTCTCCTCCGCGGCAAGCCCGTCGCCCGCGGCCAGCTCATGCCCGGCCGCTGGCTCGCGATGAACGTCGCCGGCAGCAAGGTGAAGCTCAAGGGCGTCCCGACGCGCGAGCCCGTTTTCAATCTCGAAGCGACGTGGATCGACGAGCCCGAAAAGAAAACCGCCGAGCTCAACGGCTTCACCGTCGTCGATCCGGCGTCGGTGCTCATCACGCATCTTTCGGAGACGCTCAAGATCAACGCCCACCATCTGCTCGGCCGGCAGGAAGTGCAGCTGCTCGTCGATCACCTCAAGGTCGCGCAGCCCGCGCTCGTCGCGGAATTGCTCCCCGACCTCGTCACGCTCGGCATCATCCAGCGCGTCCTCCAGAATCTGCTGCGCGAGAACATCGCGATCCTCAACCAGCCGCTCATCCTCGAAGGCATCGCGGACTTCGCGTCGCTCTCGAAGAATCCCGACGACCTGAGCGAGCTCGTCCGCCGCCGGCTCGGACTTTATTTCGTGCCGGAATACGAGTGCCGCCCCGGCGTCGTGCGCGCGGTCACGCTCGACCCGCGACTCGAGCAGTTCCTCGCGCAGAAAGTCCACCGCTCGCCGACCGAAGTCGGCCTCGCGCTCGATCCCGCGACCGCGCGCCATCTCCTCGACGAAATCGGCAAGCGCACCGCCGATCTCGTGCAGAGCGGCCAGCCCGCCGTCCTCGTCGCCTCCGCGGAAATCCGTCTGCCGCTGAAGCGTTTCTTCGAGTCGTCCTTCCCGCGGCTCACGGTGCTTTCGTTCCAGGAGCTGCCGGCTGCGACGGAGATCGAAAACGCCGGCATCATCACCGCGCCCGGCGCGCTCGTGCGCGCGGAGCCGCAACAACCGCCACTCAAGGCCGCCGCCTGAACGCCATGAAGCTCGAAATCACTTTCTCCACCGCGCGCGAGCTGCTGCCGATTCTCGTGCCCGCCTCGCCGACGCTCATCGTGCGCGGCCCGCGGGCGCGCGGCGAATTCCCGGCGTTGCGCGCGACGCGCACGCGCCGCTCCGACGCGCGCCGCGCGATGCGAATCGCGCCCAGTGCGAGCGCCGATTCGCCCGCCAACGTCCGCTTCACCCGCGCCTGATCCGTCATGCCGCAGACTTCCAAGCTCCTCGCGCCCGGCGCCTACAAGTTCACGGTGAAATCCGCGGACGAGGCCGTCGCGCTGATTCGCGAGCGTCTCGGCCCGACGGCGCGCGTGCTGTCGGTCCGCTCGGTCGAGCCGCGCGGCTTCAGGAAGTTTTTCTCCGGCCCGCGACTCGAAGTCGTCGCGCAAGTCGATCCCGCGCCCAACGCCGCGTCGACGCTCGACGCCGTGTCCGCCGAGCCGGCGACACCGGAGGAACCCGCCATCGATCGCACGGTTGCCCGCGAAAGCACGCCGCGCACGTCGCGCGTTTTTCGTGGCCAGGACGATGTCACCACGCTCGGGCTCAGCGGATTGCTGCGCCGCTCCGGCATCACCGAGACCGCGCTCAACCGCCTGCAGTCCGGCGCGAATTGGAACGAGCTCAACACGCTCCCATTGCATCGCGCGCTCGCGGAAACGTCGCGCCTGCTGCGCGCGCAAGTCGAGACGCGCACCGCGCGTCCGCCGCTTTCCCGCGCCGCGTTTCTCGGCGCGCCGGGCGTCGGCCGCACGACCGCGCTCTGCAAGTGGATCGCGCAGGAAGTGTTTCGCCGCGCGCGGATCGGCCACGTCGTCAGCGTCGAGTTCGACCGCCCGAATCCGCTCGGGCCGCTGCCGGTTTTCGCGGAGGCGCTCGGCGTCCCGCTCGCTCATTTTCCGTGTGAGACACGGCCCGCGGTGCCGGGTGGGTTCGTTTATTTCGACCTGCCCGGCATTTCGCCGCGCCGCCCCGCCGACAACGCGCCGCTCGGCGAATTCCTCGACCGCGAGCAGATCGACGAGCGTGTGCTCGTGCTCAACGCCGCCTACGACCGCGCTTCGCTGCGCGACGCTTATGCCGCCGGCCGCGATCTCGGCGCGACGCATCTGGTCTTCACGCACCTCGACGAGGTGCCGCAGTGGGGCAAGTTGTGGGACTATCTTTTCGACGAGGCGCTCGAGCCGCTGTTTCTCGCGACCGGCCCGTCACTCACCGGCGACTGCGAAGAGGATGTCCCCGGCGCGATCGTGCGCCGCACGCTGCCCGACGAGGAAACCTGAGCCATGAAATTCATCTTCCTCGCCGGCGGGTTCGCCGGATTTCTCGCCGCCGGCATCACCAGCTTCTGGAACAACCACGAAGCCGGGCGCGTTTTTTTCGACGGCGCCGTCGGCTGCCTCGCCGGTGCGCTGCTCTTTCGCTGGTTCTGGACCGTGCTGGTGCGCGGGATCCGGGAAACAATTTTAGCCCGTCACGCCGCCACCACAGCGGCCGCGGCCGCCAAGAACAAATAGTCCGTCCACGCCTCCATGAATACCGCTACTGCAAATCTCCCTGGCACGGAAGCAACGCCCGCCGCCGCCTGGCGCGCGTATCAGGGAATTTCGCCGAGCGCCGTCGATGAAAAGGATTTGATCGAACGGTATCTGCCCCTCGTCCGCAACGTCGTCGACCGCATCAAGCTCAATGTGCCCGCGCACGTCGACGCCGACGATCTCTACAGCGTGGGCATCACCGGCCTCATCGCGGCCGTGCGCAAGTTCGACCCCGAGCAGGGCAGCACGTTTGCCAGCTACGCCGCGATGCGCATCCGCGGTGCGATCCTCGACGAACTGCGCCGCATGGACTGGTGCCCGCGCCGCGCGCGCGCGCGTTCGCGCAAGCTCAAGAGCGCGATCAACGAGGTCGAGCAGAAGCTTGGCCGCGCCGCGACGGACGCCGAGGTCTGCGCGTCGCTCGGGCTGAGCGACAAGGAATATCAGAAGTGGGTCGAGGAGGCGAAGCCGGTGACGTTTGTCGCGATCGACCAGCACGCCGAAGGCGAGGAAGGCGAGGGCGCGTCGCTGCACGAATTGCTGGCCGACGAAGCCGACGTGACCGGCCGCGACAACCTCGAGAAAGCCGAGCTGCTGCAACTTCTCACTCAACGCATCGCCGAACTGCCCGATATACCGAAGAAGATCCTCGCCATGTATTATTTTGAGAACATGCGCCTGGCTGAAATCGCGGCGGTTTTCGGCCTGACGGAGTCGCGCATCTGTCAAATCCATGCGCAGACGATCCTCGGGCTGCGCGCGTGGATCCAGCGCGTCCGGAATCGGTGACCGCGCCCATGGCGCAAATCGCAAATCACAAAGTTCCAAATCGCCAAAAGAAAGCCGGAATCTCCCGCATGCGCCTGACCTCATTTGAGTTTTCTTCGGCGTCCGGGATCGGGCGTTTGGAATTTTTCCGTCCCCCATGCTGATCCTCATCGGAGCACTCATCGTCCTGGGATCGACGCTCGGCGGGTTCATGCTCGCGGGCGGCCATCCGCTCGTGCTGCTCCAGGTCTCGGAGTTTGTCGTGATTCTCGGCGTCGGCGCGGGCGTGCTCGTGATCGCGAGTCCGGGCCACGTCCTGAAGGAGATTCTGCACAAGGTGAAAGGCGCGATCGGCGGGAAGACGGCGAACGAAAAGGAATTCACCGAGCTGCTGAAGCTGCTCTACGAAATCTTCATGGTCGGCCGGCGCAACGGACTCATCGCGCTCGAGGAACACATCATGGATCCGAAGAAGAGCGCGATTTTTCAGCGTTATCCATCGGTGCTCACGCATCCGGAGCGCCTCGAGTTTCTTTGCAACGGCCTGAAGCCGGTTATCGACGGCAAAATCAAACCCGATCAGCTCGAAGCGCTGATGCAGGCCGAACTCGAGGCGAAGGCGATCGAGGCGGAGCATCCGGTGCATATTCTCCAACTGGTCGGCGATTCGCTGCCGGGCATCGGCATCGTCGCCGCGGTGCTCGGCATCATCAACACGATGGCCTCGATCTCGGAGGGCCCGGAAAAAGTCGGCGAGCACGTCGCGTCCGCGCTCACCGGCACGCTGCTCGGCATTTTCGTCGCCTACGGCTTCGTCAACCCACTCGCGAATCGCGTGAAGTTCAACAACGCCTCCGAGGAGCAGTTCCTCATGTGCATCAAGCAGGCCGTCGCCGGCTTCGCGAAAGGCCTCGCGCCGCTGACGGCCGTCGAGGTCGCGCGCCGCTCGCTCGACAGCAATGTGCAACCCGGCGCCGCCGAACTCGAGGTCGCGCTGAAATCGCTCGCCCCCGCCAAATGAGCGCGCGCCCGCCAGCCGAAGCCGGGCGCTTCGATCCGGACGTGCCGATTCTGCCGTCGCGCGCGGCGGCGCGGTAAATTTAAACCCGCGCTCTGCTCATGGCGAAGAAACAAGCCCATCACGGCGGCGCCTGGAAAGTCGCCTACGCGGACTTCGTCACGGCGATGATGGCGCTGTTCATGGTGCTGTGGATTTCCGCGCAGGACGAAAAAATCCTGATCGCGACGTCGCGGTATTTTCAGAACCCGTTTCATTCGCCGCTCTCCGCGACATCCGGCGTGCTGCCGTTCAACAACAACAAGACGACCGAGAGCCAGGGCAAGGACGCCGGCAGCGAGAAGGAGCAGGACCGCAACAAGCAGATTCAGGTGACGTTTCTCAGCTCGGTCGCCGCGGATTTCTACCGGCTGCTGCACCTCGACGAAAATTTTCAGGACAAGCCGATCGACATCCAGGTGACGACCGACGGGCTGCGCGTGACGCTCTACGATCGCGCGAAGCAGCCGCTCTTCGTCAACGACACGACGGAGTTCACGGAGTGGGGCAAGTTCGTCCTGCAAAACATGGCGTGGACGATCGACCGGCATCACTTCGCGGTCACGATCGATGGCCACACGAAATCGCACCTCGCGCTGAAAGATCCCGACTACTCGAGCTGGGAGCTCTCCGCCGATCGCGCCAACGCCGCGCGCCGGCTGCTCGTGCACTACGCCGTCGATGCCGCGCTCATCGAGCGCGTGACCGGCTACGCGGATTCGAAACCGGTCGACGGCGAGTCGCCGGATGCGGAGTCGAACCAGCGCGTCACGCTCAATCTCACGTTGACGGCGAAGCCGCGTTTCAAGGACGCGACGCTCGTCGACAAACCGATTCCCGTTTTGGACGTCAGCAAACCGCCGTCATGAAATCCTTCCTCCAAGGCAAGAAGACGCTCGCCGTCACTTCTCTCCGCGCGCCTGCCCATCCATCGAGCGCGCACGCGCGCGGCCACGATCCGCGCGCGCCGCTCTCCGTCGTGACGCCCGGCGCGTCGAACGCGCACGTCGAAGTCGTGAAGGAAGGCGGCAAAGTCGTGCGCCTGGTGGTCACTTGCACGTGCGGCGAACGCGTCGAAATCGAGTGCCTCTACTCGGCGGGAAGCTGAGCGGCGCGCTCGCCGCGAGTGCGCCCAAGGAAAAGGCGGAACGGGCTCCGACCGCGTGGCTTCCCAGTGGCACGGGCGTCTCGCCCGTGTTCAGGGCAACTCACAGGCAAGACTCCCGTGCCACGCCGGCCATTCGCGCGCGGAGCGGGCGAGTTGGGAAAATCACCGCTCGGCCGTGCAGGGAAAAACCTGCCGCGTCCGCGTGAGCGATCGCGCCTCGCCGCGGAAAATTTTTCCACGCCGAATTCCTGAAATTTAATCGGCAGCGAAAGAGCGAGTTACACAGACGGAGCGGTTGCGGGCACGCGGTTGGCTTAGAGCTCGCAGCCCATGAATATCGGACTCTACCAAAGCGCATCCGCCCTGAGCGCGCTGGAGCGTTGGCAGGATTCCGTGGCTCAGAACATCACGTCGAGCCAGACGACGGGCTATCGCAAGCGCACGGTCAATTTCTCCACGCAGGAGGCCGGCGAAATCCAGCCCGATCCGCACGCGCGCATCGGCCACGACTCGAGCGTGCCGATGCTGTTCCCGAAGGTGAACACCGGGATCAATTTCGTCACCGGTGAAACGCAGCCGACGCGCCGCGATCTCGACGTCGCGATCCAGGGCGACGGATTTTTCGAAGTGCAGATGCCGGACGGCTCGCACGCGTTCACGCGCAGCGGCGAATTCCGCCTCCGCGCCGATCGCACGCTCGTCAATTCCGCCGGCAACGAAGTCCTTTCCGATGGTGGCGCGCCGATCACGCTCCTGCCCAACGGTGATCCGCTCACGGTCAACCGCGACGGCACGATCTTCCAGGGCGCGACCTCGCTCGGAAAATTTTCAGTCCAGAAATTCGACGACCCGTCGCAACTGATCCCGATCGCCGGCGGATTTTTTGTCCCCAGCCCCGGCGTCGAGCCACAAGCCGTCGAGCAGCCGGAGCTGCTGCAGGGTTATCTCGAAGGCAGCAACGTCACGCCCCTGCGCGAGATGGTCGACCTCGTCCTGATTTCCCGCGCCTACGAAGCGAACCAGAAAATCATCAGCACCGTCGACCAACAGATGCAGAAGACGCTCGACGCGCTCGGCTGAGCGCCCGCTTCCATGACTTCCCCAGACAGACAACCGCAATCACGACTGCATGGCCGCGCGCGCGATGGGGGCGCGCCGGCCCCAGTCGTGGCGCGTTGCGCCGCGGGGCGAAAGGAGAAGGGAGAAAGAAGAAAGAAGGCGGACGCCCTGCGCGCCGTTTCCTTCTCCCTGCTCCTTTCTCCCTTCTCCCATTTCACCGATCTCCCTCCCGCCGCATGAACCTCTCGCTTTATTCCGCCGCCACCGGCATGGAGGCGCAGCAGCTCAACCTCAACACGATCGCGAACAACCTCGCGAACGTGAACACGCCCGGTTTCAAGCGCAGCAAGATCGAGTTTCAGGATCTCCTCTACCAGAAGCCGCGCGCTTCCGGTTCCGATTCCGGCGGCGGCAACCTCGTCCCGACCGGCGTCGAAGTCGGCAACGGCTCGCGCGTCGCGGCGACGTCGAAGGTCTTCACGCAGGGCCAGCTCACCAATACGGGCGAGAAACTCGACGTCGCGATCCAGGGCGACGGCTTCTTCGAGGTGCAGCGGCCCGACGGCACGATCGGCTTCACGCGCGACGGCTCGTTCAAGCTCAACGCGCAGGGCCAGGTCGTCACCGTCGACGGCATGCCGGTGCTGAGCGGCTTCCAGCCGATCGCGCCCGGCGCGAGCTCGGTCAGCATCTCGCCCGACGGCCAGGTGACGGTGCAGAGTTCGAGCGGCACGCAAAATTTCGCGATCACGCTCGCGCGCTTCGCCAATCCCGCCGGCCTGCAGAGCCTCGGCGGCAATCTCTATCAGGAAACCGCCGCGAGCGGCGCGCCCGAGGTCGGCAAGCCCGGCGAGCAGGGTTTCGGCCAGACGATCCAAGGCTACATCGAGAACTCCAACGTGAACATCGTCGAGGAGATGGTGAACCTCATCGTGGCGCAGCGCGCCTACGAAATTAATTCCAAGTCGATCCAGACTTCGGACGAGATGCTCCAGAACATCGCCAACATGAAGCGATGAACGCGCCGATGACGATGCACCACGTCCGCACCCTCCTGCTGTTTCTCGTCGCCGCCGTCATCCTCGCCGGCGCGTGCCTCCTCCGCGCCGAGGCGCCCGTCGTCGCGCCGCTGCCGCTCGCGAGTGCATCGGTCAACCTCGCCGATCGGGCCGCGGTCGCCGCTGCGCCGACGCCGCTCACGCACGAACAACTGCTTCGCCTGCTCACGCGCGACCTGGCTGCGCATTTCAATCTCGAAGGCGATCTCCAGCTCGACCTGATCCGCGCTTGGACGCCGCCGGCGCATGTCGCCGCCGTGTGGGATTTGGAAGTGCTCGATTATCCTTCGGTCGCCGCGTCGTCGATGATCGTGCGCTGCCGCATCGTCGCGGATGCCGCGCCCATCGCGGAGGCGACTTTCGTTCTCCGTGCGGCGCTCTGGCGCGACGTGTGGGCGGCGCGGATGCCGCTGCCGATCGGCGGCGTCTTCGATCCCGCGCAGCTCGAAGCGCGGCGCGTCGACACGCTGCGCGAGCGCGATGCGCTGCCCGCGGCGGTGGGGGACAGCTCCTACATTTTTGCCCGCGGCGTCGCGGCCGGCTATTTGCTCACGTGGCGCGATGTCGCGCGCCGCCCGCTCGTCAAAAAGGGCGAGATCGTCGAAGTCTCCGCCGCTGACGGCCGCCTGCTCGTCACGATGAAGGCGATGGCGATGGAGAATGGCGCGCGCGGCGACACCGTCACCGTGCGGAACCCCGAGTCGCAGAAAAATTTTGCCGCGATGGTCATCGATGAAAACCGTGTCCAAGTCCGCTTCTAAGCTCGCGCTTGCCGCCGCGCTCCTCGCTGCCGGCGCTCGCGCCGAATCGCTGTGGACCGCCGCCGCCGGCCACGCGCCGCAGAGCATGTTCGCCGACCGCAAGGCCGCCGCGAAGGGCGACATCCTCACGATCGTCGTCGCCGAGTCCGCCGTCGCGCAGAGCTCGCAGAGCAAGACCTCGAATCGCGAATCGACGCTCCAGGACGCGATCCAGCGCTTCATCTATTCCGGCCTCGCCGCGCACAAGGGCGAGCTTCCCGGCGTGACCGCCGGCGGCAAATCCAGCTACAGCGGCGGCGGCGACGTCAGCAATTCCCAGAGCGTGTCCGCGCGCGCCGCCGTGCTCGTGAGCGACGTGCTGCCCAACGGCAACCTCGTCATCGAGGGCGTGCGCGTCGTCACGTTTTCCGGCGAGACGCAATACGTCGTCCTCCACGGCATCGTGCGGCCCGACGACATCGCGCGCGACAACAGCGTCGTGTCCACCAACATCGCCGACGCGCGCGTCGAGTTCTACGCCGAGGGCGCGATCACCGACGCGCAGAAGCGCGGCTGGCTCGCGAAGGTCTACGAAAAACTCCGTCCGATCTGAACCCGGAATTTTTTCTCCAGGATCTTGGAACGGATTCCACGAACATGATGTTCACCAGCAAAACTGAAACCGCCCGCCGCGCGCTGCCCGCGCTGCTGGCGCTCGTCGTTTTTTTTGGTTTCGGCAGCCCCGCGCGCGCCTCGCGCGTGAAGGACCTCACGCTCGTCGAGGGCAGCCGCGACAACCAGCTCGTCGGCTACGGCCTCGTGGTCGGCCTCGCCGGCGATGGCGACAGCAACGCCGCCGCCACGCTGCGTTCCGTCGCCAACGTCCTTCAGCGTTACGGCCTCGCGCTCAATCCCACCGACATCAAGGCGAAGAACACCGCCGCCGTGATGATCACCGCCGACATCAGCGCGTTCCTCAAGCCCGGCGCGCGCATCGACGTCAACGTCGCCTCGATGGGCGATGCGAAGACGCTGCAGGGCGGCGTGCTGTTGCAGACGCCGCTGCTCGGCGCCGACGGCCGCGTCTACGCCGTCGCGCAAGGCCCGGTCGCGATCGGCGGCTTCATGGGCGGCGCTGGTGGAGCGGGTGGGGCGACGGTGCAAAAAAATCATCCGACCGTGGGCAACATCAGCAGCGGCGCGATCGTGGAGCGCGAGATTCCCGCGGTGTTCGTCCACGACAACATGCTGCGGCTTCTCCTGCACAATCCCGATTTTACCTCCGCGTCGCGCATGGCCGATGCGATCAACGCGCAGTGGGCCGGCAGCGCGAATCCCGTCGATGCCGCGACCGTCAGCGTCACGCTGCCCGCGGGTTATCGCGGCCGCGAAGTCGCCTTCCTCGCCGATCTCGGCCAGGTCGAGACGTTGCCCGACACGCTCGCGCGCATCGTCATCAACGAGCGCACCGGCACGATCGTCGCGACCTCCACGGTGCGCATCTCCGAGGTCGCCGTCGCGCACGGCTCGCTGACGATCACCGTGAGTTCGAATGTCGGCGTGAGCCAGCCCAATGCTTTCAGCAACTCCGGCCAGACGACCGCCGTGCAGAGCACGCAGACCAACGTGAACGAAGTGAAAGGCGGCTTCACGATTCTCTCGCAGGATCCGCCGACGATCGAGCGGCTCGCCGCCGCGCTCAACGCCCTTGGCGTCTCGACGCGCGAGATGATGGCGATTTTCCAAACCCTCAAACGCTCCGGCGCGCTCCAGGCCGAGCTCGTGATCAACTGAGATGAGCGTCGCGCCCATCAACGCCACCGGCTCCGCGCCCCTCGATCCGATCGCGCACGCCCGCGCCGCGCACCTGAGCGGCGCCGCGCTTCGCAACGCCTCGCCCGCCGAGCAGCGCGCCGCCGTCGCCGCGCAGTTCGAGGCGATCCTCGTGCGCCAGATGCTCGGCAAGACGATGAACTCGATGCTCGGCGGCGAGGAGAGCGGCGCCGCCGGCAGCATCTACGGCGATCTGCTTTCCGACACCATCTCCCAGCAGCTCACTGCCGGCCAGGGCCTCGGCCTCGGCCGGTTTCTCGAAGTGCAACTCACGCCCAAAGGCCACGCCACGCCCGCCTCCGCTCCGGCCGTCCCGCCGGCGCCGGTCCCGGCGCGCGGGGACGCCACTCCCCACCCATGAGAACTCACTGGGAATTCATCGCCGAATGCCTGCGCGCGGAACTCGCCGACTACGGCGGCCTCCTGCGCCTCTTCGAAGAACAGCAACGCAGCCTCTTCAATCGCGACGCCGACACCGTGCTCCGCCTCGCCAACGAGATCGAAGCGCAGGCGCACGCCGTCGCCGGCTCGCGCTGCCGCCGCGAGCAGGCCGTCGCCGCTTTTGCCGCCGCGCACGACTGTCCCGCCAGCACGACGCTCCGCGCGATGCTCCCGCTCATCGAGTCCGACGCGCGCCCGCTGCTCGAAGCGTTGATCAACGAAGTGAACACGCTCCTCCATCGCGTGCGCCGCACCAGCCGCCACAACCACACGCTGCTCACGCGCGCGGTCGAAGTGCATCAGGACACGTTGCAGCAACTCCGGCCGCAGGCGTTCACGAAGACGTATTCGCCCGCCGGCCGCGTCTCGCTCGCCACCGCGCACCCCGCCTCGACGCTCCGCGTCGCCGGCTGAGATGATTTTCGATTTTCGATTCTCGGTTTTCGAGTGAAGCACACGAACACACGCCCCCCCGCCGCCGATTTCCGGTTCTAAAATCGAAAATCGGAAATCCAAAATCGAAATTTTCCATGTCCGGCCTTTTCTCCAGCCTCAACGCCTCGGTCAGCGCGCTCAGCGCGCAGAGCCGCGCTTTGGAGACCACGGGTAAAAATCTGGCGAACGTCAACAACCCCAGCTACGCGCGCCAGCGCGTCGTGTTCGGCGATCGCGGCACGATCATGACCGCCGACGGCCCCGAAAGCATGGGCCTGCAGGCGCTCGGCGTGGAGCAGGTTCGCGATTCGCTCCTCGATCAGCAGGTGATGCGCGAAGTGTCGCTCACCAGCGCGTATCAGACCGAGCAGCAAGCCTACCAGCGCGCACAGGCGGGACTCGGCCAGACCGTCGCCGGCAGCGCCGCCACCAGCGGATCGAGCAGCACCGACGACAATGGCATCGGCGCCGCGCTCGACGATTTCTTCAACGCCTTCCAAAGCCTCGCCGCCAATCCCACCGACTCCGGCCAGCGGCAGACGCTGTTGCAGAGCACGAGCATCCTCACCGATCGCCTGCATCTCGCCGATACGCGCCTCGCGCAGGTGCAGAGCGATCTCGGCGCGCAGGTGTCCAGCGATGTCGCCGACACCAACCGCATTCTCCAGACCGTCGCCGATCTCAACGCCCAGATCGCGCGCTTCGAAGCCAACGACCCCGGCGGCGCCGTCGATCTGCGCGACCAGCGTCAGGCCGCGCTCGAGCAACTCGCCGCGAAGCTTCCGATCGAAGTCCAGGGCACGAACACCAGCGAGCTCACCGTCGTCGCGAAGGACGCGAGCGGCGCCGATGTCGTGCTCGTCGATCACGCCAACGTCGTCGCCCCGCTCGCCTTCACCGGCACGCAGATCACCGCCGGCGCTTCCGCGACCGTGCTCGGTCCCAGCGGCGGCTCGATCGAGGGCGCGATCACCGCGCGCGATGGCGCCGTGCAGACGCTGCGCGACAATCTCGACGCGCTCGCCAGCCAGCTCGTCACCTCGGTCAACGCCGCCTACAATCCCACGGGCAGCACTGGCGATTTCTTCACCGCCGCCGGCACGAGCGCGGGCACGATCCAGATGGCCGGCGGCGTCACGCCGACGACGCTCAAGGCCAGCGACGGCGGCGCCGCGGGCGACAACACCGTCGCGCTCGCGATCGCCGCGCTCGCGACCACGAAGTTTTCCACGACCGGCGCGCCGCCCGATGCGATCGACGGCACGTTCAGCGGCCATTTTGCCAAATCCGTCAGCGATCTCGGCCAGGCGCTCGCAGGTGCGAATGCGCGCGTCGACGACCAGACGAACATCGAGAAAATCGTCCGCACCCAGCGCGACGGCGTGAGCGGCGTGTCGCTCGACGAGGAGATGGCCGACCTCATGAAATACCAGCGCGCCTTCCAGGCGTCGTCGCGCGTGTTCTCCGTGATGGACGACCTGCTCGACACCGTTGTCAACAAGATGGGCTGAGCCCGCGGATTTTTCCTCTTCGAATTTCCCCATGCGCATCTCCAGCAACACGGTTTCCGACGGCATCGTGCGCCAGATCCAGCAGCTCAGCAGCCAGCAGGCGCGGCTGCAAAACCAGGTCGCGACCGGCCTGCGCATTTCGCAGCCCGAGGACGATCCCGCCGCGGTCGGGCGCGTGCTCAATCTCGAGAGCGAGCGTCGCCAGCTCGAGCAATACGGCAGCAACGCCAACCGCGCGCTGCAGATCGCGCAGGCGTCGTTCTCCGGCCTCGACAACCTGAAAAAAATTTCCGATCGCGCCGGCGAGCTCGGCACGCTCGGCACGGGCACGCTCGGGCCCGACGCGCTCAAGGCCTACGGCACCGAGGTCGACCAGCTCATCGAGCAGACGCTGCAGGTCGCGAACACGCGTTTCAACGGCGACTACATCTACGGCGGCACCGCGGTCGACGCGCCGCCTTTCACCGCCGCGCGCGACGCCAACGGCAAGGTCACGACCGTGAGCTACGACGGCAACGCCGCCCAGACCGCCATCCCGCTGTCCGAGGCGACCAGCATTTCGCCCGGCACCACCGGCGCCACGAATTCCGGCGTCGCCGATTTTCTGAACCACCTCGTCGCCCTGCGCGACGCGCTCAACAGCGGCGATCCCGCCGCCGTCACGACGGCGCAGCCCGGCCTCGCGCAGAGCGAGGACACGTTGATCGGCGCGATCGCCGACAACGGCGGCGTGCAGACGCGTATTCAGGCCAGCCTCTCGCAGCAGACCGACCGCAAGACGAGCCTCGACTCGCTCGTGTCGAGCGAGACCGACGCCGACCTGCCGAGCACCATCGTCAAACTCAACCAGACCCAGACCGCTTATCAGGCCGCGCTCCAATCCGCCACCAACATCATGCGGCTCTCGCTGCTCGACTACCTCAAGTAACCGCTGCCGCCCTCCTCTTCAGCCACCCATGAAAGTCCTCCCCGAACTGATCCCGACCGATTTCGATGCGCCGGCCGCCAACCTGCTCGAGTTGCCGCAAGGCATCATTGGCTTCGCGAACTACAAGCGCGCCGAGCTCCTCTACATGCCCGATCACCTGCCGTTCCTGTGGATGAAGCTCCACGGACCGACGGACAATCTCCACTTCATCGTCATCGAGCCGGGCGGCATCATCCCCGGCTACGAGCCGGAGATTTTCGACGAAGACGCCGAGCAGCTCGACATCCAGGATCCTGCGCAGGCGATGGTGCTAAACATCGTCACGCTGCGGAAACAGAATCCCGTCGAGG
Organism: Opitutaceae bacterium; assembly: GCA_035545575.1. Taxonomy (GTDB): domain Bacteria; phylum Verrucomicrobiota; class Verrucomicrobiia; order Opitutales; family Opitutaceae; genus ER46. The sequence goes on along the minus strand of DASZYB010000071.1, from coordinate 35,946 downwards.
CCACGGTGAATCTCATCGGGCCGATCATCGTCAACCGCCGCACGCGCCTCGGCCGCCAGCTCGTCATTTCCAACTACTCGCGCTACAGCGCGCATCACGCCCTTGTCGAAAACCCGCAGGCGCCCGTCTACGCGCGCACTGCCTGAGGTCACCGCCATGCTCGTCCTTTCCCGCAGAATCAACGAGGCGATCGTCATCGGCGATTCGATCGAGATCCGCATCACGCGCATCGAAGGCGACGTGGTGAAGATCGGCATCGAAGCGCCGCGCGAGGTTCCGATCTTCCGCAAGGAAGTCCTCGCCGACATCGTCGCCAGCAACCAGGCCGCCGCGGTCCGCCACGGCAAGCCCGGCCCGCTTCCCACGCTGCCCGCGCGCCCGGAGCCCGTCGAACGGGCCAAGGCGCAGCCGCAGTCCGCCGCGCCCGTCAAGGCGTGACCATTTTTCCGCTCTCCACCGTCAACCTTCCTTCGCCTCCATGAGCGTCATCAACACCAACATCCAGGCCATCGCCGCCGCCCGCAATTTGAACCGCAGCCAGGAAATGCTCGGCCGCTCGCTCAACCGGCTCTCCTCCGGCTCGAAGATCGTCAATCCCTCCGACGATGCCGCCGGCCTCGCCGTATCGGAAAAACTGGACGCCCAGAATCTCCGCGTCCAGGCCGCCACCACCAACGTCCAGAACGCCATCTCCTACGTGCAGACGACGGACGGCTTCATGGGCGGCATGACGAAGATTCTTTCGCGCATGAGCGAGCTCGCGATCCTCGCGAAAGACGTGACGAAAAACACGTCGGACATCGCGCTCTACGGCCAGGAATTCAAGGCGCTGCAGGAGCAACTTCGCCAGACCATCGGCGGCACCACCGCGCAGATCGGAGGCACCGCGATCGACACGCCGCTCGGCCAGTTCAACGGCATCAAACTTTTCGGTTCCGACGTCGACCCGACGCTCCCGACCATCACCGGCATCGCCGCCGACGACGGCACGATCACGGGCGGCGCGACGTTTAGCCGCGGCACCAACGTCTACCTCGCCGGCGAGCAGAACGGCGCCGTCGCGGGCGGCAACTACGCCGACCCGACCCTCGATAATCCCGGCACGTTTCCGACCATCGGCGACGGCGTGAGTCTCGGCTCCAACTCCATCGTCAACTCCGGCGCCACGCTCGGCGACAACGCGCTCATTGGCAGCAACGTCACCATCGGCGCCGGCGCCTACATCGCGCCCGGCACGATCATCGGCGACGGCGTCACGATCGATCCCGGCGTGCGCATCTCGACGACCACGCCGATTCCGCCCGGCACGCACGTGACCGCGGACATTCTGCCCTCGACGACGGGCCTTAGTGTCAGCGTCGGCCAGGCCGTCGGCCAGACGATGTCGATCCCGCAAATCAACCTGCGCGATGGCGCGATGGGCGGCATCATCAAGCAGGATTCCGGCGGCAACTACGTGCTCAGCCTCACCGACAGCAACGCGACCGCCGCGATCACCGACGCGATTCAGGACGTGGCGAACGAGCGCGCCTCGCTCGGCGCCTCGCAGTCGCGGCTCGAACTCGCGTCGTCGACGCTGCAGGTCGAGTTCGAAAACCTCTCCTCCGCCATCTCGCGCATCCGCGATGTCGACGTCGCCGACGAATCGACGCAGTTCGCCAAATACAACATCCTCGTGCAATCCGGCACCGCGATGCTCGCGCAGGCGAACCAGACGCCGCAAAGCGTGCTGAAACTGCTGCAAGGGTAAGAAAATAATCTGTAGCCGGAAACCCGGCAGCCAGGAATCCGGAAATCCAACGACTCAGCGCGGAGGAAAGGGGTTCCTGGTTTCCTGGCTTCCTGCCTAATTTTTCCGGCTCTTACGTTCTTCCCTAGATATTCTAGGAAAGGCTTGACGCGTCTTCCCTAGAATATCTAGGAAAGACGCATGGCCAAAGACCCGACTCCGCCCGAGCTGCTGCAAGGCACGCTCGACATGCTCATCCTGAAGGCGCTCCAGCATGAGCCGATGCACGGCTTCGGCATTTCGGTGCGCATCCGCCAGATGTCGGATGAGGTGTTGCAGGTGGAGCAGGGCTCGCTCTATCCCGCGCTTTACCGGCTCGAGGACAAGGGCTGGATCAAGGCGGAGTGGGGCACTTCGGAAAACAACCGCCGCGCGCGTTTCTACGAGCTGACGGCCGCCGGCCGCAAGCAGCTCGCCGCCGAGACCGACGAATGGCGCCGCGTCTCCGCCGCGATCAACCTCGTGCTGAAGGGCGCGTGACCGATCTTTCTCTTTCCTCTTTCTCTTAATCTTTCTCCTCCGAACTCCGAAATCCGAATGGGCCTGATGAAAGAGAAAGAGAAAGAGGAACGAGAAAGATTCCTTGCGCCATGAAGCTCCTCAGAAAGTTCCGCGCGCTGTTCCGGAAGGAAAAATTCAACGCCGAGATGTCCGAGGAGCTGCGGGCGCACCTAGAAATGCAGGCGGCGGAAAACGAAAAGCGTGGCATGGCGCCCGACGAAGCGCGCTACGCGGCGCAGCGGCAATTTGGCGGCGTCGAGCAAATCAAGGAGCGCGTGCGCGACCAGCGGCGATGGAGGTGGTTGGAGCAATCGTTGCAGGATGTTCGGCATGCCTTACGGCAGTTGGCCCGGTCGCCTGGTTTCACCGTGGTCGTCGTGCTCATACTTGCGCTCGGCGTGGGTGCCAACACCGCGATTTTCAGCTTGGTTGACGATGTGCTACTCCGGTCGCTGCCGGTGAAAAGCCCCGGCGAGCTGATTTTACTCGACTGGGTTCCCGGAGCCAAGGGCGCGGCCCCATTGAGCGCGATGGGCGATGCGACGAGCGGCACCGACCCGGCGAGCGGACGATCCGTTCACCAGGTATTTGCGTGGCCGACATTCGAGCGGCTTCGCGACGGACATCCCTTGGTCGTGGATCTGTTCGCGGTCGCGGGATTGCGGGGGCTGAGCGTCATGATCGACGGCCAGGCCGAAGTCGTGAACTTCGGACAAATTGTCTCCGGCGATTATTTTCAGGCTCTCGGTGTGCCGGCGATCCGCGGCCGGACCATCGTGCCGGAAGACGATAAACCCGATGCCGCACCGGTGGCGGTGATTTCCTTTCACTACTGGCAAACGCGTTTTGCGGGCGATCCGGCCATTGTGGGCAAAACCATTTTCGTGAACCACGCGCCACTGACGATCATCGGCGTCACGCCGCCGGGGTTTGCCGGAACGATGTTGAATGACGGCGCGGTTGAGATCACGTTGCCCCTCGCGCTGGCGGCGCGCGTCCATCCCAGTGGCGCGGCGGTGACCAGCCCGAAGTTCTGGTGGTTGCGAATCATGGGGCGGCTCAAGCCCGGCGTTGTCGCGGCGCAGGCCGGCGCGAGACTCCAGGGAGTTTTTCAAGCCAACGCGCGCGACGGCCTCACTTTGCCGGACGATGTTCCTCAGCTTCGCGCCCTTCCGGGAGGCCGGGGGCGAACCGAGGAGGAGCGCCGGCAATCCGCCGGCCCGCTGACGATTCTGACGGGCCTGGGCGCGCTGTTGCTGCTGGCGGCGTGTGCCAATGTTGCCAATCTCCTTTTGGTGCGTGGCTCCGCCCGCCGACGTGAGATCGCGGTGAGACTGGCGCTCGGTGCCAGCCGAGGTCGGCTCATCCGCCAACTGCTGGTGGAAAATCTGCCGCTCGCCCTGCTTGGCGGCGCAGGCGGTCTGCTCTTTGCGAGCTGGGGGCTCGACTGGCTCGCGGCGATGTTGCCACCGGGTGACCGGGAGGCGGTTGCGCTGCGTCTGGACTGGCACGTCTTGGGATTCGCGGTGGTCGTGGCGCTGTTGACCGGCACCGTATTCGGGCTCGTGCCTGCACTGCGCGCGACGCGGCTCGATCTCATCGCAGAGTTTCAAGGCGGCATCCGCACGCTTGGCCAGGGGGCTCGCTCGCGGCTCAGCCGGATGCTGATGATCGTGCAAGTGGCGCTTGCGCTCGTGCTGCTGGTGGGCGCCGGGCTTTTTGTCCGGACGCTGCGCAACCTGCAGGCCGTGGATGCCGGGTTCGATCGGGTGCATTTGCTGCTATTCTCGATCGACCTCGATTCCGCCGGCTACCAGCGGGCCCAGTTTTCGCGCCTCGATGTGAGAATCGTAGAACGGATCGGCGCGCAGCCAGGAGTTTCCGCCGTGACGTTTTCAGGCAGCCCGATCCTCTCTGGTTCGGACGGCCCCTACGCCAACCTCAGCCTTCCGGGCGGTGCTTCGCGGCCGGGCGGCGATGAGGCCGCGGTCTTCAATCAGGTCGGGGAGGATTTTTTTGCGACTTTTAAGATACCGATCGTCGCCGGTCGGACCCTGGATCGACACGATATACCGTCGGCTCCCAAAGTCGCCGTCGTCAACGAGGCTTTGGCCCGAAAATACTTTGGCGAGGCCCCCGCCGTGGGGCGCCACATCCTGCTCAACGGCGACAAGGAAATCGTCGGCGTCGCACGCGATATAAAACAAATCGATCTCCGGCAGCCGACTCAGCCGACCGCCTATGTCCCTTTTGCCCAAAATCCAACCGGGCAGGTTCATTTTGCCGTGCGCGCGGCGGCCGACCCGGCAGCCATCGTCGGCGGCATCCGGCGGGCCGTCAGCGAAGTGGATCGCAACCTCCCTTTGGGCAATGTGCGCACGCAGGACGAACAGGTGGATTGGACCTTCACGCTGGAGCGTGTTTTCGCGAGACTGACGAGCTTGCTCGGCGTGTTGGTGCTGGTGTTGGCCAGTGTCGGCCTCTACGGGCTCGTATCCTTCATGGTGCTGCGGCGCACCAGTGAGATCGGACTTCGGATGGCGCTCGGCGCGCTGCCGCGTTGGGTATTGTGGATGGTGCTGCGCGACTCGCTTGCGCTCATCGGTGCTGGAGCGTTCATCGGGCTCATCGTCGCCGCGGTCGCGACGCGCTGGATCGAGTCGATGCTCTACGGCCTTTCGCCCCTCGATGTTTCAACTTATTTCGCTGCGACGCTGATCCTGGTCGTCGTCGCGACCTTGGCTTGCCTGATCCCAGCCTGGCACGCGGGGAGGGTCGATGCGGCCGTCGCACTTCGCAGCGAGTAACGAGATGAAACTGCTCCGAAAATTCCGCGCGCTCTTCCGCAAAGAAAAACTCGATGCGGAGATGTCCGAGGAGATGCGCGTGCATCTCGAATTGCAGGCGGCGGAAAATGAAAAACGCGGCATTCCGCCCGAAGAGGCGCGCTACGCGGCGTCGCGCAGCTTCGGCGGCGTGGAGCAGATCAAGGAGCGCGCGCGCGACGAGCGTCGCCGCGGTTTTATCTGGCTCGAGCAGGCGGTGCAGGACACGCGCTACGCGGCCCGCACGCTGCGAAAAAACCTGGGATTCAGCCTGGTGATTGCGGGCACACTCGCGCTTGGCATCGGGCTCAACACGGTGGTGTTTTCCTTTTATCACGCGGTGGCCATGAAGCCGCTCGCCGTGCGCGATCCGCACGAAATCCTGCGGCTGAGTTTGAGCCCGCGCGACGTCCAGGGCGTTTTCAACTTCGACGAATTTCAGGAGCTGCGCGCGCGAATGCAGTCGGTCGACGCGGTGATCGCGACGTCGCAGCCGCAACTCGCGGTCGCCACCCATCTCGGTGCGGCTGGGGAAACCTCGACCGCGGTTTCCGTTTCGCTGGTGTCCGACAATTATTTTCTCGCGCTCGGCGTGCCTGCCGTCGCGGGCCGCACGCTCGGCTCCGGCGACACCGCGGCCGCCGTGATCGGTTACGAAGCGTGGCAGCGGTGGTTCAAGGGCGATCTCGCCGCGGTGGGCCAGACCGTGTTGTTGCAAAACGTGCCGGTGCTGATCGTGGGCGTCGCGCCGGAGCGCTTTGGCGGCACCGGCCTGCCACCGACTGCGCCTGATTTCTGGCTGCCTGCGTCCGCGCAGCCGTTGATCATGCCGGCCGTGGATTGGCTGCACGATCCGGGCGCGCGCGTCTGGGCCGTGCTTGCGCGGCAGAAAGCCGGACACTCGCTGCCGCAGATCGCGGCGGAACTCGAGGTCGTGGCGCACACCTGGCCCAAGCTCGAGGACAAGCCGCTGCAGCCGCACGCGGCTCCGGCGACGTTCTTCGAATTGCACGGACCCGAAGTCCACGCGGTCGGCCTCACGTTGATGATCGCCGTGGCGCTCATCCTCCTCGTGGGCTGCATCAACGTCCTGAATCTCGTGGCGGCGCGCAACGCCCAGCGTCGGCACGAGCTCGCGGTGCGACTCGCGCTCGGGGCGAGTCGCGGGCGGATTCTGCGGCAGCTTGGCACCGAGAGCGCGCTGCTCGGTTTGCTCGGCGGAGCCGGCGGGTGGCTGCTGGCGTGGTGGGCGTGCGCGGCGATCCACGTCTGGACGATGGATGCGATGCGGGAAATCTCTGGCAGCTGGAATCTGTTTCTCGATCTCACGCCGGATGCGACGGTGTTCATCTACACGTTCATGGTTTCGCTCGCGGCTGGTGCTTTCGTCGGGCTGTGGCCGGCGATCCGCGCGACGGCGGTGAATGTCGAGGAGGCGTTGAAGCAACAATCCAGCGGTCGTATCGCCGGTGGCGGTCGCAGCCGGCGGAATATTCTGCTCACGGTTCAGGTCGGCGCGTGTCTGCTGCTGCTCACCGGTGCGGGCCTGCTCTTCCGCGGCGCGGCTCACGCGGTCGCCACGAATCCGGGTTTCGACGCAAAGCACGTCGTCGTGGCCACCGCGAACTTGCGGCAGATTGCGTCGAGCCCCGAGCAGCAGGTCGTGAAGATGCGCGAGATCACAGCGCGGCTGCGCACGGTCCCGGGCATCGTCTCGGTCGCGGGCGCGGATCGTTCGCCGTTTTTTGGACACTCGATCACTTCGCTGCGCACGGACGAAGAGCGATTCGTGCCCGGCTGCGTGCTCGTGCGGGCCGACCCGGAATATTTCGACACGCTTGGCCTGCGCTTCGTGGCCGGTCGGCCGTTCACGACGCGGGAGGCCGAGTCGGGCGCGCCGGTCGTGGTGATCACCGAGTCGGCGGCGCGCCACCTCTGGCCCGGCCAGGAGGCGCTGGGGCGCCGGCTGGCGCAGCCGAAAAGAAGCCGCGACGAGACGGCTGGCCAGCAATTCACCGTGATCGGGATCGTCAAGGACGCGCGCTTCACACTGCTGTCGAAAGTCGACGAGGTGGACGTCTTTTTTCCGCGCACGCCCGCGGAACAGGAGTTGTGGCTCATCCGCACGAGCGGGGCGCCGGAGGCGGCCTTGCAGTCGATCTTCGCGGCGCTGCGCGCGATCGATCCGCTGCTTCCTTCGCAGACGACGGTGCTCACGATGGAGGGTGGGCCGATGCGCGTGCAGCGGCTGATGGCGGAGGCGCCGGCAACGTTTGCGACGCTGCTCGGCATCGTCGCGCTCGTGCTCGCCTCGATCGGAATTTTTGGCGTCGTTTCGTTCTTCGTGGCGCGGCGCACCCGCGAGATCGGCATCCGTTTCGCGCTCGGCGCGCAAAAATCGGAAGTGATCGGATTGGTGTTATGGCAGACGCTGCGGCCGGCGCTGTGGGGCGTGGGTTTCGGCTTTGCCGGCGCGCTCGCGCTGTGCGTGCTGCTCACGCGGCTGGTGCTTGACCCGGAGTTGCCGGATCTCACTTACGGCGCGGGCGCGGTGCCCTCGGCGACGCTTGCCGAGGTGTTGGCCATGTTGCTGGCCGTGATTTTTATCGCCGCCCTGATCCCCGCGCGGCGCGCAGCGAAAGTCGATCCGATGGTGGCGCTGCGGGCGGAGTGAATCCGATGAATCTTACTCTTTCCTCTTTATCTTAATCCTTCTCCTCCGAACGCGGCACTCCGCGAATTCCGAACCGTCCTGACGAAAAAGAAAGATAAAGAGGAAAGAGAAAGATTTTCCACCGATGAAGTTTTTCCGCCAACTCCGCGCGCTTTTCCGTCGCGAAAAACTCGACGCCGAGATGGCCGAGGAGATGCGCACGCATCTGGAGTTGCACGCGGCGGAGAACGAGAAGCGCGGAATGAGCGCCGACGCCGCGCGCTACGCCGCGCAGCGCGCGTTCGGTGGTGTCGAGCAGATCAAGGAGCGGGCGCGCGACGAGCGCGGCTGGGTGTGTCTTGAACAGTTTGCGCAGGATGTGCGGCACGGGCTGCGCGCGCTGCGGAAAAACCCGCTCTTCACTGGGGTCGCGGTCGTGACGCTCGCGCTGGGCATCGGCGCCAACACCGCGATGTTTTCCGTGCTCGACGCGGTGTTGTTGCACCCGCTGCCGTTTCCCGACTCGGGTAAGCTCGTCGCGGTGTGGGAACGTCAGCCGGAGACCGGCGCGCACAACGTCGTCTCGTCCGGCGTTTACCTCGACTGGCAGGAGCAGAATTCGGCGTTCGAGGCGATCGGCGCGTTCACGGGCATCGGCGCCACGCTGCGCGGCGACAGCGCACCGCAACAGGCCACGGGGACGCGCATCACGCCGGGACTGTTGAATGTGTTGCGCGTGCAGCCGATGCTGGGGCGCGGTTTCCGCGACGAGGCCACCGCCGAGGCCGGTGGGCGCGAAATCATCATCAGCTACTCGCTCTGGCAGACGCGCTACGGCGGCCGCGCGGACATCGTCGGCACGGCGATGAATCTCGACGACACGCCGATGACGATCGTGGGCGTGATGCCGGCATCGTTTGAGTTTCCGACGCGCAACAACGATTTCTGGCTCGCGCTGCGCTTCAACGCTGGCGACCGCGAGTCGCGCAAGACCCACACGTGGCGCGTGCTCGCGCGCCTCAAACCCGGCGTCAACGCGAGCGCGGCGCAGGCGGCGATGGAAGTCGTCACGCACCGGATCGCGGCGGCGCATCCCGAATTCATGTCGGGCTGGGGCGTCGACGTCGTGTCGTATCACGACGACCTCGTCGGCAACGTGCGCCCGACGATCCTGCTGCTCGGCGGCATGGTCGCGCTCGTGCTGCTCGTCGCGTGCGCCAACGTCGCCAATCTCATGCTCGCGCGCTCCGCTGGCCGGCAGCGGGAGCTCGCGATCCGCGGCGCCCTCGGCGCCGGGCGCGGGCGCATCGTGCGGCAATTGCTCACCGAGTCCGCGTTGCTCGCGGGTCTCGGCGCGGCGGCGGGCCTGTTGTTCGCGACGTGGGCGATGCCGTTTCTGGCGGCGCTCGCGCCGGCCCAACTGCCCGGCCTCGTCGCGCCGCACCTCAACGCGAGCGCGCTCGGGTTTGCTGCGCTGGCGCTGCTGGTCGCGACGGCGATCGTCGGACTCGCGCCGGCGTGGTGGCTCAGCCGGATGGACCTGCGGACCTTTTTGTCGGGTGGTCGCGCGGAGAGCGGCAGCGTCGTGCTCGCTCGCACGCGCGGCATCCTGCTCGTCACGCAACTCGCGCTCGCGACGGTGCTGCTGATTGGCGCGGGGCTTTTGCTGCGCAGCATGGCGAATCTCCATCGCGTCGATTTCGGTTTCGATCCGAACAACCTGATCGCCGGCACCGTCAATCTCCCGCGCACGCGCTACGACACTGTCGCGAAGCAGGCCGCGTTCTACGAGCAGCTGCGCGGCCGCCTCGAAACGATCGCGGGCGTGCAGGCGGTCGCGGGCATTTCCGATCCGCCGCTCGCCGGCAGCAGCACCTACAGCTTCGTGATCGCCGGCCGGCCGCGGCCCGGTCCGAACCCGCGCGAAAATCCCGTCGAGGTGCGCGGCGTCACCCCGAATTATTTTGAGACGGTGAAACTCCCGGTGGTCGCCGGCCGGCCGTTCGCCGACGCCGATCGCGCGGAGGGCCCGACCGTGATCGTCGTCAATCGCGCGTTCGCGAAACTTCATTTCCCCGCGGGCGACGCCGTCGGCCAGCGCCTCAGCAATGTCGGACAGGGCGGACCGTGGATGGAAATCGTCGGCGTGGTCGGCGACATCAAGGACGATGGCCTCGACCAACCCGCCGCGCCCGCGATCTACGTGCCATATGTGCAGAAGGTGGATGTGAATCTCTCCTCCCTCACCGCCGTCGTGCGCACGGCCGGCGATCCGGAGCTCGCGCGGGAGGAAATCCGCCGCGCGTTTCTCGCCGTCGATCCCGAGCTGCCGCTCCGCCGCCTCGCAACGATGCCGGCGATCTACGCCGGACGCCTCGCGCAACGCGACTTCGTCACGCGCCTCACGCTGGGATTTGCCGTGCTCACGCTGACGCTCGGCGTGATCGGCGTGTATGGCGTGATATCCTATTCCGTGGCGCAGCGGCGGCGGGAGTTCGGCGTCTGCCTCGCGCTCGGCGCCAGTCGCTGGGACATCGTCGGCCGCGTGATGCGCGGCGGCGCGCGACTCGTCGCAATCGGTGCGCTGCTCGGTGCCGCGGGCGCGGCCGGACTGGCGCGCTTCCTGGGCACGCTGCTCTTCGAGATTCAGCCGGCAGACCCGGCGACGTTCGCCGGCGTGCTGGCCACGCTCGGCACCGTTTCGCTGATCGCGTTGTGGCTGCCTGCGCGCCAGGCGGCGGGCACCGATCCCATGATCGCACTGCGCAGCGAATAATTTTACTCATCATGAACCTTAATCGGCGCAAGTTTCTCGCGACCAGTCTTGTCGCATCCGTAGGACTCGCCACTTCCCGCCTCGCAGGTGAGGAAGCCACCAAGCCCCCAGCCACCTCGACCAAGCAGGTGAAACCCGAGCCTGTGCGCGGTGCCCGTCAGGACCTCGATACGGTCCAGGCCTTCGTGCGGGCGGGGCACGGCCAGTTGGAGAAAGTGAAGGAAATGATCGCGCAGGATCCGAAGCTGGTGTTCGCAACGTGGGACTGGGGCGGGGGAGATTGGGAAACCGCGTTGGGCGGTGCGTCGCATGTCGGCAGCCGCGAGTGCGCGCGCTATTTGCTGGCTCAGGGAGCGCGCATCGATGCGTTTTGCGCCGCTATGCTCGGGGAGCGCGCAGTGGTGGCCGAGTTGGTCGCCGCGAATCCGTCCGTGGTGACGGCCAAAGGGCCGCACGGTTATACGCTCCTCTATCACGTCGCGATCAGCGGCGATGTGGCGATGGCCGAGGCGCTCCGGCCACGGCTGCCCCGCGAGGCGAAAGACTATTCGCAGGCGCTGAGCGCCGCGGTGCGCGACGGCCACCTGGAGATGACCAAGTGGCTGTTTGAAAATGGCACGGTCAACCCGAACGTCGCCGACGCCCTCGGCAAACGCCCCCTCACGACCGCCCTCGAAAAAAAGTTCGATGCGGTCGCCGAGGAGCTGCGCCGCCACGGTGCGCGGGAAACGGAGTGAAGCAACTCAACCGCCCCGCTTGAAGATGTCGTTTTCCCTCCGTCGCGCGCGGCGTTTTCCTCCGCCGCGAGACAGCCTCCTTCTTCTCACACTTGTCATGACCACGGCTGCGTTCGGCCAAGCCCCGGTTGGGTTGCAGGCGCGGCTCGATGCGTTCGCGAAAGGCAAGCCCGGTGGCATCGCCGCCGCGTGGGTGGATGCCGCGGGCGTGACGTTCTTCACCGCGGGGAAATTCTCCGCCACCGATCCGCGCGTCATCACGCCCGACACGCAGTTCGAGATCGGCTCGCTCACGAAGGTCTTCACCGCGCTGCTGCTGGCCGAGAGCGAGCGGGCGGGCCGGGTGTCGCGTCAGGACCCGGCGGCGAAATTTTTGCTGCCACCCGGCGATCCGGACCGCGCCGGGCTCGCGTCCGTCACGCTGCTCGCACTCGCGACGCACACCGCCGGGCTGCCGCGCCTGCCGTCGAATTTTTCGTGGTGGAACGCGTTCTTCAGCAGCGATCCCTACGCCAAGCTCGATCGCGCCGCGTTGGTGGATTCGCTGAGGCAGGATGGGGTGCACGCGAAACCAACGGGTTTTTCCTATTCAAATTTCGGCATCGCGGTCCTCGGCGAGGCGCTTGGCGCCGCGTGGGACACGAGTTACGCCGAGGCGCTGCGCGCCCACGTGCTCGCGCCGCTGGGTCTCGCGCACACCACCCTCGCCCTCGCGGGCCGCGCCGCACCCGCCGACCTCGCGCCGCCGCATCAAGGCGACAAGCAGGTGCCACGCTGGACGTTTGAGGCCTACGCACCGTGCGGCGCGCTGAACAGCTCCGCGCGCGACCTCGCGATATTCCTGCAGGCGGCGCTCGGCGGTGAAGGTGCGCCGCTGGCCGCGGCTTTCGCGGCGACGACGAAACCGCAACGCGCGGTGCCCGGCGGCATGATCGGCCTCGCCTGGTTTCATACGCGCGCGACGAAGCCGCCCGTGATTGTGTGGCACAATGGAGGCACGGCGGGCAGCCGTAGTTTTCTCGGCTTCAACCGCGCACAGGGCGTCGGACTCGTGCTGCTGACGAATCATGCGGAGGATCGCCTCGACGACCTGGGCTTCGCGCTGCTGCGCGGTGCGGCGGCGCCGGCCCAGTGACGCCGCGCGCTCCTTCGGCCGCCGGAGTGTGAGACTTTGCGGGGCAGGACCCGGGCGCGACCGCGCCGGGCTGACCGAGTGGCATGCGATGCGATTGGCGAACGTGGCATTGGTCGCGGAACTGAGCGCCGCTCCGGGCGAGAGGGTGAACTGGCGCGAGCCGAGCGTCGGAGTGATGATTGGGATTCATTCCCGCGCGCCGCGAAGGTCGATCCGATGACCGCACTGCGCGCGGAGTGATCGGAGCGGCGATTTGGCCGGCCGCGATGTTCCCCTTGACATCCGATGGGTCGGATGATTCCCATCGAACGTCAAGGGAAGCAACTCCGCACCGCCTATGGCCAAAAACGATTTCAAAACCGACCTGCTGCAAGGCACGCTCGACATGTTGATCCTCCGTGTGCTCAGCCGCGGCGAAAACCACGGGTGGGGCATCGCTGATCGCATCGAACAGCTCTCGAAGAGTGTGCTGAGCGTGGGCGAGGGCTCGCTTTATCCGGCACTCTACCGGCTGCAGGACCAGGACTGGATCGAGTCGGAATGGGGTGTTTCGGACAACAACCGGAAGGCGAAATTCTACCGGCTGACGAAGGCCGGCCGGAAGCAACTCGAAGTGGAAGCGGAAACGTGGGAGCGGATGACCGATGCCATCGGCGCGATCATGAAGTCGGCGTGAAGGCGGGACCGACAGCGATCTTTCTCTTTCCTCTTTATCTTAATCTTTCTCCTCCGATCGAAGAAATCCGAGAACACCTGACGAAAGAGAACGAGAAAGAAGAAAGAGAAAGATTTTCTCCTGATGAAAATTCCCCGCCAACTCCGTGCGTTCTTTCGCAAAGACAAACTCGACGCGGACATGTCCGAGGAGATGCGGCTGCACCTCGAGCAGCGGGCGGACGAAAATATCGCGAGCGGCATGTCGCCGGAGGACGCGCGCTACGCAGCGCTGCGGAAATTCGGCGGTGTCGAGCAGGTGAAGGAAGTGGCGCGCGAGCAGCGCGGTTGGATGTGGCTGGAAAATTGGCTGCGCGATCTCCGGCAGGCCGCGCGCTCGCTGCGGCGCTCGCCGGGTTTCAGTTTTTCGGTTTTCGCGACCCTGATGCTCTGCCTCGGGCCGAACACCGCGGTGCTCTCCGCGCTCTACACGCTCGTGCTGAAACCGCTGCCGTTTCCCGCGCCGCAGCAGATTGTGATCGTCAAGAACGTCGGCACCAAGGCGGGCAACTTCGTCTCCAATTCGGGTGTGCCGCAGTATGTCGATTATGCGAACCACGCGGATCGCTTCGAACGCGTCGCGCTCTTCGAAGCCGCCAACACCACGATCGGCGAGGAGAGCGTGCCGACGCGCGCGCTGGGTTATCGGGTGACGACCGGGTTCTTCGATCTGCTCGGCGTCGCACCGCAGCTCGGCCGCTTTTTTGTTTCCGACGAGGAAACGCCCGGCCGCGACCACGTGCTCGTCGTCACGCACGGGTTTTGGGAAAAGCAATATCAGGGCGATCCCGCGATCGTCGGGCGCGAGGTGCGCATGGGCGGCGAGAAATTCACGATCGTCGGCGTCGCGCCGGCGGCGCTCGAGGCGCTGTTTCTTCGCGTCGATTTTTTCAAGCCGTTCGAGCATGGGCTGGAGGACCTCAACCCGGATCGCCGTTTCAGCTCGCGCGCGACGCTGGTCGGTCGGCTGAAGGCGGGCGTGAGACCGAAGGACGGGCAGGTGCAGCTCGCCGCGCTCGAGGAACGCTTCCGCACGCAGGAGGCGAGCCCCGCGATGCGGACGGCGCTCGAGAAAAACGGGAATCGCATCACGGTCGAGCCGTGGCGCAACGACCTGCTGTCGATCGCGCCGGCGGCGCGGCCGGCGCTCTGGACGCTGCAGGCGGGCGCATTGCTCGTGCTGCTAATCGGGTGCGTCAACGTCGCGAACCTCATGCTCGCCCGCGTGAACGTGAAGCGCTCCGAGTTCGCGATCCGCACGGCGCTCGGCGCGGGATGGAGCGCGCTGTTTCGCCAGCTTTTCTGCGAGGTGCTGCTGCTGGCGGCCGTATCGGCCGCGGCTGGACTTGCGCTCGGCTGGGCGACATTGCAGCAGATCAACCGGCTGCCCGTTGTCACGGAGCGCTTCGTGCCCGTGATCCGAATCGAGAACGGGATCGTCGCCGGTGTGCTGGTGGCCGGCGTCGGGATCGCGCTGCTCGTGAGTTCGTTCCCGCTCGTGCTGCTGCGGCGTTCGCCGCTGGGCGTGACGCAATCGCGCGCGGCTTCGGCGAGCAGCGGCATGCGGTGGCTGAGCAGCTCGCTCATCGTCGGGCAGGTCGCGCTCGCACTCGTGCTGCTGATCGGTTCGGGATTGCTGATTCGGAGTTTCGAGAAAGTCATGGCCGTGAATCCCGGCTTCGACGCGGAGCACGTGGTGCAGGGCCGCGTGGCGCTTTCGCGCAACTACAACGATCCCGCCGCCAACGCCGCGATCCGGCAGCGGCTGATCGACGAGATGAAATCGATTCCCGGCGTCACCAACGTCGCGTGCTCGTCCTACTTCGGCGTCGGCCCGGCGTCTTCCTACCGCGCCGTGCCCTACACGGTGCGGCGCGCGCCGGGCTCGGGCGAGGACACGCGGCCGCTGGCGTATATCGATCCGGTGTCGACGGGATTTTTCGCGACGATGAACACCCGGCTGCTCGAGGGTCGCGACTTCACGGAAGAGGACGATGGGCGGACGGGCGCATTCGGATTCATCGTCGACCGCACGTTTGCGCAGCGCAATTTTCCCGGGCGGAGCGCGCTCGGCGAGGAGATCGCGTTTGGCGCCGGGCCGTTTCCGCCGGACTTCAAGTGGCCGCGGATCGTCGGCATCGTCGATCGCATCAACGTCGTCGGGCTCGAGGAGCGCGACGGGTTGCCGTTTATTTATCTGTTGATGGGGCCGCAGCAAACGAGCCCCGGCTTCAACCTGCTCGTGAGCTCGCGGCGGCCGACGGCGGAAATCCTCGCGGCGATGCGCGCGAGATTGCACGCGGTCGATCCCGAGCTGCCGCTCTACAACGCGGGATCGCTCCGCGAATCGCTCGACCTGATGCTGCTGCCGCGCCGCGCGATCATGGTGTTGCTCGCCGCGTTTTCGGGCCTCGCGCTCGTCCTTGCCGCGGTCGGGCTCTACGGCGTGCTGGCCTACGACGTCACGCAACGCACGCGCGAGATCGGCATTCGCGGCGCGATCGGTGCGTCGCGCGCACAGATCGTGGCGATGATTCTGCAGCAGGGCATGCGCAAGACCGCCGCGGGCCTCGTCGTCGGGCTCGCGGGCGCATTCTATCTCACGCAGTTTCTGCGCAAGCTGCTCTTCGACGTGAACGGAGCCGATCCGCTTACCTACGGCGGCGTCGTGGGTTTGCTGGCGCTGGTCGCGCTGCTCGCGAGCTGGCTGCCGGCGCGCCGTGCCGCCAAGGTCGACCCGATCGTGGCGCTGCGCTGCGAATAACGACGTCGGCGGGGGCGAAAACTTGGGCTGAACTCCACGCCTCAATCCCTTCGCACCGCGCCTCGAAACTGGTTCGGTCCGTGAATGTGCGACCGGCGGTTTTCGCGGCGGCGGGCCGGAGGGCTAGAGCGGTTAAAATAAACTCGTAGCCGCGTCAGACATGTAGGTCGGGGTTTATCCCCGACGTGTCGGGCGTAAAGCCCGACCTACAAAAACGGCTACAGCATTTTTGAAACTGCTCTATTCCTTCGGCGGATCTTCCTTCGCGCCGAAATAGACGTGGGCCGAATCGAGGTCGGCTTGCGTGGGATATTCGGCGGACTTCGCGGGCGCGGATTTTTTCGCGCGCTTGGGTTTCGGCGCGGCGGGCGCGAGCGGGGCGGAGATTTTTTCGTAGCGCGCAAACAGAAACTCCACGCGCTCGCGGTCGCTCGTGAACGCGGCGGCGCGGTAGCTTTTGTCCACCGCGCGATCAAGCGTCTGGTGCGCCTTCAACAACCCTGCCGGCATCGCGAGCGGATCGTAGAGATCGGCAAGGCTCGCGCCGCGCGCGAGGTGCGGCGCGCGGGCGTCGAGCACGGCCTGCGCGGCGGTCTCGATTGCGCTACGCTGCTCGTAGGTCGGGTCGGGCCAAGGATAATTGTTGTAGACGAGTTTGATCGAATACTGGAAATCACTCTTGAGGCGTCCGGTCACGACGGCGACCCACGCCATATGCATCGCTGAGGAGAGCACACCGAAATGGAACGGCGTTGCTTCGGGCATTAGACGGACCTTATTGCTGCACAAAACGTCGGGGCCGAGGAAACCGATGGGGATGTAGCGGCGGTTCTCCGAACTCACTTCAGGAATAACGAGGTAGTTCGTCTTCGGAATGAATTCGACGTGAAATCGCGTGGGCGTTGTCGCAAGTTTCACCGTTCCTTCGTTCCGACGTTCGTCGCGGTCTTTGTCTTCTTTACCTTTCGCTGGAATTTCCCCTCGACGATACTTGGCGACCAACTCGACGCAGCGTTGAGCCTCGGGCATTTTACGCAATTCCTGGGGCGGACATTCGCCCAACCAAAGACACCAACGCTCGGTGCCATTGAGGAATTCCTCCGCCCCGATCCACCGTTTGAAATAGGCGCGAGCAGACGGCTCTTTTCTCACAAACTCGGATTTTTCGGTCGGGGTGAATAGATAGTAGCCGCCATCGATCGGTTTGTTGCCAATTCCGAGTTCGGGCACCGCGCAAAGCGGAGTGGAACGGTTCGTTATCACCGTGTCGCTCCCGACCATCAAATAGGGACTGAGGTTGGCCGTGCCACTGCTCACAGATGGCTTTCCGGTGGAGTCGTAATCGAAAAGTTGCTTGGTGGCGGAATCCTGCGCTCCGAAGCCGATGATGACGACATGAACGTGAGCTTTGCCGCTGGCCTCGTTTTGCCAGGCAAACGTGCGGTGACCGAAGTGGATTTTTATCTTGTAATGCTGGAGGAGGTGACCCCACAGCACTCCGACTTGTTCGCCTTGGGTGATGGAGTTCGTCGAAACGAATGCGCAGCGGATTGTCGTGCCTGCAATGTAGCGAGCCGCCTTAAAATACCAGCCGCACACATAGTCGAGTAGCCCGTGGTTGTGAGCGGCGCCTGCGACGAGGTCCATGTCCGCACGTTGCGCGACACTCTGATATTTTCTCCCGATGAACGGCGGATTTCCGAAGAGAAAATTGCACTTGGTCGCCGCGAGGACGCTGTGCCAATCCAGCTGAAGCGCATTGCCGATCACGATCGTCGGCGACTTTACGAGTGGGATGCGGGCGTAGTGGCGGCCGAAGGCTTTTGAGACGGCAACGTTCACCTGATGGTCGGTTAGCCACAGCGCGGTCTCCGCGATCAGCGCCGGGAACTCCTCGATCTCGATGCCGTAGAATTGATCGACGTTGACGCGCACGATGTCGCCGATGTCGAGGTCGAGCGCGAGCTGGCCGCCGTAGATTTCGTGCAACACGGCCAACTCCAGCGAGCGCAACTCGCGATAGGCGACGACGAGAAAATTGCCGCAGCCGCACGCGGGGTCGAGGAAGCGGAGCGTGGAGAGCCGCTGGTGGAATTGTTCGAGCGCCTTCTTCTTGCCCGCCGTGGCGCGGAGCTTCGCGAACTCGGCCTTGAGCGCGTCGAGAAAGAGCGGGTCGATCACGCGGCGGATGTTTTCCTCGGAGGTGTAGTGCGCGCCGAGTTTGCGCCGCTCGACGGGCTCCATCACGCCTTGGAACAGCGAGCCGAAGATCGACGGCGAGATGCGGCTCCAGTCGAATCGGCAGCAGGCGAGGAGCGCGGCGCGTTCATTCGCGGTGAAGTCGATGAACCCGAGCCGCTCGGCGAAGAGCCCGCCGTTGACGTAGGGAAACGCCGCAAATTTGGCGGGCAGCCGCGGGGTGCGGACTTCCGGCGATTCGTTGAGCGCTTGGAAGAGGCGGGCGAGTTCGCAGCCGAGATCGGAGCCGTCCTTGCGCGACGTTTCGACGACCCGCGTAAAACTATTCCACGGGAAAATGTCGGTGTCCTCCGCGAAGAGGCAGAAGAGCACGCGCACGAGGAAGCGCTCGAGTTCGTGGCCGCCGAAGCCGGTGGCCTTGAGCGCATCGTGGAGACGGGCGAGGAGCGCGACGGCCTTGAGGTTGACCTCGGGCTGCGTCTGGAAGAGCGCCTGCTCCTCGTCGCGGATGAAGGCGAAGTGGCGGAGTTTGTCGGCGAGCTGGTCGAGGGTGAAGGCGGCGGCAAGCGCGGGCTCGCGTTTCCCGGCGGCGAAGCCCTTGAGGTCCTCGTGGATTTCCTCGCCGAGATCGTAGAGCGCGAAGCGGGCGAAATCGGAGGCGAGCAGCCAGCGCGGGCGTTCCTCGGGATCGAGATCCTTCACGTAGTCGAGCGCCTGCGTGTAGGCCTCCGCGAGATCGCGGCCGGTGGACTTCATCTCGACGACGAGCTTGCCGGGCCAGAAAAGGTCGATGCGGCCCTCGCCGCGGGCTTCGCGCTCGACGCGGTGCTCGAAGCGGGCGTCGACGGCGTGGCGGTCGCGGCCGAAGACGGAGAAAAATTCGTCGAGGAAAGTTTTCGCCTCGGCCTCTTCGCGCTGCGGCCCGGCCCAGCGCTTCGCAAACGCGAGCGCGCGCGAACGCATCTCGTCGCGCGAGAGCGTGATCACCGTGGGTGGGCGGGAGGTGGGGGACATGCGCGACAAAAATCGGACGCGATCACGTCAACAAACCCGCCCAAGCCGCGCAACTCCGCAGTGCCGCGAGTCGCGAGGCGGCCACCGTCGCGGCGAGAGAAAGTGCGTGGCGGCGCGATTACTTCGGCGCAGGGGTGGAGAATTTGTAGGTGCCGGCCGGGACCACGAACTGCACGCGGCCGTTGGCCGACTTTACCTTGGTCGCGTCGCGCAGCGCGGAAAGCGGGTGGCCGTTTTCGCTGATGTCGCGCGCGGCTTGCGCGGGTAGGCTGATCTCGGCCGTGGTATTGGGCGGGATTGTGGCGGCGAGCTCGAAGCGGCCGGCGACGATCTTCCAATCGCTGACGGCGAGGCCGAAGGGCGTCTCGACGCTCGCCTTCGCGAAGGTGAGTCCGCCGCCGGGGGTCGGCGCGACGTGGAAAAATTTCCAGCCGGGCGCGCTCGCGTCGGGTTTCAGGCCGGCGATCGTGTCGTAGAGCCAGCCGACGACGGAGCCGTAGGCGTAGTGGTTGAAGGAGTTCATGCCTTCGGGATGGAAGCCCTGCTCGGGCGTCCAGCTATCCCAGCGTTCCCAGACGGTGGTGGCGCCGTTCTTCACGCTGAACAGCCAGCCCGGATACGTCTCCTGCTCGAGCACGCGGTAGGCGAGATCAGCGTGGCCGGTGTCGGCGAGGACGGGCGTCACGAGCGGCGTGCCGAGGAAACCGGTCGCGAGGTGGTCGTTCTTCGCGGCGAACGTGCGCACGAGGTGCGCGACCATCGCGGGCCGCTGCGGGGCGGGCGTGAGGTCGAAGCCGAGCGCGAGAAGGTAGGCGGTCTGCTCGTCGCTCTCGATCGTGGCGTCGTCGTGGACGTATTCGCGCTGGAAGGCGCTGCGGATTTTTTCGAAGAGTGCGCGATCGCGTTCGGCGGACGAAGTGCGGCCGATCTGAGTAGCGACGCGGCCCGCGATATCCGCGACGTGCGCGAAGTAGGCGGTGGCGATCAGCGTGTAAGGCGTGGGCGCCTCGGCCGGCTTGAAGCCGGGCGCGAGCCAGTCGCCGTAGCTTTTCACGCTGCGGCGAATCCCATCCGGCCAGTCGCGCGCCTGCGCATCGACCCATTGCTGCATCGCGTCGAAATTTTCCTCGAGCAGGCGCCGGTCGCCGGTGTGCAGCCACGTGACGTAAGGGATGATCACGGCGGCGTCGCCCCAACCGGCGCTGCCGTAGCGGAGGCCGATGTCGGGCGCGACGTCGGGAAAACCTTTCAAGCCATTCGGCTCGTCGCGATAACCGTCGCGCAGCGACTCGAGCCACTGGCGATAAAACGAACCGCTCGCGAAATTGTAGTTCGCGGTATGGCAGAACACCTGCGCGTCGCCGGTCCAGCCGAGGCGCTCGTCGCGTTGCGGGCAGTCGGTCGGCACTTCGAGAAAATTTCCCTTCTGACCCCAGAGCGTGTTCGCGTAGAGTTTGTTCAGGAGCGGATTCGAGCACTCGAAGAAACCGATCCGCGGCAGGTCGGAGTGCACGACGATGCCCGTGATCGCGTCGTCCGTCGGCGCCGCGAGTCCGCTGAGCTCGACGTAACGGAAACCGAAAAACGTGAAGCGCGGCTCCCACGTTTCGGTGTCGCCGCCGCGCGCGACGTAGGTCGCCGTCGCGTGTGCGGTGCGAAGATTGCGCGTGTGGATGGAGCCGTCGGCCTCGAGCATCTCGGCGAAGCGCAGCGTGATTTCCTGGCCGGCGTCGGCACGGACTTTCAGTCGGGCCCAGCCGACCATGTTCTGCCCGAGATCGTAGAGGAAAACGCCGGGCCGCACTTCGCGGCGCGAGACGGGTTTCAGTTCCTCGATGCGCCGGACCGGCGGCGAGAAATGCGCGGTGATCGAGGGAATCGCCGAGGAACCGCCTTGCACTTGAACCGGATGCCACGTCCACGCCGCGGTGTTGTTGGTTGAGTTGATCGCGGCGTCGCTCGCCGGCGCGCACCAGTTTGGATCGTCGCGCCGCGCGTCGAAGGTCTCGCCGTAGTAAATCGCCTGCGCAGCGATCGGGCCTTCGGCCCACTGCCACGTTTTGCTGGTCGCGACGGTCGTCACTTTTCCGGCGGCGTCGGTGAGCTCGAGAAACGCGGACGCGAGCGGCTCGGCGCCGAATTGCGTGCCGCGCAGCAGCGTGCTGCTGAACCAGCCTTCCGCGAGAATGAAGCCGAGCGCGTTGCGGCCGGGCTGCACGCGATCCGTGACGTCGTAGGCGACGTAGAACGTGCGGCGGCGATAGTCGGGCCAGCCGGGGAGAAAATAATCGTCGCCGACTTTGCGGCCGTTGAGCCACGGCTCGACCGCGCCGAAGGCGGACAGATAAAGGCGCGCGCGCGCCGGCTTGGCGGGAAGCTCGAACTCGCCGCGGAAATAACGCGCGGGCGGCGCTTCGCTCTGCGGCGTCGCGCGGCCATCGCCGAGCCACGCGGCGTTCGCGGGCCACGGCGTGCCGAGCAGGCCGGTGGCAAATTTCGCCGGCGCGCTCCAGCCGCTGTCGTGCTCGCGTTCGTCCCACACGCGCACCTGCCACTGGTAACACGCGCGCGGTTTCGCAGTGAAGCCGGGCACGGCGAACCATTGCGACTGGTCGGAGGCGATGCGCGGCGTTTCGATCGTGCCGTTGGCGGCGGGCTGATCGTCGGGCGCGAGCTCGATCACGCGCACTTGAAACGCCGTCTGGCGCGCGCCGCGGGCGGAGGATTCGAGCCGCCAGGAAAACCGCGGCGCGGGCGTGTCGAGCAGCGGCGGATCGACGAGGCCTTCGCACGTCAGATGAGAGACGGCGAGCGGAGAGGGGCTTTGCGCGGCCACGGCGCTGGTTCCACAGGCGATTGCGAGGAGGGGCAAGAACAGACGCATGCCTGTCGATGATCCATTGCGGTGCCGGCGACAAGTGTTCGTGCAATGCGGGCGAGCAATGCGGAGCGGCGGGGCTCGGCGACCGCGCTCTGCGATCGGTGCAATTCGAACAGTTGACATGCGGCGGTGCGGGCGCGATTGACGCGCGCATGAAATTTACCGGTTCGGTTCTCGCGGTCGTTTCACTATTCGCGTTCGCAGCGGCGCGTGGCGCCGAGCCGACGTTGCCCGACGCGGCGCAGCTCGAGCGGATGACCGCGCGCTTCGCGCCGGTCGACATCGGCGTCGACGTCTCGCGCCTGCCGGCGAACGAGCGCGTGGCCCTCGCGCGCATGATCGACGCGGCGAAAATCATGGACGCGATCTTCCTGCGGCAGGAGTCGGCGATCGCGCCGGTGGTGCTCGCGGAATTGATCCGCGACGACTCTCCGCTCGGCCGCGCGCGGCTGCATTATTTTCGGCTGAACGCGGGCCCGTGGTCCGCGTTGGACGACAACGCGCCGTTCATGCCGGGCGTGGCGCCGAAGCCGCCAGCGGGCAATTTCTACCCGGCGGGCGCGACGCGCGAGCAGATGGACGCGTGGTTCAAGTCGCTGAATCCGGAGCAGCACGCGGGCGCGACGAGTTTTTTCACGACGATCCGGCGCGCGCCGGCGGGGGCGTTCGGCGTCGTGCCTTACAGCGTCGAGTATCAAGGCGAGCTGGCGGAAGCGGCGCGGCTGTTGCGCGAGGCCGCGGCGGCGACGATGCAGCCGACGCTCAAGGCGTATCTCGAAAAACGCGCGACGGCTTTTCTCACGAACGATTATTACGAGAGCGATCTCGCGTGGATGGAACTCGACGCGACGATCGAGCCGACGATCGGGCCCTACGAGGTCTACGCGGACAACTGGTTCAACTACAAGGCGGCCTTCGAGGCGTTCATCGGGGTGACCGACCAGGACGAGACGGCGAAGCTCGCGCGTTTTGGCGGGCGACTGCAGGAGCTCGAGGATCATCTGCCGATCGATCCGCAATATCGGCGCGCGAAGCTCGGCGGGCTCGCGCCGATCCGCGTGGTGAATCTCGCGTTCGCGTCGGGCGACGGCAACCACGGCGTGCAGACGGCGGCGTTCAACCTGCCGAACGACGAGCGCGTCGTCGCGGCGAAGGGCTCGAAGCGCGTCATGTTGCGCAACGTGCAGCAGGCGAAATTCGATCGCGTGCTGGTGCCGATCGCGGCGCGCGCGCTGGCGCCGGAGGATCGCGGGCTCGTGGCGTTCGAGCCGTTTTTCACCCAAATCCTGATGCACGAGTTGATGCACGGGCTCGGACCGCAGACGATCCGCGTCGGCGGGCGTGAGACGACGGTGCGACAGGAATTGCGCGAGCTGAACGGGCAGTTGGAGGAAGCGAAGGCCGACATCTCCAGCCTGTGGGCGCTGCAATATCTCATCGACCACGGCGGCCTCGATCGCGGGCAGGAGCGCGCGATCTACGTGACGTTTCTCGCGTCGACTTTCCGCACGCTGCGCTTCGGGCTGACCGAGTCGCATGCGAAAGGCATGGCGCTGCAGGTGAACTGGCTGCTCGACCACGGCGGCGCGATCGCTCGGCCAGACGGGACCTTCGGCATCGACTTCGCCAAAGTGAGGGATGCCGTCTCCAGTCTCGCGCACGAGATCATGACGATCCAGGCGACCGGCGACTACGCGGCGGCGAAGGCGCTGCTCACGCGCATGGTCGTGATCCGGCCCGAGGTGAAACGCGTCCTCGACGGACTCGGCGACGTGCCGGTCGACATCGAGCCGCGCTTCGTGACCGCGCCGTAAAATCTGCGCGCACGGCGAGAGCGGCGCGCGTTCAGACGGACGCTTTGTAACGCTCGGGCTTGAGCACGCCGATGCTCGTGAGGTTGCGGTAGCGCTCGGCGAAATCGAGGCCGTAGCCGACGACGAATTTGTCGGGAATGCGGAAGCCGACGAAGTCGGCCTCGAACGCGACCTGCCGGCGCGATTTTTTGTCGAGCAGCACGCAGACGCGCAGGCTCGCGGGGCGCAGGCCGCGAATCATGTTGGAGAGCAGCGAGAGTGTTTTGCCGGTGTCGAGGATGTCGTCGACGATCAGCACGTGCCGGCCGGTGATGTCGAGCGTGAGCCCGTGGACGAGTTTCGGCGTGCCGACGGATTCGGTGGACGCGCCGTAGCTCGAGATGCGGATGCAGTCGAGGCGCGTGGGATTGTCGACCTGGCGGAGGAGATCGGCGGTGAAGAGGATCGCGCCGTTCATCACGGCGACGACGGTGAATTCGTCGTTGCCGTAGACTTCCTTGAGCTCGCGGCCGAGCTCCTTCACGCGGCGCTGAATCTGCTCCTCGGTGACGAGCACGCTCTCGATGTCGGGGTGGGTGGGGGCGGGCTTTTTCGCGGCGGGCATGGGGCAGCAGCCAGACAAAGCGCCGCGGCGGTTGCAATCCGTTCTGCGCGGGCGCGGGGAATGATGGCGCGCCGACGCGGCGGGTTATCGCTTTGACTAACTGCGCCGCGAAATCTTCCCTCAGCCTCCGCTCGCGCGCGGCATGATTTCCATTCGCATCCAGCAACTGACGAAACGATTCGGAAGCGTGACGGCGCTGCAGCAGCTCGACCTGGAGATCGCGGCCGGCGAGCTGTTTTTTCTCCTCGGCCCGAGCGGCTGCGGGAAGACGACGCTCCTGCGCAGCCTCGCGGGTTTCTATATTCCCGACGAAGGGCGGATTTTTTTCGGCGACGAAGACGTGACGCGGCTCGCGCCGCACAAGCGGAACACGGGAATGATGTTTCAGAGCTACGCGCTCTGGCCGCACATGACGGTGGCGCAGAACGTGGCGTTCGGACTCGAGGAGCGCAAAGTGCCGCGCGACGAAATCCGGCGGCGCGTGGGCGAGGCGCTCGAGTCGGTGCACATGGGGGCGCTGGCGGAGCGTCGGCCGAATCAGCTTTCGGGCGGCCAGCAGCAACGCGTCGCGCTCGCGCGCGCGCTCGTGATCCGGCCGCGCTGCCTCCTGCTCGACGAGCCGCTGTCGAATCTCGACGCCAAGCTGCGCCTCGAAATGCGCGCGGAAATCCGGCGTGTGTGCAAGGAATTCAAACTGACGACCGTCTACGTGACGCACGACCAGAAGGAGGCGCTTTCGATTTCGGACCGGATGGCGATCCTCGATCGCGGCCGCGTGCTGCAAGTCGGCACGCCGCTCGAAGTCTACCGGCGACCGACGTGCCGCACGGTCGCGAACTTCATCGGCGAAACCGATTTCATCGCGGGCACGCTGGTGAGCGCGAGCGGCGGAACGGCCGTGGTCGATACAGCGATCGGCCGCTTCGAAGGCGTGCCCGGCGATCCTGCGGCGCCGGCGAAGGCGGGCGACGTGGTGACGGTTTCCGTGCGGCCGGAATGCTGGCGGTTGACGCGCGAGACGCCGGAGAAAAATTTCGTGCGCGGACGAATCGGTGCGGCGATCTATCTCGGCGAGCTCGCGCAATACGAACTCGTCGCGGGCGGCCACACCCTGAAGGTGCTGGAAATGAATCCGCGATTCGTCGCGGGGCCGGAGCGCGGCGAGGTGTTCGCGAGCGCGGCGGTCGAGGACGTCGTCGTGCTCACGCGATGATTTTTTTCGGTTCTTCCCCGAGAAGGTCGTGAAACGCTTCGTCGTCATTTTCGCACTCGTGGCGATCGTCGCGGTGCCGTTTGCGTTGCGACCGCAGCGCGCGGCGCTCGCGCGGGCGGACGACACGCTCGTGATCATCACGCCGCACAACGAAGCGATCCGCTACGAGTTCGGGCGGGCGTTCACGGCGTGGTATCGCGCGCGCACCGGCCGGACGGTGGCGATCGACTGGCGGAATATCGGCGGCACGAGCGACATCGCGCGGTTTCTCGAAGGGGAATACGTGGCGGCGTTTCAGAACCGCTGGACGCACCAGCTCGGCCGGCCGTGGAGCGCGGAAGTGCAGGCGGCGTTTCAGTCCGGCCGGCTCGGCGCGGACGCATCGGCGACGGCGCGCGCGGCGAGGACGGCGTTTCTCGAATCCGACGTGAGCTGCGGCATCGATCTTTTTTTCGGCGGCGGCTCCTACGATTTGGACAAGCAGGCGCAGGCGGGGCGGATCGTGGCGAGCGATGTTCGCAAACGGCATCCGGAATGGTTTGGTGACGACACGATGCCGCTGTCGTTCGGCGGCGAGGAGTATCGGGATCGCGACGATCGCTGGATCGGCACGGTGCTCAGCGTGTATGGAATTATTTTCAACCGCGACTCGCTGCGGCGCCTCGGCATCGAGCGCGAACCGACGCAGTGGGAGGATCTCGCCGACCCGCGGCTCGTCGGCGAAGTGGCGCTGGCGGATCCGACGAAGAGCGGCTCGGTGGCGAAGGCGTTCGAAAACATCATTCAGCAGCAGATGCAGCGGCGCCTCATCGCACTCGGGCGCGAAAGCGGCGCCGACGCGGCGACGGTCGAAGCGCGGGCCGTGCGCGAAGGCTGGCGCGACGGATTGCGGCTGCTGCAGCGCGTCGGCGCGAACGCGCGCTACTTCACCGACACGTCGCAGAAGCCGCCGATCGATGTGGCGGCGGGCGATTGCGCGGCGGGATTGTGCATCGATTTTTACGGCCGGCAGCAGCAGGAGGCGGTGCGGCGGCGCGATCATTCGGAACGCGTCGGCTACGTGTCGCCCGCGGGCGGCTCGGTGGCCGCGGTCGATCCGATCGCGCTGCTCCGCGGCGCGCCGCATCGCGCGGTGGCGGAGGCGTTCATCGAATTCACGATGTCGCTCGACGGGCAAAAGCTGTGGGATTTCAAGCCCGGCGCGCCGGGCGGGCCGGAACGGTTCGCGCTGCGGCGGATGCCGGTGCGGCGGGATTTTTATGCGCACGACGAGTGGAAGGCGTGGCGCAGCGATCCCGAGGATTCGCCCTTCGAGCAACGCGAACCGCTGACGTATCGACCGCAATGGACGGGCGATCTGTTTCGCGATCTCGCTTTCGTGACACGCGTGATGTGCCTCGACACGCACGCGGAACTCGCACGCGCCTGGCGCGCGATCAACGCCGCGCCGGAGCCGGCGCGCTCGCGGGCGCTGGCGGCGCTGCAGGATGTTTCATTTGTGGACTACGACCGGGTGCGCACGGAAATCCACCGGGCGCTCGGTTCGAAGAACCAGGTCGACGAAGTGCGTGCCGCGACGACGCTCGCGGAATTTTTCCGGCGCAACTACGCGCGCGCGGAAGAGCTCGCGCGCGGCGGATAGAGTTCATTTTTAAATTTCGTCGCGTGGCACAGGCGTCTCGCCCGTCAAAGGGTCGGATCACGGGCGAGACGCCCGTGCCACACCGGATCGAGCGGATGCGGTCCGTCGATTTCGTCCGGCGCCGAAATTCGCCGCGCGCTTCTACAGCTTCGCGAATGCCTCGGCGAAGGCGGGCTGGTCGGTCGCGCGGAAGAACGACGTGCCGGCGACGAACGTATCGGCGCCGGAGGCGCGGCACTCGCGGGCGGTGGCGACGTCGATGCCGCCGTCGACTTCGAGGCGGAATTTCAATTCACGCGCCGCGCGCCAGTCGCGGAGTTGCGCGATTTTCGGCAGCATGTCGCGGCGAAAACTCTGCCCGCCGAAGCCGGGTTGCACGGTCATGACGAGCACGAGATCGACGAGCGGGAGCAGGTTTTCGATCGCGCGCGCGGGCGTGCCGGGATTCAGCACGATGCCACACTGGCAGCCGAGCGTGCGGATGCGGGCGAGCGTCGCGGCGTGATCGTAGTCCGGCTCGATGTGAATGCTGATGAGGTTCGCGCCGGCTTTCGCGAACGGCTCGATGTAGCGGTGCGGCTCGTCGAGCATCAGGTGCGTGTCGAAGAACAGCTTGATCCCGGCGCGGCGCAGCGCGGCGAGTATCTCGGGACCGAAAGAAAGATTCGGGACGAAGTGCGCGTCCATGATGTCGCAGTGCAGCCACGGCAACTTCAGGTCGGCGACGACGCGCGCGCTCGCGGCGAGATTGGCGTGATCGCCGGCGAGCAGGGACGGGACGAGCAGCGGCGGATGCATGAACGGCGGTGCGGTTACCAGATGTCGAGCGCGGCGTGGACGATGCGGTCGGCGAGCGATTCGGCGAGCAGCGGGAGCGTCTGGTATTCCGCCTGCAGCTGGCCGCTGTCGGTGAAGGCTTCGCGGGTCGCTTGAACGGGCCGATTCTCGAAGAGCGTGCGGTTGGCGCGATTGTCGTGGAGCGTGCAGGTGGCGACGAGGACGAGCTCGAATTTGCGGGCGAGGCCGGTGTCGCCTTCGCGCACGGCGGCGACATCGCGGTGATAGTCGACGAGCGTGACGGTGAGCGTGGCGTCGGCGGCTTCGGGCGAGTCGGCGAGCGCGACGCGACCGTCGCGGGCAAACGTTTCGCGCAGGCGCGTGCTCACGAGCGCGCGAGCTTCGGGGAGGAGCGTGCGGTTTTCGACGGGCGCGACGTAGAGCGTGCGGAAGGCGAGCTTGCCGGCGGCGCCGGTGCCGAGCTGGTAATGCGCGCACCCGCCGCCGATCAACAGTGAGGCGCAGGCGAGCAGGAAAAGACGGACGACGGAACGCACGAAAACAAGCGAGACCGGAGAAGGCCGAAGGATCAAGCCTGTCGGATCGGAGACGCGGACCGTTGGTCTAAGACAATCCCGGAGAATTTTTTTGCCACAGAGCGCACAGAACTCGGACACAGAGGACACGGAGAAGAACTCGTGGCCGCGAGGTTCGTCTCCAAGGCGCTGACTTTCCGGGTTACGGTTTGGTTTTTTCCGCCGCGCTGCGCGCGGCCTAGAAAATCCAGAAACGCTTTTTCTTCGGCTGCTCGCCGGGGACGGTGCT
This sequence comes from Opitutaceae bacterium, assembly GCA_035545575.1. GTDB lineage: Bacteria > Verrucomicrobiota > Verrucomicrobiia > Opitutales > Opitutaceae > ER46. The sequence goes on along the minus strand of DASZYB010000071.1, from coordinate 7,083 downwards.
GTCGGCGGGCACGGGCTTGCCGGCGGCCTTGGCTTCGACTTGGGCGAGGCGGGCCTTGGCGCGGTTCGCGACGTCGGACTCGGGATAGGCGGTGATCGCTTCGTTATAAAACACGCGCGCCGCCTTGTAGTTGTCGCGTTTCAGGAAATAAAAATCGGCGATCTTCATTTTGCTCTCGGCGAGCATCTTCTTCATGCCGTCGAGGCCTTTTTCCGCGGAGGTGATGTTGGTGTCGCCGGGGAAGAGGATCATGAAGTCCTCGAAGTAGGTGATCGATTCCTTCGTGTTGGCCTGATCGTAATACGGTCCGTCGACGAGCGAGGCGTGGGCCTGCGCGAGCTTGAGGTAGGCATCGGGCGCGAGAACGCTCTGCGGGTAATTGTTGATCATCCGGTCGAGGGCGTCCATCGCCTCCTCGGGGTTGCCGAGCTTCTGGTGGCCGCGCGCGATGTTCATGAGCGCGAGCGGAGCGTAGTCGCTGTAGGGCGCGTTGGAGAGGATCGCCTCGAAATATTCGATCGCCTTCTCGCGCTGCGTGAAGCCGGGGAGGAGGCCGAAGAACATCCGGCGGCGCGCGCCGTCGAGCATCGCGCTGGCGATGCGGTATTGCTCGCCGACAATTTCGTTGAAGCGCTTCGTGTTCGGGTAGCGGCCGAGCACGGTCTGGTAGTCTTCGAAGGCCTTGTTGTATTCGCGGCGCGAAGCCTGGAGGCGGGCGGCGCGATACAGCGCTTCGGGCGCGTAGATCGAATTCGGATAGCGCTTGCCGATGTTCTCGTAGGACTTGATCGCCGAGCGCGTGCTGCCGTTTTCCTCGGCGTCGCGCGCCTTGTTCATCTGCTCGAGGGCATTGCGGCCTTCGGTGCCGGTGAGGCCGGCAAGCGCGCCGCCTTCGACCCGCCAGCCGGTCTGCTTCGTCCACACGAGGTCGGCGCGCGCGAGCGCGGGGAGGAAGCCCAGAGCGGAGAGCAGGAAAGCGATGTGGGCGAGTGCGCGAGCGGGAGAAAAACGCATCGAAAAAAGGAGTTACCAGCGAATCAGTGCGCTTCCGTAGGTCAAGCCCGCCCCAAACGCGACGAGCAGCGTGAGATCGCCCGGCTTGATCCGGCCGGAGCGGCGGGCTTCGTCGAGGGCGATCGGGATCGAGGCGGCGGAGGTGTTGCCGTAGCGGTCGACGTTGACGAAGAAGCGCTCCATCGGGAGTTCGAGGTATTCGGAAATGGCTTCGATGATCCGGAGATTGGCCTGGTGCGGGACGACGAGGGAAATCTGATCCGCCCGCAAATGGTGTTGTTCCAGAATATCGCGGGCGGCTTCGTCCATCGCGCGGACGGCGAGTTTGAAGACTTCCTTGCCCTTCATCTTGATGCAGTGGCCGTGGCTCTGGACGGAGTCGATCGTCGGCGGCGCGTCGCTGCCGCCGCGCGGGATGAAGAGCAGATCGACGCCTTCGCCGTAGGCGCCGAGGCGCGTGCCGATGAGGCCGAGATTCGGCTCGTCGCTCGTGCCGATCACGGCGGCGCCGGCGCCGTCGCCGAAGAGCACGCACGTCGTGCGGTCCTGCCAGTCGACGACGGCGGAAAGTTTTTCGACGCCGACGACGAGGGCCTTGCGGTAGCGGCCGGAGGCGATCATCGCGCAGGCGGTGTCGAGGCCGTAGAGGAAGCCGGAGCACGCGGCGTTGAGATCGAAACACGCCGCGGTCGTCGGCACGCCGAGCTTGTGCTGGATGAGGCACGCGACGGCGGGCATCGGCAGGTCGGGCGTGATGGTGGCGACGACGAGCAGGTCGATCTCGGCGGGCGTGAGCTTCGCGTCTTCGAGGGCGCGGCGCGCGGCGTGCACCGCCATGTCGGACGCATGTTCGTCGACGCCGGCGATGCGGCGCTCGCGGATGCCGGTGCGGGTGCGGATCCACTCATCGGAGGTCTCGACCATGCGCGACAGTTCGTCGTTGGTGAGAATGCGCTCGGGGGCGTAGCAGCCGGTGCCGAGGATGATCGTGGATGGCATTACAGATTTTCGATTTTGGATTTACGATTTTCGGTTTCCGTCCGCCGCGCTCATTACCAGCGCCGCGCGGACCGGAAACCGCGAATCATACTGCGCTCACGCGAGCACCGGCGCGGCGATGAGGTCGTTGGCGCGGGCGATGTCGGCCTCGATGAGCGGGTTGATGTCGGCCTTCACCATCTCGCTCGCGGCGTGGATCGCACTGCGGATCGCGCGGCGGTTGGAGGAGCCGTGGGCTTTGAGAATGTGGCCGTTGAGCCCGAGGAGCGGCGCGCCGCCGTAGCGCTCGGGGTTGACGCGTTCCTTGAAGGAATTGAACGCGCCCTTCGAGAGCAGCGCGCCGGTCGCGCGGAGCGGATTCGCGCCGAGCTCCTCCTTGAGCATCGCTTTGAAAAAATTCACGAGCGACTCCCAGCTCTTGATCATGATGTTGCCGACGAAGCCGTCGCACACGACGACGTCGACATGCTCCTCGAAAACGTGGAAGCCCTCGATCGGCCCCTTGTAGTGGATGAGCCCGCCGACGCGGCGGAGCATCTCGTTGGTCTCGGTGATGAGGGCGTTGCCCTTGCCCTCTTCGGTGCCGATCGTCATCAGGCCGACGCGTGGCGCGCGGATGCCGAGCATGAGCCGGCAATAATGGCTGCCGAGAATCGCGTTGTGGACGAGGTGCTCGGGCTTCGCGTCGGGATTCGCGCCGGCATCGATCAGGACGAAATGGCCGCCCTGGCGCGGGCAGATCGCCGCGAGCGCGGGACGCGCGATGCCGTCCATCGGCCGCAGCCGGAGCGTGCCGCCCGCCATGAGCGCGCCGGTGTTGCCGCAGCTCACGACGACTCTGGCGTCGCCGTTTTTCACGAGCTCGATGGCGCGGACCATCGAGGAGTCCTTCTTTTTCTTCAGCGCGTTCAGCGGCTTGTCATCCATCGTGATGACTTCCGACGCGTGAAAGATCGAGAGCCGCGCATTGCGGCTGAGGCCGGCCTCGGCGAGCAGCGGCCCGAGCACCGCCTCGTCGCCGACGAGCGTGATCGGGTTGAGCGCTTGATACTGGTTCAGCGCCAGCTTGACGGCGGCAACGACCTCGGCGGGACCGAGATCTCCGCCCATGGCGTCGACTGCGATGCGACCGGAGGCGCCCGAAGTGCTGACCATCGCGGGGATGGCTGGAAAACGAAAACCGGGACGAGGCTTAAACCTCGACGTTCAGAACCTGACGGCCGCGATACATGCCGTTCTTGGGGTTCACGCGATGGGGACGAAACGCGCTGCCATCGGTCGGATCCTTGGCGAACTCGGGCGCCTTGAAGGCGTTGGCGGCGCGACGGTTGGCGCTGCGGCGTTTGGACTGCTTGCGTTTCGGATTGGCCATGGGAGGAGCGTGTTGGAGTGCGTGCGTTTCAAAAAAAACGCCCGCAAAAGTGTTAAAGGGGTCGGAGTAAAGGCCGGCGTTCGGACGCGTCAAGCGTCATAATCGCCGCCCGTTTTCAGAGGTAAAAATACCAGCCGAGCGCCACCGCGACTGCAATCCGATACCAGCCGAAGATTCCCAATCCGTGGCGCGTGAGCCAGCGCACGAGAAACCGCACGCAGACCGCCGCCGTGATCGCCGCGACGACGCAGCCGAGCAGCACGTGCGACCAGCCGAAGACCTGGATCATCGCCGCGCCGCTCTTGTAGCTTTTGAACAGCGTCGCGGCCGACAGCGTGACGAAACCGAGGATGAAACTGAACTCCGCCGCGCGCCGCGGCTCGAGCCCGGCGAAATAGCCGCCGACGATCGTCGTCATCGAGCGACTGGTGCCGGGCCACAACGCGAGCACCTGCCACGCGCCGATGCCGGCGGCGGATTTCGGCGTGAGATCGGCACCGCTTTCCGCGCCCGCGCCTTTCGCCGCCGCGCGGCCGCGCCGCCACGCCTCCGCGTAAAACATCAGCAGCGCGCCCGCGACCTGCGCGAAGATCACCGCGCCGATGCTGAAGAGGTGCCGGTCGATCCAGTCGTGCGCGAGCAAGCCGACCACCGCGGCCGGGACGAACGCGATCAGCACATTCACGAGCAGCCGTTGTCCGGCGGGATCGCGGCCGAAAAGACCGCGGAGCATCGCGAGCAGTTGCGGCCAATAGAGCAGGGCGACGGCGGCGATCGCGCCGAACTGGATCACGACGTTGTAGGTGTCGGCGGCGAGCTTGAGCGTGAGCGGTTCGCCGTCGGGATGTTTTTCCGACGGGCGCCGATACCAGAGCAACTGGCCGTTGCGATCGGTCAGCGGCCGCTCCGATTCGAGGCCGAGCACGTGGCTCGCGATGACGAGATGACCGGTCGAGGACACGGGCAGAAACTCCGTCACGCCTTCGATCACGCCGAGTGCGATCGCATCGCCCGTGCTCAACTCCGCGGCGGGCGCGGGCGCCGCCGCCTGGGCGGGGGAGAGCTGGGATTCCGCGCGGGCGCCGGCAGCGGCCAGCCCGAGCCCGACGACGAGAAAAACGATGCGCACGCGGGCTTGGTTTCAGCTTTGGCGGGCCGGCGCAAATTTATTTGCGGCAAACCCGCGCGCGATTTTCGGATTGAAACCCCTGCGCGGTAGGTCGGGCTTTACGGCACTCATGTCGACGACGCCCACGCTGCCCGAACTCACCGCCCAGCTCGCCGCGCGCGTCGAGCTGGCGCCGGCGCAGGTCGAGCACGCGGCGGCGGCGCTCGCGGCGACCGACGTGCCCGAGGACGCGAAGGCGGCGTTTCTCACCGCGCTCGCGGCGAAAGGCGAGACGGTCGGCGAAGTGGCGGCGTTTGCGAATGCGTTTCGCGCGCGCGCGCTGAATCCCGGCGTCGAACGCTGGGCGACGCACGCGATCGACGTCGTCGGCACCGGCGGCGATCACGCGGGCGGCTTCAATGTCTCGAGCCTTGTCGTGCTCGTCCTCGCGAGCGCGGGCGTGACGGTGATGAAGCACGGCAATCGCGGCATCACCTCGAAATGCGGCAGCGCGGACCTGCTCGCCGCGCTCGGCGTGGATCTCGACGCCTCGCCGGAAAAACTCCGCGGCGCGCTCGACGAGCTCGGTTTCATTTTTCTTTTTGCGCCGGCGTATCACCCGACGTTCAAGCACATCGGGCCCGTGCGGAAGATGCTCGCGGCGCGCGGGCAGCGGACGATTTTCAACATCCTCGGGCCGCTCATCAATCCCGGCCGGCCGGCGCACGTGCTGCTCGGATCGTTTTCGGCGGCGTGGGTGCCGAAGCTCGCGGGCGCGCTCGACGCGCTCGGCGCGCAGGCGGGCATCGCGGCGCACGGCGTGATCGCGGGCGAGCGCGGCATCGACGAACTCACGACCGCGACCGTCAATCGCGTGCGCGGCTTCGGGCGGCGCGGCGACGTGGACGCCGACTGGCGCGCGACGGATTTCGGGCTCGCGGTGTCGCCGTTCGAACATCTCGTCGGCGGCGATCTCGCCGCGAATCTCGCGATCGTCGACGCGCTGCTCGCGGGCCGCGCGCCCGAGGGGCTGACGGACACCATCGTGTTGAATGCCGCCGTCGCGCTGTGGATCGTCGGCAAGACCGCGAACGTCCGCGAAGGCCTCGCGCCGGCGCGCGAACTGTTGTTGGGTGGCGCGGTGAAAAAGAAAATCGCGGCGACGCGGGAGTTTTATCGCGCATGAGCCGGCAATTTTTCGGCACGGACGGCGTGCGCGGCCTGTATGGCGGCCCGGTCATGAACGAACCGTTTGCCGCACGGCTCGGGTTGGCGGCCGCGCGGTGGCTGCGGAAAATCGGAGACGGGAAAGCGGAAATCGGAAAGGTTTTGATCGGGCGCGACACGCGGTTCTCCGGATCGACGCTCGAGACGGCAATTGCGCGCGGATTGAACGCGGGCGGCGCGGAGGCAATCTCGCTCGGCGTGGTGCCGACGCCGGCCGTGTCGCGCGCGGTCGTGCGCGAGCGCGCGGCGCTCGGCGTCGTCATCACGGCGTCGCACAATCCCGCCGAGGATAACGGCATCAAATTTTTCGGGCCGGCCGGCGTGAAGCTGACGGACGACGACGAGGCGGAGATCGAGGCGTTGCTGCCGGCGACGACGCTGAAGGCAGAGACTCCGTTGGAAAAACTCGACGCGATCGCGGACTATACGGCGGCGACGCAGGCGTTGCTGCCCGCGGGCTCGCTGCGTGGCTGGAAGATCGTCGTCGATACCGCAAACGGCGCGACGTGCGAGACGACGCCGCGCGTGCTGCGGGCGCTCGGGGCCGAAGTCCCCGGCATCGGCGATGTGCCGGACGGGCGCAACATCAACGCCGGCGTCGGCAGCGAACATCCGGAGCAACTCGTGGCGCGCGTGCGGAAGGAAAACGCGCGGCTCGGCCTCGCGCACGACGGCGACGGCGACCGCTGCGTGTTGTGCGACGAGCGCGGCGACGTGCTCGATGGCGACGAGTTGTTGACGATTCTCGCGACGCACGCGCTGCAGCACCGGTCGCTCGCGAAAAACACGCTCGTCGTCACGGTGCAGAGCAACCTCGGGGTCGATGCGGCGATCGCCGCGGCGGGCGGACGCGTGCTGCGGACCGCGGTCGGCGACCGCTACGTGATCGAGCGGATGCGCGCGGAAGGCGCGATGCTCGGCGGCGAGTCGTCGGGCCACATCATCTGCGCGGAAATTTCGCCGACGGGCGATGGGCTCGTCGCGGCGCTGAAAGTGCTCGAGGTGATGCTCGCGACGGGGCAGCCGTTGTCGGAGCTGCGCCGGCGGCTGCGGAAATTTCCGCAGCGCAGCGTCGCGCTGAAAGTGCGCGAGAAGAAACCGCTCGACGCGCTGCCCGGGCTGTCGGCGGCGATCCGGCAACTCGAGCGCGAGCTCGGCGAACGCGGTCGCGTGCTCGTGCGCTGGTCCGGCACGGAAGCAAAACTGCGACTGCTGGTCGAAGGACCGAGCGACGCGATGGTGAACGACGGACTCGCGCGAATCGAAGCGGCGGCGCGCGCGGAGTTGTAGGTGGTGTGATCGTGGCGGCGTGGCACGGGCGTCGCGCGCGTGATGGCCGGAACACAGGCGAGACGCCCGTGCC